>NZ_CP083387.1:3063703-3676443 GCF_020042345.1 Arachidicoccus terrestris
CTACGATGAGAATGTATCCTCCCTGTTGCCCGCAGAGTGCATGTATATGGTGCATAAGGGAGATGACGCAGGCTTTCCTTTCATCTATTATGATCAGTTTAAGAAAGCAAAAATGCTTGCCCCTGAATACGGTGGTGATGGCAAAAAGGAAATACACGACAAATATATAGATCCGGTTGTTGCGTTTCCGGGTCATATGGCACCCAATGGCTTATTATTCTACACAGGAAGTATGTTCCCTGATCGGTATAAGAACGGTGCGTTTGTCGCTTTCCACGGATCCTGGAACCGCTCACCCAAGCCGCAGGCTGGTTATATGGTTGCATTTGTCCCTTTTAAAAATGGCAGACCTTCTGGTGACTGGGAAGTTTTTGCAGACAATTTCTCAGAATTGGCCGGCGGAGAATTGATGTCGCCAAGGCAAGCAAAATACCGGCCGTGCGGGCTGGCGCTGGGGCCGGATGGTGCCTTGTATGTAACCGATGATGCGAAGGGGAGAATATTTAAGATTGTCTACAGCAAATAAGCTGCAGTTATAAATTGTTTAATAATGAGAAAGCAAATATTGGGTATCTTTGTTGTTTTCATTTTTGTCTTTCAGTTTTTTACGACAGCGCGCTTACAAGGTATTGCCCCAGGAACAGCTAATGGTGGTTTTTCTGACTCTACTGAATCTTTTGTAAGAGGGGAAGTGTTGTATAAAAGTCATTGTATGTCTTGCCACCAATTCGATGGTGGTGGAGTTGATAACCTGAATCCCCCGCTGATTCAAACATCTTATGTGCTTGGCAGTAAGGTGGGGCTGATTAATATTGTCTTAAAGGGATTCAAGGAGCGGGTGGATATTGATGGAAATAATTACTCAAACAATATGCCTCCGCTGAACTATCTGACAGATCAACAGATTGCAGATGTGTTGACATATGTCAGAAATGATTTTGGCAACAAAGCGACTTTAATTAAGGCGGCGGATGTGAAGCGTTTAAGAAGCACCCGATAAAAGTATTAATTATTGCAAAGTGTTTCTCTTTGATGTTTAAATAGCGTGAATGTGTACGATTGTTTGCCCTATGAAAATGTAGATAAGCCTGGTATATGTTTGGTGAATCATATGATAAAATAAAAAAGGAAAATTGGTATTATTCCCCCCGCCGAAATAACGGTGGTTTACATTATACCAAAGAAGATGAAAAAAGGGATATGCTACCTGTTATCAGTGGTACTGGTGATTTTTCTGTTCGGACTTTCTTCCGCATTATCTGCCCAGCCCGGTAAAACCTTCTATAATGTCAGAGATTTCGGCGCGAAGGGGGACAGTCTTACCAATGACGGCGATGCCATCAATCGGACAATTGATATCGCCGCTAAGAACGGCGGAGGGACAATTTATTTTCCGCCCGGCATTTATGCGACTTATAGCATCCGGTTAAAAAGTAATATCTCTTTATTTCTGGATGAGGGCGCTATTTTATTGGGCGCAAAAGAAGTGAATGGTATTGGATATGACGACCCTGAACCCAAAACGGCCTATGATAAATACCAGGATTTCGGCCACAATCACTGGAAAAACAGTTTAATTTGGGGCATTGATGTTCATGATGTATCCATTACCGGGCAAGGCATGATCTGGGGCAAGGGACTTACCCGCAGCACCAGACAACCGAGAGGTGGCGGCAACAAAGCCATAGGGTTGAAGAACTGCCATAACGTGAATATTGAAGATATATCTATTCTGCACGGCGGTCATTTTGCTATTCTTGCGACAGGTGTTGATAATTTGACGCTTCATAATTTGAAAGTAGATACGGACAGGGATGGTTTCGATATTGATTGTTGTAAAAATGTACGTGTTTCCGATTGTACGGTAAATTCTCCATTTGATGATGGTATCTGCCTGAAGAGTTCATTCGCCTTGGGTTACGCAAAACCAACAGAGAACGTTACAATAACCAATTGCCAGGTAAGCGGTTATGATTTAGGATCTTTTATGAATGGTACTTTTACAAGAAACTATACCCGGTATTCTGACAAGAACCCCACTGGCAGGATAAAGTTTGGAACAGAAAGTAATGGAGGGTTTAAAAACATTGTTATTTCTAACTGCGTATTTGACTACTGCAGAGGAATTGCACTGGAGACGGTTGATGGAGGTCTTTTGGAAGACGTGACGATTTCTAATATTACCATGCGGGATGTCGTAAACGCACCGATATTTATCAGACTTGGTGCTCGGCAAAGAGGCCCGGACACGATACCAATTGGCGCTTGTAGAAGGATTATTATCAATAATCTGGTGGCATATAACGTAGACCCACGCCATGGAGCAATTATTAGCGGGGTTGCAGGCCATGACATCGAAGACCTTCAGTTAAGCAATATCCGTATTTACTATAAGGGAGGTGGCGCGAAGGATTCGATGAATAGGGTAGTGCCAGAATTTACAGATGATTACCCTGAGCCATATCGCTGGGGGACAATGCCGGCTTACGGATTTTATATTCGTCATGTCAGAAATTTAAAAATGCATGACGTTCAAACCAGTTTTATGAAAGAAGAAGGCAGGCCGCCTTTTATTCTGAATGATGTAAAGGGCGCTATCTTGTATGATATACAGAGTCAGAAATCCACAGGAACCCCTTGGGGGATTTTGCAGAACGTCAGTAACCTGAGCCTGAAAAGTGTACAGGGGATCGATGATTGTAGTCTCAAAAACGTTGCTAATAAAACACTTTGAGATTTACAGCAATGAAGATTTGCCGAAATTATTTTATAAACCCTAAAGTCAGTACAAATATGAAGACCATTATAACGAGCATCGGCCTCTTTTTGGCGTTTGAATGTTTTTCTCAAAAGCATACTATTACAAAAGTTTGGGAAACGGATACTGTTTTGGCTATTCCTGAATCGGTGCTTCCGGATTTTAAAAACGAACTTTTATATGTTTCGCTCATAGACGGAGAAGGGTGGGCCAATGATGGGAAAGGTGGGGTTGCGATTCTTTCAACGAATGGACAAATAGTAAATTCAAACTGGATAACAGGTCTTAATGCGCCCAAGGGGCTTGGCCGTATCGGTAATTTGCTATATGTAGCGGATAACGACGAGGTTGTGGTGGTTAATACAGACAGACATGCTGTTCAAGAAAAGATTCATATTAAGGGCGCTAAAAGGTTGAATGATATCGCGGTAGATTCTCGAAGCAAGGCCGTTTTTGTTGCCGATTCCAAAACAGGAAGGATTTGGCGGATAGTTGATTATCGGCCTGAGCTTTATTTGGATAGCATTAAAGGGGCCAACGGGCTCAAATTTGTCAAAGGAAATTTATTTTTTGCCAATGGAAAAACACTAATGAAAGCGGATGCCGGAAAACAGCTATCCAGGGTAGCCGAATTGCCGTCTGGCATTGACGGAATTGAACCAGTTGGCAATGGAGATTTTCTGGTAACAGCCTGGTCTGGCTTTGTATATTATGTATTTTCTAATGGTCAGTTTGAAATACTGCTGGATACGCGCATGGAAAAAAAGAACGCCGCAGATCTTGGATTTGATCCGCATAAACGGATTATTTATGTTCCTTCCTTTAATGGGAAGACAGTGGCGGCATATCAATTAAGATAATTTGTATGTTAAGGCAGTACTAAGCATCCTTCGGTGCTGAGATACAGGCTTGTCGGGTTGAAGGTATAGTGTGCCGGATAGTCTATGTAGAGCTTCTTTGTCGATGTACAAGGATGCCATGAATTCATTTTTAAACGCCTACGTTTCCTTGATTGACAGCGTTACAATAGACTGTGTTTGTTACTTGCCGCCTGATTATTCCGAGACCATCATTATTTTTTTTGAGTTTCCACGGAATTGAAATACCATGAAGGTTTTTAATCGGGATAGATTGAAATTGTGCTAAAATAGCTTAGTGCTAGGGTCATTTTATGCAATATTTGTGTTGTGATCAACTATAGCTTTGTTAAATAAGTTTCTTATTTCTCAGTACAAAAAAAATTGTCTTATGCTTGAAAAACCTTCCTGGTTAATCCGGCCCGTGCGTATGATTTATATGTACGGACTGCCGTTATTGTTTTTATTTCTTTGGGCCTTATCGCCAAGTTCAGCGGGCGCACAGAATAAACCAATTGAAGTTACAGGTACCGTCAATAATGCTGAAGGTGATCCTATTGCTTTAGCCACCGTTCTGATAAAGAATAGTAAGTTTGGCACAACAACTGACAGCTCAGGTCATTATGTTATTCGTGTTCCCGATAAAAATGCTGTTCTGGTATTTTCGTCTGTGGGTACCCTTTCACAAGAACAAGTTGTTGGCGATAAAAATGTAATCGATATCATATTGCAGCCTTCTGCTTCTGACATGGATGATGTGATTGTTATTGGCTATGGCACTCAAAAGAAGCGGGACGTAACCGGTGCGATCACTTCCATCAGCGCGAAGCAAATTGAAGAGCGGCAGGCAGTTAATATTGCCGATGCCCTGCAGGGGCAGGCCGCAGGTTTGCTGGTTATAAATAATTCGGGAGAACCCGGGGCTGAGAGCTCGGTTACCATTCGGGGAGGATCCACTTTTTCCAGTGCCGGTAATGAACCGTTGTATGTTATTGATGGAGTGGTCGGTGCCAATGGAAATGATATCAACCCCAATGATATTCAGTCCATTGAAGTGTTGAAAGATGCGGCGTCTTCCGCGATTTACGGGTCTCGTGCGGCCAATGGTGTAATTATTATTACCACTAAGCAAGGAGTCGCAGGTGCGCCAAAGATCAACGCGAGATATCTTAGAAACTATGGGTTTTTAGCGCATAAACTGCGTCAGGCAAATGCAAATGAGGTCCGGCTGTTCCGACAGAAGCAAAGCCCGACAAAGGCCAGTGCCGGAACCAGTGCAGATTCGCTAAACCCTGGATTTAACGCCGACAATGATTATCAGGATGCACTAACCAGAATGGCGATCAGAGACCAGGCAGATTTCGGGGTCAGTGGCGGAAGTAAAACTTTGAATTATTATACCAGTCTCCGGTATGTAAACGACAGAGGGTTGATTTTAAATAGTTGGGGCAAGCAGATCCAGGCGAGGACCAATCTGGATTTCAAACCTTCCTCTAAGTTCAGATTTAGTACCAGGTATCAGTTTGGCTATCGTAAACGCAATAATATTAACGAAGGGAATACGATCAATCAGACCTTCCAGCGACCGACGAACTTCACATTATATTATCCTGATGGCAGTTTGACCGGTTACGTCAGCGGCCGGCGTAATCCGCTGTCAGTCGCACTATATGAGGTGGCGCTGGAGGATCAATATGACGCGCAGTTGTTTAATGAGATGCAGTATTCATTTTTAAAGAACCTCAAATTCACGACAAACTTTACCTTTCTCTACAGGCAGGGAAGAGATGTGGATTTCTCGCCCAAGATTTTAAGTTCCAACAACCCCTTGGCCAATAGCGGAGGCGAAGCTTCGGATAGATCAACGGAGTGGCAGTATCAGGCATACTTTAATTATGATCCGATATTAGGGAAGGATCACAGCCTGAACCTGACAGCTGGTTTCAGCGCGGAAAAGAGCCAGCGTAACAGTACAAGTACCAAGGCCAGAAATTATGCCAATGAAACAATTATTGCCATTAATTCCGCAGAAACGATCTTACCCGCGCAGTTCGATGCCAGCGGGAATTCCCTTGCTTCTTTGTTTGGGAGAATCGGCTATAGTTACAAAGGTCGTTATACAATCAATAGTTCTGTCAGATATGATGGTTCTTCCAGATTTGGTAAAGATAACAGTTGGGGGTTGTTCCCCACTGTGGGCGCCGGATGGCGATTCTCCGAAGAGAATTTTATGCAGTGGGCGAAGCCGCTATTGTCTGATGGTAGATTTAGGGCAAGCTATGGAAAAGTAGGTAATGAACGCATTGGTGATTATGACGCTCTTCAACGTTATGGCTTTGGCTATTATTACAATGGTGTGGCGGGTGTCGCGTTCGGAAGTTCTTTTGGCAATCCTAAACTGGCGTGGGAGAGCCTGATTCAGACAAATATCGGATTGGATCTGAGTTTGCTTCAGAACCGAATCTCTATTGCAGTGGACTATTATGATAAGACAACAAAAGACTTACTGTATAACCGTCCCCTGGCAAAAGAAACCGGATTTAATAGTGTTCGGGTTAATTTAGGTAGTATACAGACCAAAGGCTTTGAATTCCAGATTAACACGACAGCGATCTCTAAGAAGGATTTTAGCTGGAACGTCATCGCCAACTACTCAACGTATAATAGTGTTGTCAAATCACTTTACAATCATGAATCCTTTGTTTCAGGAAACAGCGGTGATGATGGGAAGGCCGGCTGGCTGATCAGGGAAAATGGTAAATTAGGCGATTTTTATGGCTGGAAAGCTTTGGGCGTATATGCTTATGATGAGTCAAATGCCTATAATGATGATTGGGAGCGGCTGACACCTAACTTCGATGCCGCGGGGCAATTTACAGGTTACACCTATAATGGACAGCCATATACCGGAGATGTACATAGTTTATATGGAAGAGGAAGCAAACTGAGGGGTGGCGATGTTATTTTTGACAATAGGAATAAGGATAGTGTCATTGATGACCGGGATAGACAGGTTCTGGGGAATGCGCAGCCCAAGTTTTTCGCCGCACTGATCAATACCATCACGTATAAGCAATTTTCCCTGTCTTTCACTTTCAATACCACCTGGGGGAATAAGATTTACAATAACGCTGCTCAGACATTGGATAATTATAGAACGACACATATAATCCCAAGGCCGGCTACTATCTATGCAGCCTGGGCTAAACCGGGGGATATTACTGATGTCCCTGAGGTCAGCCGCCGGCAGACAACAGGGAACATGAGGATGAACGACCGGTTCCTGGAGGACGGCTCTTTCATAAGGTTGTCCTATGCCAGACTTACGTACAACCTAAAAAGCCAGTGGGTAAAACATATTTTTGCCAAAGGGGCCGGTGTATATGTCTACGGTTCGAATTTGCTTACCTGGACCAATTACAGCTGGTTTGATCCCGAGTTCCCCTCTAATGATCCACTGCAAATGGGACAGGATAACGGTCGTTACCCGAGGAGACGAGAAGTAGGTATAGGAGCCAGCATTAATTTTTAAAACAATTGTTATGAAGAAGATATTCAAGAATCTATTGATTTTAACGGCACTGGTAAGTCTGTTGAACGGATGTACGAAATTTCTGGATGAGAAGCCGCAGACGGAAATAGGATCTACCGTTTTCTGGAAGTCAGAAGATGATATCAAAGCGGGTATTGCCGCAATGTATGATGGCATACAATCCATATTTGACAATAACTATACACTCTACGGTGACGCACGTACGGATGAGGTGCGGGTAGGGCAGTATGGTAATATTTCTTATGCCATGAATGGGCTTACTGCAGGGATTACCGGGTCAAACTGGACCAATTTCTATGTTACGATCCAGCGGGCAAATCTCGGGATAAAATATATCCCTCTTGTAAAAGAAAAATATCAGTCCGGAATAGCCCAGGAGGCCATTAATCACTATCTGGCACAATGTTATACCACACGGGCACTTTGCTATTTTTGGCTGATCCGACTCTGGGGCGATGTACCTGTCTGGACCGAGCCCTATGAAGACATTAACATGAGTCCCGATAAAGCCAGGACACCACGCGACATCATTGTTGATACATTGATCCAAAAAGATTTAGAGCGGGCGGCAACCTTATCCAATCCCTCCCTAAATAATGTATTTGAAGCGAATATTGGCGCTACCTATGCGTTGGCAATGGATGTCGCTATGTGGAAAAAAGACTATCCGGCAGCCGTTGACTGGTATAATAAGCTTCTGGCACTGGATACCTATAGCCTGGAACCGACCGCGACCTGGAAGAACCTGTTTATTGCGCCCGCTTCCACAAAAGGAGCTATCTGGAGTGTCTTCTGGGACTGGACAGTGGATGGAGGAGCAGATGCCTCCACACTGATTGGGGCCGGGAATACAAACAGTGATTTTGAAGTGGAAGACTCTGTGTGGAATTACTGGACGACTATGCCGGCAGATATACGTGGTCCGCAGACCATCGATTTTAATAACGACTGGCATGATAAGATATTAAAGTTTTATGCGCCTAATCTGGACGCTAAAGGAAATCAACTTTATCCAAACGGTGCCGAAGCTAATATTCTGTTTCCGATATACCGGTGGGCAGATGTTGTCTTACTGAGAGCAGAAGCTGCCAATAAACTAAATGATCCGGTTACTGCTTTAGATCTTTTAAACCAAGTCCGTACCCGGGCTGGCGTGGAAATATACCGTGCTGATTCATTGAACAATCAAGCGATAATGGAAGATGCGATACTATCTGAAAGGAAGCTGGAATTCTTTATGGAAGCTAAAAGGTGGTTTGATTTACTAAGAACCGATAAGGTGATAGAGGTGATGGATCCGATATTAAAACAGCGTCAGGCAGAAACGGCTTCGCCTGAAGTGGGATGGGGAGATCCGAGAACCATTCTGTGGCCAATCGACGGCAATGTATTAAATGCCAATACAAAACTGGAACAGAATCCGCCGTATTAAAAGTACTTGTAACCATAAAATTACTCGAAATGAAAAATATTAAATTAGTGTTGCTGACCGGAGCGGTGTTATTGACACTTATATCGATGACAGGATGTAAAAAACTTTTGGGCCTGGAAAGGCAGAAAGACTGGCATTTTCAACCGGAAGTACTCGACCCGCATATTAATAAGACCGCCTGGCAGTTTCTTAAGGAACGCGCTTTAGGGGCTGATCCCAATGATACCATCTTTAAAATGATGTATGAGGGCATTTTGTATTCAGGTATTGATACCAATCTTTATCTTCAGAAAAATAAAACCTTTATTTTCCTGCATAACGATGCCATATTCCGGCTGAATAAGGGAAAGATTACAAATGATTGCTATTTCGGGTATCATTTAATCGGAGATCCCGCAACAACAGCTACAAAATGGGAGGACTATCCCAAGGATTCTGTCAAAAACTGGTTACTATACCTGATTGCTGACGGCGATTATACGTTTGGCACGGTGGGACCGACTCCGGTGGAAACTAAAACAATGTTGCCGGAGGGAGCGGATCCCAATAACCCGGGCAGCATCATATATTTCAGTATTGTAAATGACCAGAATATGAAGTTCCGAATTAATGATTTTATCGGCAGTGGGAGAAATACACAGGCCAGGACAGCAGGTATTATTGCCACTAACGGCCCGGTACACGTAGTAGACCGAGTGGTAGATTATATAGAGGCCGACTAGAAAATGGGCTATCAGGTCTATGTATAATGTTGTATCTTCAACAGAATAGGTAGTAGGGAACTCGAAATAAAACCAACGAAAGTTAGCTCGTCTTTATTTTAAACGGGCTAACTTTCTGTTGCATTTCTAAATGATGTGAAAATGATTAGACATTTATTGTTTGTATTATTCGTGTCGGCAAGTATTGCGATGTCCGCTCAGTCTGTACCGTCTTCCGGGAATTTGAAGCTCTGGTATAGAGCTCCGGCTTCCATATGGGAAGAGGCATTGCCCTTGGGGAACGGGAAAACGGGCGCTATGGTATTTGGAGGTGTAGGTACGGAACGTTTTCAGCTCAATGACAATACGCTTTGGTCGGGTGCACCTGATCCGGGTAATACCCCGGGCGGTCCTGCTATATTGCAGCATGTCCGTAAGCTCATTTTTGCGGGGAAGTATGACAGTGCCACTACTGTGTGGAAGAAGATGCAGGGCCCTTATTCTGCAAGATACCTGCCAATGGCTGATCTGTGGCTGAAATTGACAGCAACAGATACGGCCAGCTCAGATTATTATCGCGACCTGAATCTTACCGATGCTATTGCGACGGTAAATTATACAATGGACGGCGTAAAGTATACGCGCGAGGCATTTATCAGTTATCCGGATAAGGTGATGGCCGTGCGGATTACCGCGGACAAAAAGAATGCCATTGACCTGGCTGTCTCGCTTACGAGTAAACTAAAATACCGCGTTTCTGCCAGTGGAAATAACGGGTTGCGTTTGGAAGGAAAGGCACCCAAGTATGTGGCCAACAGGGCCTATGAAAAAAAACAGGTGGTTTATGATGACTGGAATGGAGAGGGGACTAATTTTGAAGTACTGGTTAAGGTGATGGCTGAAGGCGGTTCAGTAAAGGGTGGCAAGGATAATATCAATGTTTCCAAAGCCAACACCGTTACGATCTATCTGACCAATGCCACTAGTTTTAATGGGTTCGATAAGTCGCCGGGTAAAGATGGAAAGGATCCGCATGCAGAGGCAACAGCAAATATGCAACGGGCGGAAAGCAAGTCCTTTGATAACCTCCGTAGCGATCACATAAGTGATTATCAGCATTTATTTGACAGGGTTTCTTTTAAAATCGATAATAAGTCAGAGAATGCCACTTTGCCGACTGACCAACGATTGAAAGCGTTTACGGGAGACCCCCGTGATTATGGATTGCAAACTTTATATTATCAGTTTGGCCGTTATTTAATGATTGCGGCATCCCGGCCAGGTTCGCGGCCGACAAACCTGCAAGGTATATGGAATGATCATGTTCAACCACCGTGGGGCAGCAACTATACGACCAATATCAATACTGAAATGAATTACTGGTTGGCGGAGAACACAAATCTTTCTGAATGCCATCAGCCGTTATTTGATTTTATGAAAGAGCTGGCTGTCAACGGGGCGGTTACGGCCCGGGTAAATTATGGCATTACGGAAGGATGGGTGGTGCATCATAATTCAGATATCTGGGCCAAAACCTCGCCGCCCGGAGGGCAGGGCTGGGTGGATCCAGGTGCCCATCCCAGATGGAGTTGCTGGCCAATGGCCGGTGGCTGGTTCAGTACCCACCTATGGGAGCATTATTTATATACAGGGGATAAAGCCTTTTTAAAAGGAACCGCTTATCCTTTGATGAAAGGGGCCGCCCAGTTTTTATTACATTGGCTGGTAAAGGATCCTGCTACCGGTTATTGGGTGACCAATCCTTCGACTTCTCCCGAAAATACAATGAAAGTAAACGGCAAAGAGTATGAAGTGGGGATGGCAAGCACCATGGATATGTCCATTATCCGGGAACTGTTTACCGACGTAATAAAAGCCGCGAATACCCTACATGTAGATGCAGATTTTACTGATACACTTATCTCAGTAAAAGAGAAGTTGTATCCATTTCATATTGGACAATACGGACAACTGCAGGAGTGGTTCAAAGACTGGGACAGGCCGGATGATCATCATCGCCATCTTTCCCATCTGTTTGGCTTATATCCCGGCAGCCAGATCACACTCAGCAGAACGCCGGAACTTGCTGCGGCGGCTAAGAAGTCTCTGATCTTCCGCGGCGATGTAAGCACTGGTTGGAGCATGGCCTGGAAAGTGAATTGGTGGGCGCGCCTCCATGATGGTGATCATGCTTACAGCATTTTAAGTGATGCCTTTAATTATATCAATCCACGTGAGAAGCGGGAAACAATGGGAGGTGGAGGCACTTATCCGAATCTTTTTGATGCCCATCCGCCCTTTCAGATCGACGGGAACTTCGGAACCACCGCGGGTATGACCGAGATGCTGTTACAAAGTCATGAAGGTTACCTGTTTTTGTTGCCTGCCCTGCCTTCCGTATGGAAGAAAGGACGCATTAAGGGCCTAAGAGCGAGGGGAGATTTTGAAGTGTCCATTAGCTGGGAAGATAACAGGCTAAGTAAAGCGGTTATCTATGCCGAGAAGGGAGGGATGTGCCGTTTGCATACCTTGCAGCCGGTCAAAGTCCTTGAGGTGGCTTCAAAACAAGCTTCAGGTGTTTTGAACAACCTGCTACTAGCGCCTTATGGACTGACGCCATATGACAACAATACAGAAAAAGAATTGGTGAAAGTCAACGAGACAATTGGCTACACAATTGACTTCAAAACTGAAAAGGGTGGGCGATATACAATCGTGCCATTATAATATAACAATTATGATTTATAAAAATATACTGGTTGTTTTTCTATTTGCTTTAACTGGCAGCACCGTGGCCGCACAGCAACTTAGCTGGCAGCAGGTGGCGCCCGGCATATGGAAAGGAGTCGCCGGTTCTCCGGAGCAGTATGATTTATTGAAGGCGGCCGGTGCCCGTCCCGCTATTGCAGCCTTACATAAAATGGGGGAAGTGTCCTTCCCGCTCGACAAACAGGATATTCAAGCGACTGCCACCGACGGAAAAACCTATCTGCGATTTCCGCTCAGGCGGTCGGAGCAGTTGTTTGGCCTCGGCCTGCATTTTAAAACAGTGCATCAGCGAGGCAAAATATTAAGACTGCATGTAGATCACTACGGCGGCAAAGACAATGGGCGAACACATGCACCGGTCCCTTTTTATGTATCCAGCGCAGGGTATGGTGTATTTATTAATTCAGCGAGATATATTACCGTTTATGCCGGCTCTGCTGTAAGAAAAGACAGTAAGCACCGGCCTGCAGAGAAGAATCGTAATGAAGATAAGACCTGGAGTTCACGCCCTTATTCAGATGCTCTTGAAGTACTGGTTCCCGCGACGGGAACGGAGGTCTATATATTCGCCGGGCCGACAGCTCTGGATGCAATAAGGCGCTACAATCTGTTCAATGGTGGTGGTGCATTGCCGCCCAGGTGGGGATTGGGCTTTACACAACGGGTTAAATCACTATTTACTGCAGGTGAAGTGAAAGCAGAGGTAGATTCTTTCCGTTTAAAGGGATATCCGCTGGACTTTGTCGGGCTGGAACCTGGATGGCAAAGCCGGGCCTATCCGGGAACATTTGAGTGGGACAGCAGGCGCTATCCCGATCCGGCGGGTTTTGTCCGGGAGATGCTGGATAAGAATATACGCCTCAATCTGTGGATCAATCCTTATGTTTCCAAATCGGCCTCTTTTTATAAGGAGATTGCGCCTTATACGGGGACGCACACAGTATGGCTGGGTGAGGTGCCGGATTTTACTATTCCGGAGGCGCGTAAGATTTTCTTTGGGCAATTGAAGAAAGATCAGGTAGATATTGGTGTCAGCGGTTATAAGATTGATGAAGTGGACGGATATGATTATTATCTCTGGCCGGACGTGGCCCGGTTTCCCGGCGGGCTGACCGGTGAACAAATGCGGCAGACCTATGGCGTACTGGCCATGCGTTATAGTCTCGACTTATTCAGAAAGAGAAATGAACGCACTTATGGTTTGGTGCGCGCTTCAAATGCGGGAGCTAACCGTTTCCCTTATGTTATTTACAATGATTATTATAACCACGAGGATTTTATTACCGCACTGATCAACAGCGGTTATATTGGAGTATTATGGACCCCTGAAGTACGGGCGTCCAAGACTTCAGAGGAGTGGATACGCCGCTTTCAAACCGTTATATTCTCGCCGATGGCTATGATTAATGCCTGGTCCAGCGGTACCAAGCCGTGGTCTTATAAGGATGTTGCAGCACCCATTAAAAAACTGGCATTGTTAAGAATGCGCATGATGCCTTACTGGTATTCAGAATTCGCTAAATATCATTATGAAGGGACGCCTGTTTTTAGAGGCATGAGTCTTGAACCCGGATTTGAAAATAGCACGCATGCCTCTGTAAAGAACAATCTGGAAGACAATCCCTATCTGGAGGCTGTTTCCAAAGAGGTGAAAGATCAATATATGGCCGGGCAGTATCTGTTGGTGGCGCCCCTGTTCGCAGGTCAGCAGTCAAGAAAGGTTATATTGCCGAAAGGGAAGTGGTATGACTTTTACACTGGAAAATATGTGGGAGATGGCGAGATCATCAGCGTTGCGCCGGGGCTGGACAAGATTCCCGTGTATGTAAAAAATGGCGGAATCATTCCTATGATGCCCTCCATGTTGCATGCGCCTGAAAAAGGGCAGCAGGTGGACCTTGAGGTCAGGGTATATGGAGATATGCCAGCTACCTACCGTCTCTATGATGATGACGGGGAGACAATGGATTATGAAAAAGGCGCTTTTGATTGGCGGAAGGTCACTGTTACTAAAGATGCAAAAGGGCGATTGACAGGCTCTGTGGAGGAACCACATAACAAAGCGGTTCAGACCTATCGTAAGATAACCTTTCGTTTTATGACGGCAGAAAAATAAAAATGGAGATAGCAGACGGGCTGTGACCGAATTGTAATAATTATACAACATTTTGGGTAAAAAACATCTAGTGATGAGAAAAGTAGCGGTAGTCATTTTATGCCTTAGCTCATTTTTATCGGCAGTAGCGCAGGTAAAGGGCGATGAAGATAAGGATATGTTTAATAAAGTAGGCGACCAGCGCGATGCCAAAGCGGTGACTGCTGCGTTAAATGGCTGGTGGACGGCTTCGATGAAAAATCATGACCGGCGCATTCAGTGGTGGCGGGATGCCAGGTTCGGCATGTTTGTGCACTGGGGTATTTATTCCCTGGCCGGTGGAGAGTGGAAGGGTAAGGAGGTGGGCGGATATGCAGAACACCTGATGCGCAAGGAGAAAATTTCGCGAAAAGAATATTTAGAACTGGCCAGCAGGTTTAATCCTGTGAAATTCGATGCTGACCAGTGGATTGCTGCAGCCAAAAATGCCGGTATGCGCTATTTTGTTATAACGGCTAAGCATCATGACGGTTTTGCGATGTACCCCTCAAAGGTTTCTGACTTTAATATTAGTGCAAAGACGCCTTATAAAAAGGACCCGATGGCGGCTCTGAGAGCCGCCTGTAAAAAGCAGGGCCTTAAGTTTGGCTTTTATTACTCCCATGCCTTTGACTGGGAACATCCTGATGCGCCTGGCAATGACTGGGAGTACAAAAATCCCGGCGGGGATCTGCAGTTATATGGCGGTCGTGATTGGTATAATCTGCATCCGGACTTATTACGGAAGGTGCAGAAGTATGTCAACGGGAAAGCGATACCTCAGATATTGGAGTTGATTCAAAAATATCATCCCGATATTTTGTGGTTTGATACACCGCATAAACTGCCTTTGTCTGAAAATCTCCGCATTTTACAGGCAATCCGTAAAGTGGATTCGACTGTCGTTATAAACGGCCGGCTGGTAAGGAGCTCAGGGCATAATTTTGGTGATTATAAGAATACCGCCGACAGGCCGGCGGAGTTTTACCCGGTTGCCGGTGATTGGGAAGCGATTCCCACAACTAACGAAAGCTATGGCTACAGTAAATTTGATCATTCACATAAACCTGCCGGTCATTTTATTCGTTTACTGGCCAGCGCGGCGGCAAAGGGGGGCAATTTATTGATGAATATAGGGCCGATGGGTACCGGTGAAATGGCATCCGAGGATTTGACGATCCTGAGCGGGATCGGGCGGTGGATGCAAAACAATGGCGAAAGCATATACGGTACGACAGCAACTCCATTGCCGCTGCAAAGCTGGGGGGTCAGTACTTATAAACCGGGAAAATTATATCTGCATGTATTCAATTATCCGACTGATGGAAAATTGTATGTTGGCGGTTTAGTATCGACTTGCAAAAGGGCTTATCTTTTAACGGATAAAGGCCGGCGACTTAGCGTCAGCCGTTCTGGTAAACTGGATCTTACTATCGGCTTACCGGACAAAGCACCGGATACAGTAAACACTGTAGTGGTTCTCGAGTTGGCCACACCTGAAAAATTTGATTCGATACGTTTTCTGGCCCCTAATGTTTCAATGACCAGAATGCTGGCTTATGATGCATTGTTAGTCGGTAAAGGTTTTGGTTTTGGTGATGGGAAAAGAGATCGTTATTATGTGAATGGCTGGAGCTCCGCCTTTCAGACGCTCAGCTGGAAGTTTAGAAATGATCAGAAGCTGGCATTTCGTGTGGTGCTTAAGCGAATCAGAAATACGGAGACTGGAGGAACTTGTAACGTTCTGGTAGATGGGAAGTTACTGACAACGATTCGGACTGAACCTTCCAGAAAAGGAGATTTGATTGAAAATATGGAACTCGGCGACATCACATTAGAAGCAGGTGAACATCAGATATTGATACAGCCGACCCAGATTACGGAGCGGGAATTGATGCGCCCTCTGGAACTACAATTGATCAAAAAATAAGATAATGAAAAACAAAATATATGCAGTTGTTGTTGCCTTATTATTGTCAGGCATAGCCCAGGCTCAGAAGTTGAACATTAAGAACACGTTCAAAGATGCCGAACGACAGACTGACGTCATGTTGGCTGAGATTTCGAAAGTTAAAAATGATTCAGAGGCGTTAGTCTCTCCCAGAACAGTTGAAAAAGGACGGTTGCGTCTTGTAAGGTCCAGCGACTGGACCTCCGGTTTTTTCCCGGGAGAGCTATGGCGTCTATATGCTTATTCCAAGAATATAAAATGGCGCCGGCTTGCGGAAAAGTTTACAGCAAATATTGAGAAAGAACAGTTTAATGGCCGCACCCATGACATGGGGTTCAAAGTGTATTGCAGTGTAGGTAATGGCTACCTGCTTACAAAGAATGATCATTATAGGCAGGTACTGATCCAATCTGCGAAGACACTCAGTACTCGGTTCAATAAAACGGCCGGCGTTATCCGCTCCTGGGACCATAATAAAGACAAGTGGGCGTATCCTGTCATCATTGATAATATGCTTAATCTGGAATTATTGTTTGAAGCCGCCAAACTTACAGGAGATTCCACTTATTACAATATGGCGGTCAGCCATGCCAATAAGACCATGGAAAACCATTTTCGAAAAGATTACAGCTCCTATCATGTAGTGGATTATGATTCCAATACCGGAAAAGTGCTGAAAAAGACAACACACCAGGGATATTCTGATGAGTCCGCCTGGGCACGGGGTCAGGCCTGGGGCCTATACGGTTACACAATGTGTTACAGGGAGACGAAGGATCCGAAGTATTTACAACAGGCACAGCATATTGCCGGATTTATTTTCAATCATCCGAACCTGCCGGAGGACTTAATTCCTTACTGGGATTTTAACGCGCCTGGCATTCCGAATGAACCAAGGGATGTCTCTGCCGCCGCCGTTATGGCTTCGGCTTTACTGGAACTGAGCAGCTACAGTACAAACGGACAGTATTATAAGAGCCTGGCCGGGAAGATTTTATCTAACCTGACAAAGGCATACCGGGCCGCTGTCGGCAAAAACTATGGTTTTATCCTTTTGCATAGCACGGGTTCTAAGCCTTCTGATAGCGAAGTGGATGTCCCGTTGGCATATGCGGATTATTATTATCTGGAGGCCTTGCTAAGAGTACAGAGATTATCTGAGGGCAAAAAGCTCTTCTGATCAGGTATCTGATTGTATGGCACTCTTATGTCCGCAACGATTCTGGCCGGTGATTTTTGTGTGCAATTGAGGTAGCACTATAGAGAATGAAAGGTGCAGGCTGCGCTTTGCTAAGGACCCTGCAGCGCCAGGTAAAGGATTTGTTTTCGGTATTCATCTTAAAATGTGAATCAATATGAGATCAGTTGTTAGACGCTTTGTGATTTTTGCCTGCCTCTCTACGATGTCGTTAGGCTGCCGCCAGGAAAAGCTCTCAGCCCCCGCTACTTCTGTTCCGGTAGTTAGCAATGTCCCGGGCGCTCCCAATAATAGTGATTATGCTATTGCTCTGGAGGTTACAAAGATGACTGATGGGTATAATTGGAAATATACGCTGACAAAACAGAAAGGAGCCAGGGATATCAGTTATTTTCTGTTAAACCTGGGGAATTGTGGTGAAAGCAGCCCCACGATTGGCAGTATTCGCAATGCTAAAGTAAACGGTACCGACTGGATGGCGCATATAACCGCGGCAAATGGTAATAATCAATGTTCGGTCAATACATCCAATTTTGTAAAGTTCGAAAACTTAGGAGCCGCCAGCCAGTATATTATTGAGTTTACCCTGGATACGCTTTACTCCGAGGTGAACTCGCTTTGCTGGCTGAAGGCTGGAACATCTTGTTTAACCGTTCCTGTACCGGCACCGGGTTGTAAAGGATATCAATTGACAACTTCTATGGTTACTGATTCTGCTATGGTTGGCAAACCATATTCGGCTATCAATACTTATATGAAGACCTTTGGCTTCGATTACTCGGAACATCCCAGTTGCAGTGGAGGGTATGGTGGTCACCCAGACGGCATCCATTGCGACACAGAGTGGGATTCGTTTTTGAAGAAATATGTCTTTCGATTTAATATTCATATCGACCCGGTTATAGACGGAGACAGGTGCAGCGCGGGGACAGTTGACCGCCAGCGCAATGAAATGAAATCAGCGACAAATAATACGACTTGGGCGAAAGTGCAAGGGAACTGGGATGAATGGCAGCGGTTGGAATGGAAGTTTAAATTGCCGGCTGGTTTTCAGCCTACCAACAGTTTCTGCCATATTCATCAGTTGAAAGCACAGGATGGGCCTTATCATGGTAGTCCACTGATCACCATAACGCCACGCTCCGACAAGGATGGGGGTAATAAAAGAATACAGATTATTCACTCGGTAGACGGCGCATCTACGGGGAAAGGAAAAATTGTAGATAATATACCCTTAGCCGATTTTGAAGATCAGTGGGTACAGGTTCAGGAGGAAATGCACTTCACGCATCACGGATATTATTCCTGCAAGATTACCAGGATCAGTGATGGGAAGGTGCTGATTGATTTTAAGGACGACAATATTGATATGTGGAGAAAGGGTAGTTCATATATACGTAATAAATATGGGATTTACAGGAGTCTGGCCGGCGGAAAACTGGACCAGACACCGGTGGGGCAGAGTCCGCTGCTGAAAAATGAGTCACTGTGGCTGACAGATTTTAAAGTCTATGAAAAACATCCAAACCCCGATCCAGGAGCACCCCATGATTAATTATTTTTAATTTATATGAGAAACCAAATGATAAAGTATATTATTACTGTCTTGCTCTTCCATATCGCGACGGCCCTTATAGCCGCCCCGGTCAGCGTTGCCTCTATCAAGGATCTGCAAAATGCGGTAAGACATGCCGGACCAGGTACCATAATTACATTACGCAACGGCATCTATACCACAGATGAAGATATTGTTCTGGGCTGCTCGGGCAGCAAGAACCAGCCTGTTGTGATCCGGGCAGAGACGGTCGGAGGTGCTGTTATCGGCGGGAAAGGTGGATTTAAGTTGGTTAGTCCAGCCAGCTATGTAGTGATCAGGGGATTCCATTTTACACATCGGGCTTCTCATGCGCGCTGCGAAGCGGGGACCCGTTTTTGCCGTTGGACCCATAACATTTTTGAATTGCAAGGTAAAGGTGAGTATCTGACCATCGCTGGTAACGGCCATGAAATTGATTATAACACATTTCGGAATAAGAACAGTATGGGGCGTATTTTGGCGATCAGGGGCGAAGGGAAGCAGATTGCCGAACGCCTGCATATTCACCATAACTATTTTTTTAATTTTCGGGATCAGGGTGGCGCAAACGGTGCAGAGACGTTGCAATTTGGACTTAGCGGGTTCAGCCTGTCGACCAGCAACAGCGTTGTGGAGCATAATCTTTTCGAAAAATGCGCGGGGGAGAATGAACTGATCTCAGTTAAGGCTTCAGGAGTCATCCTGCGTTATAATACGATCCGTGACTGCCGCGCGCAATTTACCCTGCGCCATGGCAACAAATGCCTGGTATATGGCAACTATTTTTTTAAGACTCCGGGTCTCAGGATTTATGGAGATGATCACAGCATATTCAGCAATTATTTTGCATATTGCCGCCCGGCCATTACGATTGGAAACGGAGACGGTGAAGTGGCCGATGGCGCGAAGTTAACGTCCCACGACAGGCCTGATCGCATATTGATCGCTTTTAACTCGTTAGTGAACAACGATGGCAATATCACGCTGCAGGCGCGCAAAAACGGGCTGGGCGCCACAGATATCACTGTCGCGGACAATATCGTAGAAGGAGGTCCTGAGGCTGTGTCGCTCTTAGGTGTCTTAAAGAGGCCGGTCTGGAAAAATAACCTGTTCTATGGGGTAAAGCAACCCGGTGATATCCCGTTTTCAGGCTATAGGGTGAAAGATCCCCGACTGGCTAAAGACGCCAACGGTGTTTACCGTCTGTCAAAACAGAGTCCTGCTATCAGTCACGGTGACACCGAGTTCCCGGTAGTTACGGTAGACATGGACGGGCAGCCACGTGGCAGTATGCCGGATATTGGTGCAGATCAGTACCGTAAAGGGAAAATTATTGCGCAACCTCTAACCTCTGATGAAGTGGGGGCTTTTGCGAAAGGTAATAGCCAAGATAGTATTGGCAATTGATATATTCTCAAAGAAGGGGGAGAACGGAATCTCTGCACAGAAACGATATTATTAATCAAATAAATTAAATTAGAAATGAAGAAAATATTAATCGTCCTGGGTATTTGCCTGTTTGCAGGTTTTGCAAGAGGACAATCGGTGGACAAGGACATCCGGATGGCATGGTGGCGTGCTGCACGATTTGGCATGTTTATCCATTGGGGTGTTTATTCTCAATGGGGAGGTGTATACCATGGACATAAACAGGCGCATGGCGGTGCCGAATGGATCATGAATCGATGTAAGATTCCTGTAAAAGAATATCAGCAACGTGCAAAATCGTTCAATCCGGTTAACTATGATCCGGATGCCATTGTAAGAATGGCAAAGGAAGCGGGTATGAAATATATCATTATTACCTCGAAGCACCATGACGGCTTTGCTTTGTTTAAGTCAAAGGCAAGTAAATGGAATGTGGTCGATGCCACCGCCTATGGGAAAGACCTGTTGAAGCCGTTGGCAGAAGCCTGCCGGAAGTATGGTGTGAAACTGGGTTTTTACTATTCGCAGGCACAGGATTGGAATAATCCGGGAGGTGCGGCTGCACGTAAGTTAATGCGGGAAGGGTGGCCTAATCCGGATTCAGCCAAAATAGATGCGTACACTGCAGCACATAAAGGGCATTGGGACCCGTTGCAAACAAGCAAGACCTTTGATCAGTATATTAATGATGTGTCCGTACCACAGGTGAAAGAGATCCTGAGTAATTATGGAGATATTGCTGTTTTATGGTGGGACACCCCGACCAATATGACAGATGAAGCTGCACAGAAGCTAAAAGATGTTTTGAAGTTACAACCTAACATTATTACAAATGACCGCCTGAAACGCCCCAATTTTCCAGGTGATACAAAGACGCCTGAGCAAAAGATCCCGACTCAGGAACAGTTGGATGGAAAAGACTGGGAAACCTGTATGACAATGAATGGCAGTTGGGGGTATAAAAGTTGGGATCATAACTGGAAGTCTGTTACCACTCTTATCCGGAATTTAGTAGATATTGCTTCCAAAGGGGGCAATTATTTATTAAACATAGGTCCCAAGGAAGATGGTTCTGTGCCTCAGGAAAGCATCGACAGGCTGAAAGCGATCGGCAAGTGGATGAAGATCAATAGTAGTGCCATTTACGCAACCCATGCCAGTCCGCTGCATGATCTTGCATGGGGGCGCTGTACGATGAAGGACAAGGGCGAGAATACGACCTTAAATCTGTTTGTATTTGACTGGCCTGCCGATGGTAAACTGTTGATACCCGCCCTTTCCAATGATGTGGTAAGTGCGACACTGATCGCCGGCCATAAGAAATTGACGGCAAGGAATGAAAACGGTAACGTAATGATCGAAGTGCCTAAAGAAGCACCGGATTCAATAGCTTCATTAATTCAGTTGGACGTACGGGGCAGAGTAGAAAATGTGAATATAAAAGGGAAAAAGCAGATGAAAAGTGGTGCATTGGATTAATAACAGCTGATTTGAGGGCGGCGACCTGGGTATATACCGGCGATGTTAGTGTTAAAGATTACAGGGCGAAAGGGAACGGTTGCCGGTTGTTCATGCATGCTTAAGATCATCCCATTCGTCCGCCGGGCCGATCAGGTTGTATGAGTGCCTAAGGAAGGTATCCCTTTAAAATTATTTTAATAGGTTGTAAGGCTGCTGTAATTTGGCTGGCGATGCCATGTTTAAGAGTCATTATTTGTGGTATTTTAAATAGTGGTTTAATGAGATGTGTATATGAAATTAAAAAAACAGATACAGGTACTGACCGCAGCGGCACTCCTCTCGTTGATAACGATAAAGGTCTGCCATGCACAGGTTATTGCCAACGAAACAGCGTCAGTATGGAAAGGCTTTATTAAACATTGTTTTACAATTAATGGTTCTGAGGCCTGGTATGTGGCGCCCAAAAAACCGGTAAAGGGAAACCCCTGGGTCTGGCGCGCTTACTTTCCTGACTGGCATACAGATATGGACAGTATTTTACTGACCCGTGGGTTTTTTATTGCCTATGTTAAAGCGCCGGATCTGTTTGGTCATTATAGCGCGATAAATACGTGGGATGATTTTTATCATTACTTGACAAGTGTCAAAGGGTTTGCTATGAAACCGGCACTGGAAGCCGTAAGCCGTGGCGGATTATATGCTTATGGCTGGGCAAAGAGGAATCCATCTAAAGTGAGCTGCATTTATGCAGAAGCCCCGGTTTGCGACTTTACCAGCTGGCCTGGAGGGAAAGGTGCGGGAAATGGCTCTGCGGCTGATTGGAGAAAGCTATTGTCTGCATATGGTTTAACCGATAAGGAAGCAATGGGCTATAAAGACCAACCCAAGGATAATCTGGAAACACTGGCAGCTTATAAAGTACCGATCCTGCATGTAATCGGGCTGAAAGACAGCATTGTTCCTTACGCTGAAAATACTGCACTGCTGGTTCAAAATTACGTCAGGCAGGGCGGCCCTGCTACCGTAATCCCGATGACCGGGGGTCCACAGCAGCTTCATGGGCATCATTTTAAGATCGAAGACCCCGGACAGTGGGCTGATTTTATATGTCAGCATTCTTTGCCCGTTCAGCGGCCACTACATGCCTCTCAGTTTATTAAGCATTTTGGAAGCCTTGATAATGTACTGTATAAAATCAAGGAGAAGGCGGAGGTCAGGGTGGCATTTCTGGGAGGTTCCATCACCCATATGACTGGTTGGCGGGATATCGTGATGGCGTGGCTTACCGAGAGGTTCCCAAAGGTTCATTTTGATTTTATCAATGCCGGTATACCATCTTTGGGCAGCCTGCCACATGCGTTCCGTTTACAAAATGATGTATTGGATAAAGGGCGTATTGATCTTTTGTTCGTCGAATCGGCTGTGAATGATTATGTTAACAAAACCCCTGCCACTATCCAACAAAGAGCATTGGAGGGTATTATCCGGCATGCGCTGTCTTTTAATCCTTACATGGATGTGGTCTTAATGGCATTTGCAGACGAATTTAAACTGACAGACTACGCGGCAGGAAAAATACCCCGTGAGGTTCAATTGCATGAACAGCTGGCCCGTTATTACCACCTTCCTTTTATTAACCTGGCCAGGGAAGTGTATATGCGCATTCAGAATAAGGAGTTTAGCTGGAGGGATGATTTTAAAAACCTGCATCCGTCTGCCTTTGGTCAGGCATTGTATGCAAATACGATCCAGACACTTTTATATAATTCCCCCGGCAGGCAAGTCGAAAGAAAGCCCAAGAAAGCATTTTTGCCCGACCCGAAGGACCCCTTCTGCTATATGGATGGGACATATCTTTCATTAAAAGAAGCAAATTTGGTGAAAGGGTTTACACTGAATCCTTCGTGGACGCCTAAAGACAGTGCACATACACGGCCAGGTTTTGTAAAAATACCGGCGCTGGAAGCAATGCAGTCTGGCGCAACATTGGAATTAGCGTTTACAGGTACGGCTGTCGGGGTAGCCGTATTGTCCGGACCAGATGCCGGTATTATTCGCTATTCCATCGACGGAGAACCCTCGGAAATCACTGACTTATATACTGAGTGGAGCAGTGGCTTACATTTGCCATGGTATATATTATTGGGTGACGGGCTGCCGAATGGCAAACACAGGCTAGTGATTACAATAGCTGAAGGACGGAATGTTTCGTCAAATGGAAATGCAGTGCGTATCGCGCATTTTCTGATAAATAAATAGTTTTTAATATATGAAAAGATGTTTTTTATTTCTATTTTTTAGCCTGATCACGATGTGTGGTTTTACGCAAGGCATGGAAGATATGTGGGACAGTTCAACTACCGGGAAAACGCACCCGAATATTCATTGGTTCAATGAGGCAAAGTTTGGTTTGTTTATTCATTGGGGGCTCTATTCAAAATTGGCGGGAACCTGGAATGGGAAGCATTATTATGGAAGCGGTGAATGGATTATGAACCAGGCGAAGATTCCTGTAAAAGATTATCGGAAAATAGCAGCTTCGTTTAATCCTGTTAAGTTCAATGCAGATCAGTGGGCACAACTGGCTCAGGATGCGGGTGTTAGATATTTGGTCATTACTGCCAAACATCATGAGGGGTTTTCCATGTTTGATTCGAAAGTGACCGATTATGATATTGTTGACGCAACTCCTTATAAAAAGGACCCGATGAAGGCCTTAGCTGTTGCAACACGTAAACGGGGTATTCAGTTCGGATTTTACTATTCCCAGTTTCAGGATTGGTATGAGCCTAACGGAGGCCGTAATACCTGGGATTATGACGAGTCGAAAAAAGACTATCAGCTATACTACCAAAGAAAGTCCATTCCGCAACTAAAAGAATTATTGAGCAATTATGGACCATTGGGGATTGTCTGGTTTGATACGCCAGGCGGAATGACCAAGGCAGAAACCGAGGCTTTTGTGAATGAACTCCGGCGACTTCAGCCCCGGAGCTTGTTTAGCAGCCGGGTCGGGCAAGGATTGGGCGATTACAGGGATTTCGGAGATTCAGAGGTGCCGCCTACGCCAATAGGTGGTGCGTGGGAGTCTATTTATACCCATAATGATACCTGGGGATATATCGCCCATGATTTTAATTTTAAATCTCCCAAAGAAATTATACAGCTACTGGCAAATGTAGCTTCGAAAGGAGGTAATCTGATGCTGAATGTGGGACCGGACGGCGATGGCAATATTCCCTACTACTCGGCGAAATTCCTGAAGGAGACAGGCAAGTGGTTGAAAGAAAATGGTGAAAGTATTTACGGGACGACGGCGGGATTTATACCAGTGCAGCCCTGGGGCGTGACTACAGCCAAACCAGGAAAGCTCTTCTTACATGTTTTTAAACTTCCCTTAAATGACACATTGCTTGTCCCGGGTTTTTCAGCTGACGTATCGAAAGTCTATACGCTCATGGGAAAGTCACCTCTTGGTTTTTCGAAGCGGGGCCGCGATTTGTATATTTCACTTACGTCTTTACAACAATCCCATAGTCCGAATACTGTATTTGTGGTAGAGTATAAGGGGAGTAGCCCTGCTTACAACGCAATGGCGCCGGTAACTGTGTCGTCGACATATGAACAGAATCCGATACATGCGGCCAATGCACAGACGAAAGGGAAGGCAAGGGTACAATCTCTGACCTATAGTTACTATTATGGCGATTGGAAGCATACTACCTGTGTAACTGATATGAGCAGCCCCAATGATGCAGCTGAATTTTCGATTCGTGTTACTGATCCTGGAGATTACAGGTTTATTTTAGAATATGCCTGTCCGAAGGAGCAGGCCGGTCAGGAAGGGTGCCTGGAGATAGCCGGCAAAACTTTCTTTTTTCGGACGCTTCGCACCTCGGATTATGACCGAAAGGTCCCTCTTATGTTTATAAAGCATTCCGTAGCTTTGTATACAGTAGAGAAGCCCGGTGTCTACCATATTGTTGTTAAGCCTTATAAACAGGGAAAAGAATTGTTTAAGTTGAAATCCATTATAGCCGAGCCTATTTAGCGGATAAGATATGAACTACTGAATTCTATTGGCAGCCTAAACCGTTGTTTGTCTGATCTGGTAGTCAGTAGCGGCATTATTGCCGTTGCCCGCATAGAATCAATTCAATTGAGAATATATTGTCAAGAGATGCTGTTAGGCCGCTTTTAATGTCCGGTTTAATAGGCTTTTGTGAAGCCGACACGGCTTATTTATTCGTTTTTTTTGGTTCAAGCAGATCCACATCCTTACTGGTCCATTTTTTAGCGTGCCCCCAATCTGGTTTATCTAGGTTACAAGGGTCGCCTTTCTTGTTAAGAGATCTTGTCAATTTATTTTTCAGGTTGGCGACTTTAGCTATGTACTTCGATTTTCCGGATAAATCGTGTAACTCATCGGGATCATTTTTTAAATCAAAAAGTTCATTCCGGTATTGCCCTTTAACGTTGTAACAAATTAGTTTAAACCTGTCTTGAACAATCGCCCTTTGGATATTCAGGTATGCAAAGAATACGTGGTCTCTCCCCTTAAACGGTTGATCTGTAAAAGCCGCTTTTAATGACCGGGATTCGACTGAAGAAGGCACATGCTGACCAGTCAGGGCGCAAAGAGTCGGAAAGATGTCATTCAGGTAGACCAACTGGCGGACACGCTTGTTTTTGGGTATGCCGGGCCCTGCAAAGATCAAAGGAACCCGGATAGCCGATTCATAACAGTTTTGTTTACCCAGTAGTGCATGATCGCCGACAGACAGGCCGTTGTCTCCTGCAAATACAATGATCGTATTATCATATCTGCCCGTTTTTTTTAGTTCATCGATTATCCGGCCAATCTGGTAGTCCACTTCGGAGACCATGCTGTAGTATTTGGCCAGTTCGGATTTGATTCCCGCCTCTGTCCTGGGATAGGGCAGGAGCAACTCGTCACGGATATAAAGCTCGCCATTATCAAATGCCGGTTCTGCTCTAAAGGAAGCTGGCAGTTGCACCTGATCAGGCCTATAACTGTGCCCGTACCAAGTAGGAGGTGTCCTGGGATCATGAGGAGAGGTAAATGCCACATACATCAAAAATGGCTGTTGGCTGTCCTTTTGTTGTTTTAGGAAATCTATGGCAGCATCTGCAAAGTAGAGTGAGGAAAAATGATCTCCCCAAAATGGATCTTCATATTTACCTGTACTGTCGTAGTGATTCAATTTTGGCCGGTATTGTCCTCCGGTAGCAGGCGGGTTCATTCCACCAAATAGAATATTTTCTCCAGTCGTAAACGACCGGTTGAAACAGGCCTTATCCTGATGCCATTTACCTGTCCCAAAAGTAATGTAACCATTATTTTTGAACAGCTCAGGAAATGTGCTTATTCCCTCAGATACAAACTTGCCCCCCTGTTCCAGGTGAAATAGCGACTTGCCGGTCATGATCATCGCCCTGCTGGGGCAACATATCGCCCCACTGAGTCCACCCATAATATGAGCTTCTATAAAGGCGGTACCGTCATGTACCAGCCGGTCCATGTTAGGCGTTACAATCTCTGAATTACCCAAAGCATGTATCGTATTGTATCGCTGGTCATCCGTTATGATAACCAGCACGCTCGGCCGTTTATTGGACGAGTCCCTCTGCGCCTCCGTTTTTTTGAACGGTATTAAAGTCATCAATGCGCAGGCAATAGAGCCCAATAACGGTATATTTATTCTTAGGATCATTCAACTTTATTTTATTATGGAATACTCTATTTATTGAACCCTTAGCCTGCCTGTAATTTTCGCCCAGATATGCTACAGAAAACTGGGTGCATTGCTTCAACTCCAAATATAATGGCGCAATACACCCAGAAAATGACAAACCAACCACATCACTCAAAACATTATTATTCAAGCTGTCAGCCTTGAAACAGGCGCTGTTTATCAATAGCCATCATTTTGCTCGAGAATAGCTTCATTATTGTTCGTAATTTCTGTCGCAGGAATTGGCCACAGATTATGATAGGGCTCAATCGTTTTACCCGAAACAGGGTTATATTTCTTATCACGGTCATATAGTTTACCCAAACGGGTTAAAGTCACGGATCTGAATTCTTCCAGATATAGCTCTCTTAAACGTTCATCCAGAATATAATCCAGGTTTACCTGTGAAACGGTGGCGGGCAGGGCATGGGACCTTGCACGCACGACATTGATGTCGTCGACTGCCTTTTGTGTATTACCTTTATCCAGATACGCCTCCGCTCTATACAAATATGTTTCGGAAAGACGGGCAAAATATTTCTGCATAAATAGCCTGGACGCTCCGTTGAGGATGGTTCCACCAAATGGATTGGTGTCATCTGTTAATACAGAAGGGCCCGCAACAGCCACAAAGTCACCGGCAGATGGTGAAGCTTTGCGAATAATCGGATAGAAATTGCGGATAGTATCTCTAAAATCTGCCGGCAAAACTTTATCCTTATAGCCATCTTTTACGTACCACTTGCCATAATCCGGAGAAGTGGAAGGTACACCTGATATTCTTATATCCCGGACAATGTTGTAGGATGAGTTGCGGATATCTCCTGATCCCCATATTTCGTACAAGAAATGTGCTGTAGGCCTTATCCAGCCAATGCCGTTGGAAGAAAGGCTGTCTACAAACTTGCCGTTATACATAACATTCATTTTGGTCTTGGAATTTGACTCTTTAATTTTAAGGCCGCCCAGGCTGGGTACAACAGCCCATGCGGTCTGATCTCCTACGGATGAAGCATTATTTAAAGCTGTCTGGATCACTAGTAAACCTTCATGGTTACCGGTACTGTAATTCTGATTACCGTATTCGAACAGGTCTCTATATACGTCCCCTGGCTGGTTGGCGCGTCTGCCAAACCGTTCTGTCATTAGAGATACTCCAGGGTAGTCGATTACGGCAGTGGCACTGGCAATCGCACCATCGTAGTCCTTTAAAGAAATAAGCACTTCAGTAAGGATATGCTGGGCGATCTGTTTGTTTACTACTCCGTCCTTAACGCTGTCAATATTCTGTAAAAGGCCGACCGCCTGCACGAGATCTGTTTTGCATTGCTGATATACTTCTTGCCGGCTGGCCCTGGTATAATCATAGCGCGGTTCTTTCAATTCATTGAGCTCCACCGGCACGCCACCGAACAGATTAGCCAGAATATCGTAACTATACGCCCGGAAAAACAACGCCTGACCTAAATAACTATTTTTGTCTGCATCGCTCATTGTTGAGGTGGGAACCCTGTTTATAATCAGGTTGCAATTGGTAATAATCTTATAAAAAGCCGTCCAGATATTGTTCGGAATAAAATAAGAAGGTACCATGGTTGCCTTATAAGCATTCAATTTGGCTGCAGGATCGTAGTCTGTCCCGTTAAAGGCAAAGTCTGTTGCATAATACAGACCGAAGTAAGTATCCAGATTCATATTGCCCATATAAATGTTCCTGATGCCATTATAGACATTATTAATAGCATGCTGAAACTGTGTCGCATTCTGCAAAGAATTGTCCGGCGTATAAATGGATAAAGGCTTCTCATCCAGAAAACTCTTTTTACAAGCGGTAGTCAAACCTGCCAAAATAAAGAGCAGATATATAAAATTTGATTTTTTCATTGCTATTGATTTGATTTTTTGCCGTTAGAAACTAAGATTTACACCTACAGAATAGTTTTTCATGACCGGATAACCGTTCAGATCCAGTCCTAAACCGCCGGCGACGCGCAGACCGGTGGCAGATTTTTCACCGGATGGAGCACTGGATTCCGGATCCCAGCCATCCCAGTCCGTAATGGTAAAGAGGTTCTGGGCATTTACGTACACACTGGCCGATTTAAATACATTCAGTTTTTTAATCAGTTTATCGGAAAGGTTATAAGTAAGTGTTACGTCCTGCAGGCGGACAAAGCTCCTGGAAACATAAGGGCCGAAGTCCTGACCGATTACCGGCACGTAAGCAGCTATACTTCTGTATCTGGCACCTGTATTATTGGGCGTCCAGTAATCATATACAAACACGTTTTTGGATTTGGTGTTATCGGGATTACGCAGCATAACACCAGGATTGCCCAGATACCCATTTTTCCCTCCCTGAATCGTGTTGAGTGTAAATTTCAGATCAAAACCCTTAAAGGTAAACTCATTGGATAAACCCAGACTATAAGATGGGTCTAGTTTACCGAGAATCTGTTTGTCTTTGGGTGTGATCGTGCCATCTCCGTCTACATCTTCAACTTTATATTGACCCGCCTTGAATCCCTGATCTGCCAGTTTCTGAGGAATATCATCCCACAGTTGCCACATGCCTATGATCTTGTAATCGTAGACAACACCATACGGCTGACCGATAAAATAGCTAAGGATAGGGTCTGTACCATTGATCAGGTCCTTTTTTGAGCCATCAATATCCAGGATCTTATTCCGGTTCCGGAAGAAATTGGCTGATACACGCCAGCTAAATTCTTCACCTTCGACAGGGATGGCGCTGATATTTAATTCCTGGCCTCTATTTTGAATTTTACCGATATTGATCAGGAAAGAATTAAAACCGGTTATTGTCGGCGTTGCCCTGGAATTTAGCAGATTGACTGAATTGGAGAAATATAGATCCAGGCTTCCCGATAACCGGCCATTAAAAAAGCTGAAATCCGCTCCCGTGTTAAAAGACCTGGTTGTTTCCCATTTTAGGCTGGGGTTAGGCAGCTGACTTAGGAAAGACCCGAGTTCTGCGCTTCCGGCTGAGCCATATAAATACCCGCTGGCCAGTCCAACATCCATCTGGGCCAGGGTCTGATACCGTCCCACTGTCCGGTTACCGGTCTCTCCATACGAGATACGCAACTTCAGATCATCCAGATTTTGGACATTCTGCAGGAATTTCTCCTGTTTCATTCTCCAGGCAAAGGCTAACGAAGGGAAGACGGCCCATTTATTGGCATCCGAAAAGCCGGAGAAGCCGTCTCTTCTTATTGTACCTGTTAGTATATACTTTTTATTGTACGTATAGGTTGCTCTGGCCATCTGGTACAGCGACTGTTCCTGCCATGGCAGAATACTCAGGCTGTTGGATACCGTCAATCGGGCCGGGTCTCCCACGTCCAGTCTATTGTAGGACAGGGACCCGTCTGTAATACCTCCTGCAGAAGTGCTGGTCCCGTCATGCATATTTTTTTCCGCTCCATATAATAAGGTTACGTCGATCCCATGGACGCCGAAATCCCGTTTATAACTCAGGATATTATCTAGCGTCAGAAAGTAATCGGTCATATAGGTTTTGTAAGCGGTGGCCTCTTCATTAGGCGCATTATAGTTAAACCGGTTATAGTACACATAGTTATTGCCGAAATTCACCCGATAGGTCAGACCCTTGATAAACGGAACATCGGCGCTTGCAAAGAAGTTGCCGATGAAATTAAGGTTACGGTCCTTGTCTTTGGACCTTTTAAGAACTTCCAGGGCTGTTGGCGTAGTGGTATTTTTGTAAAACTCCAACATTTTGCCAGTAGCAGGATCAAAAGGCAGGGTGTATGGGTTTAAAGAGATTATATCTGAGAATGACGGAGAAACGCCGCTAAAGTCATTTATAGAAAGTCCGGTCAAGGCCCCCAGTGTCAGCCAATCAAAGGGCTTGGTTTCTATATTGAGGCGAATGCTGTTCCTTCGGTAGTTATCATTCATGATCAGGTTCATCTGGTCTAAGTAGCCGTAACCAATATAGAACTTTGTCTTCCTTGATTTGCCACTGATGCTGATGTTGTGATTTTGAATATGCGGATGCGCGTTGGTCATCAGGTCCCACCAGTTAGCCTCGATGCCGTTTTTGTAATTTTCAGCTTCCTCTGCGCCTAATTTTGTGGAGGGGTCCCAGTCCGGATTCTTTTTGGTCATGTCATTTGGATCCCTGCTTTCAGATAAATACCAGTCTCCTAATTTTCGAATTTCCTGAGCGCCATTAGCAGGTTTCATATTCTTTTGTGTCATTTCCTGTGTGGAATACTCACCCGAATAATTTACAGTCAATTGGTCGATGCCTGATGCACCGCTTTTAGTGGTAATCAACACCACTCCGTTAGAAGCCTGAGAGCCATATACAGCCGCTGCACTTGCATCTTTTAAGATATCTATGCTTGCGATATCCGATGGATTAATGGAGGTTAACGAACCCCTGTAGATTAAACCGTCCACCACAATCAAAGGGGAAGTTGTGCCGGAAATAGAATTCCTGCCACGTACCATCAGAGTGGGATCGGAGCCCGCCTTTGTCACCTGCCCTACAGTGAGGCCAGGAACGGTACCGCGAAGAGAAGACATGATATTAGGATTGGGTGACTGTTCCTGGACCTTCAGATCAGCCTTTACAACTGAACCTGTGACATCACTCCTTTTTGCAGTACCATAACCGATGACGACCAAATCATTTAAAGAGGACGTTTGTTCAGTTAATTCTACATCGACGATGTCTTTCTGTCCCACAGTGACCTCTTTATTTTCATAGCCGACAAAGGCAAACACCAGTATATCCCCCTGCTTTGCCTGAATGTGGTAAGAACCATCAGAATTGGTGACAGTTCCTCTTTTAGTCCCTTTGACCATTACGGTCGCTCCCGTTATGGGTTTACCGGTTGTGTCCGCCACTTTTCCATGGATTTCTCTTTGTTGTTTAATAGTGGCAGATGCCGTTAGGTTCTGTGCCGGTGCCGCTTTAATGATTACAACATTCCCATTGATACGGTAAGTCAAACCGCTTCCGGCCAGGCATACATCTAAGGCTGATTTAATATCCGCATTCTGTAAATCCACACTGACGTGCGGTCTGTTTTCGAGCAATGCGGGACGCCATAGAAAGGAATAGCCTGATTGCTTTTTAATGACCTCTAATGCAGATTTAAGCTTTGCGTCATTTAAATGAAGATGGATTCTTTGAGCGAGGCCTTTTGCACTAACCTGTAAACCTGTAAGCAGCAATAGGAAAACTGTTAATCGCATCACCAACAATTTTTTTGGCCTGACCATTCTTCTTTGACACAGGCGTTGATGACAATCAATTTTAATCATTTTTTCAAATTATGAGGGTTAAATAAAAGTCGGTCCATTTATAATAATACCCTGCACATGCCCTCTGATAAAAGAGCATATTAGCTGTATTATGAAGGATAATTACGGCTGAATGGCGGGGTTAATGCATCATAACATTCATATATTACTCAGGTGAAACGATAAGTGTTTTGGCGTTTAGTCTTATATGGACACCATACTCGTTCAATGACTTTATAATATCGGAAAGATTGGATCGCTTGTCAAGCATCCCTCCGAGCCTGATCTCCGGTATTTGGCCATCATATTGAATATCCACATCATACCATCTTGACAGCTGTTTCATCACCTCTTCAAAGGAGACATTGTCTAAAGAAAACTGGCCGTTCATCCAGGCGGTAATTTCGTCTGTGTCGACTTGTTTAAGTTTCAGATGACCGCCTCTATCTGTGCTGGCCTGTTGCCCAGGTTGTAAAAGGGTTTCATTGACCTTAAGTGCGCCTTCGATCAGCGTTGTTTTTACGTTGTGATCATCCTCGTAAGCCGTTACATTAAATGCAGTGCCGATGTCTTCGATTATCTGATTGCCGGCAATTACTTTAAAAGGTTGCGCCGTGTTATGTACGACTTTGAAATAGGCTTCTCCCGTCAGCTCGACAACTCGTTGTTTCTGTCCCTTAAATGAGATCGGAAAATGCAGCTTACTGCCTGCATTGAGCCATACCTCTGTACCATCAGGTAAAAACATCTGCCATTGCCTTCCTCTGTCCGTTACCACGTCGTTGTAAACGGGCTGGTCGGCGCTACCAATATATTTCAATTGCCCATTCTCTTTTACGATCTTTACATCCCCCTCCTGCAATACAACTCCGTCTTTTAAACTATCCAGAATGATTGTTTTGCCGTTGGCAAGACGGAGTTCGGCTCCCGTATGTCCTGGAACAATATTCGTATTTTCTGCGATCTTCTGCGCTTTTTGCGAAGCGTTTTGTCTAACACCAGTATCTAAAAACCAAAATGCGCCTATTATGACAATAACTATTGCTGCAATTGACAGCCATATGAACAATGAACCTTTAGTGCCTTTGGGTTTATTCTCAAGACGGATCTGGCTTTGAATGGCTACCATTAATTTATCTGCATGCGCGTCTTCGCTCGCCGCTATATTTTCCGGAAGCTCTATATCCAGATCCTGATTGCTGTTATACCAGCTTTCAAGTTCCGCCCTTTCTTCCGGGGTGATCGTTCCGTCAAACAAGCGGCCGGCCAGATTTTGATAATAGCGAATACTACGATTTGGGTATGAGCTCATGAATGGCGCTTTATATACATGTATAAAATCTGACAGCTACCCCCCAAGCCAGATGAAAAAAATAATAGAATGGATGTGTTTTGGCTTATGATAATGGGAGCGAACGAGCAGGGCCTGTTAAGTTGGAACTGTGAGAAACTGCCGGTTTGAAGAAGGCCCGATCAATTCAATATAAATAATAGTACAAGCATGCCCTGTACGGCTGTCCGCAGCTGATGCAAAGCCCTCGTTATCTGATTTTCGACAGTCTTCTCTGATATACAAAGTTTTCTGGCAATTCTCTTATTTGAATAACCTGCCTCACGACTTAACTTATAAATTATCCGACAGCGCTCGGGCAGTTTGTTTGATGCCAGCGTGATTTGCTCCTGCAGCACCTTAAACCGGTAAATGTCATCAACAGAGTGTTCCATCAATACTCTTGTGACATTTGTCAGCACTGCTTTCTTTCTCTGGAGTTTTTGTCTGGCCGCAAGCGTCGCATATACCCTGAACTTTACCGCGCCTGCCAGAAAGGATTTAAGGGAATAGGTAATTTCGATGGCCGCCCGACGATTCCATAGATCTGTAAATACATCCTGTACGGCGACTTCGGCGTCTCCGTAATCCTCTAATTTATTGACAGCCACTGAGAAGAGCAACTTCCAGTATCGCCGATAGATTTCATTAAAGGCTCCTTCATCATCTTCTCCTAGAAGGTGCATGAGTTCGGCATCCGTATGTGATTGTATTTTGGGCATAACATTACTAACGTAAATCTAGATAAAAATCGGATGCTGTGAATATTAAATACTAAAATCATTGAATGTTTGGTAAAAATAGTTGAATTTCTATTCAATGAGGTAACATGAACATGTAAAGAAATATTGCTGGCGCAAATAGCACCTGTTGACTCTATCGATTCACTTTGGGGATTGCGAAGATCGTTTGGCAGCTATGAACTCCTAATTTCGCATTCCAATTGAATGATAGCAGCGGCCCTACTATCATTTTTTTACGGTTTTATACAAGCGATTCTGTATTATTAATTGGTCAATCAGCAGCTTTATTCTTATTGCTGTGTGGATATAATAGGAGGAGACAGCTTGTTCAGTTTCGATCACCTTATGTATCAATTTCGAACATGTTATTTATTTACATACATGTTAGTATTATATAATCAATTGGTTATATCACGGCATTATTATAGATGAACTTTATTATTAGAATTTTGATTCAACAGCAATCCGTTTTTTAATTTATTTAAGACATAAAAATGTTCAAACACTATCTTAAGATTGCCTGGCGTAACATTTTCAAAAACAGAATTGCAACATTCGTTAATCTGTTCGGGCTATCTCTGGCATTGACCTCCTTTCTGTTTATTTCGCTTTGGATTAAAAACGAACTGACTTTCGATAATTATCATAAAGGTGTACAGGATATTTACCTGACAGAATTTAAATTTTCCCAGGCAGCTGATCCAAATCCAATAACCGTACTGCCACTGGCCAATGTACTTGAAAAGGATCCCCACGTTACTTCCGTGGCAAGACTCGCCCGGGATGAGAGGACTGTACACATTGGTCAACATCTTTATAAAATTGAATCGATTGGAGTTGTGGATAGTGCATGGTTTGATATTTTTGACTATACGCTCGTACATGGAAGTTTTGAAACCTTCAATAGAAATGCTTCATCACTAATATTAACCAAGTCCAAGGCGAAACAATTGTTCGGCAACATTGACCCAGTTGGCAGGCTCGTAACAATTGATTCTAATCTTCATAGCGTGGCTGCTGTAGTAGAAGATAACCCCGTCAACTCCAGCTTTCAATTTGATATGTTGATGCCTATGTCTTTCAGGCTATCGCAGCCTGGAAGAATGGATAAGGACAATACTTGGGGGAATGCAAGCTACCGGACCTTTGTTAAGCTTCGTCGTGACACGAAGCTGGCTTCTTTCCAAAGTAGTGCGAATGTCTTAATTAGAAACGCTTCGGGGCAGAAGGAAGCGTCGATCGCATTGCAGCCATTGAGAGATATGCACTTTGATAACGTTTCTTATGATCCTGTATTTAGGCGTGGTAGTTATTCTTCTGTAATCATATTTGGCATTTTGTCTTTACTGTTACTCGTAATAGCAAGCGTTAATTATATTAATCTTACAATAGCAAGTGCCAATGAAAGGTCCAGGGAAATAGGTATTAGAAAGATTATCGGCGGGACGCGCGGTCAGTTATTTGTCCAGTTTCTCACTGAGTCATTTCTGTTGTGCCTGGTCGCTTTATTCGTTTCACTGAGTTTACTGGGGTTATTGCTCCCGATTTTTAATTATATCGCTGAGTCGAGGTTTACCTTACTCCTACTTCTGCCCGTGTTATGGAAGATAATCCTAGGTACTTTACTTCTCACTACATTGTTGAACGGCGTTTTGCCTGCCCTTACGATGGCTTATTTTAAGCCTCTAAATTTCTTGAGAGGCTATTCGATACTAAAATTTAAAAGTACTTTTTTCCGAAAAGGATTAGTCGTTTTTCAGTTTGTTATTAGCTTGGTTCTGATTATTGGTACCCTGGTCGTATACTTACAGATGAGACTAGCTCAGTCATCGTCAGCCCAATACAATAGGAATCAGGTTGTAATGCTTAATTTACCTACTGAGATCCGGCGTAAACTGAAGTATAATGGTCAAAGAATCAATGAGTTTTGTCAAACATTAAAAAATGAATTACTTGCTAAAAATGTTATCCGTACTGTGGCCTTTGGAAGTACACCTATTGAAGGGAATATAATGAACTCTTCCAGCGCCCCAAATTATTATTTTCCCGGTATAGATACCAGTCTGAAGTTGTCGGTAGTTAGATTGGGGTTATCGCCTGATGCTAATGATATTTTCAGTTTCCATTTAAAAGAGGGGCGGTGGTTCAACAATGATAACAGTGATAAGGGAAACTTCATATTAAATGAGACCGCGATCCGGGAGTTAGGAATACCAGAGCCGGCTGTTGGCCGGTTTTTTGCAAAAAGATATGGAGATACTGGCCGTATCATTGGTATAATTGAAGACTATGCCTTTAGGTCGCTCTATGACAAGATTGGGCCCATGGCGATTGTAAATAGTGATGATGATTCGCGAGGTGAGATTTTTATAAAGATCGCTTCCGGTAAAATACAAGAAGGCATGAAAACTATTGAGTCGACTTGGAAAGAGTTTATACCACAAGTGCCATTTGAATATCAGTTTATGAATCAGGTGTTTGACAATTTGTATAAGGATGATCTGAAAGTTTCCAGGTTGACGTTAGCCTTCGGAGGGATTACGATGTTGATTTCGCTTTTGGGATTATTTGGTTTGGCTGCCTTTATTTCCGAACAAAAAGCCAAGGAAATAGGGATTCGTAAAGTATTCGGTGCTGGCGTTAGAAGTATAATGGTTCTACTTTCCGGCAATTTTATGAAACTCGTTCTTATAGGTTTTTTTCTCGCTATACCGCTTGCCTGGTGGGCTGCTTCTGAATGGTTGGAAAGCTTTGCGTATAAAATTCACCTGAATGTATGGATATTTATACTGCCGGGCTTGTTCGTCATGTTGATTGCTTTTTTGACGGTAAGTATGCAGACATTTCGTGCAGCTTGTGCCAACCCGGTAGAGAGTTTAAAAAATGAATAGCCCGTAAAGGAATTTAAAAAGTGGGCCATGACATTAGACGTAGCCATATTTTGTATAAAAGGATATCGGCGTTTCACCATATACTGAGGCCGATTTTCAACCATATCAATAAAAGCCTGTGCGCTTATTGTTCAATAACTCTACCATATTTAATGAGGTCTGAATTTTGGCCAATTCGCTGTAACGGCAATACTGACCATCGCCCGAGATCATTACTTCGTCAGTTGCCAAATGTTATATTAATTGCTGCAGTTTTCCGACTTATGGGTCTCACCTAAGGGTAGGATATTGCATTTTATTGTTTTTGACGTAATAGAACTTCTAATTTATCTAATTTTTCTGCCCAGAAGCCATTGAAATAGGCCATCCATTCTTGTAGCTGTTTGAATCCATCTGGTTTTAAAGTGCAATAGCGCTGGCGCCCTTTCTCCTCAATATAAATGAAGCCGGCGTTATACAGAATCTTGACATGTTTTGAAACAGCAGGTCGACTCATGTCAAAATTCTCCGCCAGAGAGTTGATTGATAAGCGATCTTTTGAAAGTAGGTATAGCATCTGCCTTCTGCTGGGGTCTGCAATGACCTGGAAAACATCCAGTGGCACCATATTTCCTGATCGATTTTGAGAGAATGTCATTTCTGTTGAATATGTGGAAATTTGTCGGCAACCAAATTAAGTTGTAAGCCATGTTCTAAATAAGCTTTTAACCCGTCCAGTACGGTTGTGAAGCCACCGGTACTGTCGATAATCTTTTTTATCAGCTCATCTCCCATTAGGTTAAAACCATAGTTTTTGATTATCACATAGGTGGTGTCATCTGTCACGGCGGTAAATTCGTAGTCGACAGTAGTTGCCGGGTTACCCCATTCAGTAGATATCAGCTTGTGGGCAACGATCTCTTTGGTCAATACATCGGACGAGACGTTATACATTTCCCATTCCCATTGGACGGTTTTGCCAACTTCGAGTGGCCCGCTTGATTTTGTAAACCAGAATTTCGTGGTTACGTCTGGATCGATAAATGCCTGGAATACCTCACTGACAGGCTTCCTGATCAGCATTTGGGTTTCTACGACCGGCGTATTTTTTGCTGTTTCCATTTTTTTAAATTTAGCGTTACGGATTGTTTTCAACGAAAGACTTAAGTAGAGAACCCATAAGCTCTGTCCAGCCTTTAGCAAAATTACTTTTGGCGAAATCAGCCAGTGGCGGAAAGGTTTCCAGACCACTATGTGTTAGTCTAAGCCGGGTGCCGCTTGCCTCTGGAAAAAGCTCGAAAGTGACATAAGAGATACCTGAGTATCCTTCGTATCGCCAACTATAAACAAGCTTCCGGGGCGGCACAGCCTCTGTTACTTCGCAAAGGTGTTTCATGTCTTGTCCGGAACTGCCCTTACCGTAAAATTCAAATGTGAAGCCCACGACGGGCTTAAATTCCTGGAGATCAAAGTACCATTGTCTCATGTCCTCTTTATCGGTAATGGCTTTCCATACTTTTTCAACGGAAGCATTATAGGTTCGCTCGATAGTAAAAGGGTGTGTATCCATTTTTTTAGATTTTTCTGGATTATTTAATTTCGCGTAACCCGGGGGTTACACAAATTTATAAGTAACTTGTGAGTTACGCAAATTTATTTTCCTCGATCATGTATGCTGGTTCAGGCAGAGAATGTCTTCCGTTTTTATAATTATCTGTTTATGAATGTTTTAGGGATGTATATAAATTTATTGATAAGATTCAGCCCATTAGTTGAGTCATCTCAATTTCTAAACCGACAATCGGCAGGGCGTTCTGCTGACATAAGTTTTGAGTCGTTTTCCGGAGGAGAGATCGTAAAGACCAATAATCGGTTTAAATCTTTGTGCGTTAATTGTTGCTTTCAGTGGCGTCCCCACCTCCTCCAAAATTCTGAAACGGGACGTTTTTCTCAATTTTGAATACTTCTTTTTCCAGAATGGTATTGAGGATGACGGCATTTCGATAGGGGCCCATTCCCAGATCGGGTGCGTTAAAACCATGGGTATGCATTTCGCCGTTCTGAATAAATAGCGAGTTGTCGTTGTCAATGCTATAGTTACGATGCACATTGTATTTACCTTGGGAATCCCAACGGATGGTAGGTTTAAGGGGACCTATAAAATTTGGTATGCCATATTTATAGCCTGTAGCCAGGATCAGTGCGTCTGTGGAATTTGAAAAAGTACTATTTGTCTCGTTATGGAAAAATGTGCAGCTGAGGCTCGCCCCTGACTGACACACTTGTTGTAAAGTGCAACCGGGTACTAGATGGTATTTCCTTTCAACCGGTTCCTCCAGCGACGACTCATATAACTTGTCATAGATGGTACTAATGAGTTCTTCGTTTATACCTTTATATAAATTCGACTGTTGAGACAGTATCCTGGATTTCGCCTCCGGTGCCAATGAATAAAAATGATCAATATAGTCCGGTGAAGTCATCTCCAAGGCAAACTTTGAATAGTCCAACGGGAAAAACCTTGCAGATCTGGTAATCCAGTGAATAGACTTATTTTTTGAAAGTAAGTCATCAAATATCTCCGCGGCACTTTGCCCTGAACCCACAATAGTAACCCTTTTGCAGTGCGTCAGAACTTCTTTTTTCTGTAAATAATCTTCAGAATGGAAGACATTTTGGAGTTCGGAAGTGATACATGAAGGGATATTAGGTCTTGTACCTACTCCGAGGACAATTCGCTTGGCCAGGTATATTTTTTTTCGCCTGGTTTTGTTGGAATATATCTGAATAGCATAGCATTTATGTTTCTTATCCAAGCTGATTTGCTGACATTTAGAGCTAAATTGAAGACTTTTGAGTTGACCGGCTACCCATCGGCAGTAGTCGTTATATTGTTTTCTCAAGGGGTAATAGACTTCCCGAATGGTAAAGCGAAATAGTGCTCCTTTTGCCTGTAAATATGATAGAAAGCTGAAGGGGCTCCTCGGATCTGCCAGTGTTACTAAATCTGCGTGAAATGGGACCTGTAGTTTGGTTCCGTTAAGAAGCATTCCTGTGTGCCAGTTAAATGACTCATTTTGATCGAAAAACATGCATTTAAGTTTTGTTTTGCTCTGGGCTAGGGCCGCAAGACCTAAATTAAATGGGCCTATGCCAATTCCAACCATATCATAAATTGTTTTCATAACTATTCATTTTAAATGTTATTTAATTTTAATTTAAACTGATCTTATTGAACTCTTGAGGCTTTCGGTTGTGTATATGTATATAAGTAGGTAAGAAAGATAGTGGTTAAAGTAACGATCAGTATGGGCAGTAATGCAGATGGAAATGTTTTCGTATGATATCCGAATACTGGTAATAGCCAGCAAACCAGGATCCATTGAATCATATATACAAAAGTTACTTGCCTGCTTAACATATTTAGAAACTGTATAATTTTGGAGGATCGAGGTGCCTTCGTGATAAGGTGGCAGCTTGTTATAAACAGTAACGCTGAACCTACATGCAGGCATGTACCGGAGGGCCCCAGCCGATAGAAATTGGTAAGCCATTCTGTTGGCTCGTAATGACTTCCAATTAATCCAAGAATACAAAATATCAAACCCGATATAGATAACAGAAGATAAGCTTTTCTCTCAGTAAAACTTTTCATTATATAACCGACAGCTAACCCGGAAATGGGATAAGCCATCCAAGGAAATACCGGAAAGAAGCTGTCTGGCGGCACGCCATTCAATAATGCGACCGGATGCACGAATATGACACCGGCTGGCTGTATATTCCAGGTGATGGGAGAGAAGAGGATAGTTAACAATGCGATACCTGCTGCCCACAGTGCATACCTCTGTACCCGATACAAGAATCCACAAATCAAATAACTGATGGCTGCCAGTTGCAGAATATCTCCAATTATTATAAGACGGAATAGACCATGGAAGTCCTTTCTGATCCCGTTTTCGATAAAAAGACTTTCAGGTAATCCCAGGCAGAGTGCTGGAATGACGAATTTTAGGACATTTAGACTGTAACCCAGTAACAGGAGTTTTAAGGATCGCCTGAGTATTTGTCTCGCCGTTTTTTGCTTTCCATGAGTGATTGCTATACCCATTGTCATCATGAATACGGGTGCAGCCTGTTCCGCAATTAATGCAAGCATTTTACCGCCTCCTGAATGGTGAACGGATGTAGAACAAAAGAATAGTACACTGTGTATGACAGGCAGTGTGATCAAAATAAGGCCCTTTGAAACGTCGAGCGTAACATTACGTTGTTTAAGCATTCTTATTAAGTTTTGAAGTTATTTTGTAATAGGTGTCGCTTTTGCGGAAAGTGACAGTATTATTGGGAGGGACGATATAGGGATAAAAAGAACTTTTTCGTTATTTTATATAGTTTCGCTTCTTTTTCTCTTAAAGTTATTTTTTTGAGAAAAGTGAAGCCTATCTGTTCTGCCAGGTTGCAGGCATGTTTGTTTTGGATATCTGGCTCCGCATAAACACTTGTCGCAGCCAGTGTATCAAACAGCATGTCGAGTACCGTGACAAGTGCTTCTGCTGCCAGCCCCCTTGTCTGCTGACCAAAAAACGTCAACAAATCTCTATACGGGGCCATTAATAGGTGGATGCCATAGTCGGAATCTTTAGCGTCAACGTGTTCAGATAGAGGGTCATTCTGGACTTGATAAATCTCAGCCTGGCTAATAGGTATATTATTAGCTGAGATGATAAAGACAAAATATTTTCCAGATTTGATCAGCCTCTCATAGTGGTCTTTAAACTCCTGAAAAGGAATATTCATTTGCCAGAACCTTGAACTGTAGGTCGCAGATGCCCAATAATGCATAGTATGCAGGTATAAAGAAGGAGTAAAGTGATGAATAGACAGTTTTAGCCGATTGAAACGCTTTAGGGGAACTTCTATTTTCTTCGTAAACGATTGACATTTTTTATCCAAAACTTTTGTATTATGTTGCTCATTTTCATCTGATTTCATATCTTTATGTTTTAGTTTAGTGATTATTATCAATTGCAAGCTACTCTACGTCGTAACAAGCAAAGTGTCCTGGAGGACATTTTTGTTATCCAAAAGGACAAAATTTTATACATGAAGGAGCTGTTTCACCTGAATGCGATAGGGTTTCCCTATATCGATTGGACAGATATGATACCTGCAACCTGCTCTGGGCTCATCATTCCGGATGCAGACGTGGCTGCTGTACAGGCGGGTTTTGGCGATATGCTGTTTCAGGGAAAACAGGGACCGCTCTTTGATGCCTGGTTGAGCGATTATGATATTATACACAGTTTTACAGGGCATTCAACGCTGGACTATCGGAGCATTGAGGTTACGACTTTGATAAAAAACAGTATAAATTATAATCACGCTCCTTTTGGATGGAAAAATCATAAAGAATATGAAGTCAATCTAGCACATTCTCTGGCCATGGACAGTCACGTAAGGTTTGAAAAGGGAGTGCACTATAGTACGTTTGATCTCCATTTTAAGCCAGGAATTTTCAAGATATTGATGGATTTTATGCCGGAGCTGGTTTATCCATTTCTAAACGACTACCACGCTGGCAGGGAGACTTCGCTTTTTGGCAAAGAGACCTTTCCTAACCAACAGATATTGCATCTTGTTCGGTCTATGATTAGGTCAATAACCAGCAAAGATCGCAGTTCACTGTTCTTTAATATACGGGGCTTTTTACTTCTGGCTCATATTTTTCTCTGGAATGCGGAAATAACACAAAGACGGGGACTCAGTGGTCGACAGGCAGAAATCGCTTCAATAATAGATCAGATAACAGGTGAGATAACTATGACTGACGAAGCATTTCAGGGTATCGCATATTATGCCAGAATGGCGGGGATGAGCCCTACATTGTTTAAAAAATCTTTTCAAAGAGAAACCGGATTTACTGTTTATGAATTTTTTCAAAACAACCGGTTCGAAGAGGTGCTGAAATCTCTGGCGTTGAGTAATGATTCCATTAAAGCAATTGCCTTGGATTCCGGTTTTGCTACGATTCAGGCGTTTGATAAGGCGTTTAAAAAGAAATTCGATATTTCTCCTTCTGACTTTCGAAAAGAGAGGGATAGAAAAAGGTAACGAAAATAAGCTATGTTGGTATATGATTTATGAATTGCATCAAGTAAATTCAAGCAGGGTGGGAAAGTGCTGATTACTTATTTTGTTAAAGACAAAGAATTTAACATTGAAGACAATGAAATGTCCTTTGTGTTTGAGAAAAAGAATGTATGGTATAAAATTTATGGAAGAGTATTTTTTTTCAAGTTAAATATCAAGCCAATGTAATTGTGAAGATGTTTATGGTTAACGATATTAATGAAGCCGTAATTGATAGAATGGTTGAGGAGTTTGGTGGGACCCGCCCCTGACATGCTTGTTTTACACTCTCAGTATTGAGTTTGCTATTCAGTAATCATAAAGTCTATTTTTTGTTTTCTTAGCAAATGCAGAACTTAATGATAGTATCTGGCAAATTGCTTTAAAGATGATTCTCGGAAGTTTTTGCCTGATTTAAAAGGGAATTATAACATAAGTGGCATCACAGGTTTTCTTTATCATGATTTAGCCGGAGGGAACAGTTCAATGAAAGTGAATGCTGACCGGCAAAAGCAACAGTTAAGTAAAATAAGTTATGAAAAAAAATATATTGCTGTTATTATCTTTTTCGTTTTCTTTTCCTGCAGTAATCATATACAAACTGGTAGCAGTTTAAGTAGGTCGGATATAGAATATATAAAGAAATTGAAACTACTAAATGAAGATGAAAAAATTTATAAATTCTATTCCGAATATAAAAATAAAGTTGCTGGTAATTTTTTCACAAATAAACGGCTGGCCACCTATTGGATTGATGAAAGAAATAAGGAGAAAGATGAAATATCATTTGCATTTTATCCTGATATTAAGTCGATAGACACAATTTATGACGCTGGACTTACTTATAGCCCGTATATGTTAGTGACTAAAAGAGATAACAGCAAGTTTAAAGTGAGTGTTAATGGAGAAAAAAAGGATATAAAGTCTTTTTTTGAGGAAGCTTTAAAACAGTGGGAACTGCATAAGGATAGTCGGGAATGCTTATTTATTAATAATACAAATTGATACGAATTGTTGTCAACTTGCAGCCATGTTGATCATCCTGTGCCAGATCATAAATCTTGCCCATTATGGGTTAGAACTCTTTATAGAGGATCTTAAAAGAATATGCTATTAACTATTCGATGCGAGGATATTGGATAGTATGGACTATGATCAAGGCTAAAATTTCGTCACTTATTTTGATGGCAAATATGAAGCTGAAAAGCGCCAAATTGAATTAAAACTCATGGAAGGCGGTTGGCAGAAGTCGAACCTTGAAAATACATTGATTTGGCGGTCACTTTTGGGCGGAAAGCCGCTGCAATATGGAATTCTGGCGATTATTACTTAATACAGAAAATTCAATTTTTGGTGTTTCCGGAGGGGATTCGATATGATCGCCAGAATGACAAATGTCGAACCACAAGAATGAATTTGTTTTTTCTATTATATGATGGATCTGGCGCGACTTCTGGCCGATAAAAAAAGCGGCGACTCCGAAAATAAATTCGATTTCGCCGCTTCGGTGGTGTGGGCCGGGATCGAACCGGCGACACAAGGATTTTCAGTCCTTTGCTCTACCGACTGAGCTACCGCACCGTTGTAAAGGAGTGCAAATGTAAATTGGAAAATAATAAAAACAAAATTCTGGGATAGTTATTTGAAAATTATTTTTCGGTAGCTGCCCTAAGCTCCAGCAGAAACCCCTTAAAATCGTTTAAAGTCTGAATCAGCTGCATGTTGACCTCGGTTTGTTCTTTATAAGATTTGAGGTGTTTAATGGCGCCGTTGATCGTCAATTTCTTTTGCCTGAGCAAATAATAGATCAGTTGTAGATTCTTGACATCTTCGGGCCTGAAAAAGCGATCGCCTTTTTTATTCTTTTTCGGTTTCAGAATTTTAAATTCGTTTTCCCAGAATCTAAGTAGAGAATTATTAACCCTGAACCATTTTGCCACAACGCTAATAGGATAGTATTGCTTTTGGAAGAGTTCTTCATCTGAGGGAATATTTATTAGGTCTACCTCCGCATCTATTTCTTTAAAAGATTTACGACCTCTTTTTCTGACAGGTACAGTTTGATCCTCTATATAGAAAGGCTTCTTGGCTGCATTTTCAGATCTATTGTCTTGATTATTAATTATTTCTCCTTCGGATGGCGTTGATCTGGTGTCAGAATGTATGATTTCATTATCTGTCAGTAAATTTGCTTCAGCGATATTTTCTTGTGGACCAGTTGCCTCTTGCTGATCAAGTTCCTGTGATGCAAATTCATCTGGAGAAAATGAAGTATCCAGCTCAGGCGATTTCCTTGCCTCTGTTTCCAAGGACGCTTCGTCATCTGGCTTGATATCTGCTTCAAGCGGCTTTGGCGGCATCCTGACAGATACCGTATCGATGGCCTTTACGACATATTTTTTTACACGAACCTGCTCATTTGAAAATATTACATCTCCAGACACTCGTTCATTATCTTTCTGCACCGGCGCCTGCGTTTCTGCTGTATTTGCTTCACCTGGATCAGGAATTTCAGATTCGTCTGATGTTGCATTCGAATCGGAGGGAATTTGTTGATCAAGTTGGGCCGCTTGCCGTGTTTCGTGCATTTCTGGGCCCGTAAAACCGTTATTGTCTGGTTGAACTATATCCGATTGTTCTCTTTCAGGGGCTACTGCTATTTCCTTTTTATCTATGTCTTTGTCTGATTGTATAGCCGTTAGGGCTGTTTCCTTTTCAGACCCAGGCTGCCCTTCTGCAGGTGGGATTGTATTTGCCAGTTCATCCAAAGCTGGACTGTTGGCTTTTATCGCATTATCGATATCCTCTACTTTAGGTTCAGAGAGGTTGTCTTTATCTGTGGCAGAGTCAGACTGCTCAATGCCACTTTTCGAAGCTTTATTTTTCTTTTCTGGCTTAGGTGCTTCTTCACCAAAATCAAATAGGGACAATTGCTGCATACTGTAAAAATAATGATCCTGAACAATTTTACCCTAAATTTATGGAGAATTGCCGTGTGAATGGCTTTAATTTGTGCAAACTTTAGCAGGACAGAAGTGGAATCGAATCCAAAAGAAACAATTTTAGTGACGGGGGCAACGGGCTTGATTGGCAGCCAGATCTTGAAGCAGTTGGATGCCAGGGCCAATAATGTAATTGGTCTGGCCAGAAATCTGCCCGAAAACCTAAATAATGACATTCAATGGATGCAATGTGACCTGTTGGATGTAGTGGCGTTGGAAGATGCGCTAAAGGGTGTGAGCCGCATTTACCATTGCGCCGGCCTGGTTTCCTTTGATCCCAAAATGAAGGAAAAGGTATATAAGACCAATGTTGAGGGTACTGCAAATCTGATTAACGGCGCTATTAAAAGGGGGGTGCAAAAATTGGTTCATGTTAGTTCGGTAGCGGCTATTGGCGAAGCTAAGGGTGCTCATACGGTGATCCATGAAAAACTGGAATGGAACGCTCATGGGGTGTCTGATTATGCCAAGTCTAAGCATCTTGCAGAGATAGAGGTATGGAGAGGTTTGTGTGAGGGATTATCTTCAGTTATAATTAATCCTTCAATTGTCATCGGGCCGGGCAATTGGGATACCGGTTCCACAGCCATGTTTAAATCGGTATATGATGGATTCCCTTGGTATACAGAAGGAGTGCATGGTTTTGTGGATGTTCGAGATGTTGCCAGCGTAGCAATCGAATTGATGCAAAGCCCCATCGTTGCAGAGCGTTTCATCGTAAACGGTGCTAATATTTCCTATAAAGAATTATTTGATAATATTGCTGACGGCTTTTCTGTTCCAAGGCCAGCCAAGAAGGTTACGCCGTTTTTAGCAGAAATTGTCTGGCGGATCAAATACGTGAAAAGCAAACTTTTAGGGGTATCATCAATATTAAATAAAAATACGGCACGTACTGCCTTGGCTGTCTGTAAATACGATGCATCAAAGCTTAGAAAAGCCCTTCCTGGTTTCAATTACAGACCCATTAAAGAAACAATAATGGAGACGTGTCAGGTATTGAAAGGAAAGTACGATTTATAGTATATTTTAACAGTTTGGCTGCGAATTTTATTCAACTTTTAGCCTTTATGGCCGTCAAAATGGGCTAAATTTGCAAGAATTCTTGAAGAATTTGCAATTTTTTTTGGAACAAAGCAATTTTTGTCCGAAAATTACATTAATAAAATAGCGATCTGTTTGGGTTTTCCGCCATTTTGGCGCAGATCATAAAAGCTATACAATATTCCATTGTTCTAGGATATTTCCGGGACAGGTTTCCGGAAAAATTAAAAACAGGTTAGAAATAGTGAAAAAATTCTTATTCCTAAGTGTGGTGGGGATCGTGATGTGTGCGTTTACAACCCCTATGACGAAAATTTCAGGCGCAGATGTTGTGCATCCAGTAGATAAAGATTTTCCATCTTTACTTCCAAACAAACCCGTAGGTCAGACAGTGGCCTATAAGTATGTTGACTCTGTTTATAACAGAATTCAGCTAAATGATTATGGATTAAAGAAGGACGTTTTTTTTAAAGCCTTTAAAGGGTTTGAATACCTGCAGAGCAAAGGAATGCTGGATAAGCCTAATCTGCTGACCGTTATTGATTATAGCCAGAGCAGCTCTCAAAAGCGTCTTTATGTAATTGACCTGAAAGCCGGGAAGGTATTGTTTAATACCTATGTATCTCATGGCAAGCGGTCCGGCGGTGAGTATGCAACAGATTTCTCTAATGTTGTAGATTCCCACAAAAGCTCATTAGGTTTTATTGTGACAGGAAAATCGTATCGTGGCGGTTCTGGTTACAGCCTGCATCTGAAGGGCGTTGAACCAGGTATCAATGATAATATTTACAAGAGATATATTGTAATGCATGGCAGTCACTATGTGAATGCCCGCCGTGCCGATGAGAATGAAACAGGGCGTAGCTTTGGCTGCCCTGCTGTTCCTTACGGCCAACAGTATGCCATTATCAACAAGATTAAGGAAGGAAGCTGTGTATTCATCTGGGCTCCGGACAATCGCTATCAGGTCTCTTCCCGTATTCTGAATGCAGCTTTTCAGTGGCCTGCATTGAAAAAGGAAAGTAAATTCAAGCAACTGCTGGCGCCTCTTAATAATACGGCAACCTCCGGATTGGAAGGCGGTGAAGCTATTAAGGATAGTAAGAATAGTTAATGCCAGAGCATAAAAATTATTAGAAAATGCCCAGTCTGAAAGATTGGGCATTTTTTGTAGAGTTAACTCAACTGTTGGTAGATTTTGGGAAATGGGCTAACTTGCCTAAAAATTTTATACTAAAAATCAAGAGCATAAAAATAATGGGAAAAGAAATTATAAATACAGACGCTGCGCCGGCACCGGTTGGCCCTTACAATCAGGCTATCAAAGCTGGAGGGGTATTATATGTCAGCGGTCAGATTGCGATAGATCCCGTCTCCAATCAATTGTTTAGCGGAGACCTGGCAGGCGAAACACATCTTGTTTTTAAAAACCTGGAGGCTGTTTTGGCGAAAGCAGGATATGCTTTTAGTGATGTGGTTAAGGCCAGTGTGTTTTTAAGTGATATGGGGTTATTTGCACAGGTGAATGAGATTTATGGGCAGTATTTTCATACGGATCCTCCCGCAAGAGAATGCGTTGCTGTGAAGACGCTACCCAAAAATGTAAATGTGGAGATTAGTGTTATCGCCTACAAGGAGTAACAGGTAAACCCTTTTGGTTGATAAAAATTAAGCCGCTCTATTATTTTCTGGTTTCAAGAAATGGAGCGGCTTAATTTGTTTAGCATCTTACTTATTCTTCAGAAATTTCTGCATCCGGTGCATTCTTCTTTACCGATGCAATACCGTTTTCCATTGCAGCAGCGCTTTCATACAATTCGCTGGTACCGATGACCTGGCCATTGCCGGCACGTAAATTAAATAGCTGCTTCCCGTTTGTGGAGGTTTTTCTTTCATACCTGCTGTCATCCTGTGAGTTGGTTTTTACGGATGCAATCCCATTATTACAAGCGGCTTTAGTTGTATAAGCTTCACTCGTTAAAATTGTTTGACCATTTCCAGCTCTCAGGCTAAAACGAAATTGATTGTCTTTACCAGTTTTAACAACAAACTTTCCCATTGTTTATTATTTTGAAGTGAACAGATAACTCAAGATAATAAAAAAACTTAAATTATACTAATTTTTAAACCAGGGTTTTGTTTTAGTTTAACATCGGCCTGTTTATTGGATAAACAGGTGTAGGAATCCACCTTTGGTCATTTTTCTGATATTGCGAGGCGAGTACCCGTACCTTGCTTTGATGCTTCTGCTGAATGATGACAGCTCGGAATAGCCATGGTCGTATGATATATCTGAAATGTTTTTTTGAGTAAAGCATATTTCGTACATCGCATTTTTGAATTTTAATTCGTCACAGAAGCTCTTTAATGAACGGTTGAAAACGGACTTTACCTTCATTTCGAACAGTTGCTTAGATGATGCAACTATTTTTCTAAAATCTTTTGATTTTGGATAGCTCAAAGTGTTCTCTATCATGAATTTCATTATCGCCTCCACTTTGGATTTGAATTCGCTATGGATATACGGCGTATTTTCGGCTTTTAATTCTACTATGAATTCTGATAATTTTTGAATTTGCCGGAAAATAACGATGGGTTGGAGTTGCTTGCCAGCTGCTATTTCTGCTAAATGCCTTATGACAGCGTGGTATCTTCTTGGGAAGTAACCTGATTTTCAGTTGAATAATCTATATGTGTCTTCTTTGAATTGCTCCAGAAGAGTGGGGTTTAAATCAAAGCTTTTTTTCAGGCTAAATAAAGTAAATAGATCTCGAGAGTAGCGTATTAGAAGTGTATTCACAGGAATGTCGATCGTGTCGATAGGCTTGTTTTTAGTCAATGAGAACCTGCAGGTGAATGAATCCAGTGTTTCTGGCGTATATGCTATCTCGGTTGGTATACCGGCGGAATTTAGGTCTATTTCTAGTTCAATTGGAAAATCAGGCTCCTTACCGATTTCCAGTTTTGACCTCTCTGCATTGGTGCCTCTATATAAGATTTGAAAGCTAAATTTTGCATTTGGGGGATTGATGTAGCTATTAGACATAATCTGACTTGTTTTTATAAAATAAATAATTGATTACAAATCGAATGTTCATTCGTTATGTTGTCAATAGGATATGTTATAAATGGAACAGGCCGATATTCTCATAATATCAATATTTCAAATAAAAATGATAGATGTCAAGTGTAAGCCCTATTTTTTATGCATTATTGCAGGATTAATAGTGGTACTAAGGTAATAGTTTTTTCTTAACTGGAACTTTTTTGTGGATGTCTAATTTGCTTTGATCATTTCAACTTTGGTTAATCCGACGTCTGTTGGAAGTGGTGTTAAGCATCTATGTTTATTTATTGATTACAAGTTCATACAATTTATTCACGTTAAAGATTCAGCTAATGAAACCAAGAAATTTAACCATAGATATAGCCAAAGGCCTTGTTGTTTTGATTATACCGGCTACACATGTTATACTGTATTATAGTACACAGGCCGTCCGGCAGGGGGTGTTGGGCAGTGTTTTAAGATGTTTTTCAGAAGGTGTAGGAGCGCAGGTATTGATGTTTTTGCTAGGGTTTTCCTTTTTTTTGGGGCGAGATAAATCGGTAAAGTTTATCTTTAAAAGATCAATATCTATATTTCTGCTGGCATACTTATTGAATTTTATTGGGTTCGTGTTACCTACAGCCTTTGGCTTAATGCCCGATTCTTTTTTTAGTTACTATAGATTGCAAACAGGGGTATTCGGGGTGATCGACCTATTAATGGTTGGTGCCATATTTCAATTTGCTGCGATTAGTTATTTAGTCTGCGGTATTTTACATCATTTTCGAGTCAGATTCGGTTTTGTGTCATTTTTCACAATGATCGTTTTGGCCATATCTCCAATGGCCTGGGGGATTCGGTTGGACAACTTCTTACTTGATTATGTACTGAAATTATTGAATGGCTGCCCTCCGGCTGTATTTTTTCCCTTCTTTCCCTGGGGGGTATATCCATTATTGGGCTATATATTTGGAATATTATTTAAGAATATGCCGACAGAGCAGTTTTATAGAACAACCATGATCACTGGAGTTGTTTGTGTCATCATTGGCATTTCAGGCGTTCAAATAGAACCCAGGTTCTTTAATATGACATTTTATCGCCTTGGGCCGGCCGGTACCCTCTTGCATTGCGGTCTGGTATTACTTTGGCTGAATATGTCCCATTTTCTTGCAGCTAAATTGAGGAAAGGAAGGTATTTTCTGTTTGTTGTCTATTGGTGCAGTACTCATATTACGGCTATTTATCTTATTCAGTGGGTATTAATATGCTGGCTATTCCCGTTTTATGGATTTATGAAGTTGGATTCAATAGAAACTTTGAAAGCGATCATTGTTATTTCCGGGTTGACCGTTTTATTGGTCGCAGCTGCGGAGTTTTATAAAAGAAGTAAGACTGGACGCAAACGGGAGAATATTGCATCCACGCCAGTTTATTAGGTTGCGGTAAGATTCACAATAAAAAACCCATGCATCGCATGGGTTTTTTATTGTGAATCTTACTGGATTCGAACCAGTGACCTCTACCATGTCAAGGTAGCGCTCTAACCAACTGAGCTAAAGATTCTTGAGATTGCAAATGTAGGGTAATTATTATGAAAAAGATCATTTACATTCAATAAAATTTAATTTGAGTTTTATAGAACAGCATGGCTATTTATTGGAGACCGGGATGAATGATGTACCTGGCTATGGTGGGAAGGTTTATAGTGTGATTTTACTATATTACTATGGATCGGGTGGAGATGGCATATCAAGGGCATTTCTTTTTATATTTTAGAAAAGTGGAAAGAAAATGTATCTATTGAGGATTATCCATTAATTTAGTAAATTCATATATTTTGTTAATATAATATGTTTGTTATGATCAACATTCCTTCAGGCAAGGGTACAAAGCTTCGTATGTTTGTGTTCCTGTCGGTTCTAATCTCAATATTTTTTTATTCAACCACTAAGGCTCAGGTAATACCCATAGAAACCGACAGTTCGGCAATGGTATTATTTGTTACGAAAAACAAGGAGGTAAGGCTACGTTATTTTGGACAAAAGCTTAATGATGTAAAAGAGTATGAACAATTCACTGGCCAGTTACATCAGGCATCTGATCCCAGTGGCGTAGCTGACGCGGTATATTCTTCTGCGGGTTCGCGTAATTTTTTTGAGCCGGCAATAAGTGTCATTCACGCCGATGGAAATACCTCACTTGCACTAAGGTATGTTTCAAGTGACGTTAAAAGGATATCAGCAGATATTGAGGAAACGCAGCTCCTTCTCAAAGATCCTGTATATGATTTTAATGTTAAGCTGGTATTTAGAGCCTACCGGAAAGATAATGTGGTCGAGCAATGGTCCGAAATTACGCAAAATGAAAACGGTGCCGTTAGGTTGAACAAATTTGCTTCTGCCAATTTGTACTGGTACGGATCATCTTTCTGGCTAAAACAATATCATGGGGATTGGGCAAGGGAAATGCAGCCGGAGGTCACAAAGTTATCTCACGGCATTAAAACACTGGATACCAAATTAGGTACAAGAGCAGACCTGTTTCAGCCACCCGTATTTATTATTTCAGCTGATCATAAACCGATGGAAGATCAAGGGGAAGTTATGTTGGGATCAATTGAGTGGAGTGGTAATTACAGGGTAGACCTGGAGGTCGATAACAGGAATAATCTTCGCATTATCGCGGGAATGAACAATGCGTCATCTTCTTATGAGCTGCAACCTGGAAAAACCTTCAGAACTCCCAGATTTTTATACACTCTTTCCCAGCAGGGAACAGGTCAGGCTAGCAGAAACCTGCAATCCTGGGCCAGAAAATATAGGATATTAGATGGAGAGGGAGGCCGCCTGACATTACTGAATAACTGGGAATCCACTTATTTTGATTTTAATGAAGAGAAACTGAAGAATCTTTTAGGAGATACAAAGAAGCTGGGCGTTGACCTCTTTTTATTAGATGATGGATGGTTTGCCAATAAGTATCCCCGAAATGACGATCATGCAGGATTAGGTGATTGGCAGCCCAACAGAAAGAAGTTACCTAACGGGATTCAGGCTGTTGTGAAAGACGCAGACAAAAAAGGCGTTAAATTCGGCATTTGGATTGAGCCGGAAATGGTCAACCCCAAAAGCGAATTATATGAAAAACATCCTGACTGGGTCATTAAGCAACCTGACCGGCCAGAGTATTATTTCCGCAATCAGTTGGTACTCGATTTGAGTAACCCCAAAGTCCAGGATTTTGTTTTCGGTATTGTAGATTCATTATTTATCAAAAACCCATCGTTAGCTTATATTAAGTGGGACTGTAACTCTGTTATTTATAACGCGTATTCCGCTCATCTGAATCATCAGTCGGAGTTGTATATAGCGTATGTTCGGGGCCTGTATAAGGTACTGGAAAGAATTCGAGCAAAGTATCCTCAAGTTCCTATGATGCTTTGTTCCGGCGGTGGGGGAAGAGTTGACTATGCAGCGCTGAAGTATTTTACAGAGTTTTGGCCAAGCGATAACACTGATCCGCTTGAACGTGTATTTATGCAATGGGAGTATTCTTATTTTTACCCAGCCATTAGCATGGCTGCGCATGTCACTAATTGGGGCCGCCAACCGATAAAATATAAAGTGGATGTAGCCATGATGGGAAAGTTAGGATTTGACATACCAGTTAGTAAACTAAAACCCGAGGAACTCAGCTTTTGCCAACAGGCTGTTCAGCAATACAATAAAGTAAAGGATGTCATCTGGCATGGAGATCAATATCGGCTGATAAGCCCCTGGAATCATGACTTCGCCTCCCTTATGTATGTCGACAGAAAAAAGGATAAAGCCGTGATATTTAGTTATCTGGTGTCTAATCGTTATGATGCGGGGAGTGAGCTTCCGGTTAAATTCAAAGGCCTTAACCCCGATCAACGATATAAAATTGAGGAAGTCAATTTGTATAATGGTGCGAAGTCCTCTATTAACGATAAAAAAGATAATACTTACTCGGGTTCTTTTCTAATGAAGGCCGGGTTCAATCCAGTTGTAAACTCCAGAAGGGCAAGCGTCGTACTTGTAGCAACTGCCGTCAATTAATAATCAAAGACATATTGTGAAACAAATGAGCCGGTTAGGGAATTTCTAGCCGGCTCATTTACTTGGCAGAAGAGACTATTTTGTCAATTTTAGAACAATTGTCTCGTGTGGTTTTATCTCATAAGAAAGCCTTGACTGGTTTTTCTTTACTTCACCGGTCCAGACGTTTAAGGTTCCATATTTGCCCGCTAATCCGATTTGTTCCAGGCTGAGTTTATATTTTCTGGTAGTGGAATCGGTGTTTAGAATACCTAGCGCATACGCCCCATCAGTCAATGGTTTTAAATATACCTGCCAACCTTCTTTATTGATCTTCCTTTCGGCTTGTTTGCCGAGAGGATCTTGATCAATGGCAAGAATTTCCTTATTGGTTAGGATTCTTTTCGTAGCAGCGTTCATATTAGTGACATCACAGGTAATCATTAATGGTGCAGCCTGCAGGCACCAAAGTGACATTTGCGATTGATATTCGATATCGTTACAACCGACCCCGCCTAAATCTCCCGAAGGGCCCTTACGACCATATAAGCCAACAACCAGCATATCAGGATCATTCCATGCACCCGGATGGGCGTATCCGGCCAGGTCCGCATTTCTCTGCGCTGCATCCAGAATGCCGATGCCACCCTTAGGAGTGCCCGGCGCATCATTGGCGGCTGCCCATTTATCCCGGATATCCCCGTCTATTCTCCACAGGTTACCTCCGACACTTGAGGCCCATGTCCAGGGTTGTCTGCCACCCCATTCACAGATACCGAATACGATATCCCTACCTGAGTTAGTAAGAGCATCAGCCATTTTCTTATAGCGTTTTCGAGCTGTTTCTTTATCAGGAGGTGCTCCGCAGTAGTCGTATTTAAGATAATCAATTCCCCACGAAGCAAAAGTTTTAGCATCCTGTTCTTCAAAATGAAGGCTTGCGGTATAACCGGCACAGGTAAGCGGTGCAGCGTCAGAGTATATCCCTAGCTTAATGCCTTTGCTATGGACATAATCTGCCAGTGATTTAATTCCGGAAGGGAATTTTTTAGGATCAGGAATAATATTATTTCTATTATCCCTGCCGCCTTGCCAGCCATCATCAATAAAAATATAATTGTATCCTAACTGAACCAGGCCATTTGCCACCATTGCGTCAGCAATGGAACGGACATCGTGCTCCGTAATATTATCCGCATAAAAATTCCAGGTCATATAGCCCATTGGCGGGGTAGGTGCAAGTTTTGACCGTTGGCCGAATCCAATAAGACTGATACAGGACAGCATGAGTCCAAGTAGCAGCACTTTCGTTTTTTGCATTGTTTTGAGTTGAAATGATGAGTTGAATATTAGATTAACAGGTAAGACATAAAGTTATTTATTTTTCCTTACAATGCGGCCTTAAATCCAAAATATCAGTTGCAACGTCTTACAATAAATACGTTTCGGTATTTGTTCTCATTGATTGTATTGACGAAAAAGAGGAGCCATGTTGATTTAACTGCTCCTCTTTTTTTAGCGCTCTTTGTGTCAACCGCTATTCCAATAATCCTCTGTTTGCTTCCATGGGTTTGATGCTGGGTGCCTGGCCTCTGAAATCGCGATACAGCTTTTCCAGATCTTCGGTATTGCCCTTGGAAAGGATCATATCCCTAAAACGCTGGCCATTTGCCCTGGTCAGACCGCCGTGCTCTTTAAACCATTCAAATGCATCATCATCCAGCATTTCTGTCCACAGATAAGCATAATAGCTGGCAGCGTAACCATTGCCCCAAATATGTAGAAAATAGCTGGACCGGTAACGGGGTGGTACTTGCTGCATATACAAGCCAGTTTTCTGTAAAGCATGTACTTCAAAACTGTCTACATTCTGCAAAGGGGCGTCGGCTTTTAATTTGTGCCATTGCAGATCTAACGCGGCAGCAGCTAACAGTTCGGTTAGCATATAACCCTGGTTGAAAGTACTGGCCTTTTTGATTTTATCCACCAAGGCCTGTGGAATGGTCTGCCCGGTTTTGTAATGCACCGCATAGTGCTTAAGTATAGATGGCTCCAATGCCCAATGTTCATTAAACTGAGACGGAAATTCGACAAAGTCCCGGGCTACATTTGTCCCTGAAAGACTGGGGTATTGCTGGTCCGCAAAAAATCCGTGTAATGCGTGTCCAAATTCATGGAACATTGTAATCACATCATCGAAGCTAATTAGTGCCGGTTGACCAGGCGCTGGTTTGGTAAAATTGCCCACATTATAAATAACCGGTTTGGTGCCGAGTAATTTTGACTGTGTAACCAGATTGTCCATCCATGCACCCCCGGATTTATTGTCTCTTTTAAAGTAATCACAGTAGAACAGGCCCATCGGTGTTTTATCTTTGTCAAACAGCTCAAATACCCGCACATCTTTTTGATAGACCGGTAAGTCCTTTCTTTCTTTGAAAGTAATGCCATAGAGCTGAGTGGCTGCATAGAATACGCCGTCTTCCAGTACCTTATTGAGCTCGAAATATGGCTTGACTTCATTTTCATCCAAATCATATCTTGCCTTTCTGACTTGGTCGGCATAAAAATCCCAATCATAGGGCGTCAGTTGAAAGCCTCCATGCGTGGAGTCTATGACTTTTTGAATATCGGCAGCTTCTTGCTGAGCTTTTTTAACGGAGGCGGGAACCAGACTGGCGAAAAACTCATCTACTGCTGCTGGGGTTTTAGCCATCTGATCTTGTAATTTCCAGGCTGCATAACTAGGGTAACCCATTAAAGCTGCCTTTTTTGCCCGGATTTGGGCAATGGTGGCGATGGTTTTACGGGTGTCATTACTGTCGTTTTTCTCTGCCCGGTTCCAGGAAAGTTCAAAAAGTCTTTCTCTCGTGGACCGGTTCGTCAATGAACTCAACGCAGGTTGCTGTGTTGTGTTTTGCAAAGGCAACAGCCATTTGCCATCCAGATCGGCTGCCTTGGCATCTTCTGCCGCGGCGGCAATAGCTCCATCAGACAATCCGGCTAATTCATCTTTGCTATTGGCTATGTAAGCGCCTGCTTTGCCTGCGGCTAGTAATTGATTGGTAAACTTGGCACTGAGAGAAGCCTCCTGTTCATTGTATTGTTTGAGCTGAGTTTTATCCGCCTCAGATAACTTGGCTCCTGCCAAGACAAACTCCTGATAATAATAATCTACTAATCTTTTCGACTCGGCATCCAGATTTGACCGATCCAGATGGTCATGCACTGTGGAAATTCTATCAAATAATGCCTTGTTCAAATAAATAGCATCTTGATGGGCTGCTTGCAGCGGCGCCAACTCTTCCTGGGTTTTCTGTAGGTAATCATTAGTGTTTGCGCCTGTAAGAAGATTAAATATATTCTTGGCCCTTTCCAGTAATTTGCCACTTTGCTCCAGAGGAACGAGGGTATTTAAAAACGTGGCGGAATCGGGATTGTCGGTGATTTTTTTGATTTCCTCCAACTGCCTTTTCATACCCTCAATGATGGCTGGCTTAAAATCTCCATCTTTGATTTTTGAAAAGTCCGGTGTCTGATAGGCGAGTGTGCTGGCCTGTAAAAAAGGATTGTCTTTTGTTAATGTGTCCACTATAGGCTTATTTTTTGTTCGCTGGCTATTGTTTCCGCAGGCGCTCACTAGCAATATGGCTGCCGCCAGAGGTGCCATTGAGATCTTAGTTATTTTATTCATGCAATTGGATTTTGCTTTTCTTAGAAAGGATGAAAATACAACATTTGCAGTAAATAATAACAGCTGTTTGTTTTCAGATGCTTTAGAAAATATCTTTGAAGACGATATCGAGTCCGATATGGTGCATGGAGTAGGTGGGGTTTTTCTCTGTCAGGTTATTCATATATCCGATTTCGGCATACAGAGGCCAATTGTCCGGCGCGTATCGGTAATAAGCGCAAAATCTGCTGTCGTCATAGAAAAAGCCAGTCCATTTCGAATGGCCATTGGGCTGCGTTCTTTCATTCTGAAAAAGGCTTTCTGCAGAAAGAATCAGAAAATGCTCTTTATTGGAGGATAGAGGTACTGTAGATTTAAGTTTAAATCTGGCTCTCAAGGCATGTCTTGTATCATCTGAAGCATATACAGGTAAAAAGAATTTTCTGAACTCTGGCCGAAAATCCAGGTTCCACTTAGTTTTACCTGTTTTCCAGCCATAAGCAAACTTGCCATAGAGCCTGATCTCCCTTTTTGCACTTGGGTCAGCTTTGTGATAAGGAGCACCGTCTGTATAGAGATATTGCTCCCTGTAACTGAGTGCGCCGGTTATACTAAAATGGTCAGATAGTTTCCTTTTCATCTCTTCATTTAAAATTAGCATGGAAGGTTTTTCAAAAAGAGAATAACTGCCATGAGGGTTACTCATAAAACCATAACCCACATAAGAGACAGACTGCCAGGCTTTGTTTTTTCCAAAGGATTGATCCAGGCCTATTGCCATCCAGGATGCCAGCCGGGTATCACTTAGCCCTGGAGGAGAAATCTGTGCGCCAGCTTTTTCAGACATACAAAGCCCGATAAGGAAAAGTGCAATAAATCGCGAAAGGAGATTGTCTTTTTTAATTAATATTTCCATATTGTTTTAAATAATACATGTGCGGGTATTTTCCGGAGCGGTAAAAATAAGCAATTCTCTGCAGAGAAGCTGATGACTCAGGTATAAAACAAATCCGGCTTTCAATTTTAAAAAACCGGATTCTGAAAAATGTTTACTGCTGCTTATGGCGGTAATCAGAGTGGCATGTAAGAATACATGCTATAATGTCCCTGCAGCATGCCTTTGATGGCTGTTCTGTATACCTCATTCTCGGATTTTGCAACACCTGAAAACTCACGACCCAGCATAAAATCACTAAAATATGTCGTCCAGTTTTTATAGTGCTCTTCCGCGATCTTAAGCTGCTCCATGATCAGGGATTTGCCATTGACTGCATCCACGTATTCTGCTGAATATCCCAGATTAACAATATACACATATAACCCGATGTTCCAGGCTTTGATGCCTGCCGGAGAGAATTCTTCATAATGATCCTTGACAAATTGTAGCAGGACATCACTGCCTTCCGGTAGGTTGTTGGCTTTCAGGTTGATGGATTTAACATTGGCATTTTTGCCTCCGTTGGCGTCCAGGGCTTTTTTACATATTTCGAAATGGGCCTGGAAGCCGCTATCTTTTAAATTATTTAAAAAGAGGAAAAAGTCGTGCTGGCTATTAATCTGGAACCAGTTGGAAAGCGTGTTTCTGGAATCCACCTTTTCATTTGCCGAGCGGGCAAACGGGAAAACCATCGTTTTGTGATAAGCACTGTCAAGCAATGTGAGAAACGGTGCCTTGGAATGATCCTGATTAATCAACGTTTTAAGTTTTGTCTCAAACTTCTCCGGACCTCCGTAACCTTGCACGAAGTACACCCCTGAAAGCATAAAGCCCTTTAAGGTGTCGTCTTTAATCTGGATGTGGGTGGTCTGCGTGCTTTGGTCCTGAGAATCCGTATGTTGGTCATCTGGCCCACAGCTGATAAAAGCCGCCAGTATGGAGAATCCCCATAAACAAATGATAAGATGTCGCATAGAAATAAAATTAATGTCTGTCAAATGTGGCAAATATCCCTCTTCAAGGGCATATAAAACGGCAAAATATGTTATTGTTTTTTTAATGTGATTAATGCTTGCAGTTCTTACATTTCATCTTTTGATTAAGTATCAAATAGATAGACTTTTGCAACGTACCAATTATCTTAATTATTTGCACCGAATACAACTGAAAAAGGATAATTTTGATGCCTATTTAAATCATTTCATTTATGTGGAAGCTTTTTAAAATTTGTTGTTTAGCGGTGATCGCTATGATCACTTTACAACGTTGTCAATCCAAGGAGATGAGAGAAAACAAGTTTTTTTTATTGGTAGGGACCTATACAAACGGAAATGCGAGTGAAGGAATATATGTATACGACTTTGATGACACAAGCGGCCGGATGACAGAAGTGTCACATACCAACCACGTAGCGAATCCATCCTATATGGCATTATCTGCCAATGGTAAATATCTCTACGCAGTTAACGAGAATACAGATGAAAGTTCAAAAGGAATGATCTCTGCATTTTCATTTAATGATAAGACCGGACAGTTAGATTTTTTAAATACTCAGCCGACCAATGGGGATGCACCATGTTATGTGTCGATTGATTCATTGGGGAAAAACGTAGCTGAAGCCAATTATAACGGCGGTAATTTTTCTATTTATAAAACAGATACCAGCGGCAAGCTCTGGCCTGCTACTCAGATTATTGCTCACAAGGGTACGAGTGCCAATAAAAAAATACAAACACAGTCTCATGTTCATTCTACTATATTTTCTCCTGACCAGAAATATTTATTTGTCTGTGATTTAGGTAATGACACGCTGTATCAATATCCTTTTCAAATCAACAATCTCTTACCTGTAGATGAAGCGGGTGCTGTTAAGTATAAAATTCCTGCCGGATATGGACCAAGACATATTGCCTTTTCTCCGAATGGTAAGTCTGCCTACCTTTTAAATGAATTAGATGCCCAGCTCATGGTTTATCGGTGGGAGAATGATTCTCTGACCTATTTACAGACACTTGCCTCCACGACCGTTGAGGATACGGCAAATGCAGATAAAGGCTCCTCTGCTATTCGCGTTTCTCCGGACGGCAGATTCGTTTATACCTCTAATCGGGGAAAAGCCAATGATCTGGCCATATTTGCTGTGCAGCCGGACGGTTTATTGAAAGAAGTCGCTCATCAGGCGACCGGTCCTCATCCCAGAGACTTCATTCTTGACCCTACTGGGCATTTTTTACTCGTCGCTTCAAGGGATGATAATACAGTTAGAGTATATAAAAGAAATGTTGAAACTGGACTTCTTACACAGACACCACAAATGATCACACTGCCTAAGCCGGTCGCCCTGCTATTTGCTAAAAAAAATAAGTAGCATTAGGAAAAAATAATGTACTTTGAAAGGTAGAATTTCAATTGTTCACTTTTAATTCTTTAAAACAATGTTAGATGAAATTGTAAACCTGATCAAAAACGCCACGGGTGAAGCAGTACAGGCGAACCAGGACGTTCCGAATGAAAAAGCTGGTGCGATAGCAGAAGAGGCTTCTCATTCTATTCTTGGAGACCTTGAAAACGGGCTGAAAGGAGGAGGGGTATCCGATATACTTGGGATGCTCAGTGGGAAAAAAACTGACGTAGCAGGTAACGCGACTACTCAACAGATGTCAGGCAACCTGACCAGTAAATTAACTGAAAAACTGGGCCTTAGCCCTTCTGCCGCCAGTTCTTTAGGCGCTTCTATCATTCCAAGTGTTCTGAGTAAGCTGACAGGTAAGATCAATGATCCAAATGATAGCAGCCTGGATCTGCAGGGTATTGTCAATCAACTGACGGGTGGCAAGACCGCAGGCATTGATTTAAAAAGCATGCTGGATAAGAACGGTGATGGCGAGATAAATCTGGGCGATGCCATGTCCCTTTTTACCGGAGGCAGCAGTAACGCAGCCGGCCAACAGGAAAGCGGCGGCGGAATTCTGGGTAAGCTAAAAGGAATGTTTGGAGCTTAAATAAAATAAGCTTCTGGAACAACCCTACCAATAATACTGGTCCGGTATCGGAAATAACAATCTAAAAATTTTGTTATGGAAGTGCCGGATTTTCTATTTGTGCCCTCAGAAAATGGATATCTGTAAAATATTTCAAAGAATTTTAGGGGGTTTGTAAATTAACTTATAGCTTTAAGCCAATAATTAAAACATCTAATATTTAAAGGACATGCGCATGGTAATGAGTCATCTGCTGGCGAAAGCAGCACTTACACTCTCAGTAGTAGCCGTCTTTGCAAGTTGTAAAGGCGATGGGGCAAAAGAAAAAAAAGAAGCACCTGTTAAGGACAGTGTCCCCACAGTTTTGGCACCTGGATCTTCTATTAAACTCGATCCGGCAAAAAAATATATTTTCCTTACCTGGGATGATGGCCCTCAGCCTCCCGGAACCATTAATTGCGAGGAGATATTCAGAGAGGAAGGAGTAAAGGCGACCTTTTTTATGGTAGGGTTGCATCAGTTCAGCGCGTCAAGAGCAAGAATTGTGGACACCATCCGTAACAGCTATCCGCAATTTCTCCTGGCGAACCACAGCCATTCTCATGGCTTCAGAGATCATTACCGAGAGTTTTACTCCCATCCCGATAGTGCAATGCAGGATATTTATACAGCTGAAAAAGAGTTGAAAGTACCGGTAAAAATTGTCCGCCTTCCTGGCATGAACTCTTGGGTTGAGAATGGTAAGATACAGGGACCGAACTCCTCACTGGAAGTATGTAAAAGACTGGGAAGTGCAGGTTATAATGCAGTTGGCTGGGATGTAGAGTGGCGTTTTGGAAGACACTCTGTTCCCGTTCAGGGCGCTGAACAAATGGCTCATGAAGTCGAAGAAAAGTTTGCCAACGGAACGACTTATGCTGCCAACGCAGTGGTTATTCTGGCACACGATCGAATGTTCCGGGATCAATATAAGGACAGCCTGCGTAAGTTTGTCCAGATACTGAAACAGAATCCGGATTATGTATTTGAGACTATTGATCATTACCCGCTGATCCAAAAGGGTAAGTAATTGTATGCTTCAACCCCTGAGTAAGATTTAACAACGACCGGGAAAATCATATATAAAGGCATATGCTCTAAACAAATAGAAGGCATATGCCTTTTCTTTATACAGCTGCTTCTGACCCGGCGGTTTATGGAAGACGTCATTGCCGCCCTTGGCATTTAGAATCCGGTGTCTATTGCTTATGGATGAATATCTCCTCTTTTATCATCTTCGAATTGTGCTTCCAGTTCTATGCTTTTATGTAGTTTTGCACATTTATGGAAACTAAACGAAACTTTAATGTAATGATTACTACCTATCAGATTTCAGTTTTTAATTACCTGTAACATTATATATTGTAAATACTTAATTACCATGTAATTATATGTATCTGTATTAAATTGTCATATATACACATATCGAAAGATAAAATAACAAATAATTCATAAATTGATCCTCCAAATTGCGGATTGCGTATCACCATATCTGACGGGTGTAATAAGTATCTTCGATTAAGCTTATTTTATACTAATAAGTATTTGATATACAATATATTTTTTAATTCTATCTCCCTGAAATTAAATTATACAAGCTCGCAGGGCAGTTCCCTACACCTTCACCCATTTACAATTGGTTCCGTTTAGTAAAATTTTAATAAAAGCTTACGTAATATAACCTAAAAGTAATAATAAGTTAAGGCTATATTAATAATAATTAAATTTTTTTGTAAAATTTTTCGAAATACGACACATATATTGTTATATTTGTTTTTCGATGCTTTCGATTTGTTATTTTTTTAATCAAAATTCGACTACTATGAGTCAAAGGTGTTTTCGATTTCTCCGGGCTATAGGCTTCTTCCTAATTTTTATTGTTTGCACATTGAACAGCAGTAAAGGGCAGGTTTTGTTTACACACAATGACAGCGCTAAAAGTGATTTTGACAGCACAGTCTGGCTAAAATATTATAAACTGAGTGCAAGGGATACTGTCGGCTTTTTTCCCAATAACGAACTTTATCTCTTAGAAGGGGGCGCATCCTCTAAAGTTGATATGCGCGCGTTAGGCGCTGTACCCTACAGTGATATCAATCAAATGCTGGACGGGCGCGCAACGGGTATCAGCGTAATGATCCCCACAGCAGAACAAGGCAAACGCAACGGGGCACTGATAAGGGGATATTCCAACCTGTTATTAAATAACGGGGATGTGATGACTGCCCAACCCACTTATTTATTGAATGGAGTTCCAATTTTACTTGACCATCCTTTTGCTTTTGATATACAGCGCTTTGATAATAACAGACTAGGAACGGAAAATAATTTGTTATCCTTAATCAATCAACAGGATATTAAAAGTATTACAGTACTAAAAGATTTTGAAGCCACCGCTAAATACGGCCCATTGGCCGCTGCGGGTGTTGTTAATATCGAAACCTATGGACCTCGTTCCGGCTCATTGCAAGTAGACGTAAATGCGCACATGTCTTATTCCCAGGCGCCGGATATCCAGACGGTCGGCGGTGCCTATGTAAGAGATTTTTTAAACCCCTTCTATGAGAAATATGCCGGAATTCAGCAGTTGCAGAATTTTCCGGCTTATCTGGCGGACTCAGCCAGGTCCGAATATTATGGTCCGTCAAACTGGGACGATCTGTATTTTAAAGATAGCTGGAGCGATGGGATACAGGCGGCCATTTCAGGCGGATCCAGGCTCGCCAACTTCCGGTTTTCTGTAGGGCAGACTTCATATCAGGGCGTCAGAGACGCAACAGGGTTCAATCGCTACACAGTAAACTTTGGCATTAATATTATGCCCCTCCATAATCTGCTTATCACAACTTATTTGTCTGGCGCGACAATGGGGCGAAAAAGAAACCGTTTCATTCGGGACCGGATTGTAGATGAGGATTATGTATTGAACCTGGAAGCCCCGCCTTCGCCCAACAGTAGTTATCTCAGCAATTATTATTTTAATTTAAACCAGTCCATCGACAATAACAGAAACAATAGCATTAATGTCCTGGCCAACGTGCAATACAGCTTTAGCAACAGTATAAGAGTGAATTCTCGTATGGGGATCAATTATATACAAAATTTCCGGGATCTTTTTATTCCCTCAACAGTCAATGACGGCAATAATTTTTCTTCCAATTTTGACGGCTTCAATAAGGCGATCGTCTGGGACAATTCTGTGAACTTCGATAAGATCTATAAGAATAGGCATCACTTGACAGCCGCCTTGGGTATGTATACAGAATGGGACAAATGGGATTACAAGTATGGCAAAGCTTACAAAGGTAAAAGTGATTATATAAAAATCTACCAGCCGGGTGATGATGACAATCATGAAAGCACTTCAAATAATTTTCGACTAACCGCTAATGCCATAGATCGCATACAATCGAATCTGGCATCACTGTATGGCAATTTCAAGTACAGCTATGACAGTAAATACGAAGTTGGGGTGTATCTGAGACGCGACGGCAGTTCGAATATTCCCGCGGCAAACCGTTGGCTACTCTCTCCGACGGTCAGTGCTGCCTGGGTATTGTCAAATGAAGACTGGCTCAAAAGCGCTGCACTTTCTTTATTAAAACTTCGGGCCAGTATGGGAAGAGTCGGTAAATTATTAGCCTATGACTATTATAAAGCAGGGCCGATTTACGATGTGGAGATAGGCTGGAATGGCAATCCCAACCTTTCTACATATAATGCCTTTCCCGTATTGAACGGCTCTTATGAATTGGGGTATGTTTCCCGGGACATTGAATGGCCTTATGTTGATCAGTTGAATGTCGGTGCAGATATCGGCTTTTTAGAAGACCGGCTGAACATTTCTCTGGATTTTTATAATAAGTCATTTAAGAACTTACTGCTAAAAATGCCCGTGATGGAGGAGAAAGGTTATACCGGTGTCGTCAAAAATGGCCTTCAGATAGATAATAAGGGGGTCGAAATTACGATTGATGCCAAGATCATTGACCAGCGTCATTTTGCCTGGCAGTCCACCTTTGGAGCTTCTTCCAATAAAAATAAACTGGGTGCATTACCCAATCATTACCGGGAAATCATTATCGGTGATCGCTATTTTAAAGTCGGGCAGCCTGTGGATGCCTATTGGTTGTTGCAAAACAAAGGTATTTATGCAGAGGAAGGTGAAGTCCCAGTAGATCCGAAGACGCATCAGAAACTATCTTATCAGGGCTTACCTATTCATGCCGGTGACCCCAAATGGATCGACACGAATGGCGATTATGTTATAGATGATCATGACAGAGCGCTGAAAGGCTCCCCTTCGCCGGATATATTTGGCTCTTTCTCCAATAGGCTTCGATATAAAAAAATAAGCCTGGAATTCCTATTTAAATATTCCTTCGGTGCTGAATTGATGGATGAAGCGCAGGCGTCGGCTTTTGATTTTGCTAATAGGGATGGCTCAGATAATCTGGAGGGAGTTAAAGAGATTAATTTCTGGCAGGTACATAAGGGCAATTACGGCGAAATTCCCTTATACAATCCCTGGAGCACAGTCAATCCTTATCAGGTTAATCAAGATCTGTTTTTAAAAGACGCCTCTTTTATCAAATTGAAAACAGTGACACTTACCTATCAGTTTAGTCCAAAAGCATTACAAAAGCTGGCTATTAAAAACTTAGATGTTTATGTGACTGCTCAAAACCTATGGATGTGGTCACCCTATAAGGGCGGGGATCCGGAAGCGGTAAGCTATTTTGGATATACGAACGGGTACTATAACTGGTCCTATCCAAAGACCTTCACACTGGGCTTTAATTTAAAATTTTAATCTAAATAAATTGACTGATATGCCTGGAAAATATATTTATAGATTACTGATGGCTGTCGCTGTGGTTGTTTGCCTGGGATCCTGCAAGAAAATGCTGGACGTGGAAAGTCATCGTGCTGTCGCAGAAGAAAATATGTGGCAAACGAAAAATGATGCCTGGGCCGGAAGTTTTGCCTGTTACGGTTTAGTGAGAGCCGCGCTGGTAAATGAAAATGCCTATTGGGTTTACGGGGACCTGCGGGGCGGTGATTTTACAATCACTAAAAGAGGTGATTTGCAAGCGGTAACCGAAAGTAAACTGACTTCCAATTATACAACAATGGACCAGTGGCGGGACTGGAGGCGGTTCTATGCGGCCATCGATCAGTGTAATGTGTCTATTGAGAATCTGCCTAAAGTACCACAGCGAGATTACAGGTACTCCAAAAGTGAAATGAAACTGGATTTGGCGCAGGTGCGGGTATTAAGGGCGTTTCTCTATTTCTATATGGTGCGGGTATGGGGGAACGTCCCTTTCTTAATCCAGTCAGGGGATAGCGACTTTCAGAATATTGCCAAAGCAGATCAGAAGACCATCTTGGACTTTTGCGTTAGTGAAACGTTGGCAGCTTATAAGGATTTACCCTGGCGTTATAACGGAGAATTCCCGGAGGCACCTGGTGATTACAGAGGACAGGGAGAATCGCATTTTGCAAGTATTGCTGTAACTAAAGGAATTGCCCTGACTTTAATAGCGCATATTTACGCCTGGCAGCATAACTATGAACAGGCAGCTGTTTATTGTGATCAGGTTGTCGATAATCAGAAGAATACTACGTATGCATTTGTAACAACAGATGTGCTTACCAAGTTAGACGGTGTTTTCAGGGGCCGTGGAAGCGCGCATAATATTTTTCAGCTGGATTTTAATGTGGACCATGCCGAATACTCAACCACCGGCCAGTTGGAGGACTGGACTTTAAGGGAGCCGCATATACCAAAGAAAGAGTCAGAGATCTATGTCTCCAAGGATTCCATCATAGATATTTTCAATGAATCTGGTGATAACAGAGAGGACTATTATTTTACCAGAATGGATGAGGAGCATCCTGAATTTTATAAACTCAAACAAATCAATTCGATAATGACGAATCCGCCGCTCAGGTTCTATACATCGGCAGTCGTAGTTTTCCGGTATGAAGAACTGTTTTTATTGAGAGCGGAAGCGCGTACAGCACTTGGTAGAATCGACGATGCCATTGCTGACTTAAACCTCGTCCGTGCACAAAGGGGCCTACAGCCATTGGCAAGCCCTCAGTCTAAAGAAGATCTTGTTAATTATATCCTTCAGGAAAGAAGAAGGGAGCTTATGGGGGAAGGATGGCGCTGGTTTGATTTGGTCAGAATGGGTAAAGTGAAGGATTTTACCAGTCTGACCCAGGAAGATATTGACAACGGCGCGGCGTATTGGCCGGTATCTAAGTCAGCCCTTCAACAAAATGGTTTATTGGAACAGTTAAATTATTGGAAATAAGCTAAAGGCTTTTAAGATGAAAAGATTAAACAACAAATGGGTCTTATGCGTTTTATTGTTCGGCCTGGCCTGTGGATGGGGCGCCTGCAGAAAGGATTTGAACCCATATGAAAACGGGGAGCTCTCTAAAAGCGTGGATCTAACGACCTATGACTTTTTGAAGTCACAGAATGGACTTTATGATAGTCTCTTACATATCGTCGATCTGATTGGGTTGAGAGATACTTTGCAGAAAGCTGAAGTTACATTCTTCGCACCGCAGGATTACAGTATCATTAATGCGATGCATAATCTGAATATTGCCCGAAAGCTAAATGGTGAAAATGGGAACTGGACAATTGACAGTGTTCGAAAGGGCACGTGGGATACCCTGCTTCATAGATATCTGGTCAAAGGAATCGTTGATCTGGATTCCTTGGATTATGCAGATGGAGTGAACCTGATTACGCCATACGGCTATCAGATGAATGGCAAAACGGTTACGCTGAATGCGTCAGGCATTGTTGGCGGAGGTTCCAAGGAAATTCAGTTGAGTGATAAGAATAACTCCAGATTCGTTAAAGACTGGGTGAGTGCAGTGACCCGAACTGTGAACCTGAAGACAAAAAATGGCTTGTTGCATGTACTCAATACCCGACATGTATTTGGCTTTTCCTCTTTTGTGGACAGTGTTTATCCGGTTTTGAGAAGGCCTTTTCTTGGTGTGTATCAGGTAATCCCGGGAAAGATAGAAATGGGGTATTATGATGAGGGCGGTGAAGGTATCGCGTATCATGATGCGGATCCTGCCAATAAGGGAAAGGTGAACTTCAGAACCAGTGAGGGCGTTGATCTGGATAATTGCAGTGATGGATTGTACAACATCGGATATAGTACACCGGGGGAATGGCTTAAGTTCTCCGTTAAAGTATTGAAGACCCAATCCTATATATTAAAGCTTTCTTTGGCATCTCCACATTCGGATGGTTTCGTTCGGATCGAAATGGATGACCAGCCTCTCAGTGGCTCTGTCGCTGTGCCCAAGACAGGTGGATATCAGACTTGGGAAACGGTCGTGGTGGATCAGCCTTTTGAATTGAAGGAAGGTATTCATACCATGGAGTTCTATCTGGAGGCAGGCGCTTATAATGCGGCCAGGTTCGGTTTTGTACCTGCTCAGCAATCCCCTTATTACGATGACCCACTCGAAATCCCAGGTACAATTAAATGTCATGAGTTTGATAACGGAGGGGAAGGAACCGGCTATCATGATAATGATCCCAGAAACAGGGGAAGTGCCAGGCTTGATATCCGGTTTTTCGAAGGTGTTGATATGGAAAAATGTGTAGAGGGAGGATATGACATCGGGTATACTGCTGCAGACGAATGGATTGCTTATAGTGTAGATATTAAAAAAGCAGGACGGTATCTGGTTAAAACAAGAGTGGCATCTCCTAAATCTACAGGCTCCTTCCATCTGTCCCTGGACGGAAACGACTTGACTGATGAGTTAATGATCCCCAATACAGGCGGCTACCAGAATTGGGACAATGTGGAAGCTGAAGTGTCACTTCCTGCCGGGCGGCATGTATTGAAGTTCCATTGTGATAATTCGGGTTTTAATTTCCAGAAACTGGAACTCTCTGCACTTTAACATTAAAAAAGATAATTGAGTAATATGAAATCATCAAACCGAATCCATTTTACCTGTCTGGCTTTGCTGGTTCTCTTTATAGGGATGACGGCTAGCTGCTATAAGCGTGGCCTGCCGGAAGTAAAGGATTACATGAGTAAGGATATGACATTTAAACAGACATCCTTTTTTGTTAACCTGGGAAGATCGAATGTTTTTACACAGGTGTTCAATGCAGACTATTCTACCGAACCACTAACCTTTAAGATTCAGAATGTCCGCCATTTTGACGGCAGCCCCGCTCCTGAACTTTCCGCCTTTTCCAAGGCCATGTATTGGGATGATTATTTTACCGGTAAGGAAAATTCCATTGCGGAAATTGACAAGAAGCGACACGCTGAAAATCGCCCGTTGCTGGATATACGTGAACATTCAGGCGAAGTATTTTTCTGGAATACGGATTCAACTAAAGTAAAACCCGGCATATATTTCTTTGACGTCAACGTATCCAATGAGGCAGGGTCTCATCTTTTCGAAAAACTGATTTTGAACGTACGGTTACCACATCCTTATGAGCCATTTGAGTTTGATGACTCTACCGGGCTCAGGCTTCCGGATGCGGAAGGCGGTATTGTTCATCCCTCCACAATGAATGGTGCGGTGGATGAGCTTGAGCGCAGCTTACCTGCTGATAGCGTGAATGTGTATTTTCATAAGAAAGGCACTCAGAAAAATTCGGTCACCTTTAAGTTTTATGACCAGGATTCTTTACCCATCTCTCTGGCCAATTATAATATGACTGAGTGGGATAGTCTGCGTTTTACCAGCGCCACGACGGGCGACTTCGTGTTCCCTTTTGCATTTAACCGTCAGTTCTCTGCTGATAGCATGTCTGTGACCTATGATGTGACCAATCCATTTCCGGTATTGGCAGATGTCGGATCGGATAAGGCCAGTATAAGCTTTAAATATAATCGCGTCTCTTTTGGCCAACGCGTCAATTCTTCCATCGGGCTGACTTTTGCGCTCTTCGAGCCCGGGCAGTGGGAGATCGTGTTTAAGTATAAGCTCAATCCAAAATTTGAAGACGATTAGAAAATAAAGATGAAACCACATTGAACTGTTACTATGAAAAGAATGAAAAATATATTGATGGCCTGTTGTAGTTTGCTGATGCTGATCAGCTATAGCCAGCTTTGTGCTCAATCCTCAGAAATGGAGTTGTCGGGCACCGTCCTGGACGGCGAAAAGCATGAGGTACTTGGTGGCGTCAGCATTGTGAACGTCACTACGAAGAAAACAATTGGTTTAACAACCGATAAGGGCGCCTTTACTGTCAAAGTGAAGGAAGGTGAGCAGATCCGTTTCAGTTTTATCGGCTTTATGGATAATATTATTACGGTTGAGAAAAATAATATAACCGTCCTTTTACAGCCATCCAGTAATGCGATCAAAAATGACGTTGTAGTCGTGGGGTATCAGACAAGAACCAAGGAAACCGTAACAGGAGCGGTTTCTATTATCTCCGGTAAAGATTTACAAGATGTGCCGGTGGCCAATGTGGAGCAACTCTTACAGGGTAAAGTAGCCGGTATGAATGTTCAGAATCTGACGGGTGCTCCGGGCTTCAGCGGCTCCGTCTCTATCAGAGGAATCTCACAACTAAGTATTTCAGGCAGCGGAGACCAGGCCCAGCTGGCCAGCAACAACCCGTTGCTCGTCATAGACAATGTGCCTATTGATTATGATGGAGGTGTGACGCAATCTATGTTACAACCGGGGGCGGCGACCGGTCCTCTGGCCCTTATTCCACCGGAAGATATACAGTCCATTGAGGTATTTAAAGACGCCCAGGCAGCCTCACTATATGGATCCAGAGGGGCTAACGGCGTAATTGTCATTACAACCAAGCAGGGAAATTCGCCTACCCCGGTCATTAATGTAAATAGCAGCGTCTTTGTCAATTTACCACCTCAACTCAGGCCCACCTGGGGTGGAAGTATGGAGCGCGATTACCGGCTTTATTCGATACTCAATTATAGCAGGGATGAACAAACCGTCAGGGATCTATTGGATAGTTACCAGTTTCTGACCGATAGTTTAAACCCTTTTTATAATAATTCAACTGACTGGCAGCGTTATTTTTACCAAACAACCATGAATACAAATCACAACGTGCAGGTCAGCGGGGGTAATTCAAAACTGAACTACAAGACCAATTTGGCTTATCAATTGAACCAGGGCGTTTTAAAAAATACCGGCTTTGAGAAATATAGTCTGAATATGCAGCTGAACTTTATGCCGACGGAGAAATTACGGGTGGGTGCGCAGCTATTTGGTGCGTTGGGGCAGAAGCAAAGAGGCAACGGAGGTGGCTTGACCAATAATGGGGCAGGAGACGCCTTTACCTCTTCTTTATATCCTTCTCCGTCTCATTTTATCGGTATACCCAGGTTAGAGGGATACGAAAATAATACAGATGATAACAGCACCATAAATCTGAGGGCCTATTTAAAAGTTGATTATGAGATAATCCATAACCTCCGGTTAAGTTCCACAACGTCTTATGATTATTATACAGATACCCGTGACCGGTTTAAACAGGCCTTTACCAACAGTAACCAAACCATGCTATATGGTTACATCGGTAGAAGAGATGAGCTGAATACCCGTAATGGGATTAATTACAGCTTCAATACTGACCCTGAGGACATGAGTAATGGCCATAACTTTTATATCAGTGCCTATAATGAAGCCAATATAAGAACCAATAATATTCATATCAGAGATGTCCGCAATGGCCCCAGTGATTTTTATTGGGGCCCCAGGGGATATTCGCCGCGTTTTTACCCGGGGAACCACTATAACGATGCAGATGGCATCAATGACAATGGTACACATGCATCCATGCTCTATCACGCCTTATCCTGGGCCGGCGTATTCTCTTATAATTATAAAACGAAGTACGTTGCGGATTTATCCTACCGCATGGATGGTAACTCTGACGCAGGCGTGAATAAACGCTATTCTTCCAATCCTGCCATTGGTTTACGCTGGAATATTGAAAAGGAGCCTTGGATGCAAAAGCTGGATTGGCTGGATTACGGATCTCTCAGAGCGACTTATGGTATTAATAACCGTTCGACTGCCACTGTATTAAACACCCTGGGATTCTATCAGATCTATGCGGATTATAATAATCAGGCCGCAATTGGCCCCGATTTCAGCATTTTACCTAATCCCTATCTGGAACCGGAAAAATCTTATCAGTTTGATATCGGAGGAGATGTAGGCCTACTGGACGGTCGTATCACAATGACTTACGATACTTATTATAAAAAGTCATATAATATTGTCCGGGACTTCTATCTGCCGGATATTACGGGCTATGATAAGGTGCAGGTCAATGGTGGCAGCCTGGTCAATTACGGTCATGAACTGGTACTGAATTTCCGGCCTTTTGTCTCCAAGACACTGGAAGGATTTCAATGGTCGATCAGTCTGAATGGGGCCATGAATCATGGCGTTTTAACAGGGCTGCCAGGTGATATAACGCTTTATCGCCAGCATGACGAGACCTATAATCAGGACTTTATGCTGCAGGTAGGCCGTAACCCGATCAGTAATTACCTCTATCAGTTTGAGGGCGTTTTTCAGAACATCTCAGATGTACCTGTTGATCCTGTTACCGGTAAACGGATCAGATGGCAATCCGGAGGGATTCATTATTTCCAGGCAGGAGATCCGATCTGGACGGATGTGAATGGAGATTATGTGATCAGTAGCGGTGATGACAAGTTCATCGTAGGAAATCCTGATCCGATATTTACCGGTGGTATTTCCAATACCGTCAGTTATAAGAATTTTTCGCTGAATATCTATATGTCTTATCTGGCAGACAGGACCTTACTCAATAATGCGATGGCCAAACGGCTGTTTGACCTGAGGTATCCGGGTCTGGACGCAGATGATTTAATGGGTAACTTATATAATTTAAGCTTATTGGATATCTGGAGTGTTTCCAATCCCAATGGTACGTATCCTGGCATCATAGATTACTATCACAACAGGGAATCCGATGGTTACCTGCCTGATCAGACCTTGTTCTCTGAAGATGGGTCTTATTTTAAAATCAACCAGATCACACTTTCCTATCGCTTTCAGGGATTCAGGTTTATGAAAAAAGCCGGTTTACATGCATTGAGTGCTTACACGACTTTATATAATGTCGGTATTTTCTCCGGGTATTCGGGCCCCAATCCTGAAACTGTCAGCAGATTGGGCAGGGATGATATAAACGGATATCCTGCCGCATTAAGCTTTACGGTAGGGATACGGGCACAGTTTTAATTCGCTAAAAAGATGATTATGAAACGAATATTTTTATATCTGAGTATCGTTTTCTGTATAGGGCTTACGGCCGCATGTACAAAGTTTCTGGAGGTAAAGCCGATCGATAAGTTTTCCGGTGAGGAATTCTGGCGTAACCAGGCGGATGCCGAGAAAGCCGTGAATAGCTGCTATGCCTTACTCTATAAGAAGATGAACGCTTCACCGTTATATAACAGCCCGGATATCCGGCCGGGCAACTGGTTTTTGGGAAAGAAGTATAATTTTATTGCTTTTGCTACGAATCATTTGAATAGCACGGACCTGAATTATCAGGACAATTTCGCGGATCCGCGAAGCAGCTGGAAAACATTCTACGAATGTATCGCTGCCTGTAATCTTTGTATTAGCAGAATTCCGGAAATTGAGGATGGTGGCTTTAGTCAGGACGCCAGAAAGTCTTTAATCGCTGAAGCCCGCTTTGTGCGCAGCTTTGTTTATTTTGAACTGGTCCGCCTTTATGGAGACGTGCCATTGCACAATGATGCTTATGCTATGGATAATACGCCAAGAGTGAGCATGGTCCGGGTATTAGATACTTGTATCGCCGATCTGGAACTGGCAGCGCCAAATTTGCCGATCGCATACGCTGATCCAACCAATAGAGCAGTGAAGGCGACCCGGGGTGCTGCCTATACCTTGATGGCCAATATGAATATGTGGCAGGCCGGCTTTGATAAATCAAATGAAAAAAAATATTGGAAAAATGCGGTTGAAGCGACAAAGCGTGTAATGGATCTGAATGTTTACACGCTGGTTCCATATGACGAGATGACCAGTACTACTTTGTTCAAGGGGCGCTCAGAAGAAGGGATTTTTGAAATATCTATGAATGCCAATTATGGTAATACAGCCACCCGCATTATCGCTCAGTGGACACTGCACCGCCCTGTGCTTCCGACCTCTACCACGCTGTATGGCGGCTTGGGCAGTGAAATTGTCTATACCAGGGAATTTCTGGATAAGCTCTTTCCGTCTGGCCAGTCAGATCTGCGTTTTACGCTCTGGTTCGATGATCCATATTGTACTCTGAATCCACAGTCTGCTATGTTCATGAAGTTTATGCCGATTGACGGGGAAAGGAATTTTGATAATAATTATATCATATTCAGGTATGCAGGGTTACTGTTACTCAGAGCAGAGGCGCTGGCAAAGCTGGGCGGGAAGGACCAGGAAGCGATAGAACTGCTCAACAGGATTAGGGACAGGGCAGAGACTCAACTATATACCGGAGGTGGCGGGCCCGCATTGGTGGATGCGATTTTCCTGGAGCGGGAAAAAGAGCTGCTATGCGAAGGACATAGATGGTACGATCTGGTACGGACAGGTAGAGTCCTTGACGCCTCGCAGTGTGAGAACCACCTGACCAAAGCTGATTTTGACCAGGGTGCCTGGACCTGGCCGATACCGGCAAGTGCTATTAAAAGCAATCCGATGATCACCCAGAACCTTTACTGGAATAAATAAAAGCGATATCAATATTAATATAAAGAAGGTAGTATGAAACATAATTATAAGTGGCTTTTCTTCATCTTTTTCCCTGCTTTTGTGGCCATAGTGTTTACCGCATGCAAAAAGGACTATTATGTAGATGGAGGATTGGCCGAGGCGCACTATGACGGATCCATTTATGACTATCTGGTCTCCAAGCCATATCTTTTTGACAGTGTTGTCCAGATCATTGATCTGGCTGGCTTGAAAGACGTCCTATCCAGCGACACTGTTACGTTCTTTAGCCCGACGGATGAGTCGATCGGAGAGGCGATGGAGGCACTCAATAAATACAGATATTCAATCGTAGAAGATTCCGTTCATATGGAAGATATCTCTCCCGAGGTCTGGAAGAAGTTCCTTTCAATGTACATTCTGGAAGGGAAGTATACCGCCGCTACTTTCCCAAGGGTGGATCCTGATAATATCTTTTCCTTTCCGGGCATCAATTACGTTATGCTCAACGGATATGTACTCAATATAGGTCTGATCTATAATGATTATGGAGGAGCAGAGGCCGTCGGCGCCCGTATCCTTAATCTTACAGACATTACCTACAATCCTAACGATTATAAAGAAGATCCCCGTATACAGGTAATGACCTCTGACATACAGCCCAATAATGGCGTCCTGCATGTACTAAAAAGCAAACACTTACTTGGGTTTAGAGGCGGGGAGTTTACCCGGGTGGCTGAACAGTATTTATTGATGGAAGGTAAATAATGAAAATCAAGACAATGAAGAGATTAAAGATACATAAACTGGTGATCTGGTCTGTTATTTCTATAGTTACTTATAGTGCCTGTACAAAAGATGTGGGCAGTTCCAGTGGTGAAGACCCGTATAAAGAAGTGATTCTTCCCGATATATCATTTGTAGAGGACGGGGTCAGTCCCGCCCAGGGAAATATTGGTGATACCATTCGGCTGGCAGGAGCTGGCTTTTTGGAACACCAAAAAGACCTGACGATACTTTTTAATGGTGAACCGGGTATTATCAGTAGTGCCACGGATAGTACGGTAGATGTAATTATCCCGGAAATGGCCGCCACCGGGGCGATCACTGCCAAGGTGAAACAGCAATATTTTTTCGGCCCTTTCTTCAGGGTCAATGGTGCCCTGCAGATGGATACCATATTTCCCGGTTTCAGGGGCGGCAAAGGGGTCATCAGAACTATTATTCCTGTCGATGATGATAAATTTTTGATCGCCGGCCGTTTTACGGATTATGACAATTCCAATATCGCCGGAGGGGTTAACAGAGTGGCATTGATCAATAGGGATGGTACGCTCAATAAGAATTTCAAGTATGGTTATGCAACAGGTGCTTCTTCGGCTGTCTATACGGCGGTGCGCATTGAAGAAGATGCAAAGTACCTGGTGGCAGGTGGCTTTAGCAAGTATGGGGATATTACCAATATGAACAGCATCGCCAGGCTTAATTTTGACGGGAGCGTGGATTCTTTACCAAGGCCTGTCCCTTCAGGGGATATCGTATGGGCATCGGCTTTAAGAGGTGGCGTGGACAAATCTATTACTCAGCTGCATTTATTGCCGGACAAGAAATTTATAGCACTCGGAAATTTTAGATATTATGTGGAGATGAATTACAATCTGACATCAACAGATGGATTTGATTCCACCCATCTGGACTCTACCCTGGTCAATTATATTGCCCGTTTTAACGAGGACGGCTCCTTAGATACAACTTACCATTTTAACCAGGAAAAGCACTACGGCATGGAAACTGTTAATGGTACGATCTCCGGATCCATACTACTGCCGGACCAAAAGCTGCTCATCGTGGGAAATTTTACAAAATATGATGGCAAGACCGTCAACCGTGTCGCAAGGCTGAATCCGGATGGTTCGCTGGACGAAACTTTCCATTATGGTAGTGGAGCAGACAGGTCGGTTACTGCCATTACCGCTTTGAAGGATGGCGGATACCTGTTACTGGGAACCTTTAATAATTATGACGGGCATCAGGTCGCCCATGCTGTAAAAATAAATGATCAAGGTAAATATGACCCATCCTTCGATATTGGTAAAGGAGCCGATGGGTTCATTTACAGGGCATTTGAACTAAGCAATAATGCAATTCTTATCTCGGGTACTTTCCGGCTATTTGATGACCGGATCTGTAATAATTTTGTAGTTCTCAATGCTGATGGCAGTTTCCATAAATCTTTGAATTCTACCGGAGGATTTAACATCGGCATGGATGCGGTGTCTGGGGCGATCTCCGATGTCGTTGAATTAAAAGATGAGAAAAGCATCATTATCGTTGGCAATTTTGGGGAGTTTGATTATCGTGCAACCAACAATATAGTTAAGTTGAATTATGAGTAGGGGAATAGAGTAACTATTTTGTCAAAGACCGGATGATGCCCATTTCTGTCAGCCACGCTTCGCAAAGGCTGGTCCATAAGTTAGTTGAACCAGGATTATTTCTCAGTGCGATACTATGCCCGCCGCTTGGGAACGCGTGAAAGCTCACAGCAACGTGCTTTTGAAGAAGTGCTTCATAATATAGAAGACTGTTTATGGGATTGACGGTCTTGTCATTTACGGCATCAACGATAAAACAGGGTGGAGTGGTCTGTTTTACTTGTAGCTGGAGGGAGAATGCTTTCTGAAGACTGTCCGGTGGATTTGGCCCCAGAAGATTGCGGATGCTACCCTTATGGGCATATGATGTACTCATGTCTATTACGGGAGAGACCAGTACTGTAAAATCTGGTTTAAACGGATATGCATCCAGCGAGTCATTGATCTTAGATACATCTCTTTCCAGCGTACTTGCGGCAGCTGCCAGATGGCCTCCTGAGGAGCAGCCCATAATACCTACTTTATGTGGATCTATGCCCCATTTGGGCGCGTGGGCTCTGACGAATCTGATGGCACGTTGCGCGTCCATTAACGGGGCAGTTTCTCTTTGAATCAGATCGGGCGAGTTGGGTAGACGGTAATTGAGTACAAAGGCGGTAATGCCCATGGTATTGAACCATTTCGCCAGTTGAAGGCCACTGATCACATAGGCTAAGTGGGAATATCCTCCGCCGGGACAGATGACTATGGCTGCCCCCTGATTCTCCTGACTGCCAGGGAAAAACCCATACAGGCCGGGCGTCATGACGCGATATACACGCTCATTGGCAATACTGTCTTTAAGTGGTAAATGCTTTGAATTCGGAATTTTTCCATGCGGCCATATTTCAAAAAATTGCTGGCCGTTTACGGTGTGGCCGAAAATTAAAAGAACAAGCGTGATGAGAAATGATCGTTTCATTGGATGATATTAATGAGATAGGCAGGTGATTAACCGGCACTATTCAGCGTAGATATTATGTAAAAAAGTGGTGACATCAGTTACGACTTTTGAAAACCACGGCCTATACAGGCAAAAGGAATGCGGCGTATTGGGAAATTCAATGATCTGTACGGCAACTCCCTTTTTATCCATTAGCGCTTTAAAATCATCTCTGCCCGCATGCATTCGCTGTACTGCACTGTTTAGGAATAAGAAAGGGACGGTGTTGTTGTCAGCATAGCTTAGCGGTGATGCTGCCGTCCAAAGATCCAGGCGCTCCGTCCTTGGATAACCCAGCCACCAGGCAGAAGCGCCTATTTTTTCCGGATGTTTTGTTTCTGAGGCTTCCGGGTGCACAAATGACAGGGTTCCGTCAATATTGATCACCGCATTTACTTTGCTGGACATACCCGGATTGCCTTGCGTCCCTTCGAACTTTTCCAGCCCGCCGGTCATTCCGATAAAGGCCGCCAGTTCGCCGCCAGCAGAGAATCCAAGAACACTGAGTTTGCCCGTATCAATGTGGAACTGGTCTGCTCCGGCTCTTAGCCAACGAATAGCTGCCTTCAGGTCGTAAACAGCTGCAGGAAAAAAAGCTTCAGTCGATAATCTGTATTCTACGGTAAAACATGCGAACCCTTTTGCGGCCAGATGCTGGGCCAATGCAATGTGCTGCGATCTGTCGCCAGAACGCCAGCCTCCGCCATGTATAATTAAAATGGCCGGGTTAGGCCTGTTTCTGGTCGTGCCAGGTAAAAATGCATCGATGTGTAGCTTTCTGTCGCCAAGACTTGCATAGACGAGATTTCTGGATTCAGCGACCCCTTCGATACTGGAGTCTGGGACCAACTGTATAAAAGGGTAGTGTTTTAGGTTTTTGATATAGTCTGAGTGGCTGGAATACGATGAATCTTTTATGCCCGTCAGCCATTCCTTATGTTGCTGCTGTGCCTGGAGACAGGGTATATGCAGGCAACTAAGAAAAGTAAGCATAATAAGCCGGATATTGCATTTTAACATCATGATCAATGGTTTCAGCATAGAAATTCGCTAACTGCCAGGCGGCGACTAATACAATGTAGGGCTTTTTGAGGATAAGTATCCGTAAAACGCACGGGATGTACAGTCTTTTCTCTGAAAATGCAAAAATCTGCCAATGACCAGGAAAATAATTATATGGACGGTTCAGTCCGCATTTTGTTTGGAGAGGTTTCTTTTCAGCAGAGCTGCATTTTAGTAATGCTCAACGGGCCTTTGATTAAAAGCAAAGGCTTGCCACTGCACCGGATTTGTCAGACAATACGGCCATGCGCTCCTTGAGGTATTTAGGGCGAACGATTTACAGTAGTATAGTAATAAGTTTTGTCCGTTTACGATCACCTGATTTCTGTTAAAGCTACCAGGTTTCCGGTGATATTTAAATGATGCTTCACCCCACACTTAAAAGTAACATTAGCACCCTGGTGGCCCACGGGAATATTAAAGGCAACCGGCAGTCCTTTGGGAATGACATTTTTGATCATCTTTTCTAATGTCTGGCCAAAGGGACGCGTGGTATCTTTGGTAGAAGAAAAATCCCCTACCAGCAAGCCACAGATTTTGTCAAACCATCCTGCCCTTTTCAGTTGCCATAGATACCGGTCTATTGTATAGAAATGCTCGCCGACGTCTTCCATAAACAGGATTTTACCCTTCATGTCAGTTGTAGAGCGCGAGCCAAGACTATGCGCCAGTAAACACAGATTACCGCCGATAAGTTCCCCGGCAGCACTGCCCGTTATATTGGCCCGACCCGGAGCAAACCGGTAGTTGGAGATATTTCCCTTAAGGGCCTTTCTTAAATAAGTAAGATAACTGGCATCTTCCTCTTTCATGAAAGCGGCTGCCATAGGTGCATGTAGGGAAGCTGCCTTGACCTTAGCTTGCAAATGCAGATGCAACAGTGTAATATCGCTATAGCCAATGATCCATTTTGGATGCTTCTTAAAAAGCTTAAAATCCAACATGTCGATGATCCGGCTCATTCCATAACCCCCTCTTGCGCAAAGTATGGCATTGACTTCTTTACTATCCAGCGCTGCCTGTAAGGATGCAGCACGCTGCAGGTCTGAACCTGCGAAATAGGTGCCCGTATCAAAGCCTACAGTAGCCGGGTCCGCGTTGACCTTGTAACCCCAATCTTTGAGTGTCTTTATGCAGTCTGTTGTTTTGTCTATATCGATATAACCTGAAGGGCCTACTATGGCGATCAGATCATTTTTTCTAAGTGGAGGAGGGATTAACATACAGTGTTTTTTTAATCAGGATTCGGTGAGCGTGGTGCCGACGGTCGTCACATCGAGCCTGTGAGGTACGCCACATTTGAGGGCGTAGTTTTCTACAATATGACCTACCGGAAAATCAAACGTTACAGGGAAAGAATAGTCTTTCACCTTTTCCATGACCAATTCGTAGATAGACTTATTGAGTTCATCGCTGGGGTTGCGTTGCGGTGTGCGGATCATGGCTCCGATAATAAGTGCTTTCAGATGTTTTAACGCTCCGGTACGACTCAGGTTCCACAACATTCTGTCCATATTATACAGGTATTCATGCGTTTCCTCCAGAAATAGAATTTTGCCTGCCGCGTTTAAAGCAGATTGTGTACCGGACAGGTTCTCAATGGTGCGCATATTGCCGCCGATCAGTTCGCCTTCTGCTCTACCGGTGCGGTTCATCGGATTGACAATACTTTGATAACGCATCTTCCTGGTATGCATAAGGGCATGCCGTATGGAATCAATAGTAGCTTTCTGTTGCTCAGTTGCTTTATCCCAGTGGTCAGGGAAGCTGTTGCACATTTTGGAATGCAGTGAAGCCATATTGTAATTGCGGGCAATATGGCAGTGAAAAACCGTTGCATCACTAAACCCGATGATCCATTTGGGATTTTTGACCAGTCCTGAAAAGTCGATCCGGTCGATAATTCTTACAGCTCCGTAGCCACCGCGGGCGCATAATATAGCCTTAATGGACGGATCGTCGATCATTTGCTGGAAATCAGCCGCCCGCTGTATATCGGTTCCTCCGAATGTCCCGTCTTTGAGTCCAATGGTGTGGCCGGTTTTATAGGTGAGTCCCCAGGATTTGAGTTGAAAGATACAAGGTAGCAATTCTTTATAGCGTATATGACCAGAAGGACTGGTAATACCGATACAATCTCCCGGTTTAAGATAGGGTGGAACAATAGACGGGGTGTCGGGGGAACTGCTGCTCAAAGAGATGTTGTTGGCGGCGAATAAAGCTTTCCTGCTCAATAAAGAAAAAGGCAATAAGGTCCCCGTGGTCCGTAGAAATTTAGATCTGTCCATGAATTGACTTAACTTTTCTGTTCTTAACTAACTGATATCATAGGGGTGAAGGTAATGAAAATTGTGGCTGATTTTTCCCTTTTCGCTTCCAAGCCTTTCAGTTACAGGCATAAAAAAAGAGCTGAGATCGTTTATAAAGAAGGTTTGGCCAATTCTTATAATGCATTTACGCAAATTTGCGTATCTTTCGCCATCCAACTGAAATCTCCAAATTTTTGCGAATCGAATGAGTAAACAAGCCACCATTAAAGAAATAGCCAAGAAATTAGGCGTATCCATCTCTACGGTATCCAGGGCGTTACATGATCATCCCAGTATTGGACTGCGTACAAAAATGCGGGTACAGGAAGTGGCTAAGGAAATGCATTATGAACCCAATCAGGCGGCTATTCAGTTTAAAATGGGTAAGACTTTCACCTTAGGGGTCATCATACCTGAACTGACGGAGAACTTTTTTTCGCAGGCGATCAGCGGTATCGAAGATGTCGCTTTTGAAAATAAATATAACGTCCTTTTTGGCCAGAGTCATGATGATGTAGAAAAAGAAAAGGAGATTCTGGCTACGTTTATCAAGAATAGAATCGACGGTCTTTTGGTGTCTTTATCCAAGTCTACACGCAATATCGACCATTTTCAAAAGCTGGTTAACTATAATATCCCTGTGGTCTTTTTTGACAGAGTACCCAAGGAGGAAGATATCTATGCCGTTTCCTGCGATCTTTTCAAAAGTTCGATTAAAATCGTTGATTTTCTCTGGGACCAGGGCCACCGGCATATTGCCCTTTTGAAAGGGCCTCAAACCCTGACAGCCACCAATGAAAGAATGCGTGGATTTATGGAAGGCCTTAGCCGTAAAAGGGCTAAGACAGATCCTTCCCTGTTTTCCTCTTCTGATCTCACCAAGGAAAGCAGCTGGAATGCCATGAAGGATATTCTGTCTCAAAAAAACAGGCCAACTGCGGTGATCGCCTTTAATGACTATGTGGCACTGGATGCCATGCAATACGTTAAAAAATATACAGATCTGGTCATTAATAAGGATATCTGTTTTGTCAGTTATTCGAATCTCCCTATGCGTACTTATCTGGATACCCCCCCGCTGGTTTCTATCGAGCAATTTCCTTATGAGCAGGGCAGAAAGGCGACCGAGATGTTGATGGCGGTTATGAATGGTGAAACCCTGGATACTAAACAAATCGTTTTGGACGGAGAGCTAATCGCGCTTCAGGAGGAATAGCGTTTTGTGCTGACCCATCAACAACAAAGGGACCGAAAGGTCCCTTTGTTGTTGATGGGTCAGGCAGTGTACTCAATTAGAGAATTCGTAACTTGGCATAGTTTAGCATAATCTTCTTTTCACCGTTGGTTTTAAAATCGACCGTCGCGATCCTGTTGTGTGCCGCTCCCTCCATCTTCAAAACGGTCCCAAACCCGAATTTCAGGTGTTCTACCTCCATGCCTTCCTGCAAGCCGCTGGTATCACTGGGGATAAAGTCGCCTTTGGGTACATGCACTGTGACTTTGGGCTGTGGCGGTGCCTGGGTAGGTAACGCTGTCGTTTTATAAGGCTGTTTCTTGGCAGGAGGCGGCCCGTACCTGCGGGTAGCGGCCGCATCATTGGCAGTACTGCGGCCAAATCCGTTGCCGCCAAAACGTCCACTTTGTGAAAAACCCGCTCCGTTGCCTGTTCCGCCGGAATAACTTTTATCAATGTAATCTTTTGGCAGCTCGTCCAAAAAACGACTGGGGTCATTGGAAACCACATTGCCAAAGCGGTATCTGCTATTCGCATGGGTCAGCCACAGCTTTTCCTTTGCCCGGGTGACCGCCACATAAAACAACCGGCGTTCTTCTTCCAGCTCTTCCCGGGTGTTAATGCTCAGACCGCTGGGGAAGATGGATTCTTCCACACCGCCTACAAAGACGACCGGGAACTCCAGCCCTTTGGCCGCATGAATGGTCATTAGTTTAACGACATCGGCATCTTCTTTTTCATTGTCAGCATCGGTGAGCAGGGTGATCTGCTGTAAATACAGGCCAAGTGTCGTTGCATCTTGAAGTGTTTGTTCCGTAATCCCTTCCTGAACGGTTCCCTCCTCGTCAATCTGAGATAAGTTTTCCTGCTGATCGGTCCACTCTTTTATAGAATTCAGTAATTCCTGCACGTTTTCATAACGTGCCAGGCCTTCCACAGTCTTGTCATTGAACAGCTCTTTCACCAGACCTGTATGTTTTCCGACCTCAAAAGCAATCTCATAGGCATTTTTATGCGCCTGCAGGGATTGAAAATATTGCATCATGGTCAGGAATTTCTTGATCGCTTCCAGGGCGGCTCCTCTAAGTCCGGTTTCGCCGGCACGCATAAGTACTTCCCAAAGGGTTACATTATTTTCATTGGCGATTGTCTGGAGTTTCTCCATCGTGGTCTTCCCGATACCACGGATAGGATAATTGATAATTCTTTTCAGGGCTTCTTCGTCCCGGGTATTGGCAATGACTCTGAGATAGGCCACAAAATCCTTTATCTCCTTTCGTTGATAGAAGCTCAGGCCGCCGTATATCTTGTAGGTAATGCCGCCTCTCCTGAGGTTCTCTTCATAGGCGCGGCTCTGCGCATTGGTACGATAGAGAATGGCAAAATCATTATTATGATAATGATTGCGCAGCTTTAATTCCTGGATCATGGTCGCTACATACTTGCCTTCGTCATTGTCTGTCATCGTCGCAACAACTTTGATCTTATCTCCCTGTTCTTTATCTGTCCACAGGTCCTTTGGGATCTGCCCTTTATTTTGCCGGATGACCGTATTGGCCACCTCAATAATATTTTTTGAACTGCGATAATTCTGTTCGAGTTTAACGACTTTTACATCATCGTAGTCTTTTTGAAACTGCAGAATATTCTCAATGGTTGCGCCCCGGAAACTGTAAATACTCTGTGCGTCATCACCCACGACGCAGATATTCTCATGGGCGGCGGCCAGTAGTTTGGTGATCTGATACTGGACTGCATTTGTATCCTGGTACTCATCGATCAGGACGTACCGGAATTTATGCTGGAATTTTAGGAGCACCTCCGGGAAGGTATTGAGCAGCTCATACATTTTAAGCAAGAGGTCATCAAAATCCATAGCGCCGTTCTTATAGCAGCGGTCTGCATATAGTTTATATATTTTGCCGATGGCCGGGCGGTTGTTACGCTGGTCTTCCTGTTGCAGATAGTAATCTTCCCCGTATTCCAGGGGGCCGATAAGGGAGCTTTTCGCCTGAGAAATACGCCCCAATACAACATTGGGTTTATATTGTTTCTCATCGAGTTCCATTTCCTTGACGACAGCCTTGATAACGCTTTTGCTGTCATCAGAATCATAAATCGTAAAGCTGTTGGGATAACCCAGCTTGTGCGCTTCTCCTCTCAATATCCGGGCAAATACGCTATGAAAAGTGCCGATATAAAGATTGCGGGCTTCATTGTTGCCCAGCATTTTCTCGATACGCTCTTTCATTTCGGCGGCGGCCTTATTGGTAAAAGTAAGAGCCAGTATATTAAATGCATCCACGCCCTGAGCCATCAGATGTGCGATACGGGTTGTCAGTACCTTGGTCTTGCCGCTACCCGCGCCGGCGACGATCATAAGAGGTCCGTTGATATGTGTGGCTGCTTCGTATTGTCTTTCGTTGAGTCCTTTTAAATAATCTTGCATAGGGACTGCAAGATACCAAAAAATCACCATGGAATTAGCTATATCTATGGGAACCCAATATGAAAAAAAGGAAGAATTTTGCCAGCCAGTTTGAAACCGTTAAGATTCAAAAAAACGTCCTTATTATTATAAATATGTATCGTTATAATAATAAGGACGCTACTTTATTTCTGAAGCGGAAAGTTAATTTTTCACAGCGACCACTTTCTATTTACGGCCGCCATATTATGCATCTTTTGTCCGCTCTATTTCCACTTCTGTTTTATGAACAGGGTCAGCTTTTGCCTGGTGTGTTCGTTTTTTATCTGCCTGCTTTTGCGCCTGCCAACCGGCAAAGAATTGCATCACTGCCTTGGCAGTTCCCAGAAAGCTAAGTTGACGCAGCACCGTTGCCAGTCCTTTTTTAAAACCGCCCCCACCTTTCTTGCCTGCAATAATGGCAGCCACCAATCCCCCTACCACAGTCTGAATTGTAGAAAAGGCTTTATCGGCCACTGTTGCTTTTTTAAACAAAGGTATCACAGATCCTAACGAGGCTTTAACCGCCTCTTTAGGTATCGATTTAAAGTCTTCCTTTAATGCGGCCTCTCTTTCCCTGATCCTTCTTTTTACCGTCCTGATTTCCAGGTCGATGTCTTCCAAACTGTTGATATGGGAAAGATCCACCTTCTGATTGCGTAAATTAATCATCGTCTTCTTTTTTATCCAGGACTGTATCAATAATACTGCTGATGATCTTGCGCATTAATCTTTTCCTGTATACGATGGACAGGAAAAAGACCAATATAAATAGCAGCGTCACAATGCCGAAGCCCGCATAATAGGAATCCAGCAAGTGTCCCAAAAAAAATCCAAGCATAATACTGATAAACAATACGATAAAGGCAGAAAGAATGGCCAGGAAGGCCATGCCTACCATCTGCACGATCAGTGTAGAGATCTTTTTGACAGATTTTAATCTAAGCAATAATAATCTGTCCTCTACATATCCTTCTATTTTATCACGGTATTCCTTAAAAAAACTGCCAGATTGTTCTTCCATAAACTACTGATTTTAGGAGAAAATCTCCTCCAGATCGTACATGTCTTCTTTTTTATTACTTCCTTTCAGATCAGCAATAAAATCGCGTCCTTTATTCGTCCATTTTTCCAGTTTCTCATCAAAATTTTCCAGACCGGTTTTCAGGTCATCTGTAGCCTCACGGACAACATTTTTAAAATTCTGAATAACCGTCTGCCCTTTGTCTCCATTTAAGAAAGAAGTAACGATCGCACCGGCTGCGGCACCCAATAAAAATCCTGACAAAAATTTCTGATTATTCTTCATAAAGTAATATGTTTTTAAGTAATTGGCATTCAGTTTAAAACAAGTTTCATACCAATTGTGAATTTACTTACATATTGGCATTCGACAAAATAAAAGCAGCTGTACTTTTGAAAGTGCAACTGCTTTTTATGGTTTCGTTTAAGATCCTCGTTAATAAGCCCATTTGACATAAGTTGCCCCCCAGGTAAATCCGCCACCGAAGGCAGCCATGACCAGTTTGTCGCCTTTCTTTAGTTGTTTTTCAAAATCCCAGAGACAAAGCGGGATCGTACCTGCGGTCGTATTACCATATTTGTGGATATTAATCATCACTTTTTCTGGAGGTAAGTTAATTCTTTCACGGGTCGCATCAATGATTCTCAGGTTAGCCTGATGGGGTACCAACCAGTCGATATCCTCTCCTGTCAGATGGTTCTTCTCCAGCAGTTCCTGGCTCACATCTGCCATGCCTGTTACCGCAAACTTAAAAACATGTTTGCCTTCCTGATAGATATAATGTTCCCGGGCGGCCACTGTTTCGATAGTGGCCGGACGAAGGGAGCCGCCTGCTTTCATATGCAGGTGTTTGGCGCCAGATCCGTCACTGCGTAAAATAGAATCCATCACGCCCACATCCTCCGTTGTCGGTTCGAGTAATACAGCGCCCGCGCCGTCGCCAAAGATAATACAGGTTGTTCTGTCCGTATAATCTACGATGGCGCTCATTTTATCGACACCAACAACCAAAACTTTTTTGTTTTTGCCGCTCTCAATGAGCGCAGTGCCCATATTCAGGGCATATAGGAAGCCGCTGCAGGCAGCGCTGATGTCAAATCCATAGGCATTCTTTGCTCCGATCTTATCACCGATCAGGTTGGCGGTAGAAGGGAAAACCATGTCTGGCGTTACGGTGGCACAAATGATACAGTCAATCTCCAGCGGATCCAGCTGTTTTTTTTCCAGAATTTGCCCAATGGCTTCCACCGCCATATCACTGCTGGCTTTTGCCGGGTCTTTCAGTATCCTTCTTTCTTTAATGCCTGTTCTTGTCGTAATCCATTCATCGGTTGTATCAATGATCTTTTCCAGGTCGGCGTTCGTGAGTCTGTCCTCTGGTACGTAACCTCCTACCGAGGTAATTGCGGCGCGTAATGTATTCATGAAATATCAGTTATTTCGAATAATGTTTTCGTATTACAGTAAAAAATAATGGTCAAAAGTAACCCAAAGTGATGACATCTGAAAATCTGGAGATCTAAGCGGTTATATTTTAATAAAATATAATTTATTTAAATCTATATCGATTGTCGCTTTTATGCTATTTTTGGAGCTGTTGGAGGATTAATAGCTTTTTAAAACTTATAACTATGATCGCTTTCGTCAGAGGCCGTTTTGTACATAAAACGCCCGCTAATGTCATTGTTGACGTTGGCGGCGTCGGTTATGACCTGCAAATCAGCCTGAATACCTATTCCGCTATTAGCCAACAGGAAGAAGGTCAGTTATTTACCCATTTACATATTACGGAAAACGCGCATACTATGTATGGTTTTGCGGACCCGAGTGAAAAAATGCTGTTTTTACAGCTGATCTCTGTTTCCGGCGTAGGCGCTTCTACAGCCCGCATGATGTTGTCCGGTATGAAGCCGGAGGAGATCATCAGGGCCATTGTTCAAAACAGTGCGACAGAACTGGAAAAAATAAAGGGGATTGGCAAGAAAACGGCGCAGAGGCTTACACTGGAACTCAAAGATAAACTCGCTAAACTCCATGATCAGCAACTGATGGCCGGCATGGAAGCGGTGGGCAGGTCTATAGAATCTGACGCCCTGGATGCGCTCGTGGCATTGGGTATCAGTAAGCCGATGGCGGAAACCGCGATCCGTAAAACGCTGAAAGGCGCAGGTGATACCGTGCCGGATCTGGAAAACCTGATCAAATTATCGCTTAAGAATCTATAATCCTGCTTTCAATAAATTAGCTTATCTGATTATACTTTCAAGGCTAAAATTCCGTTTTAATACTTTGGCAGAGATAAATTGGCCAAGATTAGTGAGAATCCAGCTTTGAGTATTAAATATTATAAACTTCTCTATCGATTATTATGGGTAGCCGTTATCCTTATGCCGGCTGCTTTGCGACTTAGCGCGCAGTCGCTGGCGGATTCAGCAGGCAGGCCCTTTTATCCTTATCCCATTCATGATTATTACAGATACCGGTTTACCGACCCGGGGCGCTCAAAAAACGTTTTTGACCAGGACCGGTTAAGGGACACCGGTTTTTTTAAGACCTATGTCCGTTATGATAGTATCACAGGCAAGTATATCTATTTTAAAAAGGCTGATTCTTTAAGGCAGCCCTATCGCGGCAATATCCAGATCAGTAAAGAAGACTTTTTACACCTGCAGGGAGACGTACAGAACAGAGAACATTTCTATCAGCTTTCCCGTTCGCTGGATTTGCTCAATTTTAAACAGCCCCGTCCTAAATCCAGAATAGATTCTACACTTTTTAACCGCATCTTTGGTTTGACTGGAGATGGCAAGAAAGTCGATGTAACGCCCCAGGGCAATGTTGATCTGTCGCTGGGATATGAAGGGCAGAATATTCAAAACCCCACGCTTTCAGAAAGGGCCCGCAAGACGGGAAACTTCAATATCGATGCCGGCGCTAATTTAAACTTACTGGCAAAGGTCGGCAGCAAACTCCTGCTGCCGATTACCTATAATACGCAGAGTACCTTTGAGTTCAACAATCAGTTTAAATTAAAATACGTGGGTAAGGAAGATGAACTCCTGAAACTGGTTGAGGCAGGAAATATCTCTTTTGACAGTAAAGGGACGCTTATGCCCAGTATCCAGAACCTCTTTGGTGTCAAGGCGCAAATTCAACTGGGTAAACTTTTTGTAACAGGCGCCTTTGCCAATAACCGGTCTGAAAGGCAGTCCATTACCTTGCAGGGAGGAGGACTTGCCCAAAAAGTGAACATTTCCCTGGGAGACTATGATGAGAACAGAAACTTTTTACTGGGTAATTATTTTGAAGCGCATTTCAACGAGGTTATGCACGACCTGCCGGTTGTCAAAAGTCAGGTCAGGATACTTAGAATGGAAGTCTGGGTGACGAATAAGACCGGTGCCACCACAAACGTCCGCAATATCGTGGGGCTGATGGACCTGGGAGAAAATACGCCCTACAACAGCAATATCCAATCACTGCACTCCTATAATGGCTTGCCCGATAACGGTGCGAATGATTTATATTCATCTATTTTATCAGGCGGGCAAACCAGAAATCCTGCATTGGTTACATCCATTCTGCAGGCCAGGGGGCTCCAGCCGGTTCGGGATTTTGAGAAGACTTACGCCCGTAAACTGGACTCCACTGAATATACCTATAACCCGCAGGCCGGATTTATTTCCTTAAATCAGCAGTTATCTCCTGATGCGGTACTGGCGGTTGCATATCAGTATACTTTTAACGGTAGAACCTATCAGGTAGGAGAATTCTCACAGGATGTTGCCCTGGATTCTACCCAAGGTGTTCAGAAAGTTCTGTTTCTGAAGTTGCTGAAGGCGACTGCTCAACAAGTCAGGCTGCCGACCTGGAACTGGATGATGAAAAATATTTACTCCCTGAATGTCGGTGGCTTGCAGTCAGATCAGTTTAACCTGAATGTTTATTATAAGGAGCCTAGCGGCGGTACTAAAAGATATTTACCTGATCCTTCAGGTGCGGTTAAGGGCAAATCGATCATTTCTGTATTAGGCGCAGACCGGCTGAACGCCCAAAATGACCCTGCGCCGGACGGGCAGTTTGATTTTGTCGACGGTTTTACGGTTTTACAACAACAGGGGAAAATTATATTTCCTGTATTGGAACCTTTCGGCAGAGATCTGGATTCTCTGGCGTACCCGGGCGTGGATCAGTCGGTTAAAGATAAAGTAATCTATTATGCACTCTATGACAGCATAAAAGCTATTGCAAATACCTACGCAAATCTGGACCGGTTCGTTTTGCAGGGGACAGTTAAAGGCAGCTCCAGCTCACAGATCAGCCTTGGTGCTATGAATATCCCGGCCGGATCAGTAACGGTTACCGCCGGCGGACGCATGCTGGTGGAAGGATCGGATTATACGATTGATTACAATCTGGGGATGATCCAGATTGTTAATCAGACCATTTTGAATTCAGGTACGGCCGTCAACGTTCAATTTGAGAATAATGCCAATCTGGGCGTTGCTCAAAGGAACTTTATGGGCCTTAGGCTGGATTATCTGGCCAGTGATAAATTTTTTATCGGTGCCACCATGGAGAAGCTCACCGAGCAGCCCTATACGTTTAAGACGAATTATGGAGAAGATCCGATCAATAATACAATGTTCGGCGTGGATTTTAGTTACCGGTCTGATTTTCCGGGTCTGACAAAGTTACTGGACAAGATCCCTTTTTATTCGACTACGGCGCCCAGCTCCATCAATGCTTATGGTGAGGCGGCTGTGCTTAAACCGGGGCACGCTAAACAGATCGGCTCGGGGTCTGACGGCACCGTTTATATTGATGATTTTGAAAGTTCAGATAATCTTTTTGACCTGCGCTTTCCGTTTACTGCCTGGGCGCTGGCCTCCACGCCGGCGGGTAACGGTTTATTCCCTGAGGCGACGCTCAACAATAACCTGGATTATGGAAAGAACCGGGCGCTTCTTTCCTGGTATAATATTGAACCTACGTTGCAGGACAGGACCAATTCCAGTAACCCGCTGCATAAGAACCTTTCGGAGTTGAGCGATCCGCGTGTACGACCGGTGTATGAGGGGGAACTGTTCCCTAAACAAAGCGTACTGTCGTCGGCTTTACAGTCGACGACCTTTGATCTGTCTTATTATCCGACTGAGCGAGGCCCTTATAATTTTTCCAGCCTTGCGGGTGACATTGACCGCAATGGAAAACTAAGCCGGCCCGCCGACCGGTGGGGAGGGATCATGCGATCGCTGGATCAGACGGACTTTGTCACCAGTAATGTGGAGTATATCGAATTCTGGTTACAGGATCCCTTTATTATGGATCCGGGTAGCACGGGAGGCAAACTGATCTTCAATCTGGGAGATGTGAGTGAAGATATCCTAAAAGATGGCAAGCGGCTTTACGAAAACGGGCTCTCTACCCCCAATACACCGACCGCGGTGGACAGCAGTTCCGTATGGGGCGTAAGTCCGGTCAATCCCATTCAACTGACTAATGCGTTTAATAATGTCGCCAACGACAGAATACTACAGGATGTCGGTTTTGACGGTATGGGAGATGATGCAGAAAGGCGAAAACATAGTATATACCTCCAGACCCTGGCGGAAAATTTCGGAACGGCTTCTCCGATCTACCAGCATGCCTTAAAAGACCCCTCTGCAGATGATTATAAATGGTATAGAGACGGTTCCTATACAGCCGGCGACGGAATTCTGGCCCGGTATAAATATTATAATAATACGGAAGGGAATTCTCCGGTGGCCGGTACCAATGGCAGTGGTGCATCTGCTGCGGTGATGTATCCGGACAATGAAGATCTTAACGGTGATAATACCGTGAATGAAACGGAACAGTATTTTGAATACGACCTGAATCTCAAACCGGGCATGAGTCTGACAGACCCCTATATCGCGGATGTCAGAACGATCACACCAAAGCTGGCCAATGACAGCACGACCAAGGAAAAATGGTATTTGTTCAGGATCCCGATTAACTCTTTCACCGGTAAAGTGGGCAATATTGCAGATTTTAAATCCATTCGTTTTATGCGGATGTATCTGACAGGTTTTAACGATTCGGTGACACTGCGTTTTGCCCGCCTGGGACTGGTACGTAATAACTGGCGGCCGTTCACCTATAACCTGGATACGACCGGTTCTTACACCTCATTGCCGCAAAATAGTACGACAGCGCTGACCGTCCTTTCTGTCAATACGGAGGATAACAGTGAAAGGCTGCCGATCCCCTATAAAATGCCGCCCGGTGTCCGGCAACTGCAGTCAATCATGGCGGCCGGCGGTGCCTCTAACGGATCTGTATACCTGGAAAAAGAACAATCCATGAGCCTGCATGTAACAAATCTCTTGAAAGGAGACGCAAGGGCGGTCTTTAAAAACCTGCAGCTGGATCTCAGGCAATATGGAGAGCTTTCCATGTATTTGCACGCAGAGTCGCTTCCGGGCAGCCGCCAGGTAAGCAATGGTGAGCTTACCGCTGTGATACGTATCGGACAGGATTTTCTGGATAATTATTATGAAGTGAGAATACCGCTGCAGGTGACACTTCCCAGCGCGACAGCCACTGCGGAACAGATCTGGCCGGAGCTCAATCATCTGAAGCTCGCGCTTCAGGACCTGGTTGCCTTAAAGCTGCGGCGTAACAGTAGCGGGCATCCCATTAACGAGATCTACCGGGAGGGGGTAAAGGGTGAGACCTATTCAGTTAAAGGGAATCCGAACCTCGGTGAAGTTACCAGCCTGCTTATCGGTGTTGAAAACACAGCAAGCGCTCAGCCGGCTAATTTTGAGGTCTGGACCGATGAACTGGGATTATCAAAATTAAATGAGCATGGCGGTTGGGCCGCCTTAGGCAGGGTCGATTTACAGCTGGCCGATCTCGGTTCTGTGAGTCTGTCAGCCAATACGTATTCTGCGGGTTTTGGGTCACTGGAACAAGGCGTGAATGAAAGGGCAAGGAACTCTATGATGCAGTTCGATGCTTCTGCCAGTATCGATGCGGGTAAGCTCCTGCCGGAAAAAGCAGGGATTTCCATTCCGGTCTATGCGAGTTATAACAGAACGGTACTGACGCCCGAATACGATCCTTTTGATATGGATGTGCTGCTGAAAGACAAGCTTAGGAGCTATCATAGCCAGAGAGAAAGAGACTCCGTTAAACGGATGTCTCTGGATCAGACAACCAGTAAAACCATTAGCTTTTCCAATGTACGATTCGGGCGTCCATCCATGAAGCCTAAGATATGGGACCTGAGCAATTTTGACTTTTCTTATACCTTCTCCAGCATCGATCAGTCGAGCCCGCTGATCGCTGAAAACAGCATTAATAAATATTTTGCCGGGCTGGGCTACACTTTTAACGGAAAGCCGCATTTTATTGAGCCTTTCAAGAGGCTCATCAGGAATAAAAGCCCCTGGCTGGAGTTTATCCGTTCCTTTAATATTAATCCTACACCTTCGCTGCTGAGTTTCAGAACCACGATAGACCGGCAGATGGGCATTTACACACCCAGGGCCATTAATCTGTATGATCCAATGGCTACAACAGATACTGCGGAGACCACCTTCGACAAGTATTTCAGGATGTCCAGAGATTATAACCTTAACTGGAATCTGACCCGTAGCCTGAACCTTGATTTTACGGCCAATAACCTGTCCTATGTGGATGAACCCTATGGTTACCTGGATACCAAGGCAAAAAGGGATTCCATGTGGCATAACTTCTGGTCCGGCGGCAGAAATACGCAGTATTCCCAAAAAGCATCCCTGTCCTATAATCTTCCTTTTGATAAGTTGCCTTTTGCAGACTGGATCTCCATGCAATACAGTTATTCGGTGAATTATGACTGGGTGGCGTCCAGCCTGCTTTCCAGATCTCTGGGTAACATTATTGAGAATGGCAACAGTTCTAACCTGAATGGACAGCTGGATTTTCGCAAACTTTATGACAAGTCTCGTTTTATCAAGGCGGCTCTGGACACAACGCGCACACCTTCTCTCGCAGACTCGCTTAGGCCGGAGGACCAAAAGAAGCTGGATTCACTGATTCAAAATCTACCGAAAAGGAAAGCGGTCATAAAGGGACTGAAGGGAAGAGAACGCAAGCTCGCCCTTCGAAACTGGCGAAATATGAAAGCAGCGATCAAAGAGGCTAAAATCGCTTTGCGCAAAAAACAGGTCGTCAGAACCCATAAAGCCGTTTCGGCAGTCGTGCGTTTACTTACAATGATCAAGAGTGTCTCCATTACGTATTCAAGCGGTTACTCCAGCAGATTGCCAGGGTATATGGACAGTACAAAAGCACTGGGGGAGAACTGGGGCTCCGGACAGCCGGGACTGGGTTATATTTTTGGCAAGCAGCCTACCAAAGCGTGGCTGGAAGCCAAGGCAAAAGCACATGTATTATCTACAGACCCTTATTTTAATGATCTTTATCGCCAAACCTATAATCAGAACATCAATATCAGCGCGCAGCTTGAGCCCGTACCGGATCTGGTCATTGATCTGAATCTGATGAAATCGTTTAATAAGGATTATTCTGAGTTATTTAAGGATACTGCCGGGACTGGCAATTTTGAACATTTAAGCCCGTACAGTGCAGGCGGGTTTACGGTATCTTATGCGGGCCTGCATGGCTTATTCGAAAAGCCGGCGACCGGACAAGTGTCAAAGAGCTTTCAGCGCTTTTCTGATTTCAGGCAGATCATTTCCAGAAGGCTGGGCGCGCACAATCCCTATTACGAGGGTGCAGTCGATGCAGATGGTTTTGCCACCGGCTACGGGCGGTATGCGCAAAATGTACTGATTCCCGCGTTTCTGGCGGCCTATACAGGAAAGTCACCAGAAACGATCGGACTGGTCGGGGAGGAAAATAAAGATATTAAGACCAATCCGCTGGGAGATATTTTCCCAATGCCCAACTGGAATATCACCTACTCTGGTCTCAGCAGGCTGGGTTCTTTGTCAGATATCTTGTCGAATGTTACGATCAGAAGCGGTTACAACGGAACCTTATCCATGAACAGTTTTACGAGCTCCCTGAATTTTCAGGACAGGTTAATGCGGGGTATGCCTTCCTTTATTGATTCCATTTCGGGTAATTATGTGCCTTATTTTCTAATCCCCAATATTACGATCTCGGAAAGTTTTTCTCCACTGATAGGAATAGATATCACTTTTATGAACCAAAGCAATATCCGGTTTGATTATTCAAGAACCCGGCAATTATCACTGAGCCTGATAGATTATCAGGTCAGTGAAGTCAGCTCCACTGAATATTCACTGGGTTTTAACTGGACACGCCATAATGCAAAATTGCCTTTCCTGCCCAAACCTAAAAAGAGTGCGGATGGCGTCGGCAACGACCTTACCTTCGGATTAGATCTGGCGATGAGTGATCAGCTGAACTCCAGTACAACGCTGGATCAGACCAATAACTATAGTACCGGTGGTCAGAAAGTGATCTCTATTGCGCCTTCCATTAACTACGTGCTGAATAATCGTATCAACCTGAAGTTCTTCTTTAACCAGACCCGTAATATCCCCTATGTGTCTACCACACCACCGATTGTGATGACCAGTGCCGGTCTGCAGATCAGGATGTCTTTGCAGTAACTTCTTTTCTACGTATTATTTTCTTTTCATCCGGCGTGAACGCAGGAATACCAGATCCCTCATCCTTAAAGGTTGCTTTGTGGGCAGGCCAGATGGTACACGGGATCTGGATCCACCGGTGCTGAGCAGGAATACTGTGGATATAATACATAAGCTGCCGATCCAGTCAAGGAGTTTGAAGGAAGTTTGCAACCAGTAGACAGATAATAAAGTAGCTGCAAGGGGCTCAGCAGATGCCAGAAGGCTGGTCATCTGTCCGCCGATGCTTTTTACGGAAGCCATATATAGTGTAAAAGCGATCAAAGTACCAAATACAATGATAAAGACAGCACTTAACACTGCAAAGATATCCCACTGTCCGTCAGCCTCCCAGGGAGCATGCACAAAACTAAATAAGAATCCTCCGATGAGCATCGCCCAGCCAATCACCAGGCTGGACTTATAAGTATGTAATAGCCGAAGGGGCTGGAGTGTATAGACTGCCAGGGCGACGGCAGAGGCCAGACCAAAAAATAAGGCGGCTTTGGAAATGGCCAGCTCTCCAAAATTACCATGCGTAACCAATAATAAAGTACCGAGTGTGGCCATAAGAATGGCAAGGAGTGTTCTTACTGCCGGTAGTTTCCGGTATTTGACCGCCAGAAAGATAGCGATCATCACGGGGCCGGAATATTGTAATACGGTCGCCGTTCCGGCATTGGAATGCTGGATCGCCGCAAAGTAAGTGTATTGGACGGAGACCATACCAAAGATGGCAAAAGTGAATAGGGCAATGCTGTCTTTTTTAGGCCGGAAGATGGTCAGGAGATCTTCTTTCTGGAAAAGGGCGGCATATAATAAAAGTAATATCCCTGAAACCAGCATGCGTACCGTGATCATCCATTCAACACTGACGCCCCGCACTTGGAATAAGAACTGGCCAAAGGTGCCGGAAAACCCCCAGAAGATGGCGGCCAGAATAGCCATAATAAAGCCTTTAACAACGAATTTGTTCATGTCGCAAAATGATGATTGAAGTTTCTGGATGCAAAATTCTATTAATATCGTCAAGCTTTTTGCTTAATTTTAAATCTATAAACGCAATTTTGTTGCATGTTAGATATTTATGGACCCATTTGACAAGCAGATACTCACCATCCTGCAAAAGGATAACCAGACATCGCAAAGAGATATCGGAGCACAGATAGGCCTGTCTGCCGCTGCGGTGCAGCGCAGAATCAAGAAAATGCGGGCTAGTGGTGTGATCAGGGCGGACATTTCCGTATTGGATAGAGAAAAGACGGGTAGCCCCATTACACTCATGGTCGAAATCTTCTTGGAGAGCGAGAAAATTGAACAGATTGATGCACTTAAGAAAAAGTTTCTGGCGACCCCTCAGGTTCAGCAATGCTATTATGTCACCGGTGAGTCTGATTTTGTGTTGATCATGGTGGTAAGTTCTATGTCAGAATATGAGCAATTGACACGGACACTGTTTTTTGGGTCGCAGAATGTACGCAAGTTCAGGACGATCATTGTGATGGGCGTGGAGAAGCTGGGATTGGAAATACCTGTTTAACTGTTTCACTGCAACGATATTTTTATAATTATCTCAGAAAATAGCTGCCCGCGATCTCGCGGTTTTTTGCAGGAACCGAAAGATAGGCTAAATATTAGTAATGGCTATGAAGAAAAAGAATAGTCAGGGAGTTGCGATATGGAATATTTCACTTAGATCACCTGTAGATGCTTCCGTATATCTGGCGCTTGTCTAATTTACATTGGCCCACAATAAAGAATAAATGGCACTCAAAATTACTTTTGGCTCCGTATAAATTAAAAAAATGCTGAACGCTTGTAAGCGTTCAGTTTGCCCGGCAAAAAATCCTGTAACTGGTAAGATGGTTAACGGAATTCCAGGGACCAGGCCCAAGCGATCTTTTCAGATTAACTCCCGTTTGACGGCTTCAGCAATCAGTTCCGCCACATTTTTGACCTGTAGCTTTTGCAATATATTTTTCCGGTGATTCTCGATGGTGAATTTGCTAAGAAACAAGGTTTTGGCAATCTGTGCTGTGGTGTTTCCGGCAGCTATGAGCGCTACAATTTCTTTCTCACGTGCAGAAAGCCGTATCGTTTGGGTTGTCAGAACCTGCCTTTTTTGGGCCTCCAGTATACTTTGCACTTCTCCACTTAATGCCAGGCGCCCTTCAAGGGCCTCCTTAATGCAATGAATGATCTCCTGAGGTGGTGTACTTTTTAGAATATAGCCCTGTACACCCCCTTCCAGCATACGGAGTACCGCACTTGGCTCGTTATGGTTGCTGAAAACAAGCACCACTATACCCGGCGACAATGCTCTGATTTTATCGAACAGATCCATCCCGTTTATATCGGGCAGGGCAATGTCAAGCAAAATAATTTCCGGTTGGTTGTCCTGGAGAAAATCCAACAGTTGCCGGCCGGTCGTGAAGCGCCCGGATACTTTAAATGCTTTTTCACTGTTCAGTAAATTTATCAAACCATCCAACACAATTGGATGGTCATCTACCACCGCTACAGTTCTTTTCGTTTCAGACATTTAGTTGTATGTTTATAGATGTGCCTTTTGCTCCGTCAAGTGAACTTATATCAATACTCCCGTTCAGATAGCGTACGCGGCTTTCGATATTTTCCACGCCTATGCCCCCGTTTTGTTTCGGCGCTTGTTTGTCCAGACCAACTCCATCGTCCTCTACGGTGATCAAAAATATACTAGTCTGGACCGCGCATTGAAAAAAAACGCTTGTGGCATGCGCGTGTTTTATGATATTGGAAAAAAGTTCTTGAACAATTCTGTAGATCATGACCTGCTTGTCGAGTGCTATAGACTGGCTCAGGTTGATAAATTTCTGCTCGACGTCTATGCCGGCTGATTCCAACATGTGACAGAGATCTTTGAGTGCGGTTTCAAGACCCAGCCGTAACAGCATCTCAGGCATCATATTATGTGCTATATGCCGCAATTCCCTGATAGATGAATCTAACTGATTGACGGCATTGACAATACCATTGTTGATGCCCGCCTTCGTTGTGTCTCTGGCCAATACGCCCAAGTTCATTTTAATGCCGGAAAGTGTTCCTACCAATCCGTCGTGCAGATCGCGGGCAATACGTTCGCGCTCTGTTTCCTGTGTACTTAGCATTATTTCGGCCATCTTTATTTTTTCTTTCTGGGCCATATTACGCTTATTGGTGCGGTAAAGTATAAAAACAATACCGAGAACAATCAGTAAAAACAAACAGCCCGTACTAAGGAGGATATTGGCCAGTCGCTGATCTTTTATATGCAATGATATTTTTCTCTTTTCTGATTCCAGCCTGATTATCTTTTCTTCTTTCTGCGAGGTTCTTAATTGAGTTTCAAGTTCCTTTATTTTCTGGGCGTCCTGGCGAAACTGGACACTGTCCTTGAGCTGGTTGTAGCGCCTGGAATAGCTGTAGGCTGCCTTATAATTCCCCATTTCGAATGAAAATTCGGACATATTCTGGATGGCTGCGATGGCCGCCTCAATATATCCATCCTCCATTCCCATCCGGTAGATATCTTGCGCGGCTGCTTTGGCCTTACCGTACTGCTTTTTAGCTGCGTTGGCGTCACGGATGGCTTCGTAAGCCAGGTACTCATTTTGCCGGTCATTATATTTTTTCGATGCTTCCAATGCATTGCCGGCGGCGACCAGTGCGCTGTCCGGTTGTTTGATTCCTGAGTAATACATGGCCTTGTATGCGTAGAATTCTGGCCAACGTCTGCTGTTACCATATCGATGAAGCGCTTTTTCTGCTTTGTCCAGGTAGCGCTTTTGCTCTCTGAATTTTTTCAGATTATAACAAACCACTGTACCGTTCAGATAGGCCAGTACCTGCAGACGTGTGTCGCTCCCGGGTATATCGGCCAGCGCCACGTCCTGCAGCATGTAATCGTAAGCTTTGTCGTCCTGGCTCATCATGACGAAGCTGGCGGAGATATTATGGATCGTTAAATGATAGAGCCTTTTGTCTTGAATCTCTTTAATCAGTTTCAGATTTTTAATCAGAATTTTTACGGATTTTTCTAATTCTCCTGCTGTGGAGTAGGCGACAGCAATATTGTTATTGGCTGCAATCTTCAACTGCATTGCTTTGCTGCTCCGGTTCTCTTTGAGTAAGCCAAACACTTTATTCGCATACGACAAAGTGCTATCCAGTTTTCTGTCCGTTGAATATATAAGGCTTGCGTAGTTAAAGGCTTTCGCTGTATAGACGCGGCTGTTCGTTTTGCCGGCTGAAGCGAGCATATCTTTCATAATTAGCTTCGCACTGTCGATGCGGCCCACTTTTAAGTAGTTATCTATTAATTGCCCTCGGAGAGATATCCTGGCGGTGTCAGACGCAGTTTGAGCCAGAAGGTGAAAAAGACTGTCTGCTTTGGTATTTTTTTGAGCAATGGCGGTATTACAGGCCAAACAGACGGTACATACCAATGCCTCTATCAATATTATAATTTTTCTTATCAAGCTAACAAAAGGGGTTCTTCAGTGTTATAAAGTTAAATTATTATTCTGGCATAGATTCTTTTTTTTAAGAAAATGACCATTTACAGCTATTGGCCGAATATATTGAAGAGCATAGCTTTGCTAGGACCTTTAATTTAAAACCGTCGAAGTGTTGCCGCCAGATTTCAAGTGTAGGAACAGATGTTTCTGCGGCCGGGCCTTTTTGATATTGAATTATGAAGTGCGATAGCATAAACGTCTCATTATGGCCAACCCGTAGGGTTTGAGGTGATAAAACCATTCAGTATGACCAGTCATTAGTTAAGAACGCCGAGATAAAAATGTAGAAGATGAAAAAAGTATATTGTTTTCTTGTATTAGTTGTCTGTTGTATGGGCGCAATAGCGTCGTATGGCCAGTACAAACAGAAAGAGTATGAAAAATACCCTTTGCAGAAAATATTTCCCAGGCAATCCTTTGATTCCGTTGCGGCTAAGAATGCGTTGGCTGAGGGGGCAGTAACGATTGATGGCATTGCTTTTACGAGGCCAAAGAATAGTCTCGGGTTTAAGGCGCCACTTGCTGAGCGGATTAAGGCCAATCATATTACAGTAACGCTGTTTCCGTATACGCCTTATTTTGAAGAGTGGTATAACCTGAAAGAAAAGGAAGAAAATGTAAGGAAGAATAAGATTGTATATATGGACAGTATCGCTTACCGGTACCGGTTATACTGTGAGACCAATTCACGGGGAGAATTCAGCTTTCCTAAAATGAAAGCCGGTAAATACATACTGATGGGAACCTTGCCCTGGTCGTCGTCTGGCTATTACAATAAGTATACGGGAAGCGGTTACGGGTCCTACGGCGGGCAGGTGAATTATTATCAACGCCAGTATTATAGCGTCTCCCACAGTGATTTCCTATTGCGGGTAGTTGAAATTGAACCTGGTAAGCAGCGCGTTAAAGTAAGGCTTAAGTAATGCGTCACCTCATCCGCAACAACCTTGTTGAAATACCCATGTCTAGGCTTAGTGGTTGTATCGGGCAATTACAGACTGCTTCAGGCCGGTGCAACCACTTGCTTCCGTCAGTCCCGGTGCATAGATGTAGCTATTGTGCGGTAAGCTCAACGGTGCTGCCATACCAAAAAGCAATCTGTTATTCTGATACCATTTTGAATACCTTACAAAAAGTATAATGCCGGCAATGTATCGGTTCCGTCGTTTGCCCGATTTAAGGCGGGAAGTGGTTGTTGGTCAATTATTTATACTCCTATTGTTGTTTGCCTATAACTGATAGCCGAAATCGCTTTTGGCTTCGGACAAAATAAAAAAGCTTTGTACTGTCGTCACATTCGGTAGGGCGGCCAGCTTGTTCCGGTAAAAGTTCTGGTAATCATCCATGTCATTAATGGCAACTCTAAGGATGAAGTCAAATGCGCCCGTCATTTGCAGACATTCCAGCACTTCAGGCAGTTTGATAACAGACTGCTCAAACTCCTGCAAAGTACTGGAAGAATGGTTGTGCAGCAATACATGACAGAAGGCGACCAGATTCTTATTGATCTTTTTCCGATCCAGAATCGCCACAATCTTCTTGATATAGCCCTCCTTTTTCAGCTTCCGAATGCGCTCATGAACCGCCGCCGTGGATTTATTGACTTGTACCGCTACTTCCTTACTGGTAAGGGAGGCGTCCCGCTGCAGAATTTTAAGGATTTGCTGATCTGTCTCATCTAAAAATAACGCATCTGCCATTTGATCACTGATTTTATAGACAATAAAAATAAAACCCGTTAATTAAATTAACGCAATATAACAATAAATTTTATTAAAATGTTTAATGATATCAATAAATTTTATTGAATATGTGACAAGTATTTGTTGTTTTTATTGAAGGGTATAGCTTTGAATGATCAATCAAGATATGTTATTATTTATTTATGGAAGTGATCAGTAAAAATTACGGGCAAATGCAGGCCCGCTTAAAGAATCTCTGGCAACTAGTAGGTAATACACCTATGCTGGAACTGCATTATCAGTATAAAGGCAAGCCGGGAAGAATATTCGTAAAATGCGAACATTATAATCTGACGGGAAGTATCAAGGACCGTATGGCGCTTTATATAATGCACAAGGCGTACGAAACCGGAAGTATCCAACCCGAGGATACTATTATTGAAGCCACCAGCGGAAATACCGGCATTTCCTTTTCTGCCATCGGAAAAGGAATGGGCCATGAAGTAAATATTATTATGCCCTGCTGGCTGAGTAAGGAAAGAATGGATATTATAAGAGGCTTTGGCGCAAAGATCATTACCGTGACCAAAGAAGAAGGTGGGTTTTTAGGCAGTATTAAGTTAAGTGAAGAGATGGCTGCGGAAGGACGGGTATTCTTGCCAAAGCAATTCAGCAATATCTATAACGCAGAGGCCCATGAAAAGACAACCGCTCCTGAGATCTACCGGCAATTACAACAAATTAATCTGACGCCGGACGCCTTCGTGGCAGGAGTCGGAACAGGCGGAACCGTAATGGGAATCGGTAACTACCTGCGTGGACAGCACTCCTCTATTACGGTCCACCCACTGGAGCCCAGCGAATCTCCCACGCTAACGACAGGATATAAAACCGGAACTCACCGTATTCAGGGGATTTCTGATGAATTTATCCCTTCCATCGTACAACTCGATAACCTGGACGGGATTGTTCAGGCGGGTGATGGAGATGCGATCATTATGGCTCAGAAACTTTCTGCCCAGCTGGGTCTGGCTGTGGGTATTTCTTCTGGTGCCAATGTTGTCGGCGCCATTAAACTGGCAGAAAAATTAGGAAAGGACAGCGTGGTGGTAACGGTTCTGCCGGATAGCAATAAGAAATACCTGAGCACAGACCTGATGAAGGAGGAGCCGGTAAGAGAAGGTTATATTTCTACTGATACACAGTTTACAGATTATCAGCCTATCGCAAGGTTAGCAGCTCCTGTATTATAAAAATAAGATTACTTTATCTAAAACGAATAAAAATGAAAAAACTACTTACTGGATTGTTTTTAATGTTCTGCCTGGCGATGACGGCCACTGCTCAGCAACAAAACCCTGTTTCCTGGACCGCCGGTGCTGTCAAAGCAGCAGATGGATTATATAAAGTAACCATCACTGCCACCGTTACGGCTCCATGGCACATTTATTCGCAGTCAACGCCCGACGGCGGGCCGGTACCAACGTCGTTCAGCTTTAATAAGAACCCTTTGGTGTCCGTTACAGGTAAAACAGCTGAAAAGGGAGATCTGAAAACGACGCACGACAAGAACTTTGGTGTGGATGTCAAATACTACGGAGGAAAAGTTCAGTTTATTCAAACTGTCAAAGTTAAAGCAGGCGTTAAAACAAATCTAACCGGCGCGGTGAACTTTATGGTATGTAATGATACGGAATGCCTGCCACCCAGTTCCTGGGAATTCTCCGTGAAACTTAACTAGATAACTCTTTAGAAAAATCTTCCATGCGTAAACTTATAGTGGCAGTTCTTGCCTTATTATCTATACAATATGCTGCATCCGGCCAGGATGGAATTCACTTCAGGGATACGGTTGTCCGCATAAATGATTCTATAGCTGAATTGCAGATTTACGCCAGGCAGGATAAGGGTGTGGCGCTTTTCTCAACCAGGAAAGTAAATCCTGATGACGCATTTTTATCTGCTTTTACACCAGACAGTTCCATTGCCAAGTACTTGCATTCATCGGATGAGATAATGGAAGTAGGTACATTAGAAACGACTCGGGATGCAAATCTCGGAGCCACCTTACGTTATTATCTGGATAGTGTATGTTTTAAAGTGAAATTGCATATTCCGGCCTCAGAATCTGTTACTGTCAAAGGAAAGTTTACCTGGCTCGGTAAGGCGGGGGATAATTTCCCCTCAGGTGAGCAGGACATTGTGTTGCCCCTGAAAAGTGGGACTGCCAGTCAGCAAGTGGCAACAGCAAAAAACGGTAGCGCAACGGCAAATCTGGCCGGTGCGACTACTCAGGAGGACTCCATGCTGAAGATCTTCTGGCTTGGATTGTTGTTTGGGCTGGTTGCAGTATTTACACCCTGCGTATTTCCACTGATTCCGGTAACGGTTAGTTTCTTTTTAAAAAGAAGTAAATCAAGGGCAGAAGGCATCCGCAATGCCCTGACCTACTCTATATCTATCATCCTGATCTATACGATACCCACTTTTGTGCTGACAAAGGTATTTGGAGATAGCATCATGTATACGATTGCGACCAGTGCCGTTGCCAATATTATCTTCTTTGTAATATTCGTGATCTTTGCGATTTCTTTTTTCGGAGGTTTTGAGTTGACCCTGCCCAGCAGCTGGGCCACTAAAGCGGATGCAAAAGCTGCCAAGGGGGGCATGCTAGGCACTTTCTTTATGGCGCTTACCCTGGTGATCGTTTCTTTTTCCTGTACGGGACCATTTATCGGGAGTCTCCTGCCACAGGTGGCGACGGCTAATTCAGCTCAGGCAGGGCTGTCTGCGGTTATGGGAATACTTGGACTCAGTGTCGGCCTGGCGATTCCATTTTCCTTGTTTGCCTTTTTCCCGTCGATGCTGCATGCGCTCCCTAAAAGCGGTGGCTGGCTGAACAGCGTTAAAGTGGTATTCGGGTTTATCGAGTTAGCCATGGCCATGAAATTCCTGTCAATGGTAGACCTTATCTATGGGTGGCATTTACTGGACAGGGAGATTTTCCTCGCGATATGGATCGTACTGGCCCTGCTCACAGGTTTTTATCTGCTCGGAAAACTTAAATTCTCTCATGACAGTGATCTCAAATATATCAGCATACCCAGACTCTTCTTCGCTATCTGTTTTTTGACATTTGGCATGTATCTGATTCCCGGGATGTGGGGAGCACCGCTTAAATCCATGAGTGGTTTGTTGCCGCCACCCAGCACACAGGACTTTGACCTGAATCAATTACAGTATAAAATCGAGGATATTCCCGGCTCAGGAGGGGAAGCGGTCAGCAGCGGCAGCCCGGCTAATCCGCCTAAGCTTTATACAGATAAATTGCATATGCCGCTCGGCTTAACGGCCTATTTTGACCTGGCGGAAGGGATGGCTGCAGCCAAAGCCTTGCATAAGCCGGTGATGCTGGATTTTACGGGCCATTCCTGCACCAATTGCCGGAAAATGGAAAATGAGGTATGGAGTAACCCGGACGTACTAAAACGGCTGAAAAAAGATTTCGTTATTATTAGTTTGTACACCGATGAAAAGTCGCCGCTGCCCCCCGAACAGGTGTATACCAGTAAAAATGGTAAAACCATTGCGGATGTCGGTAGTAAAAATCTCGATTATGAGCAATCTAAGTTCGGCTTGATCTCTCAACCGCTGTATATGTTTCTGGATCTGGAGGGCAACCCGCTCAGTGAAGAACGTTACGGATATGATCCGGATATTCAGAAGTTCATCCATCATTTAGATAACGTAAAACAAACCTTTGCTGCAAAAGAAGAAAAGATCAATTAAAGGAGATAGCAATAAATCATAAAGTTTCTCATGTACCTAAGAAGGGGGCTGTAGTCTTGCAGTCCCTTGTTTATTACCGGATATATGTTTCATCAAATTGTAGTCTGTACTATCTTGCTATAATACCAGTTGTCGGAAACCTGCCAATGTAATTGAAATAAAAAATATTTATATATTTGTATCAGCGCATAAAATTCTGATTAGGTATACAATTATGCTTTCATGTATTGGAAACCGAAAAACATCCAGTAGCGTTATGATCAATTTTATTCTATTACAAGGTGCCAGCGATCTTGGGAAGTCAACCACGGAAGAGGTCATCAATGGTATAAAGGGGCTGGGCAAGTGGGGAGATATGGGTATGGCGTATTTACCCAAGATCATTGGCGCCCTGTTGGTTGGTTTTATCGGTTACTGGCTGATTAAATGGGTAATGCGCCTGTTCATAACATTTTTGCGAAAACGGCATATAGATGAATCACTGCAGACTTTTCTTTCTTCCATAATAAAAATAAGTTTTATTGTTCTTTTGGTGCTGATCATTATCAGTATACTGGGCTTTGATATTACCGGCGTTGCGGCATTGCTGGCAGGCGCTGGCTTTGCACTTGGCAGTACGCTAAACGGGACACTGGGGAATTTTGCAGGCGGGGTCATGATTCTGATTTTAAAGCCCTTTAAAGTAGGCGATTTGATTGAGGCGCAACAGCAGTTTGGGATCGTTAAAGAGATTGGTATCGTTTACACGTCGATATTAACCTCACAAAATAAAACCATACGGTTACCCAATGGTGCATTGAGCACAGGTGTGATCAATAACTATACGGATCAGGATAACCTCCGGATAGATATTAAAGTGCCGGTAGCGGACTACACTAATGTAGATAAAGCAAGACAAGTGGCTATCGAGGCGATGAAGACGATTCCTACAGTCATTTCAGACCCGGCGCCGGATGTAAAGGTGACAGAACTTACCGGAGACGGTCCGGTCCTTGTGCTGTGGCCAAGGATTAAAATTAAACCTTACGATCATAAAAATCCACGCCAGATGGAAGCCGATTATTATAGTGTCTATTTCGGGGTGCGAAAAGCGGTTTACGACGCCTTCGTCTTAAATAATATATCTACCCCAAGTAATACTTTTGAGGTAACGATGATGGGAGAAAGAGCGCCACATAAGGGGTTTGATGTGTAGAAATCGATCTGTATGTCGGTATTTATACTAAAATGCCGGTGTCTATTCATTATGCCGGGCATCTTAGCAGTTGAGCCGTTTCCTATTATTTTTTTGCTTTTAACTCATTTTGTAAAGCGAACATTTCGTCTCTCAGGCGGGCCGCTTCTATAAAGTCCAGGTCTTTAGCCGCCTTTTCCATTTGCTTCTTAACCTTGGTAACAGCTTTCTCCAGGAAGGGGATCGTCCGCCTGGCCGGATCCACCTGGGATTCGCTCACCTTGTGTTCGATGATATCCTCATTATAACCGATCGCATAGGCTTTATGCTCGTCAAATCCTTTAATGTCCAGGACGGCTGTCTGGGCAAAGACCTGCTCTTTACTTTTTGCAACCGTTGTAGGGATAATATGGTGTGCCTCATTATAGGCGATTTGCTTTTCCCTTCGCCGGTTGGTTTCGTCAATGGTGCGCTGCATGCTCATGGTCATCTTGTCTGCATAAAATATGACCCGGCCTTCTGCGTTACGGGCCGCGCGACCTGCCGTCTGGGTTAGGGATCTTTCATTTCTTAAAAAGCCTTCTTTATCGGCGTCCAGGATGGCGACTAAGGTCACTTCCGGTAAATCCAGCCCTTCACGCAGCAAATTCACCCCGACCAATACATCGATCTCTCCGAGTCTTAATTGACGTAAGATTTCCACACGGTCAAGCGTATCGACATCACTGTGGATATACTTGGAATTGATATTGATCTTTTTGAGATATTTATCCATTTCTTCGGCCATTCTCTTTGTTAGCGTAGTAACGAGAACACGACCTCCTTTTTTAACCTGTTGGTCGATCTCATCCAGAAGATCATCGACCTGATCATGGCTGGGCCGGATTTCAATCGGTGGATCTAATAAACCCGTGGGCCGCACGACCTGTTCGACTACTACGCCGCCGGTTTTTTCGAGTTCATAATTGCCGGGCGTGGCAGAGACAAATATGGTCTGCCCGATCATGGATTCAAACTCGCTGAAACTGAGTGGGCGGTTATCTATTGCACTGGGAAGCCGGAATCCATATTCGACAAGTGTCAATTTTCTGCTTCTGTCTCCTCCATGCATGCCGGAGATCTGGGGTATGGTCTGATGTGATTCGTCCAGAATACATAAAAAGTCGTCAGGGAAGTAATCCAACAGACAAAAAGGCCTGGTCCCCGGTTCTCTCCTGTCAAAAAAACGGGAATAGTTCTCAATACCATTGCAATACCCCAGTTCCCGCATCATTTCCAGGTCATACTCTACTCTTTCTTTAATACGTTGGGCTTCCAGGTGCCGGCCGATGCCCTCGAAATATTCTATCTGTGCCCGAAGCTCGTCCTGGATCTCATAAGTGATCTGTTGCATCATGTCCTTGGGTGCCAGATACAGATTGGCCGGAAAAATGGCGGCATTGTCCATTCTCAGCATCCGCTGATTGGTAATGACATCGATCGTCTCAATCGACTCAATCTCGTCATCGAAGAAGGTAATCCGGTATCCATAGTCCACATAGGGAAGATTGATATCGACCGTGTCCCCCTTCACCCTAAAGCTGCCACGGGTAAAATCGACTTGTGTCCGGACGTATAAAGAGTTGACCAAGGCATGTAAAAAAGCCTGGCGAGGGATCACCTGGCCGACATGTAAACGAATGATTCCTTTCTCGAACTCTGCAGGGTTCCCGATACCATATATGCAACTGACACTGGCGACGATCACGATATCCCGGCGACCGCTGAGGAGCTGAGCAGTGGCCTGAAGCCGCAGCTTGTCCAGTTCCTCATTGATACTGAGATCCTTCTCGATATAGGTATTACTGACCGGCATAAAAGCCTCAGGCTGATAATAATCGTAGTAACTGACAAAATAGCCAACAGCATTGTGCGGAAAGAACTGTTTAAACTCTCCATACAATTGGGCCACCAGGGTTTTATTATGTGTCAGGACCAGGGTGGGGCGCTGTACATTCTGGATGACATTGGCCATCGTAAAGGTCTTACCGGAACCTGTTACGCCCAATAATGTCTGAAACTGTTCGCCTGCATTCAGTCCATCCGTTAACTGACGGATGGCCGCTGGCTGATCCCCGGAGGGTGTATAATCGGCTTGTAATTCAAAAGGCATAGAGCGAAGTTACGAACTTGCTTTCTTAATGAGGTGCTATTTACCTATTCCTTAAGGTGGCCCACCGAAAGAATAACAGTGTCTCTAAATCTTCGTTGAAAATAATGGGTTACTTTTGCGCCATGAGAATAATACCTTTATCAGAAGGCGCTTTTACCATAGATGCCAGCAAGAAGTTTATCCCATTTGATCCGGCAACGGATAATCTGCAGCAAAGAGCGGTTGGAAGTTTACTTGTTGAAATCCAGCCTTTTCTAATTGTTACGGACAGAGATATTCTCCTTCTGGATACGGGACTTGGCTTTACAAATGATGGGGAAATGCAGATCCATCAGCTACTGCGATCCCACGGTATCGGCGCGGGAGAAGTGACCAAAGTCCTGCTGTCACACCTGCATAAGGATCATGCCGGCGGCATAAAAATGAATACCTTAGAAGGAAGTGACACGCTCGCTTTCCCTCATGCCACCTATTATCTCCAGAACAAAGAACTGGAATATGGTTTAAGCGGCGAGAATCCTTCTTACCATAAAGAACAGTTTGAAATACTGAAAGATCATCCGCAGGTAGTCCTTCTGGATGGCGACGGCATACTGGATGACTATATCCGCTATGAAGTGACGGGCGCCCATAGCAAATATCATCAGGTATTCTGGTTTAAAGAAGGGACCGAGACCATTTTTTTTGGAGCAGATGACGCACCACAGCTGGGACAAATGAAAAACAGATTTGTGGCCAAATATGATTATGATGGCAGAAAATGTATGGAACTGCGTAAAAAATGGTGGGCGGAAGGGGAGCAGGAAAAATGGACCTTCCTTTTTTATCATGATGTTAAGTCGCCAACATTTTCTTTTTAGCGCTTGCCGTCTTGGTTGAAGACACGGGAACAAAAAAATCAAACCGGGTTTAAAGGTTTGATTTTTGATTTTTTTTAGTGGCGTTCCAAGACTAGACCGCCACCTCTATTCAAATTGTGATATTGCTGCGTGTTGAGGCAAAGGTACACTGCGACGGATTGCCTGGTTTATCAAATCGGGAAAAATGCTTTCGGAATAAGGAAAATATGCCCGTTTGTAATGGCTCTAATGCTTCAAAAAATAAACACCAGGCTGCTTAGGCCGGGTGCTGTTTTTTAGTGGCACGCCAGCAATAGCGTGCCACCTCTATTCAAATTGTGTGATATGTTGCTAATCGTGTGATACAAAGTTGACTCATTTGTAAATCAATTATTTACCGATTCGGGAATACGACTTACGCGATATGGAAATTTCTTTTCTTTGAAACTGATACCGAGCCTCCTTTAAAATTAAAATCAGGCCTTTAAAAAAGCCTGATTTTTGATTTTTTTTAGTGGCGTTCTAAGACTAGGCCGCCACCTCTATTCGAAATTGTGATATGTTGCTTTGTGTTGTGGATACAAATATAAGGCAGGCGCAACCGGCCTTGTTTATGAAATCGGGAAAAAGGATTACGCAATCGGGAAAAGCTCAGTTCGCTTCCATCCATTAGATTGAACTTAAATCTCCTTCCCTGATTTTTAGTTTCATCCTTAACCTTGATTTGCCGGTAAAGGCATGGATTTCAGTTAATATTCATCGTGAGTCCAGAGCAGTTTCCCATATTTTGCCTTAATTTCGGGGAATGAAGACTGCCCTCGGTTTTAATTGGAAAATACTATTGGTACTGGTTGCCCTGGCAATCGTCACCGGCAGTCTTTTTTATTCAAGATACCTTTCCCGGAAACTGGGCAAAATAGAAAAACAGCGAGTCGAGACCTGGGTAGAGGCACAAAGAACCATTGCAGGAGCGACAGAAGAAACCAACCTTAATCTGGCAGTCAAGATCTCCTCAGAGAATAAAGATATTCCCATTATAGAGACAACTGCCAACGACAGTATTACCGGTAATTACCTGAATCTGGACAGCGCGAATGTCGCCGGCAATCCGGCTTATTTGTCATCTAAGCTCAATGCATTCAAAAAAATGCATCCGCCAATTATTCTGACACTGGATCAGGATGCCAGTCAATCCCTGCGTTATTATTACGGGGAAAGCCGGCTGCAAAGAGAACTGCGGTATTTTCCCTTGATCCAGTTACTCATTGTCGGTTTATTTATTATTGTATTATTTGTTGGACAGCGGATCGCGAATAAAAGCGCTCAAAACCGTCTCTGGGTGGGTATGGCTAAGGAAACTGCTCACCAATTGGGTACTCCGCTGACCAGCCTGGAAGGCTGGGTTGAGATACTCAAAAATGCCTATGAAGAAAATGTTTCATTGCAACAAGGCGGGAAAAAACTACAGATTGTCCGGGAAATGGATGCGGATATCGCCCGGCTTAAACTGATCAGTGACCGGTTTGCCAAGATCGGCAGTACGCCCAAGCTGGAGCCGGCAGATCTGGCTGTGCAAGTGGAAAAAATGGTGGCTTATATAAAAAAGAGGGCCGGGGGCAAAGTACAATTTAGCGTCGTCAAAGAACAGTTGCCTTACCAGGCGGCTATCTGTGCACCGCTAATGGACTGGGTCATAGAAAATCTGCTAAAAAATGCACTCGATGCCATGAACGGAACGGGGCAGATCCAGGCGACCCTGCTCAAGAATGACCGGCAGGTGATCATTGATATTCAGGACAGCGGAAAAGGTATCCCTCACAGCCAGTTTAAGAAGGTTTTCCACGCAGGATTTACTACCAAAAAAAGGGGCTGGGGGCTGGGTTTGGCGCTTACCAAGCGTATTGTAGAGGAGTATCATCACGGAACGATCGTTGTCAGGCACAGTGAACTGGGTAAAGGATCCATCTTTCGTATTATATTGCCATGTGCTAATCTTTGAATATTGAGCAGTATTGCCATTAAAGGGGGCAAAGTCCTGTTTTACGCCAGATCTTGTTTTTTTGTTATAATCCCTTCCCCGACCAGCTTGCTGTTGAAATAGCATTAACTTTAAGGTGGCAAGTCATATTTTTCTTCATCATAATCGCCTCGTTATGACAAAACCTGAAAATCAACGACGTCAGGCCGGAACCGGACATGGCCCGGTGCATCCATCAGCCGTTCAAACGGAAGAAATTAGACAGGAGGTCTTTGATCTTTATGATGATTACGCGCATAGCCGTATCACCAGGAAGGATTTTGTGCAAAAGCTGTCCATTTATGCAGTAGGTGGTTTGACCGTTCCTGCTTTAATGAGTTTTCTGATGCCTGATTACAAAGGCGCTGTAGAAATCCATGCAGACGACCCCAGGATAGACAGTGCGTATATCTACTACGAATCCCCGAAAGGAGGAGGGCGCATAAAAGCCTTGCTTTGCATACCAAAAGACGTCAAAGGGAAAGTCGGAGGTGTTGTGGTTGTCCATGAAAACCGAGGGTTGAATCCCTATATTGAAGAGGTGGCCAGAAAACTGGCCATTGAAGGATTCGTGAGCATCGCCCCGGACGCGCTCACACCACTGGGCGGTTACCCGGGCAATGATGATGAAGGCCGGGCGATGCAGGCAAAGCGAAATAAGGAAGAGATGCTGGAAGACTTCATCGCAGCCTATTATTTTCTCAAGGATCAAAAAAACTGCAATGGGAAAGTAGGCGTGGTCGGATTTTGCTTTGGAGGAGGGATCGCCAATCTAATGGCCGTACATATTCCTACGCTGGCAGCTGCGGTGCCGTTTTACGGCGGTCAGCCGCCACTTGACGAAGTCAAACAGATCCAGGCGCCGTTACTGATCCAGTATGCCGGTCTGGATACCCGCGTGAATGCCGGCTGGCCGGCATATGAAGCTGCGCTTAAGGAAAACCATAAAAAATACCAGGTTTTTATATATCCGGATGTCAATCATGGATTCCATAATAATACGACGCCCCGGTTCAACAGGCCAGCAGCTGATTTGGCCTGGAAACGGACGATTGATTTTTTCAGATTATATACAAAATGATCACCCGGATAACTTACGAACGTTATTTATGTTTTATTTTTTGTTTTTATAATTTGTTGAATATTAGCTACATGTATCTTTTCTTCTCGAAAAAAGGCGATAAAGAATAAAATTATTTTTTGCCGCTGTTTGTTTTATATCTATTTTTGTCCACAAATATGGTAGACTTCTGGCAATGTCGTCCTACCGGGTGTTGTGGAATCACCTTTTATTTGATTATTTAATTTTTAAGTGCATTTATACAATGGCGAACAATTGGGATTTATTAGCCTATAAAATTGGTGGACTAAGTGAGGTGGACGCATTGCGTCTGCTGGCTGAGACCTACCCTGGTGAAGTTGTTTTCTCCAGTAGTTTCAGTTTTGAGGATCAGGCTATCACCCATATGATCTTGTCAGAGGGATTGCCTATTGAGATTTTCACGTTAGATACCGGCAGGCTTTTCAAAGAAACCTATTCTGTATGGAGTAGTACCAATGAAAGGTATCATACCCATATTAAACCTTATTATCCGGCCCATGCCGCACTGGAGTCCTTCGTAGAACAGGAAGGCCCCAATGCCTTTTATATTTCCCCCGAACTCCGTAAACAGTGTTGTTTTCTTAGAAAGGTTGAACCGCTGGGCAGGGCACTTAAAGGCAAAAAAGTCTGGATCACCGGACTCAGAGCCGAGCATTCCGCCAATAGACAGGGTATGGATCAACTGGAATGGGACGGTTCACACGAATTATTAAAATTCCATCCGATCCTGCATTGGACGACAGAACAGACCCGGGCCTATATCAACCAACACAATATTCCCTACAATAGCCTTCACGATAAAGGCTTTGTGAGTATCGGATGTGAACCCTGTACCAGGGCCATCAGAGCCGGAGAGGATTTCAGAGCCGGCAGATGGTGGTGGGAAGATAACAGCAAAAAGGAATGCGGCCTTCATGTCCATTCTTAATTACAAATTCTACATTTATTTTTCAAGTATATTATGAGTAACTATCAACTGGATTATTTGGATCAACTAGAGTCAGAGTCCATCCATATTTTTCGTGAAGTAGCGGGGCAGTTTGAAAAGCCGGCCTTACTGTTTAGCGGCGGTAAGGATTCCATTACATTAGTCCACCTGGCCCTCAAGGCATTTCGGCCGGGGAAATTCCCCTTTCCTTTAGTACATATTGATACCGGACATAATTTTCCGGAAGCATTAGCTTTCAGGGACCAGCTGGCAGAAGAGTTAGGAGAGCAACTGATTGTCCGTAAAGTCGAGGATACGATCAAGGCGAAGCACCTGACAGAACAAAAAGGCAAGTTTGCTTCCAGAAATCAGCTACAGACGTTCACCTTATTAGACACGATTGAAGAATTTGGATTTGATGCCTGTATCGGAGGTGCCCGGAGGGATGAGGAAAAAGCCCGCGCCAAAGAACGAATCTTCTCTGTAAGGGATGATTTTGGCCAGTGGAACCCCAAACTGCAACGTCCTGAACTCTGGCATACCTATAACGGTAAGATCCATAAAGGAGAGAATGTGCGGGTATTCCCGATCAGCAACTGGACGGAGCTGGATATCTGGAATTATATTAAAAGAGAAAACATCGCGCTTCCGTCCGTGTATTTCTCGCATGAAAGAGAGGTGTTGGAATATCAAAATGCATTGATCGCCGTTTCTCCATATATCCAGATCGAAGAGAACGACAAGATCTCCACCCGCAGGGTGCGCTATCGTACGGTTGGAGATATGACCTGTACAGCTGCCGTCGCTTCCGAGGCTTATAGTGTAGACGATATCATTAGTGAGATTACCGCTACCCGGACCAGTGAACGTGGAGAAACCAGGATCGATGACCGTTTCTCTGAAGCCGCCATGGAAGACAGAAAAAAGAACGGCTACTTTTAACGGGCATCCGTTAAATAAAGGCACTTGTGCGGCGGATATCAATTAACAAATGTGCTTTGCACAGCAAGGCAACAAAACGAAGAAAATGGATTTACTTAGATTTTTAACGGCAGGCAGTGTGGATGACGGAAAGAGTACGCTTATCGGACGTCTGTTATATGATAGCAAAAATATTCTGATCGACCAGCTGGATGCCATTGAGCGCAGCAGTAAGAACCGTAAGGACGGTTCCGTTGACCTGGCGCTTTTAACAGACGGCCTGCGGGCTGAGAGAGAGCAGGGCATTACCATCGATGTCGCCTATAAGTATTTCTCTACACCTAAGCGCAAATTCATTATCGCAGATACCCCCGGCCATATTCAATATACAAGAAATATGGTTACCGGGGCTTCCAATGCGGATCTGATCATTATTCTGGTAGATGCCCGTAACGGTGTGGTGGAACAGACCAGGCGCCATTCTCTGATCGCTTCTTTGCTGAATATACCGCATGTGGTCGTGGCCATCAATAAAATGGATCTGCTGAACTATGATCGAAATGCCTACGACCAGATCGTTGCAGATTATAAAAAAGTGGCCGCGACGCTGAAATTGAATACCGTGTCGTATGTGCCCATCAGTGCGTTGGTAGGGGATAATATTGTAGATGCGTCCACAAAAATGGGCTGGTATGAAGGCCCTACTTTACTGGAGTACCTGGAAAATGTCGAAGTGAAGAGTTCTGTGAATCTGGACAATGCCCGTTTCCCGGTACAGTATGTGATCCGCCCTCAAACGGATGCGCTCCATGATTACCGGGGTTATGCCGGCAAAATCGAGAGTGGCATTTATAGAAAAGGCGATCAGGTAGTGGTATATCCTTCGGGTGTAGAAGCTACGATCGAGAAGATCGAACTGGGCGGTAAGGAAGTGGAAGAGGCATTTGCTCCTCAGAGTGTGGTGCTGCATCTGGATCAGGATGTGGATATCAGCAGGGGAGACAGCATCGTTAAAAAAGACGACAGCCTGAAAGTAAGCCAGGATATCGATGCCATCGTTTGCTGGATGGATGAAAAACCCCTTTCTGTAGGGCAAAAATATTTTTTGCAGCATGGCAGTAAAGTGGTGCCGGCCATGGTAAAGGAGATCAGATATAAATTAGATGTCAACGAACTGGAGAAGATCTATGAAGTAAGCAAGGCAGATTTAAACGAAGTAGTGGAAGTAAAATTGAAAACGGCCTCTCCATTGGCTTATGATGCATATAGTCATATCCGGGAGTCAGGCGGTGCTGTCCTGGTGGATCAGACCAGTTTTGTGACGGTAGGAGCAGCATTATTGCAATAGTTCGAAAAAATTTTATCACACATATAGCATTTGAATTCAGATGAAATTGAGGGTCCCGGGAGCACATACGACAACAGTAAATGAAGATATAAAGGTCAGCATCATCGGTGCCGGACCAGGTGACGCAGAGCTCCTGACGTTAAAGGCGGCCAGGTTACTGGGCGAGGCAGATGTGGTGCTGACAGATCGTCTGGTCAATCAGGATATTGTGGACACTCATGTAAGGATAGGGGCTAAGGTCATCTTCGTCGGTAAGGAAGGCAGAACGCAGAGCGGTTCCGTCGCCCAGAAAGAAATTGACCATCTGATCGTTAAATATGCCAGACAAGGCAGAAAGGTTGTCCGGCTGAAAGGAGGAGATGTCGCGATCTTTTCGAATGTATTAGATGAACTGGAAAGCCTTAAAACGGCTGGCATTTCTTACCAGATCGTTCCGGGCATTACAGCCGCGTCGGGCGCCTCGGCCTATTCGGGAATGCCACTGACAGCCAGGGGGTACAGCAGAGGTGTCCGGTTTTTGACTTATTCTGACCGCTATGCTGTGGAACCGGGATATTGGGCTGAACTGGCAAGAACTGAAGATACGCTCGTTTTTTATATGACCGGTGAAAACTGGTTTGAACTCGCGACCCTGCTTCAAAAAAACGGAATTGATCCTACTAAGTATGTATCGGTCATACAACAGGCGACGACCCCTTTTCAGCAAATCTTCACCTATCAATTCCGGAATTTAAAGGAACCACTGGAAAAACAGTCTTTTATTTCTCCGTCGCTGATAGTCATTGGGCGGGTACCGCAGTTGCATCAGCAGTATTGTTGGCGCCCACAGATAGCACCCGATCAGGTTGAATCATTTTTCAGACCCTCTACCAGCCGCGCAGTAGAGGTAATCAATAACAAAAAGCGTAGCGCCTAACCCTAATTACTATTATACTATATATAAAGTTTCAGTCATGTTAGTAGAAGCCAAAAAAGATATTTTCAGCAGGCTCATTAAAGAAGCCACCCACGATGAACTGGTTTGGATGAACGGTTTTTTAGCCGGTTTGCTAGACCAGGGTACGCTGCCGGCAGGCAGGGCACAGAGCGGGACGGGAGCGCCTTCCGTGACAACGGCGTCCGCTCAGGTCGATAAGTTGACTTTACTCTATGCATCAGAGACGGGCAATGCCAAGTCAGTGGCTACCAAGTTTGCGACGGTTACTAAAAAAAGAGGTATAAAAACCAAGCTGGCTTCGGTGGAACAATATAAGTTAACGGACCTGGCGAAAGAAAAATATCTTTTATTGGTGATCAGTACCCAGGGTGACGGAGAACCACCTATCACGGCGGTGAAGTTTTACAATGCCGTACATGATGCCAGCCTCAAACTGGACAAACTGCAATATGGGGTACTGGCATTAGGAGACAGCTCCTATCCTTTGTTTTGCCAGGCGGGTGTCGATGTCGATAGGCAACTGGAACTAAGAGGTGCGACCCGTAAAGTTCCGCTGCAAAAACTGGATACGGACTACGCTGGCTATACAGAGAGCTGGTTAGACACGGCGCTTGGCTTATTATCAGACAGCACAGAAGGTGGTGCAGCGCAGGCGGTTGCAAAAATCCCTAAACCTGCCGGCGGCAGTCATAAAAAGATCTATGATGGCACAGTTATCACTAATTTCAATCTGAACGACAGAGATTCTGCTAAAAGGACGCATCATATAGAAATCGAAGCCGAAGATTTGGCTTATGCACCTGGAGACGCCTTAGGTATAGTGCCGCCGAATCCCACTCCGGTCGTGGAGGAAGTGCTGGCATTAGCGGAGATTGATGCGCAGCAATCCATAGAATGGAGGGATCAGAAATATACTGTCAAAGAATTACTCGCGATTAAAGCGCAGTTGCTGTATCTGCCGGAAAGAGTGGTACGTAAGTATGCTGAGATCGCCGGCCAGGAAATACCTGATACCCGTATGAGTCTGGTAGATCTGTTGAGGATTTATCCGCTAAAAAATAACCAGGAGGATTTTTTACAGGTATTACAGATACTGGAACCGATTGCCCCCCGACTGTATAGTATATCATCTTCTCCTGAAGCCCATGGTGATGAGATCCATATTACGGTCGCCAGAGATCAGTTCTATGTTGGGGAAAAACAGGAATCAGGCCTTTGCTCAGGGTATCTGCTGGATGTTCCGGTAGACACTAAACTGCAATTCTATATCCATCCCAATAAAGGATTTAAATTACCTCCGGACGATAAAGATGTGATCATGATCGGACCGGGTACTGGGGTGGCACCTTTCAGATCCTTTCTATTCGAGAGAGATGCTGCCGGTGCAGAAGGCAGAAACTGGCTCTTTTTCGGAGATCAGCATATTTCCAGTGATTTTCTTTATCAGACAGAAATCCAGTCTTTTTTGGAAACCGGCGTGCTGACTGAGTTTAACGGAGCCTTCTCCAGAGATCAGGAGAACAAGGTCTATGTACAGGATAAAATGCGTGAGCGCGGGGCAGAGCTCTTTGAATGGCTGGAAAGTGGCGCCTTTATCTATATCTGCGGTGCTAAAGAGCCGATGAGTTTTGATGTGGAGAAAGCACTGACAGAGATTATCGCCACTCAGAAAGAACTGTCCTTTACGGAAGCAGGCAAATACCTGGATGCATTAAAAGAAGAGGGCCGCCTGCTGAAAGATGTATATTAATAGCTAATACAGGCATGAAGGTATCATGCCATTACAACAAAATACGAGAAGAACTTCAATGAGCAATAAAGAATCACACGTTGAGAAAATAAAAAAGGCCAGCCGCGGCCTCAGAGGCACTTTATTGGAAAGCCTGGCCGATGAGCACACCTTAGCCATTAGGGAAGATGACAGGGCCCTGGTAAAATTCCATGGGATGTATCTTCAGGATGACAGGGATAGGCGAGAGGAAAGAGCGGCCAAAAGGCTGGACCGTCTTTGGGCGTTTATGGTCCGGCTCAGACTGCCGGGCGGTAAACTGTCGGCGCAGCAATGGAAAGGCCTGCATCACGTAGCCGGTACTTATTCTACCGGAACTATTAAGATTACGACCCGTCAGACGGTGCAGCTACACGGCATATTAAAACACCATGCCCGTCCGACGCATCAGGCTTTTAATCAGGTGGGGCTGGATTCGATAGCAGCCTGTGGAGACGTTAATCGTAATGTACTGGCTTCCGCACATCCTGATGTTTCTCCCATACATGAGGAAGTGTATCAGACGGCCGTTCACCTGAGTGAGTTGATGAAGCCGAAGACAAGGGCCTATTATGAAGTATTTGTCGGTAATGAGAAAGTTGCGGAAAAGGTAGAAGAAGATCCTTTGTATGAGGACCGCTATCTGCCTCGTAAGTTCAAGATCGCGATCGCTATACCTCCGCAAAATGATGTGGACGTATTCGCCAATGACTGCGCGCTCATCGCGATTGTAGAAAACGGCACCTTGGTTGGTTATAATGTGGGCGCGGGCGGAGGCATGGGCGCCACTCATGGGAATCCGTCCACTTATCCGAGAGTGGCATCGCTATTCGGGTATATCGATAAAAAAGATCTGGACAAGGTGGTCTACGAGATCGCCACGGTACAAAGAGATTTTGGTAACCGGGAAGATCGTAAGCTGGCCCGCTTAAAGTATACTATTGATCGCATGGGTGTGGATGCCTATAAAGCGGAAGTGGAGAAAAGAAGCGGTGTTACGTTCCAGCCATTAAAACCTTATGAGTTTACACAACGTATCGACAGTTACGGTTGGGCGAAGAATCATCATGATAAATGGTTCTATACCGCTTTTATAGAGAATGGCCGTGTATTCGATGACACGGACAATGGCCGCCTCTATAAAACGGCTTTTTATGAGATCGCTGAAACTGGGAAGGCTGACTTTCGTTTCACGTGTAACCAGAATATTGTTATCAGTGATGTGGCAGAAAGGGATAAGGCAGAGGTCCAGCAAATCCTGGAAAAGCACGGTATAACTCAGTTTACAGATAACGCATCCGTGATCCGCAAAAATGCGATTGCCTGTGTGGCCCTGAACACCTGTGCTTTAGCTCTGGCAGAATCCCAAAGATATTTGCCCACTTTGCTGGAGAAAATGGAGCCAATTTTGCAAAAGCATCATCTTGAAAATGAGGCCATCTCGATAAGAATGACTGGCTGCCCTAATGGCTGTGCAAGACCTTATATAGCTGAAATTGCCTTTATCGGAACTTCGCTGGGGCATTACAATATGCACATTGGTGCGGATGCTTTGGGATTCCGTTGCAATAAGCTGTATAAAGAAAACCTGAATGAAGCACAGATCCTTGAAACGGCGGATGAGCTACTGGGGCGTTTTGCCGCCGAAAGAGAGGCAAAAGAAAGTTTTGGGGATTTTGCAATGAGAAAAATATTGGCTTAAATTAGCTTTATGATATCGCAACAAACACCTGTAGTCATGCTGGATGGGCCGGCTCCTAAGGAATCTTTGCCCAATCCGCTGTTTCCGGTTTTTCTAAAACTGGAGCAGTTGCGTTTGTTACTGGTGGGGGCCGGCAATGTCGGCCTGGAAAAACTCACTGCTGTTTTGTCCAATGCCCCGGCCACCCGGATTAACGTGGTGGCGCTTGAAGTAAGTGAGGCATTTAAGGCTTATGCGGACAAATACCCGAATGTCCGGATTCAGCTCAAGGCCTATGAGCCTGCTGATCTGGATGACTGCGATATCGCGATTGTGGCTACGGCAGATATTGCTCTGGATGAACAGATCAGATTGGATGCAACTTCCAAAAGCAAGTTGATCAACGTAGCAGATAAACCCACACTCTGTGATTTTTATCTGGGGTCCATTGTCAGAAAAGGCAGTATTAAGATCGCCATTTCTACCAATGGAAAATCGCCCACACTGGCCAAAAGACTTAAGACCGTTATTCAGGATGGTCTGCCCGGCGAGTTGGAGACATCTCTGGATAATCTTCAGAAAATCAGAAAGACACTCGGTGGTGACTTTCAGTATAAGGTGCAGCACCTGAATCAATTGACCCAGGGCCTGGTTAATCCGGTTCAGAAAACCCAGGAGGAGAAACCACGCATCCTGAGAGCCAGTTTTTGGAAAAAAGCGGGGTTATTTGCATTGGCTTTTTTAGCGACGATGCTTTTTGGCTATTGGTTATTTGGTTATGTATTACCTGTGCACTGGGTCGATAAAAGCTTCGATTATCTGGCTGGCAGCCTGGACCAGCAATTTTTCTGGATGTTTGCTGCAGGTTTTTTTGCCCAGCTGGTTGACGGCGCCATGGGTATGGGCTATGGCGTACTGTCGACGACCTTTTTGCTCTCCTCGAATCTTCCGATTCCCATTGCGGGAATCAGTAGCAGCGTACATATGGCAGAGATGTTCTCAGTAGGGACAGCGGGTATCAGCCATTATAAATACAAACACGTCAATAAAAAACTATGGGTAGCACTGGTGATCCCCGGCGCCATCGGCGCTATTTTGGGCGCACTTTTTATTGGCACCATGGGTAAGGAATTTGGCCATATCCTACGGCCTGTTATTGCTGTCTATACCTTCTATTTAGGGTTTAAGATCGTGAAGAAAGCATTTAAAAACCTAAGATTACAAAGGCACCGCAAGATTGTCAATGTGCGCCCGGTCGCTTTTGTTGGTGGGTTTCTGGATGCCTTTGGCGGCGGATGGGGGCCATTAGTTACCAGTACGCTGATTTCCGGCGGAAGGGACCCGCTCTATACTATCGGGTCTTCTACCTTCACCAAATTCTTTACCTCAATCGGAAGTACAGCAACTTTTATCATCGTATTCGGGCAGATGCATTTTCAGGTGATCGCCGGCCTGATCTTCGGCGGCATGCTGGCCGCGCCGTTTGCAGCCCGTCTTTCCGGTAGACTGCCGATCAAAACCATGTATATTTGCGTGGGTATTTTAGTGATCCTTTGTTCACTGAGAGTGCTTTGGGGTGTTTTTATGCCCTAGGTTTGAAGCAGGTCCGTTTAATTAATCCTGGACTTGATGTCTGGATACCTCACATTAGGAAAAGCAGTATTTTTAGTGTATTCCATGTTCTGATGTCGTTCGACTGATCAGGATGCAATACGCTGCGTCGCACCCGTATTGCCTTTAGGTCAGTCAAAAGAGGGCGAAAAAATGAAAATCCCTTCTCGCTGTTTGTGGCGGAAGGGATTTCGCTTACTCTTGAACTTGGGATGCTATAATAATATGCATCCTTTTGTATCTTTTTGAGAGTGGTGTTTTTTAGAGCAACATTCTCAATGGTTCTTCTAATAGTTCCTTCAGGGTCTGCAGGAAGGCAGATCCGGAAGCGCCGTCGACCACGCGGTGGTCGCAACTCAGGGTGACTTTCATAATATTGCCTACCACAATCTGGCCATCTTTAACGATCGGTTCTTGGGAGATACCACCCACAGCCAGAATACAAGAATCCGGCGAGTTAATAATACCGGTAAACTGGTCGATGCCAAACATTCCCAGGTTGCTTACAGTGAAAGTGTTGCCTTCCCAATCAGAAGGTTGCAGCTTTTTGTCTTTTGCCTTCTTTGCGAAGGTCTTCACTTCCTGAGAGATCACTGTCAGGGGCTTGGTATCTGCAAAACGAACAACAGGTACCAGCAGGCCGTCTTCCACAGCGACAGCGACACCGATATTAACATGATGATTGATACGGATCTTGTCGCCCAACCAGCTGCTATTGACGGCCGGGTGTTTTTTCAGAGCGACAGCAACGGCTTTTATAACGAGGTCATTGAAACTGATCTTGGGTTGCCCTTCTTTGTTCAGTTTAGGGCGGACGGCAACCGCGGCATCCATATTGATCGCCATGGTCAGATAGAAATGCGGCGCAGAATATTTGCTTTCTGCCAGACGGCGGGCGATGGTTTTACGCATCTGGGAAACCGGAACCTCTTCAAAAGATACTTGTCCGGCAGGAACCTGCGGCTGTTGTGCAGCGCCTGCGGTGGCAGTAGCAACTGCAGGTACTGCCTCAGGTGTATAGTTTTCAATATCGCTTCTGACGATTCTGCCATTATCACCGGATCCTTTTACATATTTTAAGTCAACGCCTTTCTCTTCTGCCAGCTTTTTAGCCAGCGGAGAAGCAAAAATGCGCCCTTCGTTCACAACAGCCTGTTGTGCCGGGGCGGCTGTGGGAGCAGCAGAGGACTGAGCAGCAGGCGCGGCTGTTTGCTCAGCAGGGGCCGCTTCCGCTTTTGGTTGTTCTGCTGGTGTAGGGGCTCCACCTTCGCCTGCTTTGGATGCCTTTACAATCGCCTCGACATCTACATTGTCACCACCAATGATGGCTAACAGATGATTAACTTCTATTTTATCTCCTGCAGGAGCGCCCTGATATAATAATTTACCATCCTTGTAGCTTTCCAGCTCCATGGTGGCTTTATCCGTCTCTATTTCAGCAAGTACGTCACCTTTCTTAACGTCATCACCGACATTTTTTTGCCATGAAGCAATCACACCTTCCGTCATAGTATCACTTAGGCGCGGCATGAGCACTACTTCTTCCATATTGGCCAGATCCAGGGTAGCCGCCGGTGCTGCCGGCTCGCCAGTACTGGCTTGCTGTTTTTGTTCCGTAGCGGGGGCTTCTGTTTTAGGTGCTTCAGCGGGCGCTGCTTCAGCCGGAGCCGGGCCGCCACCGATCAAACCACTGATATCTTCCCCCTCTTTCCCTATAATGGCCAGTAAATCATCTACTTGCAATTTGCTGCCATCTCCGCCGCCTACATGTAACAAGGTGCCTTCTTTATAGCTTTCCAGTTCCATTGTGGCCTTATCTGTTTCAATTTCAGCCAACAAGTCGCCTTTTTTAACAGGGTCACCCACTTTTTTATGCCAGGCGGCAATAACTCCTTCTGTCATGGTGTCGCTTAATCGCGGCATTTTAATCACTTCGGCCATAATGGTATCATTTTTCAATTGCGCAGATGGATTCCTGCACGTCTTTTTGCTTAATAATGAGGGCGTGAAATTACATCAAAAAGATGTAGATGCGAAACGCCCGGGCAAAATTAATTGGTTAAATCGAAAAATAGGGTGTTTAAAGGTGATTTTATCTAACTGCCAACACTCGGGGTTCTGTCTCCTTTTTGATAAGCAGGCAGAAGGCGTATAATGGAAGAGCGGAGACTAAAATGCCCCGGCTAATCCTGCTTTTTGTGCAGAACCCGTCCAATCTTAAACAATCTCTTAAAAAATAATCTTAAATTCGCTTTAATATTTGCAAATTATGATCTAAATTTGCGGTTGAATTTCAAGAACTTGCGCAGGGTATAAATATTTTGAGGAATTAATTTTTATTATTCCGCCTATTAATTGTATCTTTGCGCTCCCAAAAATAGTATGGCGAAACAACCACTTATAAAACAGGATGGAGTAATACTCGAAGCGCTAAGCAATGCGATGTTTAGGGTAAAGTTAGAAAACGGACACGAGATATTAGCGACCATATCAGGGAAAATGAGAATGCATTATATCCGTATTCTGCCAGGAGATAAAGTGGGTGTAGAAATGAGCCCCTATGATCTTTCCCGGGGCCGGATCATTTTCCGGTATAAGTAGTCCTTAGGCGGACAAGTCTGGAAGCGCTGAAAAGCACAACCGGTATATAAAAGGGTTTTAGAAAATTGTAAATAAAAACACTAATGAAAGTTAGAGCATCTGTCAAAAAGCGTAGCGCCGACTGCAAAATTGTTCGCAGGAAGGGAAGGCTTTACATTATTAACAAAAAGAATCCCAGATTTAAGCAACGTCAGGGGTAAGATTTTTTTAATTTTTAATTCTTAATTAATTTATGGCTCGTATTGCCGGTATAGATTTACCAAAAAATAAAAGAGGCGAAATAGGATTGACCTATATTTTTGGTATTGGTCGTTCAACAGCTCAATATATTCTGAACACTGCAGGTATTGACCCTAATAAAAAAGTCAATGAGTGGAATGATGATGAGCAGACTGCCATTCGTAACATCATCAACAATGAAATCAAAGTAGAAGGTGCTTTACGTAGTGAGGTCCAGATGAACATCAAACGTCTCCTGGATATTGCTTGTTATCGCGGTCTGCGTCATCGTAAAGGTTTGCCTTTACGTGGACAGCGCACCCGCACCAACAGTCGTACCCGTAAAGGTAAGCGTAAGACCGTTGCCGGTAAGAAAAAGGCGCCTAAGAAATAATATTCAACTTTGTTTCAAATCTCAAACGGATATCAACGCTGTTTGGGATTTGAAATTTTGTGTTTATAAAAAAGCCACCGGATAATTAGAGCTGATGCTATAATAGGAGGGGCTATCAATTTTAGAAGACTACCTACAAACAAAAACAATGGCAAAAGGAAAACAACAGAGTGCAAAAGCCGCTGCGAAGAAAAGAATCGTGAAAGTGGATGCACATGGGGATGCGCACATCAGTGCAACATTCAACAACATTATTATTGCACTCACCAATAAGCAAGGTCAGGTGATCTCCTGGTCTTCCGCTGGTAAAATGGGCTTTCGTGGTTCCAAGAAAAACACGCCCTACGCTGCTCAGACTGCAGCTGCAGATGCTGCAAAAGTTGCAGTTGATGCCGGTTTAAGGAAAGTGGATGTATATGTAAAAGGTCCGGGATCAGGAAGAGAAGGTGCGATTCGCTCTTTGTCTCAGAATGGTATTGAGATCAACATCATCAAAGATATCACTCCATTACCGCACAACGGTTGCCGTCCTCCTAAAAAGAGAAGAGTATAACTTGAATTAATTTTTAAGCAGAAGCCCGGTAAAACAGGTTTCTGCTTCTTATTCTGAATATAGGGTGTGCTATTCATTTTAGATTTTTACAGATAACACATCGTCATTAAAAAATCGCAAAACAAGTAAAATTTTATGGCTCGTTACACAGGTCCAAAAACCAAGATCTGCCGTATTTTCGGTGAACCCATTTTAGGTAATGGTAAGTATTTAGGTAAAAACAGCAATCCTCCCGGCCAGCACGGTGCAAACCGCAAACGCAAGCAGCTGGGCGAATATGCTACACAGCTGAAAGAAAAACAGAAAGCGAAATACACCTATGGCGTATTAGAGCGTCAGTTCCGCAATACTTTCGATGACGCTAACCGTCTGAAAGGGATCACTGGTGAGAATCTGATCAAATTACTGGAAGCCCGTCTGGACAATACGGTATATCGTCTGGGGCTGGCTGCTTCCCGTCCTGCTGCCCGTCAGCTGGTTAGCCACAAACACATCACTGTAAACGGTGACGTCGTAAATATTCCTTCTTACCGTTTGAAGCCAGGCGATATCATCGGACTGAAAGAGAAAAGCGAGGCTAATTCAGCTTTGACTTCCCAGATCCGTGGTAAAAATCCTAAGTTCAGCTGGTTGGATTGGAACGAAGCAGACAAGAAAGGTACTTTCATTACTTTTCCGGAAAGAGAGAGCGTTCCTGAGAACATTAAAGAACAGCTGATTGTAGAGTTGTACTCTAAATAAGAATCAGTCGAAGTGGTTTTGGTACCATTTCTATATATTCGCACAATCTTTTCTAAAACAAATATCTTTCGGGCTTTTCCATAAAGCCCGAAAGTTCAATAAAATCAAGTTTTAATATGGCAATATTAAACTTTCAGAAGCCAGATAAAATCGTTTTGCAGAAAGCAACTGATTTCGATGGTAAATTTGAATTTCGTCCGCTGGAACCCGGTTTTGGTTTAACCGTCGGTAATGCGCTTCGCAGAGTTCTTTTGAGCTCCCTGGAGGGTTATGCGATCGTGGGAATCAAAATTGATGGTGTAGACCACGAGTTTGCTACTATTCCCGGTGTTACAGAAGACGTGACAGAATTGATTCTGAATCTGAAGCAAGTCCGCTTTAAAAAGACTGTTGATCAGGACCTGGGTCCTGAAAAGATCGTTTTATCTATTAAAGGCAAACCAGAGTTTACCGCCGGTAATATCGGAGAAGCTACACCTAATTTTGAAGTGATGAATCCTGAACTCGTATTATGCGTTCTGGATCCTTCTGCAAAACTGGACATCGAACTGACGATCGCTAAAGGTCGCGGTTATGTTCCTTCTGAAGAGAACAAGGTGAAAGATGCTCCTTTTGGTTACATTGCTATTGATTCTATTCATACTCCGATCAAGAATGTAAAGGTCGCTATTGAGAACTATCGTGTTGAACAGCGCACTGACTATGAAAAAATGTTACTGGAAGTCGCTACTGACGGTACCATTCACCCGGAAGATGCCGTTAAACAGGCATCCCGCATTCTGATCCAGCACTTAATGATTATCACCGACGAGAATATCACCTTTGACAGCAAAGAGGATAAGAAAGAAGACGTGGTAGACGAAACAGTGCTGCAGCTGCGTAAAGTATTAAAGACGCCACTGGAAGATCTGGATCTTTCAGTACGTGCCTTTAACTGCCTGAAAGCGGCTAAGATCAATTCTCTGAGTGAGCTGGTTCAGTATGAGCAGGAAGATCTCATGAAATTCCGCAACTTTGGCCAGAAGTCACTTACTGAAATTGAACAGGTGTTACATGAAAGAGGTCTGCAGTTCGGTATGGATCTCATTCGTATGGGTGTAGAAGTAAACGATTAATTTTTATCACATAAGCCAATAAAGGCTGGTATTTGCATTCCTTGACACGGTGTAAATATAAAATTCAATTAAAATGCGTCACGGAGATAAACAAAACAATTTAGGTCGCAAGAAAGCGCACAGAGATGCCCTTCTTTCTAATCTGGCTGCACAGCTGATTACACACAAAAGAATCGTAACCACGCTGGCTAAAGCAAAGGAGTTGCGTAAATACGTTGAGCCTTTGATCACGAAGACTAAGAAGAACGCTACTGAAGCGCAGATCAGTCATAATCATCGCCTGGTATTTTCTTTTTTACAGAATAAATCAGCGGTGAAAGAACTCTTCACAGTTGTAGCTCCTAAAATCGGCGACCGTCCCGGTGGTTATACCCGTATCATTAAACTGGGCATCCGTCCTGGTGATAATGGAGAGAAAGCAATGATCGAACTGGTTGACTTCAATGAAGTTTACGGTAAATCAGCTGCTGCCGGTGAAAATCAGGAACCAGCCAAGAGAACGCGTCGTAGCCGCAGTACTTCTAAGAAGGCTACTGAAGAAAAAGCAGAGCAGACGACTGAATCCGCTATTCAGGATGCAGAGGTTGTAGAAGAAAAAGCTGCAACAGAAGCGCCTAAAGCAGACGACGGCGCAGACGCGCCGGCTGAAGAAACAAAATAAAACCTCAATGCAAATTGTATCATTGCAGTTTGTCATGAAAATAAAGAGAAGCCTCCGATGATAGCATATGCTATACCGGAGGCTTCTCTGTTTACGGTGTTGCATTCCCTTCTAAAGAAATCTTGGCATTCCCTGTATTTGTTGTTAATTTTGTGCAGAACAAGTAGAAATCATGGAAAAGAGAACAAAAGTTATTGTCTGTTTTGCGTTACTGGTAGCCTTAGCGGTTATCAGCAGGCTAATCCCTATGCCTGCGGGCATATATGGTATAACGCCGATGTATGCAATGGCTATTTTTGGCGGGGTTGTATTTAAAAAAGACAGGAAATTCGCCTTCTTACTACCCTTGCTTAGTTTCTTTATTTGTGACGTATTGATTCAGCTACTGTACAGCATCGGAGCCTGGTCTACTCCCGGATTCTACGAAGGACAGTTGCTTAATTATGTTTTGTTCGCACTGTTGACATTTGTGGGCCTGGGCATTAAGAAGCCTGGCGTATTGTCTATTGGTATTGCTTCACTTATTGCTCCGACAGTGTTTTATATATTATCTAACCTTGGGGTCTGGGCATTTGCCGGTTTCTATCCTTTGACTGGCGCAGGGCTTAAGGCTTGTTATGTTGCCGGCTGGCCATTTTATTTTCCTTATAGCCTGTTGTCTACGGTTGTAGCTGCTGCAGTGTTATTTGGTGTGTATCACTTGTATAAAAACAAGGCCGGTATTGCAACCAGTACCACGCACTCTCATATCTAAGCGCCTATTTTTCAGAAAAGGCACAAATAAAAAAGCTAAGCAGGTTTCTACACTGCTTAGCTTTTTTATTTTCATTGGATCAGGCCATTAATTAACAGCCTTGCCATTGGGGATGTCAGCATCGGGGTTCACAAAAACCAGTTTGCCATCAGCATTTTCCGACATAAGGATCATACCATTACTTACAATACCTCTCATTTTACGGGGGGCCAGATTGGCGACTACGGTTACCTGTTTGCCGACAATCTCTTCCGGCGCAAAATGTTCGGCAATACCGGAGCAGATGGTTCTGATTTCAGTGCCCATGTCTACCTCCAGTTTCAGGAGCTTATCAGCCTTAGGAATTCGCTCGGCTGAGGTAATCGTACCCACTCTGAGATCTATCTTAGCAAAATCGTCAAACTGAATTTCTTTTTTACCGTTATCGGCCTGTTCTGTGGAGGCCGCTTCAGACACTGCGCCGGAGCGTATCGCTGCGGTGGCGGCTTTGGCTTCAGCAGCAGCTGCAGCGCCATTTTTCAGCTTTTCGAGCTGGGCCTCAATCTCACTGTCTTCAATTTTCCGGAATAAAAGTTCGGGCGCCCGCAGGCTGTAGCCGACACTTAATAACTTAATACGGCCGCCGTTTTTCCATTCCAGCATTTTGTCTACCACTTTCATCATGTGACAGAGTCTTTGTGCGGTCTGCGGCAGGAAAGGATTGATAAAGATGGCCAGATTAGCCGTTAATTGCAAGCAGAGGTGCAAGCAATTGTCGATCAATTGTTGATTCAGCGGATGTGCCTCCAGTGACTTTGCCAAAATCCATGGTTCCTTTTCCTGCATATAGCGATTTCCCTTTCTGGCCAGGTCGATTACTTCAAACAGTGCTTCCCGGAATTTATAGTTTTCAATCGCTTGTTCGATGTTGATTCTTGCGTCTTCAATATCTTTAATGATCTGTTGATCACGGTCATCCAGACGCGTGGCATGCAATGGTGGGACTTTCCCGTTACACAGCTTATGCATGAGCACAAAACTCCGGTTCACGAAGTTGCCAAATATAGCCACCAGTTCACTATTATTGGCCTCCTGAAAGCCCTTCCAGGTGAACTCACTGTCTTTGGATTCGGGCATGATGGTGGTCAGGTAATACCTTAATACATCCGCCATAGCCGCTCCGCCATTGTCCTTGTTGATGAAGTCATCGATATAGTCCTGCATCTCCAGTTTCCAGTTGCGGCTGGTACTCATTTTATCCCCCTCGAGGTTGACGAATTCATTGGCAGGTACATTATCTGGCAGGATATTATTATGGAGTTTGAGCATGACCGGGAAAATAATACAGTGAAACACTATATTATCTTTTCCGATAAAGTGTACAAGTTTGGTATCCTTATCATTCCATAGGACGTCGGCATTCATGCCATGTTCTTTGCAATATTCTTTCGTGGCGCTGATGTAGCCGATAGGGGCATCAAACCAGACATATAATACTTTACCTTCCGCGCCGGGCACGGGCACCTTAACGCCCCAGTCCAGATCACGGGTGACGGCACGGGGCTGAAGACCGCCGTCCAGCCAGCTTTTACACTGGCCCAGTACATTGCCTTTCCAATCATCCTTATGATCTGTCAGTATCCATTCTCTTAACCAGGCTTCATGTTTGTCCAAAGGCAAATACCAGTGTCTGGTGCTTTTTTTAACCGGCTTTTGTCCACTCAGGGTACTGATCGGGTCGATCAGCTGTTCAGGGCTGAGGCTGGTTCCGCATTTCTCACACTGATCTCCAAATGCCTGATTGTAACCACAGTTAGGGCAGGTTCCCTGAATAAACCGGTCAGCCAGGAAAGTGGCCGCCTGCTCATCATAATATTGTTCGCTTTCTTTGATCTCCAGATCGCCCTGGTCGTTGAGCTGTTTAAAGAATGCGCTGGCCGTTTCATGATGGATAGGGGCAGAAGTGCGGTGATAAATATCAAAGCTTATCAGCAGATCTTCAAAATTTTGTTTGATAATCGGATGATATTTATCTATAATGGCCTGAGGAGTAGTACCTTCTTTTTTTGCCTGTATGGGGATGGCGGTACCATGTTCGTCACTGCCGCAGACAAAAAGAACCTCTCTTTTCTGCGCCCTGAGATAACGGACATAAATGTCTGCCGGCAAATAAGCACCGGCAAGGTGACCGATATGTTTTAATCCGTTGGCATATGGTAATGCCGCCGTGATGAGATAACGTTTCGTTGGATTCATGCTACGTATTTATTATCCTACAAAAGTATTGCAATATATGCCAATACCCAAATACCTGATGCTGATAGCCTATGCCGGTAATTGTCCTGGCCCGCTACCATAGTGGTGTAGCGAAATGCCATTTTCTATCGTTCCTCTTAGTTGGGAGAAAAACTCAGGGTTTCTGTAAAAAATTGTAAGTGTTTGGGTTATTTAGTATATTTTTGCATATATCAACATTTTTTTGACCCTAGTCGCAGGTATTATATAAATATTAAGAAGGAAATACGGCACGTAAATTGTGTCTTATCAATTCTTTGGCAAGGAGTATTTAAATATCGCCTTTGTTACGTTAATTAGACTTTTTTGCATGAAATATTTTGACCTATCACAATCTGTCGTCTATATATACATCGCTATGTTTCTGCTGGCTATGGGGATTACAATATTCTCCATACCTAATATCATATTTGTCGCGAAGAAAAAGAGACTACTGGATAAGCCGGATCACCGCAAAAAACATGTAAATGTTACACCTAATCTCGGCGGTATCGGTATCTTCTCCGCGTTTATCTTCGTAGCATCTATATTCAACGTAGGTTTTTATTTTACAGGATGGAATTGTATTCTCGGTGCAAGTTTCCTGTTATTTGTAACCGGTTTGAAAGATGACCTGGTCGCCATTGATCCTTATAAGAAGTTTTTAGCACAACTGGTGGCTGCAATTATCGTGGTTTACCTGGCAGGTATCCGGCTGGAAAACCTGCAGGGATTTCTGGGTATCTATGAATTACCTTATCTGGTCAGCTTCCTGCTCTCTGTCGTAGGGATTACCTTTGTCACCAATGCCTTTAACCTGATCGACGGGGTCGATGGTCTGGCAGGCAGTCTGAGTATGTTATTGTTTACTTTCCTGGGCGTACTGTTTGCGATCAATAAGAATATTGGTTCAGCCATGCTGTGTTTTACAATAGCAGGGGCGGTTGCGGGCTTCCTGAGATACAATATAGCACCCGCTAAAATATTTATGGGAGATACCGGGTCTTTGATTCTGGGTTTTCTGGCATCCGTTATGGCGATCTCTTTTGTGTCTAAGATGAGCCTTTTGCCCGCCTCTTCTCCACTGAGTGGATTATTTGCCGGTGGTAAGGGAGGAATCGTTATTGCGTTGGCGGCCATCATTGTTCCGGTCTATGATACGTTCAGGGTCTTTACGACCAGAATATTACGTGGTTTCTCCCCCTTTCATGCTGACAGAACGCACGTACACCATGTTCTATTAGATATTGGCCTGAATGCGACTCAGGTAGCCGGCACATTGGTAGGCGTGACTGCGTTTCTAATTGCGACAGCGGTTGGAATGGTAGCACTGGGATGGAATGTGAGCATTGCTATTCTGGTATTAGTCGTGTGTGCGACCTTACTGCTTTATCTGGCGGTGAAGGTGCGCAACCAGAAACTGGAAAAAATAAGATTGGCCGGATTGGCAAAAGAAAATGCTAAAAAGGAAAAACTGCAAAAAGTTTCCCTGGATGACTATCTTTCATCAACCCTGACCAAACCTGAGGAAAATTATCATGATGATCAACATGTATACTCCAAAGTTCATTAATAAATAATATGGCCGCTTACCGACGACGCATGCGTGCTGGAAGTGTCCATAAAGAAGCGAATAAAACGGGCAGTCTGATCTATAAAAGTGATGGTTGCCCGATTTCTTTTATTATCTTGTCAAGTTGTTTTTCGGTTGGTAGATAACCGACTGGATTGGGAGTCTTACCTAAAAAAGGAGACTTCTGCTGAATTTTTACTAAAAAGATACTTTCGTCTTGAAGTCTTATTTATATTTGCCATATGAGTACCCAACAAGAAGGAAAATTCCAGGCGATTATTTCGCATGCAAAAGAATACGGTTTTGTTTTCTCCAGTTCCGAAATCTATGATGGCTTAAGTGCCGTATATGATTATGGCCCTTACGGCAGTGAACTGAAAAAGAATATCCGGGATTATTGGTGGAAGTCTATGACCCAGCTCCAGGAAAATATTGTAGGGATCGATGCGGCCATTTTTATGCACCCGACTACCTGGAAAGCCAGCGGTCATGTGGATAGCTTCAGTGATCCGATGATTGATAATAAGGACAGTAAGAAAAGATATAGAGTAGATCACCTGATTGAGGCTAAGGCGGCAGAACTGTCCGAAGCGGGCAAACAGGCAGAGGCTGATCAGCTGCTCGCTGAGATGGATCGTCTGCTGGCAGCAGATGATTATGCCGGACTGCGTCAGTTGCTGGACGACCAGAAGATCGTCTGTGCTATCAGCAAGACGGCTAACTGGACAGACATCCGTCAGTTTAACCTGATGTTCGATACACAGTTAGGATCGGTTACGGAAGAGGCTAATACGATCTATCTGCGCCCGGAAACGGCACAGGGCATCTTTGTGAACTTCCTGAATGTACAGAAGACAGCCCGTATGAAAATTCCTTTCGGTATTGCCCAGACAGGGAAAGCTTTCAGAAATGAGATTGTGGCCCGTCAGTTTATCTTCCGTATGCGGGAGTTTGAACAGATGGAAATGCAGTTCTTCGTTCGCCCGGGTACCGAGCTGGAATGGTATGAAAAGTGGAAACAGACCCGCTTTGAGTGGCATTTAAGCCTGGGGACGCCTAAAGAAAAGCTGCGTTTCCATGATCACGTGAAGCTCGCTCATTATGCAAACGCGGCGGTCGATATTGAGTTTGAATTCCCATTTGGCTTTAAAGAGCTGGAGGGTATTCATTCCCGGACAGATTATGACCTGAGCCGTCATCAGGAGTTCAGCGGTAAGAAGCTGACTTACTTTGATACGGAGATCAACAAACACTATGTGCCGTATGTCGTGGAGACGTCTATTGGCCTGGACCGTATGTTCTTGTCCGTACTCTCCAATAGTTATGAGGAAGAAACGATTACCAAAGAGGACGGATCGACAGACCAGCGTGTGGTTTTACATATCGCCCCGAAGATCGCCCCTATAAAACTGGCTATCTTCCCGCTGACTAAAAAAGACGGTCTGCCTGAGCTGGCCCATGATATCTATAAAAACTGCGCACAACAGTTCAGGTGTTTTTATGAGATCAAGGACGCGATCGGCAAACGTTACCGCAGACAGGACGCGATCGGTACCCCGTTCTGCGTGACTGTGGACCATCAGTCTTTAGAAGACCAGACTGTGACGATTCGCCATCGGGACTCTATGGAACAGCAAAGAATACCGATTGCAGATCTGATCGCTACTGTTCAGGCGGCATTATAAGGTCAGAAAAGACAACGGATAAGATTCGGAAACAGTTAAGCCCATGGCCTGTTATGGTTATAAAATTCCCATTTACTGGCCAGATGAGAAAAAATTGCCCCAATCTTATGGTCAAAAGGACAAAAAACGTTATTTTTAATAAACAGTGCTGCTGCTAATTAGCGCCGTAGCGCTGGAATAAACCAATTAAAATTAAAAACCCATGAAGAAAGGTTGGATCATTCTTGTAATAATCGCCATCGTGTTGGGCGTCTATGGCTGTAATGGTTATAATGGCCTTGTTAAGCAGGATCAGCAGGTACAGCAGGTCTGGAGTAATGTAGAAACTAATTACCAGCGCCGTACTGATCTGTATAATAGCGTTATTAAAACAATCCAGGGGTCCGCTAACTTTGAGAAATCCACGTTAAATGATGTCATCAGTGCCCGTTCCAAGGCCACCAGTGTGACTGTGGATATCAATGATCCCGAAAGCCTGGCCAAATATCAGGCAGCACAGGCACAGCTGCAGGGAGCTTTCAGCCGTTTGATGGCGGTATCGGAGGCGTATCCTGATCTGAAGACCACAAAGGCCTTCCAGGATTTCCAGACACAGATCGAAGGAACTGAAAACAGGATCAATGTAGCCCGCAGAGACTATAACGCCGCAGTCAATAGCTATAATCTGACAGTGAAGACGTTCCCTAAGAATATTCTCTCCGGTCTATTCGGTTTTCATGCTAAAGCATATTACAAAGCAGATCCGGGTTCTGAGAAAGCACCGGATATCAATTTCGATATTAAATAATCTGCACCAGATCATATAACACCTTACCTGAGCGCGTTAAATCGTCCGTAATGAGTTTATTCAATAAAAAAAAGGATCCTGGATATTTTACGCCAGAGCAGCAATCTGAGATCGTTGAGGCGATTAAAACGGCAGAGACAGCTACAAGCGGGGAAATTCGGCTATATGTGGAAGGCCATTGCCGGTATGTGGATGCACTGGACAGGGCTAAAGAGGTCTTTGATGAACTCCGGATGTTTGAAACGACTTCCAGAAACGGTGTGCTTATTTATCTGGCCATGAAAGACCGGCAATTGGCGGTATTCGGAGATGAAGCCATCCACGAAAAGGTGGGGCTGGATTTTTGGAAACAGAAACTCCAGCAGGTGAAAACCCATTTTCAGCAGAAGGCTTATGGTACAGGTCTTAAATTAATGATATTGTCGATAGGGGATGCATTAAAAACTGCTTTCCCCTATGACAAAGTCAGTGATGTCAACGAGCAGCCGGACGATATTGTCTTTGGCAAATAGCTTAAAAAAAGTAATACGTGTTTTTTTCTTTCCCTTATAAAGTCCGAAGTTTTTTTCTGGTCTTACTTTGTCTGATCACTTTTGCAGGTGCTCAGGGACAAGATCTGAATCTGTTAGCTCCGCCCAACCCGCCCAGGTTACTGGTGGATAAGGCAGGTCTGCTCATCCCGGAGCAGGCCGAGATTCTGGAACAGAAGCTGGTTGCTTTTGATGACAGCACCTCTAATCAGATCAGTGTGGTGATCATTCCGACTTTGAACGGCTATCCTCTTGATGATTATGCGAATAAACTTTTTCGTTCCTGGGGTATCGGCGGCAAGAAAAATAATAATGGTGTTTTGTTACTCATTGCTGCCCAGGACCGCAAAGTAAGAATTGAGGTCGGCTATGGTCTGGAAGGTGCGATCACTGATGTGCAATCCAAGAGCATTATAGAAAATGACCTGGCACCGAATTTTCAGAAAGGAAACTATTACAGAGGAATCGATCAGGCCATTAACTCGCTTGAAAAAGCGGCTGTCGGCGAATACAAGGTTCCACGTGACAAATCAGACGATTCCGGCGGTGGCGCGATTGTCTTCTTTATCATACTGGCCATCGTCATTTTTATCATCATCGGCGCTAACCGCGGCGGCGGTGGTGGGGGCGTTGCCAGTCATGGCGGCTGGTCCAATATTCTGCTACCGATGATTCTGGGTAATGCACTCGGCCGCGGCGGTGGAGGTGGCGGATTTGGCGGCGGAGGCGGCTTCGGCGGAGGTGGCTTTGGAGGATTTGGCGGTGGTAGCAGCGGCGGAGGAGGCGCCAGCGGCGGCTGGTAGCTTTTTATTAAAGTGAATAAAAATATTAATCAACAGAATGCTGTTTTTGCGCCGGTGATATAAAGGCCACCACTGCAAAAACAGCATTTTCGCTGCGGGCAAGGAGTCATCCAGATTGCCTTCAGCCGCTATGCAGGTAATTATTGTGGCGACAACCGCTGTCGAGCCATATATGCCGTACGAAAACTATTGGAATGCTTCCTCTTTCCTAAAAATCTGCTTGTCGATTGTTGAATAATAATGATAGCTCCGTTCGGGAACTTACCATCTTCCATTCACGGAATGGATAGGTGAACCGAAAACGCGGCAAAAGGTGACTCCGGAAAGCGCCCCCTGATCTGTTTGTCTTAGATGTAAAAATCAGAACTTTATAGCGGTGACAGGCAATTCCCAGGTATGGTTCCAGTCCATCATGGCATTGATAAGTCGGATCTGCTTAAATTTTTTAAGATCAGCTTGGGTAATATCTTTTTCCCGGATAACACGCTTGTCTAAAAGGTAACCTCTATGTATGCCTTGTAATAAAGGTACTTTCGGCGTCCACCAGTCTTTACCGTCAAATAATGCCAGATTGGAGAAACTGCTATCTGTCAGCAGTTCATTTTGGAAGATCAATATCTCTGTGTCTGCAGGTAGTCCGGTGGTTAAAGCGTCAAGTCTGCTGCGGTCTGCAGACTTATAACGGTAATGGATCTGCTCGTCGGTAACCACTTGTAATCTGGTAATGAATCTGGGTGTATAGGTAATAAAAGAAATTGAAATTTCTTCCGGGCTATAGACAACCCGGCATTTATATTTTTGATCATCTTTCGGGAAACCGGGATGCCGGATAATCAGGCTGCTTAAATCGTTATAATGCACCTTTCCCCAGTTGTCCTGCTGTGTAGTGACAAAGCGAACCTGATGCCTCTGCATGAAAGAAAGCTGCCGGTTTTCCAGACGTATGGATTCAAGGAAGGGGAACATAGACTTTTGTGATCATTTCGTGATATTCAGTTTCGGCTTCACTTAAGGAAGTAATACCGCCTCCGCTTTTAAAGATAAGCCCTTCGGGAGTGCTTTCCAAATAACGGATAATAACACAGCTATCCAGTATCTGTCCGTTATAATAGCCCCAGACCCCCGTATAAAAGTTTCTGCGGTGTGTTTCTGCCTGCCTGATGATCTTTATTGTTGCCGCTTTTGGTGCTCCGGTAATGGAGCCGGCAGGTAACATGGCTTTTAAGACATCGCCGGGATTATGTAGGTAGGCGGGCCTTAACGTACCTGTAATATGGGAACTGACAGTATAGAGATTCTTTTGATTGGTCTTTAATTTTTCCAGATACCTGAAACTCGCTACCTCCACACCTGCAGCGACCTGGTGAAGATCGTTGCGAATCAAATCGACAATGGTGTATTGCTCGGCGATTTCCTTTTCACTTAAGCGTAGTCTGTCCGCGGCATCGGGTTCGCTGTCTTCTATAGTGCCTTTCATCGGATAGCTGCTGATGCGATCATTTTCTATCCGTATAAAGGGCTCGGGGGAAAAGTGTACAAACCAGTCCCTATACAGTAGTTTGTATTTACCCTGGCCCAGTTCATACAGATCGGCCAGTGAATAGTTGGTATCCACGGGGGTGCTGCAGGTGAGATTGACCAGATAGGAATTGCCCTGCTGCAGCCCCTGCTGTACAATTTCAAAAGATTTTTTATAGGCAGCAAAACTGATCGGATGTTTATGCCAGATTAACGGATTGTCTGGATGGATAAGATGAGCAGGCTGCTTTTTGGGAAAGCACATGCCGGGTGCCCGAAAGCGGATACTGTTGCCCAGTCCTTCTTCCTTTTCATCTATAGCGGTTACTTCCATTTGCTTTCCATCGTAATCCGTCAGAAAGAAAAATGGTTGCTTCGCCTGATAGAGCTTATTAATCTCATCAAAAAATACTTCCTTTGTGTCTGTTATCATCCTTCAATACAGTGGCCGCAAAAATATTAATAATTGACCATAATGACTCTTTTACCTATAATCTTGTAGGCCTTTTTGAATCCTTTGCAGGTAAAAAGGGACGGGTAGCGTCTGTTGACGTATGGTCGGTGGATGACTTGCCGGCCATTGACGTGTCGTTGATCTGGCAATTTGATGCCGTAGTCCTGTCTCCCGGGCCCGGGCTTCCCGAAGACTATCCGGCGGTCAGCGAATTACTGAAGGAATGTCTGGAAGGTTATAGAAATATGCCGGTGCTGGGTATTTGCCTGGGTTTACAGAGCCTGGTCGCCTACTACGGAGGTGTATTATATAATCTTCCCGTGATACAGCACGGCAGGCAGGTGAATATGTGGGTGCAGGATGTGGGCATATCCAGTTCCGCCTCTTTATTATTTGCCGGTCTGAAATTGCCTGTAAAAGTGGGCCTTTACCATTCCTGGGGTATGGACAACAAAGTGCCCGTGAAAGATCTTGAGGTGTTAGCGACTGCAACCATTGCAGAGAGCGCTTCAGGAGGTAAAGGAACCAATGCGGTGGTCATGGCCATTGGTCATAAACACCTACCCGTATATGGATTACAGTTTCATCCCGAGTCCTACATGACACCGGAAGGTGACAGGATTATCCGTAATTGGCTGGATATGATAACGGTATAAAGCGTTCAGTCTAGCCAAAGTCGATTTCAGTGTTATCTCCGATATTTAGATTTCTGCTGAGTCCTTTTACGCTTGCATCATTACCGATCAGAGAGTTATCCAATACTACCTCATGCAGATTGGAGAAGGAGCCGATGATACAGTCTCTGATAACAGATTGTTCAATAACCGTATTGGCACCAATGGAGGCATGAGGGCCAATAATGGTGTTGGCTACCCGGCTGCCCGGTCCGATACTGACCGGAGGTTTGATGATGGCATTTTCTATTGTTGCGGTGGGGTCTATTTCGTTACCTATTTTTTTGAGCAGCAAGGCATTGGTTTCCAGTAAGGTCTCTTTGCGGCCACAGTCATACCAGTGTTTTACCTTAAAGGTCTGGATCTTTGCCTTGCGGCTGATCATACACTGCAGGGCATCGGTGAGATGAAACTGCCCTTCCGTAGTAATATTCTGGGAGAAAATATGGGAAAGACAATCATACATGATATTGGTTTCCTTGATCTTATATAAACCTACCAGCGCGGTATTGCTCATGGGGATCTTCGGCTTTTCTACCAAGAGCTGTATGAAGCCGTCCTGGCCGATCTCTGCCACTCCAAATCCTCTGGGATCGTCTACTTTCTGGACACCGATCATCGAATAGGGGCTGTCCAGCACCGCTTTGATATCAAAATCGCAGATGGTATCTCCCATAACAATAAAGACTTCGTCATCGCCTACAAGATCTCTGGTCAGCGCAATGGCCGGACCGGTACCGATTCTGGACGATTGAAATACATATTTGCAATTCAGGTCAGGATAGGCATTACTGACATATTCCTCGATCTTTTCTCCCAAATAACCAATGATAAATATAAATTCCTGGATACCAGCGTCTTTTAACTGATCAACGATAAAATTCAATATAGTTTTGCCAGCCAGAGGCAATAAAGCCTTAGGTTGTGTGTAGGTATGGGGTCGAAGTCTGGCACCTGTTCCGGCTACCGGAATAATTGCTTTCATGAAATCGTTTTTTCTGTAGTTAATTATCCTAAAACGCACGAATAGTCGTTATTTACGGATAATTATTTTATTGTTTGTACCGCTATTTTGCACGAATGTAGTAAATTCACGCCCAAATTACATTAAATTTCAAAAATAGAATCAATGCAAAGAGATAGCCAGGTTTTCGATCTTATTAACCAGGAGTTACATCGTCAGAGAAATGGCATCGAACTGATTGCCTCTGAGAACTTTACGAGCCTCCAGGTTATCCAGGCAATGGGATCAGTACTGACCAATAAATATGCGGAAGGTTATCCGGGCAGAAGGTATTATGCAGGATGTGAGATCGTCGACCAGACGGAACAGCTGGCGATCGATCGCCTAAAAGAGATCTTTAATATCAGCTATGCGAATGTGCAACCGCATAGCGGCGCCCAGGCCAATGCAGCCGTTCACCTGGCTTGCCTGAAACCTGGTGATAGAATACTGGGACTGGATTTAAGCATGGGTGGTCACCTGACCCATGGTTCTCCGGTTAACTATAGCGGTAAATTATATGAAGCTCATTTCTACGGAGTGGTGAAGGAAACCGGCCTTATCGATTATGAGATGCTGGAAAACCAGGCACGTTCTCTGAAACCTAAAATGATCATCTGTGGAGCCAGTGCCTACAGCAGGGACTGGGATTATGCCCGTATCCGTAAAGTGGCCGATGAAATCGGAGCGCTGGTAATGGCAGATATTGCACATCCCGCAGGCCTGATCGCTAAAAAACTTTTGGCAGATCCGTTCGATCATTGTCATATTGTTACCTCCACCACCCATAAAACCCTTCGCGGACCTAGAGGTGGTATTATCATGATGCGTAATGATTTTGAGAATCCATGGGGGCTGACAGATAATAAAGGGAACGTCCGTACGATGAGCGCTTTATTAGATCTCGCGGTATTTCCAGGTATCCAGGGCGGACCGTTAGAGCATGTTATTGCTGCTAAAGCCATCGCTTTCGGAGAGATATTAAGCGATGACTATACTCAGTACGCCAACCAGGTGCAGAAAAATGCACAGGCACTGGCGAAAGCTTTTGTGGATAAGGATTATCATATTATCAGCGGCGGTACTGATAATCATCTTATGCTGATCGATCTTAGAAATAAAGATATCAGTGGTAAAAAAGCGGAACAGGCACTCGTTAAGGCAGAGATTACGGCCAACAAGAATATGGTGCCATTTGATGACAGGTCCGCATTTGTTACTTCCGGTGTTCGGTTCGGGGTGGCTGCCGTCACAACCCGTGGCATGACAGAGGAACATATGGGCTTTATCGCTGATTCTGTGGATCAGATATTGACCAATGCAGATGACGAGCAGGTTATCGCTGCTGTTAGAAAACAGGTCAATGAGTTTATGACACAGTTTCCGCTATATCCTGAACTTGGTTAAGCAAAGTCGCTTAATTAGAAAGTGTAATTTATTAAAATAATAAAGGCTGTCTGTTTACTGAAGAGTGACAGGCAGCCTTTGTGATATATGTCTTTTTTTGTCTTAATAGTATAAAACTTTGCTTGGCCATAACTTCGTTGCCTAAAAACATATTCCAGAATTTACGTTGCGCAGAGAGTTTATTCTAGAGTCTTTTGTTTACAGTTTATAGGAATATGTATTTGACGCTTTCCCATTCTGATCTTTCATAACTGTTGTGCTTTTTTTTTAAAAATACTAATTTGCATGGCAATTAGATTAATGTTAGCCTTACTAAATGGAGAAATTATGAGAAAATGCTACTTCTTTTTCTTTCATTACATTTTATATCTGTAATATTTGCCCAAAGGAGTCAGCCATGAATATTATAGTCATAATCCTCCGTCTCCAGCGGCGTGGTGGTGTAAGCTGAGGCACTGCTCCTTCTCCTGCTGATCTTCTAATTTGATCGAAGGAGGAGGCGCAAGTTTAGGAGTCTCTATAACCATTGAAGATGAAGGGCGGTAATATATACGAAACAGGGGAATTATCAAATTCATCAATTTCTGTAGGAGCAAAGATAGGTGCTGTAGGAGTAGATGTCAAGGCTGATATTTTTCAAGGAGCGAATGCAATGATTAATACAATAGGATCCTTATGATTTTATTTGGCAGTTATGTTAATGAAAAAAATCACAAAGTAATGCATCAGACGACAATATTCCATTAAAAAAGTAGATTTATAACCCATTTTAATTTTAAACCATGAAACTCTTATTTCGTTCGTTTTTTTTATCTCATTAATTTTTGTAGCAGGTTGCAAACCGCAGACTGTCAAACATGAAAATGGTACCGAGCTGTCACGCACATCGGCCATAATTGTAAAATCTTTTTTTAATTCTATTAAATCTGGTGATTATAGTAAGGGCTTGAATCAACTATTGGGAGGAAATGGCATTATTGATATGAAAGATTCTGGAACAATTCTAATGCAGAATAAATTTAGGCTTCTAAATGAAACCTCAGGAAAATTTGTCTCTGAGAAATTGTTAAGAAAAAGGAATCTTGGCAACGATTTGGCTGTTTACATTTACTTTGTAAAGTATGACAAGAAATTTTATAGATTCACATTCACATTTTATAATAATGATAGTGATGTCAAAATATATAAATTTTCATTTGACGATACAATAGATTCTGAAATGGTTGAGAGCCTTCGCTTATATCTTGATCAACAGCAAAATTAAATTGTTCTAAACGTGTCTTGTCGCACATAGATAGAATATTTCATTAGGAGTTTATTTTAATGCTAACCGTCTTTCATTGACGGAAGTCTGACCTCGAAGATCTGTCGATAGAGAAAGGATACGGAGATACTCATAGCAGCTTCTGGGACGGTATAGATTTGCTATCACCAAAACTGCAACAATGGTCGACTATACCTACGACGGTAACGGTAATATGATTAGTGATCAGAACAAAAAGATTATCGGTATCAGCTATAATGTCTTAAATTTACCTGGCGGTATTACGGTAGCGGGGAAGGGGGCTATTAAATATTACTTTGATGTATCGGGCAACAAACTGCAAAAGCGAAAGGATTTGAAAGGTGACTTGTTAAGGGAGAGCGAACAGCTAATAAATATACAAAAGAAGAGGGCAGTCCACTGGGAAGAGGTAAATGTTGATCCCGTTTGATGTTCTCGTGATAATCGAACGTAGTGATCCAAATTCTAAAGTACATGCTACAATTTTAGAGAAGCCAAAAACTAGTAATTATGACGTTAAACAGCTTTAGTTATGTGGTGTTAACAATATTTGAAAAAAATATATCGGATTGTTTTGACGAACTTTCCGAATTTATACTAAACGATGAGAGAGATAACTATAAAATTTCAAAAGGAAAAATAAACTTTAATAAGATATATATTAATGAACCACCTCCCGGAGGAGCTCATTTTAGTATATTTTTAATTTGGGAGCCCCGAAATTTAATTGGAAAAACTGCATTCCTTTCAAGTTACAGTGATGGACGATATACATTAGTTTTGAATTATTGTGAGAAATATAAAGTTAAGGCAGTATCTGTAAGTTTTACAAATCGAAAAGATACATCTTATCTGGCTTATATGTTTAAGTATTTTGATTTTTCTCAGAACGAGGTAGTTGAAAGAATAATATATACAATTAAAGATGATGCTAAATGGGTATTTTATGAAAAAGGGAAAATTCAGCCATTCGAAGATATGGCTAATTATAAAAATAGAATTAAAACAAAGCGGTTTAATAGAAATATATTATTGAGTTATTTGGGTAAAATGAATATAAATATTGAGAAGGGGTCTTTTTGGCAATCTAATGATGGCATAGCGTTTTATTTTGAACAAATATGCTGGTCGTTATAATGTTAATAGAATAGGGCCGTAAAATTATAGAAAACGAAGTGCCAGTTTTCATGAAAGTAGAAACCTGTTATGTTAAACATGAAATATGGAAAGCGGCGGATATCGAGGTTTCTATTGAGAAAATAGGACAATAAGTATTTCATTTTTCCCTTTCCAGTAACTTTGTATGATGGCGAACGTTTTCTTAAATTAGGAAAAAAATAATGGTTGTTGACGTTTTCGTTTTTAAATGGATAAAAAAAAGTGTAAATGATTTTAATATTTAAAGATGTGGATTTTTAGCTGGGATAGGGTAAAATGGATGAGATTACTAACCCGTTTTGACAGGCAGCAATTTGAATATGATTCAATTTAGTTCAGAGGTTGATTGGGATTTTGGATTAATAAATATTGCAGAATTAGGTTTAATGCCTCCAATTTATAAAATAAGGACGTGATCTTATGATACTGAAATACTCTTTGACAATGTTTATGGCAACTTCTTGGCTGATTAAATTGGTAATTCATTTTCATTTGGACTGGAGAACCAATAGACGAAGAGAATTCCCTCTGGCTAACATGCTTCCAATTGATTACTTGTTTCCCTATTTTTATCCTGTAGAAAAGAAGTATTTAAAAAAAGAAAAAGTGTGCAACATATTTTATTGGGCAGCGTTTTTATCCACTATCTTTTTTTTAGTTTGGAAGCTTTTATACCCTATTGATTGGAAATAGAATGGTGGTGTGCAGATGCTGTTAATAATTCTAACAGCACGTTGGAGACTATAGATACGTTATTGCCACCAAAACCGCAAAGACAATCGACGATATATATGACGGTAATGGTAATATGACTAGCGACCACAACAAAAAGATTACCGGTATCAGCTATAATATCTTAAATTCACCCAGTGTTATAACGGTAGCACGGAGGGAGCTATTAAATATTACTATGATGCGGCGGGTAACAAGCTGCAGAAGCGCATCATGGATAATACCGCCAGTCCCAATACCACAGTTACCACCTATATCGGTGGAATCCTCTACCAAAATGACACACTACAGTTCTTTGGCACACCGGAAGATAGAGTAAGGGCCACTACGGCTAAAACGGATCTATGATTACTTTCTGAAAGATAATCTGGGCAATACCCGGATGATGATCACAGATGACTTCAATGTATCCAGTCCAATACTGGACGCCAATAGTTATTATCCATTCGGATTGCAGCAAAAGAGGATAGGGGTAACGGTAACGGTAACGGTAACGGCAGGAAGTCCACTACTTAACTATAAGAACACCTTCCAGAAACAGGAATTCAATGAGGACCTGGGAGTAGATCTCTATGAGTTTAAATACCGGATGGACGATACTTAGATCGGAAGGTTTTGGCAGGATCCGTTGGCGGATAAGTATGTTTATAACTCTACCTATGCCTTTAGTGAGAACAAAGTGATCAATGGTGTCGAATTTGAGAGGCTCGAGCGGGCACCGGCTCCATATAATAGTTATGAAGTCGCCAAGTCCATGGAGGATATTAAATTTGAGCCAAAATCTCAAACCATAGGCAGAAAAGTTTTTGGAACCGCCGGCAAATATGGACTTATTGTGGTAGGTATTGCAACTGACAATCCAGCCGCTATCATTTTAGGTATACCCAGTTTGGGGCTTACCGCCTCGCAAGATATTGCGCTTGCCAAAAAAACTGATAACAAACCCGCTCAGAAAACACCCAATAGTAGCAAGTGGGGGATTAGTTATAGTAGTCGACAAATTAGTAGAAGCTGCTACTGGCAAAAATACAAACGGAGCTTTTCAGACGATGGAAGAATTCGCAGAATCAGTTTACAATATAAGTCAATTAAAAAAGCCAACGGCGAGCGAAAGTGCTGTTGAAACTGTTGACAAAGTGAATGTAGTTGTCGAGTTTGTGGATAAAGCAATGAAGTTAATCAATAGTCTATTTAACAAAACGACACCGCTTAATTCGAAAGATAATAAAGATGATAAAAGCAAAAAATGATATATATGAAATAAGGCTTGATAAATCAAACACGAATATATTTATCAGGGTATTACGCTTATATAAATATTATTTATTATTTATTCCTATGGGCTTTCTAGTCATAATATTATTTAAAGACTATAGTTTTTATTTGTTGCTAATTGGGCTTGGTGTAACATTGAGTATTACTTTTTTATTTTGCTTTATTGCTAATTGGAAAATATTATATTCAGTTAAATATGATATTTCGTCAGATACGATAGAATTGTTTTCAATTCGGGGTTCAAAAGTCTGTCGGGAATTGACAACTAAGCGCACGGACATGAAAATATCTATTAGACAAAATTTTGGCTACAGATATCCCATATGGCAAATTTTTTTTTATTATAAGAATAAACTCATTCTTTCTCAAAAAGAAGTGGGTGGCTGGAATAAGGCCATGTTTATAGAAATAGAGGAAACTATTAAGACTGCGAACTTGAAAGCACGTGATTAAAAAGTTTGTACATAATATTCGTTAATTATATTAATAATTATGAAAAGCATTGCACCTTTATATTTATCGTATAGACAACGAATTATCAATGGATTGTCTAAAGTGTTGATTTTTATCCTATTTATGATAGTACTTGTATTTTTGACTGATGTGAATACATATCGAATTGTGGCACTTGTTTGTCTGGGAGGTTTTATAGGCTTTAATATTTATAAACTTTTTCAAAAAAGCAAAAGGTATATTAAATCTATTGAATTTTCAGGGACAGCGGTAAGAATTACTATCATTGATCAATTCAATACAACAACGGTTATGTCAAATGATATTAAAGAAATAAGGATAAAGTTGGTTGAACTTTTCATCGGGTTTAATCGTATTGGTAGAAATTTTAAACTACAAATTGACATTAGAAAAAATGGGAAGTTTGAAAAAGTTTTTGACCAATACGAAATTGGTGGCGGGAATTTAGAATTATTTAAAAAAAGCTGTGCTCTGTATTCAGAAATGAAAATCAGTTAATGATACTTTGTCGCAATGGAGAGAATGTTAATAGAGTCAATTTTGCTTCTGTTGCTGGAAGTTTATTTATCGGGAATCCTTTTGCTAGTGCATTGCCTGGGAGTGCGGTGGAGTTTAATTTAAAAGAAGGGATTATAGTCCATAATGCCCAAACATCAATGATTAATTATTATTACGGTACTGTTGGTAATTTTATGGGAGTTGCTGCTAAAAAAGGATTCAGTAACGCTTTCAAAGTTACTGCAACTCAAATAGCAGCGAGTACAGATACTAATTATTTAGCTAATCAACAATTAAAAGCAATTAATAATGGAAATTAAATTAAATAACCGAATACGGAGTATTCTAAGTTATTTATTCATGGCTTTTGTATTTATATGCATAATTATTGGACTGAAAAGTCAATGTAATTTAACTTCTAAGCATTTATTGGGAAATGCCAAAATTGATGCTTGCGGAGTTGGAGGCGGTAGAACTTCTGGTTTTTGGATAGATTACACACTCGAAGTAAATGGAGAAAAGTTTAAAAATTCTTCCTTATATGATATATATAAGTTGACAGTTCCGATGGTCCGAAAATATTTTATTGGGAAAACCTTTCCAGCTGCTTATTATCCTTCTAACCCTTCTAATTCCCATCTATTAATCCTGCCAGAAGATTTTGAAAACTTTGGGTATAAATTTCCCGATTCTCTTAGTTGGGTAAAAGCAATAACTGAAAAGAAAAATGATAAATAACAATATGGATTCATGGTAAAGCTGTTTTATAAAAGCCACAATAACATTTATAAAAATTGTAACCAATAGTAAAATCTAATGGCCTCATCACCGATGGTTCGTAAGTGTTTTATTAAGAAAATTTTCCCGAAGATTTTGAAAACTTTGGGTATAAATTTCCCGATTATCTAAATTGGGTAAAAGCTCTAATTGGAAAGGTACATGGAAAATAGTATTCCGGAATGTTAGTAAGCGCATTTTTTAAAGTTGCGACAGGATTCATTAGGCTAATTAATAATCGTATAATCATCACGGCCTCAGCAACAATTCACATGGCTTGATCCCGGTCTGCTTTTTAAAGGCAGCAGAGAAATGAGAAATCGTAGAATACCCCAAAAATGCTTAATTATTATTATGGTACAGTTGGTAATTTAATGGGAGTAGCTGCTATTAGGGGATTTAGTAACGCGCTCAAAGTAACTGCGTTGCAAATTGGAGCAAGCACAGCTACAAATTATTTAGCTGATAAAACGATTAATTATGGAAAATGATCAAAAAGAAATATTCCGAAAAGGGCTAAGTTTTTTATTTATAACACTTCTGGTTAGTCTCATGGTTAATGGTCTTATTAGGCAATGTAATTTAAACGCCGACCATGTATTAGAAAATGCTAAAATTTATAAGGCTGGGGCAGAGGGAGGTAAAAATTCGGGCTTCTGGATAGACTATACATTTCAGACAAAAGGAGAAAATTTTGAAGGTTCCTCGTTATATGGCATAAATAAATTGAATGTGCCAATGGTTCGCAAATATTTTATTGGGAAAACCTTCCCAGTTGCGTATTATCCTTCTGATCCTTCAAATTCGCATCTACTAATTTTGCCAGAAGACTTTGACAAATTTGGATATGAATTCCCAGATTCACTTAATTGGGTTAAAGATTTAATTGAAAAGGAGTCAGGGGACAGAAAATAATAATTTGGTCTTACAGATACCGCATAGATTAAATTTATCCTTAATATCCCGTTAATGACTACTTACGGCCTCAGCAACAATTCACATGGCTTGATCCCGGTCTGCTTCTTAAAGGCTGCAGAGAAATGAGAAATCGTAGAATAGCCCAAAATAGCTGCCACATCAGTTACACTCAATCCTTTTTGATAGAGCAGGTACTTGGCATGATCCATTCTTTGTTGCTGATAAAAGTCAAATATAGTCGTTCCAAAGACTTCTTTAAACCCTTTTTTCAGATAGCATTCATTTATAGCCACTCTTTTACTGAGTTCTTTGATGGTAATAGGAGAGTCCAGGTTTTCCAGTAAGATATCTTTGGCCTGCTGGATTTTATCCAAACCGGCGTCATCGGCTAAGAAGCGGCAGGTAAATACTTCCCGGTTCTTCTCCTCGATCAGGCAATCCATACTGTACAGCAGGATTTCGTGGATCTTGGAGTTGATAAAGATGTTCTCCATGGTACCGGTGTAATTTCTTTCCAGTAGTGCAGAAAGCGTCGTGCGTTGTTTTGGACATACTGGAAAAAGCTTAACGAAAGATGTAGAATAGGTAAAAGAGAGGACATGCTCTTTTTTACTTTTATCTTTCCCTGTGCCGGCAAACTGGCTCAGATAATTAGGCGTAAACTGAAAATTAAACAGACTAAGTGTGTCCAAGGCATTGACACAGGATTCCGCATTCTTGGAACTGCAGACCCTGCATTCTGTATCACTGCAGTAACGATTGCCTGTAAGACAAAACCGCAGGTCCAGTGTAGGCTCACCGCCATCCTCTGCTGTATTATAGCGGAGCATGCCACTATCTTGTCTGTTCCAGTCGTCATCCAGCGCAAACGCAGTAATACTTGACGCGGTAGACCCCGGTACCGCATATTCCTTGCGGTAAACGATCTCCATTCCCGACCTCAAACATTCATTCTCTGTCATTCTTACTAAATCCATGGACATGTAACCTTTATGATTCAATCCGACCAGATAACAAATAGCTATGAGATCAGATGCCGTTAATGTTTCTTACTTCTACCAAGTGCCCATTCATAGTTTATGTCAGAGGTCTCGAGCGGATCTGAACGATTCCGATTTAACTGAGTCTCTTTCAGTCACCTAGTAAAAAGCCTGGTTATGGAAACCAGGCCTCAAAGGTCGCTTATTTTTTGTCACTAAATTGTCATATATAGACGGCGGTTGCTTCCTGATGGGAAATCGCCTTCCCGCAGCTTTTCGGCCCGGCTATTTATCCTTTCTGCGAACCACCTGAGCGACCATGTCTGCTTCTGTAGCGACCTTGCCGTTAGCATATACGGTACCATGCATGTCGCACAGGCCACGGCGGATCGGGCTGTTCAACTCCATTTTAAGCAGCAGGGTATCGCCGGGGCGTACCATCTGCTTAAATTTACAATTGTCTATTTTCAGGAAATACGTATCGTATTCCCCCTCACCCATCATATTGATGCATAGGATGCCGCCGGTCTGCGCCAGGGCCTCAATCTGCAATACGCCCGGCATGATCGGATTTCCGGGAAAATGTCCCTGGAAGAACTGTTCATTAAAAGTGACATTTTTGACACCTACAATTGAGGTATCGGTCAGGTCAATGATCTTATCTACCAGTAAGAACGGATAACGATGGGGCAGCGTCTTTTCTATATGCTCCAATGTATAAATAGGAGGCTGGGTATAATCGTAGGTCGGCACATCCTTTATGTGCTTATTACGTTTGATATGCGCCTTAATGGTTTTCGCAAATGCCACATTAGAGCTGTGCCCCGGCCTATGCGCCAGTATTCTTGCTTTGATGGGATAACCGATCAGAGCTAAATCTCCTACAACATCCAATAATTTGTGGCGGGCCGGTTCGTTAGGAAACCGAAGTTCCAGATTATTCAGATAGCCGCCGCTCTGAACCTCTACTTTATCTCTTTTGAATACTTTGGCCAGATGGTCCATTTCTCCTTCTGTGATCGGTTTGTCCACAATAATGATTGCATTATTGATGTCTCCGCCCTTGATCAGGTTATGTTCCAGCAGCATTTCCAGTTCATGCAGGAAAGAAAAGGTTCTGCAAGGAGCGATCTCCGTCTTAAAATTGCGGATGTTTTTCAACTGGGCATACTGTGTCCCGAGTACGGGGCTATTAAAATCGATGAGTGCCGTAACGCTAAAGCCATTGGCTGCCGGCATGGCGACCATCTCTACCTGCTTCTCTTCATCATAATGGAAAATATTCTCGTCAATCTGATACCAGATCTTGGCCGCTTCCTGCTCCTGGATACCTGCAGATTCAATGATCTCAATAAAAGGCTGGGCACTGCCATCCATAATCGGGATCTCCGGACCATTCAACTCAATTAAAACATTATCAACGCTCATGCCCACCAGAGCTGCGAGAATATGTTCTACTGTTGACACTTTGGCATCTCCTACCTGCAGGGTCGTTCCGCGACTGGTGTCGGTTACCAGGTCACAATCGGCCTTGATAATCGGCTGACCCGGCAGATCGATACGCTGAAACTGGATCCCGAAACCGGGACTGGCCGGACAGAGTTTCATATCCACTATGGCACCGGTATGCAAACCTGTACCACTGATACTGACTGGATTACCTAAAGTGTGTTGCTTATTCTGGTTAAACTTCTGCGTCATATTTTAATTTGTCATTAAAGTTGTGTCTGAAACGGGGCCGAACTTTCCATCATGAAGGCTTGGTCCGGCACCGGGCAAAATTACGATTTCATGGGTTAAAGGGAAAACTTTTAGTCCTTTTTGCGTTCGCTGAGGGCTTTTTCCAGCTCGGCGATGCGTTTTTCCAGCTCGGGTAAGCGTCTGAATATCGCACTGCTTTTCAAGTGGTCGCGCATGGCAAAGGCGGGTGATCCGCCTACCATTTGGCCGGGAATATCGCTTACCTTGGAAATCCCGCTCTGGGCCGTGGCGATAAAACGCTCAGGGGTCTCCAGGTGACCGGCAATACCTACTTGTCCGGCGATCATATTATACTTGCCGATATGTGTGCTGCCGCTGATACCCGCCTGGGCCGCAATGCCCGTATGCTCGCCCACTTCCACATTATGCGCTAACTGCACCAGATTGTCGATCTTCGTTCCTTTTCTGATGATCGTGGCGGTTAATGTGGCCCTGTCAATACAGGTATTCGCGCCGATCTCCACATCGTCTTCAATAATGACATTGCCAATCTGCGGAATTTTTTTATAAATGCCCTGCTTATCCGGTACAAACCCAAATCCGTCGGCGCCGATGACGGCGCCCGCATGAATAATGACATTACTGCCGATCATACAGTCGTGATAGATCTTCACACCGGCATAGATGATTGTATTCTCACCTATGGTAACATTCTCTCCCAGATAACAACCGGGATAGATCTTGGTGTTCTTGCCGATTGAGCTTCTGTTATTCACGTATGTAAAGGCTCCGATATAGATATTCTCTCCCAGACGGGCAGATTCAGAGACAAAGGCCGGCTCCTCTATGCCTTTTAAGCCCTGGACATGCATTTCCTGATAGATCTGCAGTAAGGTCGCAAACGCCGCGTAGGCATCTTCTACCACCAGCAGCGTTGCCTTTATCGGGCTATCAGGTACCATATCTTTACCGATCAGCACAATGGAGGCTTCTGTTTTTAGCAAGGCTTCCGTGTATTTAGGATTGCCCATAAAGGTCAGATCCCCTTTAGTGGCAGCTTCAATATTATTGAAGCTGCTGACGACCGTTTCCGGGTTGCCCTGTATCGTGGCATTTATTAAACCAGCTATTTGTTGCGCTGTAAATTGCATGAACTGTATTTTATGAGCGTAATATATAATTTTTTCTTTCTAAAAACCTCTTAAAAATGAAGCCTTCACTTTTTGGGAAAGCAAATGTAGAACTTTTTAACAGGCATAGAAAGCGCGCCCTGAATGATAGCGTTTTCTACCAATGATATTTCCTGAACACTGCCATCTTTAGCCATCAGCAGGATGTTCTCATCGCCGATCTGGTAGGTCGTATTGACGGCATCACCGGTAAATACAAAGTAGTCCACCTGGTCTTCCGTCAGATGATATTTCTTTCGGGCTTTCTCCTTTTTTTCCAGGATAAATTCAGGGTCAAAAGGGTGGCCTTGCAGCTGGCATTTAAAGAGTTTTCTGTTCAGGATGTTACTGCTTAGGCGGCTGATGACAGGATCTGAATGATGGCTCCATTTTTTGATCGCAGACTGAATATCTCCGTCATCCAGCTGACAGAATTTATCCAGTGAAGCCCGGTCCATTTCCCCGGTAAACTCCAGGAAAAAATAGTCCAGCGGAGAATGCAGTATTATTTGTTCGTCACCGCTGTCATATAGATAACGGGCCCGCTGCAGGATCTTGACCATCATTTTTTCGGCAGCGATAACCGTTTTGTGTAAGTAGACCTGCCAATACATCTGTCTTCTGGCGATCAGAAATTTTTCTACGCTATGAATGCCCTTTTCTTCGACGACCAACTGGTCGTCATGGACAGACAGCATTTTCAGTATCCTGCCGTAACCGATGACCCCCTCACTGACACCGGTGAAAAAGCTGTCCCTGGATAAATAATCCATTCGATCCATATCCAGCTGCCCGCTGATCAGTTGGTGCAGAAAAGGCTTATGATATTTGTCGGTAAAGATGGCAATGGTCAGATCCAGTGCCCCCTTGAACTCCTCATTTAAGGCTTTCATAATCTGTAGACTCAGATCCTCGTGATGGACACCCCTTACCAGCATATGCTCCAGTGCGTGGGAGAAGGGCCCATGACCAATGTCGTGCAATAGTATGGCACACTTTACGGCCAGTTCTTCTTCTGCTGTGATCGCTATTTTCTTGTCCTTCAACTCACTGACAGCAATACACATCAGGTGATAGGCGCCAAGTGCATGGTGCAGACGCGTGTGGACGGCCCCCGGATAGACCAGGCTGGCCATGGCCATCTGTTTGATCCGGCGCAGCCGTTGAAAATAGGGATGTTCGATGATTTTGAAAATCAATGGTTGATTTATCGTAATAAAACCATGTACCGGATCATTGATGATCTTCCTCGTGGGCTTTTTCATCTGGCAAATTTAACGCATATAAAGGTTATATGGGCATTTATCGGCATCCTGCCGGCCTGAACCATGAGGGACCGGTTATTTTGAGAGGATTTACGGTGCTCTTATTGATTTTCCCGCAAATTACCAAAGGAATCGAAGGGATTTTAACATCCAGGATGCAGAGTTCGTTGTGAAAATGATTAAAAATTATTCTATAATTATTTAATAGATAGTTTTATATATATATTATATTAACCAATGCTTACCAAATCAGCCTTGACAATTTAAATCGTAAAATATCCTTAACTTTGCCCACATTTTAAGAGAACCTGTAAGAGAAATCAGGTTTTCTAAGACTAATGGATAATAAGATACCCGGATAATCTCGGATATCTCTTAAGACAAGACTTAGTAGTAGGAGATTAACATATATATGGCAAATAAGTATAAAGAGTTTTCAAAATTGGATTTGCCCGCTGTGGAGCAAGCCATGCTGAAAAACTGGCAGGAAGGTAAAGCATTTGAAAAAAGTATCACACTTAGAGAAGGAGCACCCAGCTTCGTGTTTTATGAGGGGCCTCCCAGTGCCAATGGTATGCCTGGTATTCATCATGTCATCTCCAGAACGATCAAAGACATGGTTTGCCGTTATAAGACCATGAAAGGTTTCCAGGTGCGCCGTAAAGGTGGGTGGGATACCCATGGACTACCTGTAGAATTAGGGGTGGAAAAAGAACTCGGTATTACCAAGGAAGATATCGGTAAAAAGATCACCGTAGAAGAATATAATAAAAAATGCCGCGAGGCCGTACTGCGCTATAAGGATAAATGGGATCAGCTGACCATGCAGATGGGATATTGGGTAGATCTTAAGAATCCTTATATCACCTTTGATAATAAATATATTGAAACCTTATGGTGGCTACTGGAAAAGCTGTATAAAAAAGGCTATCTCTACGAGAGCATCAGTATACAGCCGTATTCGCCGGCTGCAGGCACCGGTCTGAGTTCTCATGAACTCAATCAGCCAGGCACCTATAAGGATGTAAAAGATACATCAGCGACTGTCATTTTCAATATGGTTGAAAATGAACAGTCCAGAGCGCTGTTTGAACAAAGCGGTGGTCGTCCGGTTGGTCTGATGGCCTGGACAACCACGCCCTGGACACTGCCCTCTAATCTGGGACTTACTGTTGGTAAAAATATCGACTATGCCCTGATTGACAGTTTTAATCCGTATACCGCGGCTCCTATCATGGTACTTGTTGCACAGCCGCTTGTGGGTAACTATTTTAAAGCGGAGGCGGAAAATCAAGACTTCGAAACGTATCAATCAGGTGATAAACTGATTCCCTGGCGTCAGGTGGCCAGCTTTAAGGGGAAAGAATTGGAAGGTGTCCGTTATGAACAATTGCTTCCCTTTGAGGCCAATCATACCGAAAACCCTAATGCATTTAAAGTGATGCTGGGTGATTTTGTTACCACAGAGGATGGTACCGGTATTGTTCATACCGCACCTGCTTTTGGTGCGGATGATTATAAGGTGGGGCAAAAGTATGGCATCGGCATACTGATCATGGTGGACCGGGAAGGGAAGTTCATTGATGGCATGGGACATTACAGTGGCCGCTATGTCAAGGATTATAAAGATGCACCCGACTATGTAGACGTGAACGTCGATATCTGCGTAGAATTGAAGCAGGCCGGCAAGGCGTTTAAAGTCGAGAAATATGAACACAATTATCCTCATTGCTGGAGAACGGATAAACCAATTCTTTATTACCCTTTAGATGCCTGGTTTATCAAGACGACAGCACTCAAGGACCGCATGGTGGAACTCAATAAGACGATCAATTGGAAACCTAAGTCCACCGGCGAGGGCCGTTTTGGTAACTGGCTGGAAAATATGGTCGACTGGAACCTCAGCCGCTCCCGTTTCTGGGGAACGCCACTACCCGTTTGGCGGACGGAGGACGGCAAGGAAGAACGTTGCATTGGTTCTATTGATGACCTGCAAGCCGGTATTAAAGAAGCCGCTGACGTATTGGGCGGTGAAGTGAATGTGAGGTTTCTGAATAAAGGTGTATTGGATCTGCATAAACCCTATGTAGATGAGATCATCCTTTTATCGGCTTCCGGCAAACCGATGAAGCGTGTGCCGGATCTGGTTGACGTATGGTTTGACAGTGGCGCCATGCCGTTTGCCCAGTGGCATTTCCCATTTGAGAATAAGGAGGTCTTCGCCGATAACTACCCGGCGGACTTTATCTGCGAAGGCGTGGATCAGACCAGAGGCTGGTTTTATACCCTGCATGCCATCAGCGCCATGCTGAAAGAGGACGTATGGGAAGAACTAAAAAAAGACGGACTGCCCGTTTCTGAAGAAAAATATCCCGGTCTCGCGTACCGGACTGTAGTGTCTAACGGTCTGGTGTTGGATAAATACGGCAACAAAATGTCTAAAAGATTAGGCAATACCGTAGACCCGTTTGAGACCATTGAAAAATACAGTGCAGATGCGACCAGATGGTATCTGATGACGAATGCGTCTCCCTGGGATAATCTTAAATTTGACTTAGCCGGTATTGAGGAAGTTCAAAGAAAATTCTTCGGCACCTTATATAATACTTATCAGTTCTTTGCGCTGTATGCCAATCTGGACGGGTTCTCTTTTAAAGAAGCTCCCATTGCCCTGGAAGAGCGCCCTGAAATCGACCGCTGGATTTTGTCTGTATTACATTCTCTTATTGAGCAGGTAGGCACCCAGATGGACGATTATGAGCCGACGATTGCCTTCAGGGCGATCGACAGTTTTGTTGGAGAGCAGCTCAGCAACTGGTATGTCAGACTCTGCAGAAGGCGTTTCTGGAAAGGCGATTATGAAAAAGATAAGATATCTGCCTATCAGACCTTGTATGAATGCCTGGAGACACTGACCCGGCTTATGGCACCGCTTTCACCGTTTTTCAGCGATGAACTCTTCCGGAACCTGAATGCGGTAACCGGAAGGTTCACGGTTGAGAGTGTACACCACAGCGATTTTCCGGTAGCAGACAGCTCTAAGATTGATCTGGCACTGGAAGAAAGAATGCAGCTGGCACAGGACAGTGCTTCTCTGATCCTTTCCTTACGCAAGAAAGAGAACATCATTGTCCGTCAGCCCTTACAGAAGGTGCTGATTCCGGTACTCGATGACAGGATGCAGCAGCAGTTGTCCAAGGTTGAGGATCTGATCAAATCGGAGACCAATATTAAAGAAGTAGAATACCTGAAAGATGATCAGGGCATCATTCATAAGAAGATCAAGGCAGATTTTAAAGCCCTGGGTAAACGTCTGGGCGCTAAGATGAAGCAGGTCGCAGGACTGATTGCTCAGTTCTCCCAGCAAGATATCGCCCGTCTGGAAAAGGATGGCAGGCTGGATCTGGAAGTGAATGGTGAACGGATACCGATTGAAAAAGATGACGTAGTGATTACGGCGGAAGATGTGCCCGGCTGGAGTGTTGCCGGACGTGGTCCGTTGACGGTAGCCCTGGATATTACCATTACGGAGGATTTAAAACAGGAAGGGATGGCCAGGATATTCGTCAACCGCATTCAGAATATCCGTAAGGAAGAGAAATTTGAATTGACCGACCGTATCCAGGTAGAAGTGCTTGATAATAGTAAAATTAAAGCCGCACTGCAAAGATTTAATGATTATATTTGTTCTGAAATATTGGCAGATAAATTGTCATATGTTTCAGATGTTAAAAACGGAACGGAAATTGATATTGACGATAATAAGCTAAAAATCAAGGTCCAAAAAAACAGTTAAGCGTATGCCTACAACGAAGAAGACTGCTAATAAAAAAACTGTGAAAGCTGCAGCAACAAAACCTGCAGCCAAGAAAGCAGCAACCGCCAAGTCTGGGACGGCCGCTAAGAAAGCAGCGCCCGCAAAGAAGGCGACTGTAACGGCAAAAGCCGTGAAAGCAGCTGGTAAAACGGCACCTAAATCAGCGGCAAAGTCTGCGGCAAAACCGGTAGCGAAAAAAACGGCTTCTGCGGCAAAGACACCTGCCAAAAAGGTACCCGCAAAAAAAACGCCTGCTAAATCAGTAGCGCCCAAGAAGGCAGCTCCTGCAAAAAGCGCGGCCACCAAAAAGGCTACGACCGCTGCATCTGCTCCTAAGAAAGCATCTGCAGCAAAACCTGTCTCTGCACCTGCTAAGGCAGTTGATAAAAAATCATCATCCAAGCAAACAAAAAGTAAAGAAAGTATATCTGTGGCAATAAAGAAACCGGTAAAGAAGAAGGTGGCACCGCTTAAAGAGGTAAAAGTACCGAAGACAAGTGTAAAGACCAGTAAACCTTATGCACCTAATTATCAGCCCCTGGAAGAAAGAAAGGCGGCCGATGGGGCTAATGAACTGATGATCCGTTATTCAGATGCGGAGCTGGAAGAGTTCAGGGTACTCATCAATAAGAAGCTGGCAGATGCCAGTCGTGAAGTAGCTTACTTACAGGGTATCATTACCCGTAAAGACGATATGGGGGGTGATGTTGACGGTCGTTATATGACCATGGAAGACGGAACCGTCAGCATGGAAAGAGAGCAGATGTCACAGATGGTCAGCCGTCAGATCTCTTTTATCGATAACCTGAAAAAGGCGCTGATCCGTATCGAGAACAAAACCTATGGTGTATGCCGGGTAACGGGTAAACTGATTGATAAGGCCCGACTGCGGGCTGTTCCGCATGCGACCTTGAGCCTGGAGGCTAAACTGGGTATCGTTAAACCAAAAGAACAGAATTAAAATTATACCAGAAAGCAGCCTGACCATTCCGGCTGCTTTTTTATTCGATTTCATTTATATTAATTATTTTATGGAAGAATTATTAAAGCGCTTAAAAGAAGAAGCTGATCTAAATGATCAGCAGGCTGCCAAGTCCATCGAAGTTGTCAAGGACTTTGTGAAGGAGAAATTTCCAATGCTCAGCGATGCTGTAGATAAGATTTTTGCCTCCAACGGTTAAAAGAGTATTGTGTTTGAAACAGAGCTGCTCCTATGTTTTGAAGTAAGCCGTCTTATGAATCAAGTGAATTATGACAGGAAAAACAGATAGTAAGCAAAAACAAGACAGACCCGTTATTCTTATTACCAATGACGATAGCATCCATGCACCTGGCATCCGGGCACTGGTGGAAGCGGTAAGTGATTTAGGAGAGGTCGTCGTAGTGGCGCCAGATAAGCCGCAAAGCGGTATGGGGCATGCCATCACTATCGGATTTCCGCTCAGACTCGTCAAAGCACAGCTTTTTGGCAACGGCGTCGAAAGTTATCACTGCTCCGGTACGCCGGTAGACTGCGTGAAGCTCGCTGTTGATAAAGTCCTGCATCGCAAACCGGATATCTGTTTGAGTGGTATTAATCACGGTGCCAATCATTCTATCAATGTGATCTATTCAGGCACGATGTCTGCGGCACTGGAAGCCAGCATCGAGGGTATACCCAGCCTGGGGTTCAGTTTGCTGGATCCTAGTGTGGAAGCTGATTTTGAAGGTGCCCGCAAATATGCCAGACTACTGGTAGAAAGTCTGTTACATAAAAAACTGGACAAACATTTATGTCTGAACGTGAATTTTCCGGCTGTACCCGCGGATCTGATCCAGGGAGTGAAGATCTGCAGGCAGGCTTATGCTAAATATGAGGAAGATTTTGAAGAGCGCAAAGACCCGACTGGAAAAAAATATTACTGGCTGACCGGTGAATTCGTTAATTTTGATGAGAAGCCTGATACGGATGTATGGGCACTGGCCAATAACTACGTAAGCGTCGTGCCGGTGCAATTTGACCTGACCAATTACAAATTAAAAGAAACGCTGGAAAAACAACTACATTTTGATGCTTAAAAAAGATAATGTTAAACTGGGAATACTGATCGGCCTTTTGGCACCGTCGATCGGTATACTGGGGTATTATCTGGTTAAGTTCTTTCCCGTTTTTTCCTTTAAAGAGTATGCAAGGGCTGTCTTTCATAATAAATCTATACTGACGGCCGTATCCAGTATATCTTTGATGGCCAATGTAATCATCTTCACTTACTATATCAATCGCAAGATCGATCAGACGGCGAAGGGTATTTTTTTGATCACCTGCATTTATATTCTGGCCGTTCTTGTTTATAAAATCGTTTAACGCTGGGCTATGGAATATTTTGTCCATCTCCAAAAGGATAAACATTTACGAAAGGCACTTTTAAGCCCGCTGCCTCCGCTGCAAGTGAGATCAGGAGCGCCTATCCGGCTGATTCAGTCTATTATGGGCCAGCAACTCAGCGTCCGAGTCGCCCAAGTACTCCATGAGCGCTTTTTCAGACTCTGTGGCCGAAAAAATCCCTCCCTTAAGCTAATCAGCGACCTGGATCCAACGCAGCTTCGCTCCATTGGTCTCAGTAATGCTAAATCCCAGTATGTGCTGAATGTAGCCCGGTTCTGTCTGGATAACAAAGTAACCGATAAAAGGCTCCAGGGCATGGAATCTGAGGAGGTTATCGAATGGCTGACCCAGATCAAGGGCGTAGGGCGCTGGACAGTTGAAATGCTTTTAATGTTCACCCTGGGCCGCGAAAATATCTTTGCTGTGGATGATCTGGGTATTCAGCTGGCCATGGCCAGCTTATATAAACTTGATCGTGCAGACAAAAAGCAGTTCCGCCGTCAGGTGTTGGAGATTTCTGACGGGTGGAGCCCCTATAAAACGTACGGATGTATGCATTTATGGGCTTTTAAGGACAATACCCCTGCCTGAAAAGGCCTATTTTTTGCAAAAAAAATAACGGATTTGCTCCCTAATCAGTACATTTGCCTCTTGTAAACGTTTCAAAATAATCAATAAGTAAAGATTTTTATGGCTACAACTTCTGATATCAGTCGTGGTTTAATCCTGAAATTAGACAATAACCTGTACTCTGTCGTAGAGTTCGGAGAAAATAAAACCGCAAGAGCCGCGGCCAAAGTATGGGCAAAGTTAAAAGGGGTGGATAACAACCGTACGATTGAAAAGACCTGGAACAGTGGAGAGACCATTTTTCCTGTCAGAGTAGAAAAACACGCATTTCAGTACCTATATAAAGATGAAACCGGGTATAATCTGATGAATAATGAGACATTTGAGCAGATTACCCTCGCTGAAGAAATGATTGATGCCCCCCAATTCCTAAAGGACGGTAGCGAAGTCAATGTATTTATCAATACAGAAACAGAACAGCCCATTGGTGCTGAATTACCTGAAAAAATTGTTCTGCAGGTAACTTATTGTGAACCCGGCCTGAAAGGCGATACCGCTACCCGTGCCACCAAGCCTGCCACGCTGGAAACAGGCGCTACTGTCAATGTGCCGCTTTTTGTCAATGAAGGGGAATTGATCCGTATCAATACAAAGACCGGGGATTACGTAGAAAGAGTGAAGGAGTAGGAGACTACTTGTCCTTTGCCTTGAAGCTGGGTAAATGCGTTTCCGAAGATGAAGGAAAGGGTTTTTGCCTCGCTTTCCAGCGCCCGCTATTTTTAGAGAAAACCGCATGGTATATTAAACACATGCTATGTTTTTTTAGTATAGAAAAATTCGGTAATTTTCAATAAAATTGTAATTATTCATAATTAATTTTTAACCATGGAATATAAACAGATCCAGGAACTTATCAAGACGATTAACAAAAGCAATATAGGCGAGCTTTCCATCGAGGAGAAGGATTTCAAGATCACCATCAAGCAGAAAAAGGAAAACATCCAGACTTTTGTTAATGCGCAGCCCATTCAACCGAATTTTCTGCCACAGGCGGCAGCACCCGCTCCATTGCCTCAGCAAGGTCCAGCACCCGCTGCTGAAAAGAAAGCAGCGGCAGCCGATACGAGCAACCTGGTCACCATCAAGAGCCCGATGATCGGCACATTTTACCGTCGCGCCTCCCCGGATAAGCCCTTACTCGTTGAAGTGGGACAGGAAGTAAAACCCGGACAGTCTGTCTGTATAATTGAAGCCATGAAACTGTTCAATGAAATCGAAAGCGAGGTGTCAGGTACGGTTGTAAAAGTACTGGTAGATGACGCCTCTCCGGTGGAATTCGATCAGCCTTTATTTTTGGTAGAACCCCAATAAAGAAAGATATAGCGCCCGGCCGTATGGCCTGGCCTGTTTGTTTAGGGCCGGTTGGCCCAGTTAATTTTTCCCCGGTGAACAAGACAGACAGGGGTTAGGATACTAAAGGCAAGTGTCAGATGTGATGTATCAGCTTTCTGTGTCCATTTAATCATGACCAAATTCATACAATGTTTAAGAAGATATTAATTGCCAATCGCGGAGAAATTGCCCTGAGGGTTATCAGAACCTGCCGTGAAATGGGTATTAAAACGGTTGCTGTTTATTCTACTGCTGATAAAGAAAGCCTCCATGTACGTTTTGCAGATGAGGCCGTCTGTATTGGTAAGGCTCCTAGTGTAGACTCCTACCTGAATATTGCGCATATTATGGCAGCAGCAGAGATTACCAATAGTGACGCGATTCATCCGGGTTACGGGTTTTTAGCCGAGAATGCCAAATTTGCCCAAATCTGTAATGATCATGGCGTGAAATTCATCGGACCCACTGCTGAGATGATCAACATGATGGGTGATAAAGTGACAGCTAAAGATACGATGATCAAGGCCGGTGTGCCGGTAGTACCCGGAGTGGAAGGGTTATTACAGAGTCTCGAGCACGCGAAAGCGTCCGCAAAGATCGTGGGCTATCCGGTGATCCTGAAAGCAACCGCCGGAGGTGGCGGTAAAGGAATGCGGGTTGTCTGGAAAGAGGAGGAAATGGAGAAAAATTACACCACGGCTAAAATGGAAGCGGCTGCTTCCTTTAAGAACGATGGTATTTATATGGAGAAATTTGTGGAAGAACCGCATCATATTGAAATACAGGTGGCCGGCGACCAGTTTGGTACCGTCTGTCATATGAGTGAAAGAGATTGCTCTATTCAGCGCCGTCACCAGAAGCTGGTAGAAGAATCACCTTCTCCTTTCATGACGCCGGAGTTGAGAGAAGCGATGGGCGCTGCCGCTATCAAGGCTGCTGCTTCTATCAATTATGAAGGTGTGGGAACCATTGAATTTCTGGTAGACAAACATCGCAATTTCTACTTTATGGAAATGAATACCCGTATACAGGTAGAGCATTGTGTGACGGAAGAAGTCATTAATTTTGATCTGATCAAAGAACAGATCAAAATTGCCATGGGAGAGAAGATCTCCGGTAAGAATTATGTCCCGGTAATGCACGCTATTGAATGCCGTATTAATGCGGAGGATCCCTATAATGACTTCAGGCCTTCTCCCGGTACAATTAAGACACTTAATACACCTGGCGGACATGGTGTCCGTGTGGACAGCCACGTGTATTCCGGTTATGCGATCCCTCCCTACTATGATTCCATGATCGCCAAACTGATCGCGGTGGCCAGAACCAGGGAAGAAGCGATTGATACGATGTACCGTGCCCTGAGTGAATATGTAATTGAGGGAGATGGTGTAAAAACGACCATTCCATTCCATCTGCAACTGATGCAGGATGAGCAGTTTCGCAAAGGGGAGTTTACGACTAAGTTTATGGAATCTTTCAAGATGAAGTAAGCAAAATGATACATTGCCTGAACAGGCGCAAGAAGAGGGTGGCCAAGTAACAACTAAGACGGACTACCCTCTTTTGTTTTTAGGCTAACTTAGCCCATAAAAAAGAAGATAAAGCGCGTTAGAAATATGAGTGGAAAATTAGAATTGGGCCTGTTATGGGAGCCGGAAAATCTAAAGAAAAATAACGGGTATTTTTCCTTTCTCTCTATTGTGACCAATGGAAAAGTAACGACCTACCGCAAAGGCGAAATCAATAAGAAAAATATTAAAAACCTGAGAGCCGGGTTTTCCTCTACCTATAACCAGTTTCTCGAATCAATTGGCAAGGAAGCTAATCAAATGAAAATAGGGGCGGCGGAAATGTTGCTTACACGGGCGGGAAATGATCCTGGCATCCAGCGAATGGTCGCTGAACAGGTTTGTAAACATACCTATGAGCAGGTAACGCGTTTTGCCAAAGCCTCCCATGTGCTGTTGCATTATCAATGGACGACAGACCCGGTAACCAACACTAAAAAACTGGAGCCCTGCCAGATATCCAATCAGATTTTATCCATACATTTTGAACTGGTCCGACAGGAAAATAAGTTTTATGCCATCCCTTACATTAAACGTAACGGCCGGACCGCCCCGCTTTCACAGGACAGCAGATTTGAATTTATGGTCCGTGGCGGTAATGACTGGCAATTTTTGACACTAAAGGATTATAAGATCCTTAAGTGGCTGGAAGAAATGGAGGCGGAATCAGAAAATTTAACCGCGGAAAAGTTTCCCGAGAAAATTCTTCGCCGCCTGGAACTCGATTATACGGTCATTAAGAATGGGTTTTTTGAGATCCGGGAGATCCGGGAGCGGCCGCAGTGCAGCATTCAGCTCTCTGAGCTCAATGATGCTTTTTTGGTCTTTATGCCGCGTTGGAGCTACGATCATCTGATGGTGGACGGTACTTATGTGCCGTCACAGGAATTGATGCATAAGGGCATCGGCTACCGTATCTACAGAGACAAAGAACGGGAAGAGGCATTCCTGACCTATGTAAAGGGATTGCATACGGCTTTTCCGGCTCAGGCTAAAAGAGGCTTTTTTTATCTTTCATTTTCTGAAGCCAGAAAAAAACAATGGTTTGTCAAGGCCTATAAAAACCTGCTGGAAGAAAATGTGCAGATCTTAGGTCTGGATAAACTCTCTCACTTTAAGTATAGTCCACATGAACCGGCCACCAGTATGAAGCTGATCTCCAATAATGGAGCAAGCATATTGATTGAGCTGAAAGTCTGTTTCGATAAAGAGCAGGTGCCGGCAACAACGATACAGAAAATGCTGCTCGCCGGACAGAATAATGTACTGTTGAAAGACGACAGTATTGCTGTTTTTCCGGAGGAGTGGCAACTGCAGTATGGGGTGTATATAAAACATGCCCAGATAGAGAAGCATACACTCTTATTGCCTTCCTGGCTATTTTGGGAAGTACAGAATAAACAGCAGGACGCTAAACAGATCGCAGAAAACATCTTACCCGATAGCTGGCGGGCTGCCTGGAGGAAATGGCAGGAAAATAAGGAGATCGTCTACGAAGTACCGGCCGCAGTACAGGCGACTTTGAGGCCCTATCAGCAAAAAGGCTATGAGTGGATGGTGCTGTTATCGGAGATGCAAGCCGGCGCCTGCCTGGCTGATGATATGGGCCTGGGGAAAACCCTTCAGACCATCTGTTTTCTGGCCAGGCAGTGGGAACTCACTCCCGATGGCAGAAGTATTGTTATATGCCCCGCTTCGCTCTTGCACAACTGGCAGCAGGAGATGGAAAAATACCTGCCGGGTAAATCCACTTATCTCTATACGGGCCCTTCAAGGAGTTGGACCGGATTTCTGGAAGGCGATTATGACCTGCTGATCGCCAGTTATGGCACCGTCAGACAGGATATTGATAAACTCTGTTCACTTGTCTGGCAGGTGGCTGTCATCGATGAAAGTCATAATATTAAAAATACGACGGCCAGTATCACGCGCTCGGTAAGCATGATCCGGGCGGTGAGCAGGATCGCGCTCAGCGGTACGCCTGTCATGAATAATACATTTGATCTTTTTGCCCAGCTGAATTTTGTATTGCCGGGCCTGTTGGGATCTAAAAGCTTTTTTAACAATGAGTATGTCATCCCTATCGACCGGGAAGGGGATCTGGATAAGATGGAGTCATTAAGGAATCTGACCAGTCCTTTTATCCTGAGACGCACCAAGGCTCAGGTGGCTAAAGATCTGCCCGAGCGGACAGAATCAACGCTCTGGTGCGAGATGGGTGAAGGGCAACGGTTGTATTATGAGGAAGCCAAAACCCAGATACGCGACAGCCTTTTTCTGGATATCAAAAACGAGGGTTTAAATAAAGCCAGATTTAATATCATCCAGGGCCTGCAACGGCTCCGGCAGATCTGCAATGCGCCGCAGTTAATCAAAGATGCGGGAAACGCTGTCTGCACCGACTCTATTAAAATTGAATACCTTCTTGAGCGACTGAGCGATATTAAAGATGAAGGGGCTAAAGCACTGGTCTTCTCTCAGTTTACCGGAATGCTGAACCTGATCGCAGAGGCCTGCCAGGGGCGGGGAATTGACTTTTATCATTTTGACGGCAGCACACCTACGGCCCAGCGCCATGAAATGGTTCGCAATTTTCAGTCAGAAGGGGATGATAAGACGGCGTTTTTAATCAGTCTTAAAGCCGGTAATGCTGGTTTAAACCTGACGGCAGCACAATATGTTTTTCTGGTCGATCCCTGGTGGAACAGTGCGGTGGAGCAGCAGGCCATTGACCGGACCCACCGTATCGGCCAGCACTCACACGTATTTGCTTACCGGATGATCTGTAAGGATACGGTAGAGGAGAAGATCCTGGCTATTCAGCAGAAAAAGAAGAGGCTTTCTGATGAGTTGATCAGTGCTGAGGAAGGATTTGTCAAACAGATCACTGAAGACGAGCTACAGTATTTATTTAGTTAGTTTGCCCGTTCTGCAATGATTATAGGGCCTAGGAGTTTCTTCTTTTACCGCGGTTATGCCGGCTAATAGGATTGAAATCACTGCCTGCGTTATCATGGTCTTTACCACCTAGGTGCAAATTTCGCAGATTGTAGGAAAATGTCAACAGAAAATATCTTTTAAAGACATCTGTCTGGGACTGCTGGATATAATTATCGGAGCGCGTAAAAGACAGGCCATTACTCTGGTTAAGCAGATCCGTAACGGATAAGGTCAATTTAGCCGCTTTATCGAAAAAGAATTTAGCCACCGCCAGGTTTAAAATGGTGCTGTTATTTTGTTGTTCCTCAGGAAGGCCCGCATACAATGTATAATCGAATCCAGCTGAAGACTCCCATCCCGACTCGGTGTACCAGGTGCCGTCAAATGAAAATTTCTGGTCAAAATAGTTGCCATTGGTACGGTCGCTTACAGAATAATGAATGATGTTATAAGTCGGCCTGGTGGAGAAATTAATATCAAAAGCTTTTTCCAGATTGGTCCGCCATCTGAAGGTTTCTGAAAGCTCAATTTTCGTCGTATAATTTTTAACCTGATCGATCAGGCTGACTTGGTGCCGATGATTGATCCTTGTCTGAAGATCCAGATTGGATGGGATAAACCGGATAGGAATACCAAACCCCAGATAAGCGTTGATCTGATAGTTACCGTTGATATTAACCGGTTTGGAAAATTGTCCGCCATTGTCCAGCCTTTTAATTGAATTGACGACGCTATTTGTGGCAACCTCCATATTGACCCTGGCATTGACTGACCTGCTGGTCACACTGTCTCTGTTTCTATATTCGAGAGAAACCTGGTGATTAAAGCGCTGCTTCAGGTCCGGGTTGCCGGCCCTGATATATAAAGGGTTCGAATTATCCACAATGGGCTGCATCTGGCTCACCTCCGGCTGACTGGTGCGCCCGCGATATCTGAACCTCAGACGCCGCCATTTGCTGAACCGGTAGGTCAGACTCGCAGTGGGATACAGGTTTACATAGTTCTGATGAATATCTGTGTGTTTGGTATAATTGAGGCTGTTGACTTTTCCCCATTGAACACCAGAGCCCACACTTAACCGGATATAATCCGTATGATATCGATAGCTGAGGGTTGAGCGTGTCGATTGATAGGTATTTCCATAAAAATTGGTCAGTGTTGTATCGATCGTGGTATAGTCTCCCGTCAGCTCATCGTAATTATAGGTCCGCTGATCTGACTTGCTTTTAGAATAGGCCGCATTTAACTCGAGCTGAACCATATGGTGTACGCCAAAAGGTTCTGTGTAATCTAAATTCGCACGGTATGACTGGTTATCAGACGTGTTGAGAAATTGCCGCCTGGTCAGATCCAGACTATCCGCGATAAAGTCATATAGATCTGTCTGGCTAAGGCGGGTACGGTCATTATTGTTTTGGTGGATATTCACGTCCAGGGAAATGGAACGCCCCCTCTTTTTAAACCGGTGATTATACGTTGTTGATAGCGAAAAATTCTCCTGGTGACTATCGGAGCTGGAGGTATTGGTCGTTTTGTTCTTATGGACAACGTTATCCAGATAGGCGCTGTCGATACTGGTATTGGATGCATTTGTGCTTTCACTGTGGCCCAGGCTATATCGGGGCCGTATGTATAGCTCGTTTGTCGAATCAAATTTTGTTTCCCAGTCGAGAGAAAAATTATGTTTGATTTCGCTGCTCCAGGCAGACCTGGTGGTATGTTTATTGAAAACAGTATCATTGGTGTATAAATCCTGCCGCCAGGATTCAGATGCCTGATTGTTGGTGTTTTTGTCATAGGTATAGCTTCCGGAAACCTTTGTTTTCTGGCCGATCATATTGCGATAATTGCCGCCCAGTTTGGTGCGGTGGTTTTTTCCGACTTGCGCCCCACTGACATTGTCCGTTTTAGCAATAAAGGATAGTTGTTTTTCCGGGCCATAGAGGAACGCTTTCCCATCTATGCGGTATAGTGGCGTCTTAAGGTTTAGCCCCCTGCTACCGCCAGCGATAGAGGGCTTGCCGAAAAGTCCTTTAAATTTACGACGGGTCACGATATTGATGGTCCGGATTCGTTCACCGTCATCAAAACCGGTAAACTTGCTTTGATCAGTCTGGGCATCGTAAACCTGAATTTTTTTGATCGCATCAGCCGGCAGGTTTTTAATGGCCATGGCCGGGTTGTCCCCGAAAAAGGGTTTACCATTTACATAAATCTTAGGAACCGCCTCTCCGTCAGATTGGACATTTCCATCTTTATCAACTTCCAGACCGTCCATTTTATTTATGAGATCCCCGGCGGTGGCGTCAGGTTTCAGGGAATAGGCGTCGGCGTTGAATTCCGTCGTGTCACCGTTCATGGTAACAGGCCGAACGGCGGTGACAGAGACTGTTTCCATATCGTTGACATGATCGGCCAGCAAAATGGTGCCTATATCCAGGGTGTCTTTGGCGGGATCGATGGATAGGTATTTGAGTACGGATGAGAAGCCCTGGCACTGGATATCTATTACATAGGTGTCGGGTGTCAGCCTGGTAAATTGAAAACGCCCTATGCTATCCGAGATCAGATATTTTGCCTGAGCGGTGTCACTTGCCTTCATAAGCTTGAGGGTCGCATTGGGGATTGGTTTCAGGTTGGAGTCCTTAAGGCGGCCCATCAATACCGTTGGAGATGCGGTTTTTTTTTGTTGTGCTTTCAGTTTTCCAAAAGAACATATCAGAACAAGACAAATTAAAGCAGAATAATGGTGCATAAACAACAAGATGTTTTCGAGATTTCACTTTATGGAATACAGCACTTTTACTATCTGTACCTCATGCAACGCTGGTTGGGCAGCCTGGCTGTATTCAACTTGATAATCATTTTTTATTTTGAATAATTTATTTACTGTAGCAGGATGATCCATCTGCGCTTGAACATTCTTTCTCCGGTATTCGAAATGCACTTTTCAGTTGCCCGGTGTCTTCACTTTCTGCCTGCTGACCCGCGAACCTGTCTAAGCGGGCATACCCCTATAGCCGGGAAATACGCAGTAATGCGCTTTATTACAATCTGAAAATATTTTGGAACTTGTTATGAATGCGACAACGCCTTTCAAGCCGGATGTTAGATGATTAAAGCCGGGAAAAGTTTAAAAGCAGGCTTTATTTGGATAGTTTGCTGCCAGACATATATCCGCCACCAGAAGAATGCCCGCTACAGCGGGCATTAGAGAGGATAGACCGCAAATAGGCGGGAGGCTATTATAGGAGAATAGGGAGTCTCATATATTAGCGTAATTATGTCCGATATTATCCTATTCAAGCATTTCAGCGGATAGCACTTATTGTTTATCTAGTTTCCAGACACAGAAGGGCTGTAATGCATTTGTACATTACAGCCCTTCTGTGCTGATGCGGATAGGTCGTAGTTTTGGTTGGGCACGCGAAAGTTGATAACGGACCTTAAAGTCAGAATATGCGCGCTGCCGGAACCTTTGCGATATTGCCTGTAAGCGCCTATTTAGAGATCAGTATTTTGTTGGCGGATGCTGATCAGGTTTAGGCATTTTTCATCTTCTCCAGGTCCAGTTTTACCATCTGCATCATCGCCTTCATGACACGGTCTGGCTTACCGGGTTCTTTACTGTGCAACCACTGGCTAAACGCAGCCGGCACTATTTGCCAGGAGATCCCAAATCTATCGGTCAGCCAGCCGCATTCCATTTCCTGGCCGCCTTCGGACAAGTGTGACCAGTAATAGTCAATTTCTTCCTGCGTATCACAATTGACCATAATGGAAGTAGCCGGAGAGAATTTAAATGAAGGTCCGCCATTCAGGGCCATATACCTGATTCCGGCCATTTCAAACTCGATGGTCAGCGGGGTTTCCTTTCCCTGCCTGGGCGGCGCAATATCTGTGTAGAACTTGCTATGAACCTTGCCATCCTTGAATATCTCCATATAGTAGTTGATCGCCTCTTCGGCATTGCCGTCAAACCAAAGGCAGATAACAGACTGTTGCATGATTGTGAATTTTTATTGATGAATTATTTGATCTATTCATTTGGAGTGCCTTCCTTTTTTTCTAAGGCGCTGTTGATCATCCACTGGACGCCAAACTGATCGGCGAGTTGCCCAAACAGGTCTCCCCAGAATGTTGGTTGCATATCGACCTGGATGGTTGCGCCCTGAGACAACTTTTCAAAAAGCCGCCGCGCCTCAGCTTCATTATCGGCTCTGATGTTGATAAACTGATTATTGCCCTGGATCATCGCCTGGGCGTCACCAGAACAAACGGAATGGATCATGTCAGATGCCATTAACATTTGGCCGTTGGCCAGCGGGAGACAAATGTGCATTAATTTATCAGCTTCTGCAGGGTCCAGTTTTTTACCCTCCTCAGGCGGTGTATCTGAAGCTTTCATTTTAAAACTGAACTCGCCGCCAAAAACGGATTTGTAAAAGTCAAAGGCGGCCGCGGCGTTGCCATCAAAAATTAAATAAGGACTAAGCGTTTGCATAAAGAATTATTTTAGAAATGAGTAAATGCGTGTATCAAGATTCTCCCTCAAAGTTAGTGCCTTGAATTGTGTTCTCTGCTATCATAAAACGGCAAAGCAAGGGGGTAATTGCGTCAGTTTTCGTATCTTTAATATATGAAACACATTTCCATCATCGTCCCGGAGCGGGCCATTCTCGCCAGTCTCGAAGGGTCCAGGCAGCTGTTTACTCAGGTAAATAGCTTTTGCCTGCAAAACGGGCAACCGCCATTATTTGATGTTCAATTGGTTGGACTTCAGCGGGATACCAAGGCTAGTGGCGGCTTGTTTACCATTAATGCCTCTCAGTTGATAGGTGAAGTGGTCCGAACCGACCTTATCATTATTCCCGCTATTGATGGTGATCTACAGCAGACCGTTCAGGCAAATGCGGCATTTGTTCCCTGGATCAAAAAGCATTATGCAGCAGGAGCAGAGGTGGCGAGCCTATGTCTGGGGGCTTTTCTGCTTGCTGAAACCGGACTGTTAGCCGGCAGGAAATGCGCCACTCATTGGCTCGCGACAGATGAATTTAAACAGCTATATCCCAATGCAGATTTAGTGACAGAGAAGATCATTACGGAAGACAAAGGGATTTATTGCAGTGGCGGTGCTTTCTCTTATCTGAATCTTATTTTGTATCTGATTGAGAAATATGCCGGCAGACAAATGGCGCTCTTATGTGCGAAAGTGTTCGCTATCGAGATAGATCGCCGTACCCAGTTACCCTTTACGATGTTTCGGGGACAAAAAGCCCATGAAGACCAGCCTATCAAGGAAGCTCAGGACTATATTGAAGAAAATTTCCGCGATAAGATATCTATTGATCAATTATGCGATCTGGTCGCACTGGGCCGCCGGAGCTTTGAGCGTCGTTTTAAGAAAGCAACCCATAATACGGTTTTGGAATACATCCAACGCGTAAAAATCGAAGCCGCCAAACAGCAATTGGAATTGGAAGAAAAAAATGTAAGCGAGGTCATGTTTGACGTGGGGTATATTGACCAGAAGACCTTCCGGCAGATGTTTAAGAAAGTGACCGGCCTCTCGCCCGCTGCCTATAAAAATAAGTTTCGAAATTTTAATCTGTTAGCAGCGGTCAACTGACTTAGGCTGATTTTAAAGCAAAAAAAAATCCCACTAAGCTGGAAAGCTGTGGGATGTTCTTCTCATTGGTTGTTTTAAGAAGCATTAAACAAAGTTTATTTTTGTCTCAATTACGGATAATTAGAGAATCTCAATGGATTTAGGCGTGATCTTCACTTCTTCTTTCTTGGGAAGCGTTACACTAAGAATACCATTTTCATATTTGGCGACAATTTTATCTGCATCGATTTTTTCATCCAGTGTGAATGTTCTCTTGAAGCTTCTGTTGGTGAATTCCTGGCGATGGATCTTGGTGTCTTCACCGCTCTGTTCTTTAGAAGCTTGCTTGTCATAAGAGATGGTTAGTAAATTGTCGTCCACATTTAATTTGAAGTCTTGTTTCTGAAGGCCGGGAGCTGCTACTTCCAGTTCAAAGGCTTCTTTTGTTTCTTTAATATTAACCGCAGGCACATGCAGTTCCTTTGCGAAGTTGCCGGCAGGAAAACCGCCAAATACTTCTTCAAACAGATTGTTCAGGGTGCCATAATTTCTCTTTACTAAAGTTGACATATTGTATAAGTTTTAAAGTGAATAATTGAATTTGACTTAATCAGTTTTTAATTTTCAATTTCACATAACAGGTTTCAAATGCCGTACCATCTCGATAAACAGGTTTTTTAAGGCCAAACAGACAGTTTATTTTTAATTAAAGTGACATAATGGCATTATATTGGCAAGGTAGGTGTCATAATGGCGCTATCTGTGCTGAATAATCCATGCTGCTCCTTTACCCACGGAAACGGGGCCGTTTTTACAGGCTGATAGATAATTTGTATCTTTGTGGTTCATAAAAACAAAAATATTTACTATGTATCCTGAAGAAATAGTAATGCCGATGAAGGCGGAGTTGACTGATTACGGTTTTGAAGATTTAATCACTCCGCAGTCTGTGGACGCAGCTATACAGCGCCCCGGTACTACATTGATCGTCATTAATTCTGTATGTGGCTGCTCCGCAGGAAGTGCACGCCCGGGCGTATTGATGGCAGTACAGAATTCTGAAAAGAAGCCCGATTATCTGGCGACGTCGTTTGCCGGTTTTGACGGGGCTGCAGTCAGCAGATTAAGAGAATTCCTTTTACCTTATCCTCCATCGTCACCTTCTATTGCCCTGTTTAAAGATGGCAAACTGGTGAATTTTATTGAAAGACATATGATCGAAGGCAGATCTGCACAGTTGATTGCAGGTGCTTTAATGCAGGCATTTGAAGAATTCTGCTAGACAGGCATAAACTTAGTTAGTGAGCTAAACAGGAAAACGGGCCGACGGAATGTATCCTTTGTCGACCCGTTTTTGATTTCAGGTATTTCAGTTTTGAAAACTAGTTATAATGTGGATTGGCTCCTAACGCGTCCAGGTCTTCATTGCTGTAATCTTTGATCGTATTATATAGCGTGTCTCTTTCTATGGGATGACGTCCGGCCTGACGGATGAGTGCGACCAGTTCCGTGGTTGAAAGCGCAGGCTTTTGTTCTTCGCTACCTGCCATTGTATAGATTTTGGTGGTGTCATCTATTGTGCCATCCAGGTCATCTACGCCAAAACTTAATGTTAACTGAGCATTCTGTCTGCCCAGCATCGGCCAATAAGCTTTCATATGTGGAAAATTGTCCAGATAAAGCCTCGAGATCGCATAAAGGCGCATATCTTCCACTACAGAACTTTCCGGTACGTCGGACATATCATTATTCTTATTTCGGAATTTCAACGGAATAAACGTGTTGAAACCTCCGGTCTCATCCTGAAGCGTCCTGAGTTTATCCATATGATCGATACGATGTTCATAATTCTCTATATGGCCAAACAGCATGGTTGCATTGGAGTGCATGCCAAGGTTATGAGCTGCCTTATGAATACGTAACCAGCCCTCTGTGTCCACCTTATCATGACATATTTTGCTCCGCACTTCCGGATGGAAAATTTCCGCACCACCACCAGGCAATGATTGCAGACCAGCCTCTTTGAGCAGCTGCATACCTTCTTCCGGGCTTACTTTGGCCTTACGGAACATATAGTCCAGCTCTACAGCCGTATAACCTTTGATATGCAGGTCCGGACGGTGTTCCTTAATGCGTTTCATGACATCTATAAAAAACTGCATCGTTAACTTAGGGTGAACCCCCCCCACAATGTGTACTTCTGTTACCGGTTTGCCATCATAGCTTTTTACGATATGCATCATTTGATCAGCGGATAATTCCCAGCCTTCTTCCCTGTTTTTATAAAGTCTGGAATACGAACAGAAAGCGCAGGTAAATACACAGACGTTTGTGGGCTCAATATGAAAATTGCGGTTGAAGTAGGTTTTGTTGCCATGTCTTTTCTCTCTTACATAATTGGCCAGACCGCCCGCGAAGCCCAGAGAAGCCTTCTCAAATAAGGTGATTCCTTCCTGAAAGCTCAACCTTTTTTCTGCTAATACCTTTTCACCGATTTTTCTTAGTTCTGTATCTTGTTCACTGGAAATCAATTGCTCGACTCCGGTAGCCAATTCCACCATAATCACAAATTTTGATCACAAATTTAAGGGTTATTAGCTAAAGAGAATCACAATGTATGAGGGGGTGCTTCTTTAAAGCATAAACCGTTGTTATAAAAAGAGGTGTTGTATTGAAGTTCGGAATGAGTTGAATCTTTTATAAAACAATGCAATATAAGTTAATAAATTTAACTATTTGTATGTCTTTATGCGTAGTTGTGTAGACGTTTAAAAAGACAGGTTATATGAATTCTGTAATCAACAACTTCGGTTTTGTAAAATGAAACGCTCTAATTTTGTAAAGTGATTGTCTCTAATTTTGTAAAATGATCTATAAATGTAATATATATTACATTTATAGACTATCAGATACGATTAGCGGATAATGAATTGGAGAGAAAACTTCATGCCGCGGGAGCAGTCTTATTCGTGGAATGAAAGCTTTATGAGCAAGGTTTCTGATACCAACCGCGATCCAATAAAAGTAAGGAGTTTACTTCGCTCTCTTGCCAGAAATACAGCGACTCTTGTGGAAGTCTCCACATTGGAAAGAGATATACGCCAGATCGAGAATGGCAGTATATCGCGGCCGACTATTTACGATTATCTTGGTGCATTATATCAATTGATGATTCTGGAGAATCAGCCCGCATGGAATACCTATATACGCTCCTCTGCCCTCTTAAGAAATTCACCTAAAAGGCATTTTACAGATGTCTGTCTTGCCGTATCTGCGTTAGGCTTAGACAAAGAGGCTTTGTTGAAGGATTTGAACTTTCTAGGGTTTCTGTTTGAGTCGTTAGTTACACATGATTTCCGGGTGTATGGACAGGTAGATGATGCTAAAGTCTATCATTATCGGGGTTCGAGCGGACTAGAGGTAGATGCCATTGTACAAAAACATAATGGAGATGGGTATGCATTTGAAATAAAGTTGGGAGTCGGCCAGATTGAAGACGCTGCTGCGAGCCTTAATAAATTTGTTTCAGTTCTGGATGGAAAAAAATACAGCCTCCAAAATCACTTAACATAATTACGGGTACGGGAATCAGTTATACCAGGAAAGACGGGATAAATGTGATTTCGCTTGCATCATTAGGTGCATAGATGTAAAAGTGCGGGAATTCCGCAACTTAATGTACTGTTTTCATTGTCAAATTAAACAGACCAGAGGATATCGCAGTTGAGCATTATCTTAGCTGCCAAGTGGCCCAACCCCCGACGAGATTTTCTCTTAATCCAACAGGTGCTGCTCTATGGCCAGCCTGATTAATCCGGCAGTATTATGTACATCCAGTTTTGTCAACAGGTTCTTTCGATGGCTGTCTACCGTCAGTGGGCTGATAAACAGTTCCTGTGCGATCTGGGCATTGGTTTTGCCGTCGGCAATTAACTGCAAGACTTCTTTTTCTCTTCTGGTCAGCGCGGGCAATGCTCCAACCTGTAAACCGGTTGACGGCTTAAGCATGTGCTCCATGGAAAGGCTGAGATACAGGTTGCCATCCAATACAGTTCTTAATGCTTTTTCTATTTCTTCCACAGATGCGCTTTTAATCAAATAACCCGAAGCGCCATTATCTATCATACGGAGAATATAACTCCGTTCACTGAAAGTGCTCAGGCCGACAATTTTAATGTCAGGGAAAGTTGTTTTTATTTTTTTACACAGGTCGATGCCATTAATGTCCGGTAGATTGATGTCCAGCAGTACAATATCAGTAGGTATGGCTTTTAATTGAGCCATGGCGTCAATGGCACTCGTAGCAGTCGCCGTTACAGTAACAAAATCGATACCGGATAACAACTGTTGCAGACCGGCGATTACCATGGGGTGATCGTCTACAATTAAAAGTGAAGCGATGGTGTCTGCGCTCATAATTTGTGCATTTAAAGAGTTTGCTATACGAAACTCGGTCTCGCAAGCGCTTGCTACGCTAAATTTCCATATTTTTTTTGAGCTGACCAAGCGCCGTTACCAGAATCCCCTGTTTCAGGGAGGAGAAGGAAATACCGTTTTGAGGGGTATTGCTTTTATCTTACCAGACCAAGCAGTTTTACTGCCAGGCATCACTTCCGCTTCAATCCGATTGATGGCTAAAATTGAAAAACGGTAATCTATGGTGCCACTGATCGCTTCTGTGACCAGTCCTTGATTCCAGTAGGGAGGCCTGAGGTCATAACCGATATTGACGCGATATTTTTTTTGTGTAAGTATTGAATCCTGCTGATCCGATAAGCCGGGTTTCACCTTTTAGTGGAATGCCCCAACGAATCCCCAATCCGTTCATATAGTGTACACGCAATTTTTCTATGATGGCAGCAGCCTGGGCTTTCTCAGGGAACGCTGTAAGATTATAATAGGTCAACAACCTTCGGATCGGAGAACAGGTCAAAGATATCGCGGTCATATTCCATTGTAATGTCAATAGGCTCAAGCCGTTTCGTTAACAGTACAGGAAAAGCTGTGAGTGCCATTTTATAAAATGCTGGTATCTATTGGTTAAATATGCGTTCGTTATGTAATATGGGCACAATGGATTTCTTCTCATTACTGCGAAGCTTGACCGGTATACTTTCAAGGACCGCGTGTTTGATCGCTCCGACTAATTTTCGCTTAACAAAATCCCGGTGCGTGACAATACCAACTTCTCTGACAGGTGCCGGTGATTTAAAAAGGCGTAGTCTCTCTTTTTGATCCGAGCTCAGGCCATAGGTCGCCAGCTCGGGAAGGATGGTGATCCCTTCCCCGGCATCCACCATTCTTCTGAGGGTTTCCAGACTGCCTGCTTCATATTCAAAATGCGGGCCGCCGTTGCTACGTTTTCTGAGTTCACATAGATTTATAATCTGTGACCGAAAACAATGTCCTTCTTCTAACAGCAGGAGATCATTGGGATCGATATCACCGGAGAGGATAAAATGTTTACGCAGTAATTTATTTTTCCCGGACGAATAGACCATAAGTTCTTCGTAGAAAAGAGGATCTTCCTTAATGCCCTTTTCATGCAAAGGTGTGACCAGGATGCCCATGTCGATCTGTCCTTCCCGCAGTTTTTTGATCAGATGATCAGTAGTCAATTCAATAATAGTGAGCTTTACCTGTGGATATTTCTTTGTAAATACCGGAACGAAAAGTGGTAGGAGATAGGGCGCGAGTGTAGGGATGACGGCCACTTTAATCTCACCGGTGACCAGGTCTTTTTTCTCCTGGATCATTTCTGTCAGCACTGATTTCTCGGCCAGGATCCTTCTTGCCTGCTCTATGATTTCTTCACCGGCCGCCGTTGGCACTACAGGTTGTTTGCTGCGGTCAAAGATCTTGACCGCGAGTTCTTCCTCCAGTTTCTGAATCTGCATACTGAGTGTCGGCTGTGTAATATGACAACTCTGGGCGGCATCTGCAAAATGCCGGTAAGCATTGACGGCGACTATATACTCCAATTGCGTAAATGTCATGATTGTTAATATCTATTAGGTGAACAAAGTTATTCAATTTTATTGATACATGATCTACTGAAGCCTGCTCTGTGCATCTTCGCTGGAGCTCTCTATCTTTTTGGTTTTAAATGATTTACCTTTTCTGAAGTTATAAGTTAACGATACTTTGAACATTCTGGATTGACGTTCCTGCGTAATATGAATCAGGCGGTCGTCATACTTGATATCGGCCGAAATCTTTCTGCCGAGAAACAGGTCGGTAACGCCGGCCCTGATTTTCAGGTTGCCGTCCATCAGTTTCTTTTCTATTCCGATATCTACTTTAGAGATGCTGCTGACAAAAATATTTCCCTCAATTGCATGGTTAAGATAGAAGGCGCTGAGGTTCGCCGACCAGGTCTTTCCCAACTTAAAATCCTGTGCTGTCTGTAAATAATATAGAGGTTGCTTGATGGCAAATCCGGCGGTTTGTAGGTTTTCATAACGCCATTGCAGTGTGTTATTGGTATTCCACCATTTGGTAATCTTGACCGGTATGCTAAGTGTTGCAGAATACCGCTTGGTGGATCCTGTATTGCCTCGCGTAATCTCTACCAGTGCGGTGTCCGCATTAATATGAGTGATCTGTGTGATCTCGTCTCTGAACTGGCTATATCCGACAGAAAAATTATATTTATTGGCCAGGGTAAAGCCGATCTCATAGTTATCTGCAAACTGAGGCTTCAGATAGGGGTTCCCCGTTTCGATCGTGTAGTTATCCAGATAGGATACATAAGGATTCAGATCATTATAATAGGGGCGCTCGATCCTTTTATTATAAGACAGACTAAAATAATTGCTGCCGTTTTCGTTGAGATCTCTTTTAACGAAAACTGTAGGGAAGAGGTTAAAATAGTCATTTTCATTGACGCTGCTGGTAACGGCATCTAAGCTGCCTTTGGTCTTTGTGTATTCCCCCCTTAATCCGAGCTGAATTTCTGTATTAAGAACTTTACCTTCCAGTGTCATAAAGCCTGCCAGTATATGTTCTCTATAATGAAACTGATAGTACATCGCCGGATCTTCTGTCCAGTTATTATCCACTATACGTGAAAACTGATTGACATGGTCTATACGCGTGCCGGTGTACTTGCCACCGAAATGCAATTTCGTAGTCGGAGAAAACACCTGCATGTATTTAATATCCGCTGTCAGTATCCTGGCCTTATTGGGCATACCATACCGGAAACTTGTATCTCTGAGGGGCATCCCTTCCGCATCCAGGTCCTGACTGACAGACAGGTTGGTACTGTTGTTGTTGGTCTGGGTATAATCGGCTTTGATTTCCAGGTTGGATCCTGAAGTGTCGGTATCCAGATGATAATTAAAAGTAAAGTTGTTCAGGTTTCGGGCATTATGATCAGTAAAGTGCCCGTCTGAACTAAAATTATTTTGTGGCAGTGCCGGGTAATGGATATTACTGATCGAATGTGTCACACTGCCTGAATGGTTATAGGAGCCATTATAGCCAAGGGCCAGGTATTGGCCCTGAGAGATGTCATAGGTCATGCCCAGTCGCGCGCTATGTCCGTTATAACGATTAATAATGCTATTAGTGGCATCATATATACCGTCTTCCGGAAAGTCCCGTTGCTGGGTGATATCATTATACCCTTTATTTTGGTAATGACTGTAGTTGCCTGTAAACGTGAGCTTGTTTTGGTGGTAATTGAGCTGAAGTCCCTGATCATTGCCCGGATATCTGCCAATCGAATAACCTGCACTTATATTCCCGGTAAGTCCGGCCGTTCTTTTTTTCTTTAAAATAATATTAATGATGCCGCCGGTACCCTGGGCATCATATTCGGCAGAAGGGTGGGCGATAATCTCTATGGATTTAATGTCAGACGCCCTCAGGTTATTCAGGTAGGCAGTCAGGTCATCACCGCTTAACTGTAACATAACACCATTGACCATGACCCGTACACCGGCATTTCCATTGATGGAGATCCCGCCATTACGATCCACAAACATACCGGGAGCCATTTCCATAATCTCCATGGAATTCTTACCGGCAACAAGCGCGTTGTCATCTACATTCATGACCACGCGGTCTATTTTTCTGCTGATCAACGGTACGGTACTTTTAACGGTGACCGCTTCCAGGTCATTTGTTTTTTTGATCAGCACGATATGCATGGCGGAATCGCCGATCTCTATCCACTTTTTTGTCGGATTATAACTGGTACCGGTAGCGATCAGAAAATACCGGTTGCCGACCGGTAAGTCGATAATAAAAGAGCCATCTTCCCCGGCTATTTTTTCGGCGACCGCTTTAGCTGAGGTATCAGATACCATAAAACGAAGGGTGGCAAAAGCAATGCCCTGCCCATTTTCATCTTCCACATGTCCCATAAGTACGGCGGCAGATTTTTGGGCGAATCCGCTAATCACGGTTACAGTCATTATCAGAAGGATCAAAAACTTTTTCATTGTAGTTTATTTAGTACTATTAATACCACAAAACTATGCATATATTGGTACTATGTAATACATAGTATTGGGTGTATGTTTATAATTTTTAAATATATATTTGTATTCTTCTAATTATTAATTTTTTGTATTAAATTAATAAAATGTTAAATCAAATAAGGAAAATTGGTTTGATAGATTTTTTAAATACTGAAATAAAAAAAGGCCAACTGAGATGCATCCCTTTCGATTTTAATAGGATAGCAGGCCTCTATAGATTTCGTCTATATGACATCGAAGCTATCAATGGTTAGTATAGGGCAAAGGCGGTATATTTGCTTTATAAATCGTTGAAGAACAGATATTTTCACTTTTCAAACAGAACAACCATGAGCGAGAAGAAATTAACCAGTGCTTCCGGCATCCCCTATGTAGACCATGAGGATACCAAAGGGGTTGGACCACGGGGCCCTTTATTATTAGAAGATTTTATTTTACACGAAAAATTAGCGCATTTTAACCGGGAGCGCATACCTGAAAGGATTGTACATGCAAAGGGATCGGGCGCTTTCGGCACTTTTACGGTGACAGGTGATATTACCCGGTACACCAAAGCAAAAATTTTCAGTGAAATCGGTAAGAAAACCAGGATACTGTTCCGGTTCTCTACAGTAGCCGGTGAGCGCGGCAGCGCTGATACGGAAAGAGATCCCAGGGGATTTGCCATGAAGTATTATACAGAGGACGGGAATTGGGACCTGGTAGGTAACAATACCCCCATTTTCTTTATTAAGGATGCCAAGAAATTCCCTGATTTTATCCATACCCAGAAGCGAGATCCCTATACAAATTGTAAGAGTGCCACAGCTGTTTGGGATTTCTGGAGTCTTTGCCCGGAGAGTCTCCATCAGGTATTGTTTGTGATGTCCGACAGAGGGACACCTTATGGCTATCGCCATATGCACGGATACGGGAGTCATACATTTAGTATGATCAATAAAGAGAATAAAAGGGTATGGGTGAAGTTTCATATGCGTTGTGAGCAGGGTATCAAGAATTTTACCAGCGATCAGGCCGCTGAAATGAAAAGCATAGATGCGGATTTTGCACAAAGAGACCTGTTGGAGTCCATTGACAAGGGTGCATTTCCCCGATGGAAAATGTGTATTCAGGTAATGACAGAAGCGCAGGCAAAAACACACAAGTTTAATCCTTTCGATGTCACCAAGACCTGGTCGCAGCAGGAGTTTCCGTTGATTGAAGTAGGTATTGCTGAGCTGAATGAGAATGCGCAGAATTATTTTGCTGAGATCGAACAGGCCGCTTTTGCTCCGGCACATATTGTGGATGGCATTGGCTTCTCTCCTGATAAAATGCTGCAGGGGCGCATCCTTGGATACACGGATGCGCAACGCTACCGGCTGGGTGCGAACTATGAGCAGATCCCGGTTAACCGTTGCCCTTTTGCGGTTAATAATTATCAGCGGGACGGCTATATGCGTGTAGATGGCAATGGGGGTAAAGAGGTTAATTATTATCCGAATAGTTTTAGTGATGTTCGTCCGGATATGTCCTACAGCCGGCCGGCGGAGCCATTAGAGGACAATGTAGCGGACTGGTTTGACCGCAACGGGCCGGGAGAGGATGATCATTACACCCAACCCGGTATCTTTTTCAGGGAGGTGCTGGACGAGGCCGGCAGACAAAACCTCATTGAAAATATCGTAGGCGCGATGACCGGTATCAGTGGCCCCAAAAGAGAAGAAATCATCAACAGACAACTCTGTCATTTCTTCAGAGCCGATACGGGCCTGGGGATGGGTATTGCTCAGGGACTCGGCGTAGATCTGTCCCGGGTCATGGATAAAATGCCCAGAACAGAGATCTGATGCCGGTTCTTTATTTTCAGGCTTTTAGACCTGCTGTTCATATCCTGCTTTACCTCGGTAGAAGAAAAGCAGGATATTTTTGGCTGCAGCGGCAGGTAATTTCCACTTTTTATACACAATTTTTGAAGGCAATTTTAATTTCCTTTGGTGACGCCTATCTTTGTCCCTATGGCAAAATCAAAAGGTGAAACACCGCTGATGCAGCAACATCGGGAAATCAAGCAGAGATATCCCGATGCGATCCTGCTTTTCAGGGTGGGGGATTTTTATGAAACCTTCGGGCAGGACGCGGTGGATGCCGCAAGGGTGCTGGGTATTACACTGACCAAGCGTAATAGCGGTAATCCGGATGCCATGGAACTGGCCGGATTCCCGCATCATGCATTGGATGCTTATTTGCATAAACTGGTTAAAGGCGGATATCGGGTGGCGGTCGTAGACCAGCTGGAAGATCCAAAAGCGGCAAAAGGAATTGTAAAAAGAGGCGTTACGGAGCTTGTCACCCCTGGACTGGCGATAGATGATAAACTGCTGGAAAACGGGAGTAACAATTTCCTGGCTGCCATTCATTATACGGATCAGCAAATGGGTGCCGCTTTCCTGGATATCTCTACCGGCGAATTTTTTGTGGCTGAGGGTACAGGTGAATATATTGAAAAACTGGTACAGTCCCTGCGCCCGGCCGAAATCATTTATCAACGCAGTCACCAGAAAAAATTAAAAGAACATTTTGGCTCCGATATATTTACCTATACACTGGAGGCCTGGATCTTTGATCTGGCTTTCGCGACAGAGGCATTACTGAAGCATTTTCAGGTACATAGCCTCAAAGGCTTTGGTATTGATCAGCTTCAGATGGGGATTATCGCTGCCGGTGCGGTATTGCATTACCTGAAAGAGACCCAGCATCCGGACCTGGACCATATTACGCAGATCCAGCGGATTGAGAAAGACGATTTCCTCTGGATGGACCGGTTTACTATCCGCAATCTTGAATTGCTACCTACCGGTCGCCAGGCCGGAGAACAGAGCTTATTGCAAGTGCTGGATACCACGCGTACGGCCATGGGAGCCAGGCTGTTGAAAAGATGGCTCATCATGCCACTGATTGATGAAGTAAAAATACAGCAGCGGTTGACGAGCGTGGAGTCCCTGGTGCTCAGCCCTGAAACGCTTCAGTCGCTGCAAGGGTTCCTGGCCCAGTCCGGTGATCTGGAACGGCTGGCCAGTAAGGTGGCGATGAAAAGAGTGGGGCCCAGGGAGGTTGTCCAGCTGGCAGACAGTCTTGGTGTTTGTCAGGACGTTAAAGTGCTGATGGAAAACCAAAACGAAGCCTATCTGGGCAGTCTGGGCGCAAAATTAGAACCCTGCACAGAGATCAGGGAAAAGATCACCAGAGAGCTGGTGACGGAACCGCCGGCGCAGGCTTCTAAAGGGGGCATCATCGCCGCCGGTGTATCTACAGAGCTGGATGAGTTAAGAGAGATTTCTGCCAATGGTAAAAGCTACCTGGAAGCTCTGCAGAAAAGAGAAGCAGAAATCACGGGCATCTCATCTTTAAAGGTGGGTTTTAATAATGTATTCGGATATTATCTGGAAGTGACCAACCTGCATAAGGACAAAGTTCCCGAGAGCTGGATACGCAAGCAGACACTGGCCTCTGCTGAAAGGTACATCACAGAGGAACTGAAGATCTATGAAGAAAAGATCACCGGCGCGCAGGATAAGATAGCTGTTCTGGAGAGCCGCATTTACAACCAGCTGTTGGATAGCCTGGCTACCTTTACCCGAAGTCTGCAGCGTAATGCTCAGCTACTGGCCACGCTGGACCTGTTGGGCAGCTTTGCCGCGAATGCCCTGAAATATAATTATCATAAACCGGCATTGCATCGGGGAACTGCATTATCGTTAAAAGAAAGCCGTCATCCGGTGATAGAGCGATACCTTCCACCTGGTGAACCCTATGTAGCTAATGACATAGAACTAGACAGTGAAAATCAGCAGATCATTATCCTGACCGGTCCTAACATGAGCGGTAAAAGTGCCTTGCTCCGGCAGACGGCACTCATCACGCTGATGGCACATATGGGTAGCTTCGTGCCGGCTAAAGAGGCACAGGTGCCTTTAACAGATAAAATATTTACCCGGGTCGGCGCCAGTGACAATCTCAGCGGGGGAGAAAGTACATTTATGGTGGAGATGAATGAGACGGCCAGCATTATCAATAATATCTCGCCCCGAAGCCTGATCCTGCTCGATGAGATCGGAAGAGGCACCTCTACTTATGACGGTATTTCCATAGCCTGGAGTATCGTTGAGTTCCTGCATGGATCCGCCGGCAGACCTAAGACGCTATTTGCGACCCATTATCATGAACTCAATGATCTGGAATCCTATCTTTCACGGGTAAAGAATTATCATATTACTAATAAGGAAATCGGCCATAAGATCATATTCTTGCGCAAACTGGCGCCGGGAGGCAGTACCCATAGCTTCGGTATTCATGTGGCGAAAATGGCGGGCATGCCTCCCTCCCTGACAGACAGGGCAACGCAGATATTAGAACAGTTGGAGCTGAAAAGGGACGAAGAGGGGCTGGGAGCCGGTGCACCGGAAGAGGCCCCCGCTGCAATACCCAAGGTGGATTCGGCCGGCCAGGGGCTCAAAAAGGCCAATGCACCCCATTTGCAGCTTAGCATCTTTGATACCCATACGGAGGTGTTCGACCAGATCCGCAGTGCCCTCAATGAGATCAATATTAATGAGCTGACGCCCGTTGAAGCGCTATTAAAACTCAACCAGATCAAGGGTCTGCTCAAATAAATTAATTGGAATATATTCACGTAAACAAGCGAAGATGATAAAATATACCACGGGTTTTGTTGATAAATTGGAAGATATATTACAGGAATCCAAATATACGGTTCGCTATGAAAGAGGAAATTTTCAGAGTGGATGGTGTCTGTTGGATCATAAAAGAGTGGTTGTCTTAAACAAATTCCTGAATACAGAAGGCCGTGTCAACACGTTGGTTGATCTTATTCCGCAACTGAAGATTGATTACGATAAACTGACGCTGAGCTCGCAGAAACTCTATGAATTTCTGACGGAAAACAGACTGGAACAGTCAGGCGGGGAAAGCCAGATCAACGATGAGCCGGCAGTGGTAGAGGGGAGTGAAAATGAGAATCCGGAAATAGTGACGGATGCCCCAGATGATGCGCAAAAGCAGCTGGATGATCAGGTACAGGAACAGGATATTGATCATGAAGCGGATGAACAGAGCAATAATGAACCGACAGAGAATTAATGAATTTTTTTTAATAGATAAACCGGCACCATATGAATTTAATAGGAAATATTATCTGGCTGATCTTCGGCGGTCTGATCGTTGCGTTGGAGTATATGATCGGTGGAATTATTCTATGCCTGACTGTGATCGGGATCCCTTTTGGTATCCAGAATTTTAAAATCGGTATGGCGACACTCGCCCCATTTGGTCTGAAGATTGTAGACCGGGCTGCACAAAAAGGCCAGGCCCCCGGTTGTCTGACCACTGCCCTGAATATTCTCTGGATTTTCTGTGGAGGTATCTGGATCGCGTTAACGCATCTGGTTTTTGGGTTGGTCCTGTGTATAACAATTATTGGCATACCCTTTGGTAAACAGCATTTTAAGTTAATGGGACTATGTCTGATGCCTTTTGGAAAGGCGCTTGTCTAGTTACGCTGCCTGCTCTGCTCATACAATTGTCAACCTTACTTTTTTTATGAAGCGAACACCTCCCGGTACGCTTTATTAGTTTATTTGCTATTTTTGAAGGGGTAAAGGCCGCTGATGCATTGCGCCCGGCCCAATCAATATTCACCACAGATCCCTCTGCAAAAAACAACGGTCTATCCTGAATAGCTGTTGATGATACGCCAGAGGTATCTGAACTAATGACAAGATTTAAGATTATATATCCATGAAAAAAAGTCTACAGATGCTATCCGGCATCGGCCTTCTGCTGGCAACTGCCATCACGTCCCAGGCTCAAAGTACACGTGTCTCTTTTGACAATGATTGGCAGATTCAGCTGGATACAGCGAATGTCTATGATCCGGTTAAACTTGCCGGACAACCCTGGAAGACGGTACAGTTACCTCATGACTGGAGCATCGAACAACCCTTTGACCCGTATAGCCCCAGCGGAAACGGCGGTGCGGCGCTAAGAGGAGGTACCGCTATGTATAAGAAAGAATTTACTGTGCCTGCTTCAGATAAAGGGAAACATCTTTTTATTGATTTTGATGGCGTCTATATGAATAGCACCGTTTGGATCAATGGCCATGAGCTGGGTACGCGCCCCAACGGCTATATATCATTTCAGTATGAGCTCACACCCTATCTGAAATTTGGGGCCAAAAATGAAATAAAGGTGTTGGTCCATAACCACCAGCCCAACTCCCGGTGGTACAGCGGGAGTGGCATATACCGGAATGTGTGGCTGGAGAAAAAGGGTAATGTCTATGTAGATCAATACGGGACCTATATTACGACACCACAGGTCTCTGCAAGGCAGGCCACGCTGAATGTACAGGTCAAAGTGAAGAATACTTTGAATAGAACCGTTCCGGTGGAAGTCAAGACTGTGATATTCGATGATGAGAAAAGAGTGGTGAAAATACTGACAGATCAGTTTTCGCTAAAGGCGGATCAGATGCTGGAGAGGAGCAAAGAGACGGCCATCGCTGCTCCAAAATTATGGAACCTGGCATTTCCGCATCTCTATAAAGCGGTGACCGAGATATATCTGAAGGGCAGGAAGGAAGATACTTATACTACTACTTTTGGTATCAGAAGTTTCCATTTTGACAGGGAGAAAGGTTTTTATCTGAATGGCAAATCTGTTAAGATCATAGGTGTTTGCATGCACCATGATCTGGGTGCTTTGGGAACCGCGGTGAATTACCGCGCCATGGAGCGACAGTTGCAGATTCTGAAAGATATGGGGATAAACGGGATCAGGACCTCTCATAATCCGCCTGCTCCGGAATGGCTGGAACTTTGTGATAAGATGGGATTCATTGTGATGGATGAGGCCTTTGACATGTGGAAGTGGAAAAAGAATGTCTATGACTACCATTTATATTGGGATCAATGGCATCACAAAGATCTGGTAGATCAGGTACTCCGGGACCGTAATCATCCCAGCGTTTTTATGTGGAGCATCGGTAATGAAATTCCCGAACAGGGAGGAGGAGACAAAGACACTTTGGGCCGGGCCATTACCAGGGAACTGACGGCTATTGTGGACAGCCTGGATCATCACCCCACGACCTCGGCGATGAATGATCCTCGCCATGATAATAATATAGCGGGTACGGGCGCTTTAGGGCTGATTGGGGTTAACTACCATCATCAGGGCTGGGCTAAATTGCCTGAGGAGTTCCCCGGACAGAAATTTATTCTAACGGAAACCGTGTCTTCCCTGCAATCCAGGGGAGAGTATCTGATGCCCTCTGATTCTATCAGGCGTTGGTCCGGCTTTAGCAAAGAAAAAAATGGTGGAACACCTGAGTATACTTGCTCCGCCTATGATAACAGCTCGGCGCCCTGGGGCTCGACTCATGAAGAAACTTTGAAACCCTTGCTTAAATATCCTTATTTAAGCGGCATGTATATCTGGACAGGATTTGACTATCTGGGAGAACCAACACCTTATCCTTTCCCGGCCAGAAGCTCCTATTTTGGAATCGTGGATCTGGCCGGATTCCCGAAAGATGTTTACTATCTGTACCAGAGTCTTTTTACGGATAAAGATGTATTACATATCTTCCCACACTGGAACTGGCAACCGGGGCAGAAGATTGATATCTGGGCGTACTATAATCATGCTGATGAAGTTGAATTATTGCTCAATGGAAAATCCCTGGGTACTCGTAAAAAGACGGGAGATGCGCTACATGTTCAGTGGGATAGCATTGCCTATGTGCCCGGTACATTAAAGGCGATTTCCAGAAAGAACGGTAAGGTTGTAAAAGTAACAGAGGTCCATACTGCGGGTGCCGCGTATAAGCTGATCGCAACTGCGGACCGGTCCCGTATCGATGCAGATGGTCATGACCTGTCTTTTGTAAAAATACAGGTCGTCGATCAGAAGGGTAATCTGGTGCCCGATGCGGATCATCTGCTGCATTTCACCTTAAACGGTGACGGTGAGATTGCCGCTTTGGATAATGGCAATGAAACCGATCTGACACCCTTCTCCGATAAAGAAGCCCGTAAAGCCTATAACGGCCTTGCCCTTGCTATCGTTAAGGCACATACCCATAAAAGCAAATTAACACTTACGGTTACTGGGGAAGGGTTACAGCCGGCTACCGTTGAAATAGATGTACAATAATAGATACGCTTTGGAATAAACAGCGATAAAGACGCCCTTTGGAAAAATGCATGTGTCACTGCAAATTTTTAAAGGGTGTCTTTATTTATCGATATGGCATCTATATTTATTGAATAGATCAGTGCAGCTAAATAATTGTTCTAATCCAACCGATATATGAATTCCTGTATTTCAGCTTGCCGGGCATTGGCATATCCCGTGTCACTCCCTATCTGTTTGAAGCCGTTATGCTGTAATACTTTCTGTGAACCGATATTGTCAAAAGCGGTTCTGCCATAGATGGGGCGTATTTTTTCAAGCGCCAAAAACCGTTCGAGTGCCCGGGTCGCGATACCTTTGCCCCAATATTTTCTATCGATCCAGTAAGTGATTTCTGCATGGCCTTCCATTTCAAATTTGGAGATGCTGCCAATAATATTGTCGTCAATAAAGATCGTCTGCATATTAATGGTTGGGTCAATCAATAATTTTGTATACTTTTCCATATAAGCAGCCTTATCCGTATGGTCTTTGGGCATAAATGCCGCCATTTTGCCGGCCGCGTCATCTAACTGGAAAACAAAAAAGCGGTTCAGGTCTTCCTGCCTGGAAGGGTGTAATTGTATAGAAGGGATTATCATAGCCGCTTAATTTGAATAGGTTAATCTGGATAGCCAGATTCAAATGTAATCTTTTTACCGGATCTTTTCAAGCAGAGGGATTCAAAGGCAAAGCCGATCCATGACAGGAATGTGGAGGATTGGTGCAGCCGCTGCCAGGTTTCCAATCCTAAATCTTTATTTGGGAGATGAATTCGAGATAAAATTTTGTGTATTCACCAGACAGCCTATACGTTTTTTATTGTTCTCATAATAGCGATAGGAACTGACAAAGCCTGATTCTGTTTCGTGATATCTTCCCATCATTTTAGCCGTATTTCTGTTTTATAATTCGCTAAAACTGTATAAAAAAATGAATTTTGGCGGGATTATTAGGAGGGTCGCTTTCTATTGAAATTTGGGCTGTTATGCAAAAGGTTAGACCGTACTGGCTACAGTCTTCTTTTCCAGTGCCTGGTCCAAAAATGCGGGTAATATTATTTTTTGCGTCAGCAGGATTTTATCCGGATCGTCGAGTTTATCCAGCATGTCCCAGTATTTTGCTTCTCCGTGTTCTTCAATAACACGGGCTTTATTGATGTCTTTCAGTAAATGATCCCGCATACTGATGGCATCGGCTTCCGGATGGAATTGGGTGCCGATCATTTCAGGAGAGAAACGCACGGCCATGATGGCTCTTTCCAGAGGTATATGCGGTCTTTCCTTTTCTAGGGCGAGCACTGTAGCGCCCATGGAGTTTAACTGGTTAAAATCGGGTTGTATTACCTGATAGTCTCTACTGTCAACCGCGTAAAAAGGTTCGGGTAACAGCTCGAAGAGGGGCTCATGTAAACCACCCCAGATTTTGTGCATCGGAAAGACGCCGAAAGAGGTGGATTTCCTTTTGCAGACTTTGCCAATCTTGAAGAAGCGACAGGCCAGCTGGAATGAATGGCAAATAAAAAAGACATGTTTTTTCTGCTCCTCTGCCGCCTGGGTATTAAAATAATAGAGCTGGTTGATCAGGTCAAAGTATTTATGCTCCCACTGCCAGCCTTCTTCGTCAAAAGGAGATCCCGGACCGCCACTGGAGATGTAAATATCAAAGGAGCTATCTGGCACCTCATCTTTTTGACGAACATCAAATACCGTTATATCAAAGGGTAGCTGATGTTCATTCTGGTATTGCTGCAGGATATTTAATATACAGCGAAGTCCCTGGTTGGGGACGCCGTTATTTAAATCCAGCACTGCAATATTGATTTTAGTGGTCTGAGTTGCCTGCATTAACATCCCGCAAAGGTACGAAAATTAAATTTTTCAGGTGTTCAGCTGCGCCAGTTGAGCAAACGTTGTTTTACAACTTTCTTTTTACCAGTAGGGTATAAATTATTTCAAAAACTCATCCGTTACAAATTTAACGACATCTTCTAAGCGGCCGGTCTGTTGAAAAATGTTGAGTTGTTTATCGGCTCCGGTTCCTTCTCTCAGTATTTTTTCCACGTCTGCTATGGCCTTGCGGCTGCCCAGTTCATCTACTACATCGTCAATGAATTCCAGGAGCTCGCCGATCAGCAGTCTTACAGGGACTTCTACTTCCTTTCCAAAATCGATTAAGAGACCGTCCAATCCGTACCTGGAGGCACGCCATTTATTCTCATTGATCAAAAAGCGTTTATAGATCATGTAATTCATGTTCTGGGTACGCAACTTATAGAGCTTGGCACAAACGGCCTGAAACAGTGCGGCCAGAGATATGCACTCATCAGTGGTCAGTGCGACATCACATACCCTGAACTCAATGGTATTGTAGACAGGGTGTACCCTCAAATCCCACCAGATCTTTTTGGCATTATCAATACAATTGGTTTTGACCAACACTTTGATATAATTGTCGTACTCCTCAATGGACTCAAAGAAATCCGGGATCCCTGTTCTGGGAAACTTATCAAAGACTTTCGACCGGTAAGATTTGAAACCGGTATTTCTGCCTTCCCAGAATGGTGAGTTGGTTGAAAGAGCATAGATATGTGGTAAAAAATAACGTACGGAGTTAGCGATATGGATCGCCATTTCCCGGGATTCTATACCGATATGTACATGCATCCCGAAAATGAGATTAGATCTGGCGGCGTCCTGCATCTCATTGACGATTTCGTGGTAGCGTGGATTCTCTGTAATAGACTGTTTGTGCCATAAAGAGAAGGGGTGGGTGCCGGATGCGCCGGCCAGCAGCTGCTCTGAGGCTGCGATGCCTGCAATAGTGGTTCTTAGCTGGCGGATATCCTGTCTGGCTTCTTCAACATTTTTACAGATAGAGGTGCCGACCTCGACCACGGCCTGGTGCATCTCAGCTTTTACTTTGCCTTCCAGTGCCAGTTCTGTCTTTTCAACAATCCTGTTCTGATGACTTTTGAGTTCAAAAGTCTGAGGGTCTATGATCATATACTCCTCTTCAATCCCGATGGTAAATTGCGCTAAGTTCATGTTTGGGTTGATTGAAAAACGGCTTTTAAGATATCAAAGGTTCTTTGCTGATAACCCGACGAAGGTACTTACCCCAGGTGAGATTATCTATACCCTCTTTAAAGTCTTCGGCTTTTTCAATGGCAAAGCGTGCCATGTGCGCGACGACCCATTCAAAATTTTCTTCCCCTACTGAGTTTTTATCGGCGTCTGGTGCGGGGTTACAGAAGTCAATCGCATAGGGTATGCCGTCCCTTACTGCAAATTCTACAGTATTAAAATCATAGCCTAAATACTGATTGATCTTGAGGACATCGTTTTCCATTCGCCGCAGTAATTCCGGGCTGGGGTCAAAATCCGCCTGATAGCGCAAGTGGGCCGGATTTCTAGGATCGTAGCCCATGGTCTTTACATACTTGCCGCCAACGCAGTAGCAACGATAATACTCTTCAAATAAGATCTCTTCCTGTAGAAGCATGACCAGCCGGCTGGTATCTTTATGTACTTCAAAAAAGTGATCCGTATTTTCTACACGATAGACGGACTTCCAGCCGCCACCGGCAAAGGGCTTCATATAGGCCGGAAAGCCTACATAACCGAATATACTGTCCCAATCCAGCGGGTAGGCCAGATTCCGGAAAGATTCTTTTGTGGTATCCTCCGGCAACTCAAAGGAGGGAAGTATGGCCGTTCTGGGCAGGGCAATGTCAATTTTCTCTGCCAGACAGTTATTAAAGAACTTCTCGTCAGCGCTCCACCAGAACGGATTATTGATCACTGCAGTTCCCTGTAAGGCTGCATTCTTGACAAATGCCCGGTAGAAGGGGACATCATGAGAGATCCGGTCCACAATAACATGATAGGTTGTGGGCATTCCCTGGAATACTTTGTCGATCAGTACCGCTTCCGCCTGATAGGCTCCTTGTCCGATATCATTGATCCGCTGAATAAAGGCCTGGGGAAAGCTATTCTCCTGACCAAAGAGGATACCGATTTTTTTTGTGTCATTCATGTAGTCGTTTTTAGGATAGAAGAGCGGTTAAAGTGTTATGGATATATAATGGGGAAACATCTGCTTCCAAACAGGCCAGTCATGTGGTTGATCACCCCGGATATCCAGCCAGTGAAGCATTTTTTTGTTTTCTAATATACCGGCCATTCGCTGGTTTTGTTCCAGACAGATATCTGACCAGGTGGTTCCCAGAATCACCCGCTGTGCCCATAATTCGGGCCGGTTGTCATCCCTTAAGAAGGCCATGGGATTATTATAATAGATCGTGTCATTTTCAAATCCATCGGTATGACTGGCGATGTCGAAAATACCGCTCATGCTGATCACGGTGTCGGTGATATCAGGATGCCTGAACCCGAAGTTGGCAGCATGATAACCACCAAAGCTGCATCCTGCGGTGATCACCTGTTTTCTGCCTGTCTCTGCTGTTGCTCTGCTGTAGACTTCCTCCAGGATAAATTGATCGTATTTTTGTTGTTCTATTGCTCTGTCTGCCGGGTGAAGGTCCTTGTCATACCATGATCGGTGATCGATATTACCAGGACAATACACAGTTATGTCGCCATTATCGATAAACCACTGAACGCTTCCGATCAGACCCCGGTCCTTGGCCTCATAATACCTGCCCATGGAAGTGGCAAATAATATCACAGGCCGCCCTGCGTAGCCAAATACAAGCAGTTCAGCCTCCTCCTGCAAGTTGGGAGAGTACCATTTATGATAGGCTTCTTTCACGTTTTTGTTTTTCTGACGGGCTTGTTTTTGATGCGCCAAGTCCTCCCTACTAAGATACGAAAAGTTCAAACCCAACAATCAAAAGTGGTACGTCTAAGCCAATATTTTCCCGATACAAATAAAATAGGACAACTGGTACAGATCTCTGTCAGGTGTCCTTTTTTATTTGTATCGGGATGTAACAACCCGCTTAATGTGGCTGCTACTTTCCTTTTTCGTCACTATTTTCTTTGTCGTACTCGGTATTTAAGGCAGACAGCAATTCCCCTGTGATATCCAGGGTAGAATCCTTATAGTAAAAATTATCATTTTCATTGGTACCTACAATATAACTATAACCTTTTTCCTGGGCAAATTGCTTCAGGTATTGCTGAATCTTATTTCTGACCTTTTGTAGTTGGACGTCTCTTTCCATACTTAGGGATTGTCCCAGCCGTTGGATCTTATCTCTGTTTTTTCTGGAAAGCTCATCTATTTCTTTAGAGTAAGATATTTGCTCCGCCTGAGACATAGATGGGCCTTTTTGATTCGCTTCCTGGATTTTGGCATTCACTTCTTTTTGCAGGTCGTTGATCTGATCTTCTACTTGCTTGTTCTTTTTGATCAATGCCTCTTTGGCATCTTTCATATACTTGTAACTGTCATCAATAGAATCCATTTCGAAATAAGCGATGCGTTGTGCCTGTTGTGCGCCCCTTGCGGAATCTCTATGAGAGGCAGGACGGTCGCCGGCCGCCTTCGACTTTTTGCCAAAGTGCAGGAAAAACAAAATAATGACGGCAACGATCAGGACAATGTTAGATACAATAAAAAATTTCTTCATGCTGTTCAAATTTCTATGCTGATTTTCGGGCTTTGAGGTTTTCAAAACTTTCAGGTGTGAAAATACCAATTTCTGTATTAAAAAATGTTAAGCTGCCCCTTTTATTCTGGGAATGTTTACCCAAAATTAGATTTTCTCAGACGTGCATAAAATAAAAAAGCAGGAAACCGGCGAACCAGGGCTTCCTGCTTTTTAAAATTTATGAAGTGATTTATTCTTCTTCGTCGAAACTCATGGCTTCCCTGGCGGTAGCCAGTAGCTCATATTCTTCCTTGCTGCCAACGATCAGGTTCTCAAATTCATGTAAACCAGTACCGGCGGAAATCAAATGGCCGGTAATGACATTTTCTTTCAGACCGATCATCTCGTCAGATTTACCCTGAATGGCAGCAGAACTCAACACTTTGGTGGTTTCCTGGAAGGAGGCCGCTGAAATCCAGCTAGGCACACCCAGGGAAGCTTTTGTGATACCCAGCAGCACCGGATGAGCGGTGGCAGGCTGTGCATCTCTTACTTCTACCAGTTTCTTGTCTTCTCTGCGCAATAAAGAGTTTTCCTCTCTGAGTTCACGGACTCCCACGATCTGACCCGCTCTGAAGTTTTGGCTGTCACCGGCTTCAGTGACCACTTTTTTATCGAAGATCTTATCGTTTTCGTCATTGAATTCGAAGCGGTCCACCAGGTCATTATCCAGGAAGCGGGTATCTCCGGCATCCACAATTTCTACTTTTTTCATCATCTGCCGAACGATCACTTCAATGTGTTTATCGTTGATTTTAACCCCCTGCAGGCGATATACCTCCTGAATCTCGTTTACAACGTATTCCTGGACAGCATATGGTCCCTTGATAGACAGGATGTCAATCGGAGCAGTCTGGCCATCAGAAAGCGGCGTACCGGCTTTCACGAAATCACCATCCTGCACCAGGATCTGGCGGGTCAGCGGAACCAGGTATTTTTTCACGATACCGTCTTTAGCTTCAACCACGATCTCTCTGTTACCACGTTTGATATTACCGAAGGCTACCACACCGTCAATGGCAGAAACCACTGCCGGGTTACTTGGGTTACGTGCTTCGAAGAGCTCGGTAACACGGGGAAGACCCCCGGTGATATCCCCGCCCTTACGCATCGTACGTGGGATTTTAACGATAACCTGGCCGGCTCTGACTGTATCGCCTTCTTCTGCGGCCAGACGGCTGCCGGTAGGTAAGTTATATTCTTTCTGATCCTTTCCGTCGATGATGATGGAAGGCAGTTTTGTCTTATCCTTAGATTCGATGATGACTTTTTCACGGTGGCCGGTCTGGTCATCCGCTTCTTCACGGTAGGTGATACCGTCAATGATATTCTCAAACCCGATAGTACCTGCCTGTTCAGCAATGATTACGTTGTTGAATGGATCCCATGTACAAATTACATCACCTTTTTTAATCTTCTGGCCGTTTTTCACGTTCAGGGTAGAACCATAAGGGATATTATGTGTATTGAGCAGACGGTCATTTTCGACGTCAGAGATACGGATTTCACCGGTACGGCCGATAACGATCTCTACCTTGTCACCTTCATTGTTTTCTGTATGTACGGTACGCAGACCATCAAACTGCACGGTACCATCAAACTTCGCTAACAAAGAAGATTCAACGGAAGAAGATCCCGCGATACCACCCACGTGGAAGGTACGCAGTGTTAACTGGGTACCGGGCTCACCGATGGACTGTGCGGCGATAATACCAACGGCATCACCTTTTTGCGCCATATAGCCGGTGGCCAGGTTCTTTCCATAACATTTAACACAAACGCCGCGTTTAGCCTCGCAAGTCAGTACGGAACGGATCTCAACCGTGTCAACTCCGACTTCTTCGATCTCAATCGCCTTATTATGTGTAATCTCTTCACCAGCTTTAATGATCAACTCTCCTGTCAGCGGGTTATAGATATCATGCAAAGAGGTTCTGCCTTCAATTCTGTCAGACAGCGGTGAAATGATCTCTTCATTGTCTTTCAGGGCAGAAGTTGCAATGCCACGTAATGTACCGCAATCTTCTTCTGTAATAACCACATCCTGGGACACGTCTACCAGACGGCGGGTCAGATAACCGGCATCCGCTGTTTTCAGGGCCGTATCCGCCAGACCTTTACGGGCACCGTGCGTAGAGATGAAGTAATCCAATACATTCAGGCCTCCTTTAAAGTTAGACAGGATCGGATTTTCAATGATCTCAGAACCAGTGCTGCCGGATTTTCTGGGCTTGGCCATCAATCCACGGATACCCGCCAGCTGTTTAACCTGCTGTTTACTACCACGGGCACCGGAATCCAGCATCATGTATACAGAGTTGAAACCTTGTTTATCAGTTCTCATTTCATGGATCAGGGTTTCTGTCAGACGTGTATCCACACGGCTCCAGATGTCGATCACCTGATTGTATCTTTCATTGTTCGTGATCAGCCCCATGTTATAGTTGTCCCATACTTCTTCTACTTCCTGCTTCGCATTGTTCAGCAGTTCATCTCTGGTATCAGGAACGATCAGGTCATTGATGGAGAAGGACAATCCGCCTTCAAAGGCCATACGGAAGCCTAATTGTTTGATATCATCCAGGAATTTAGCGGTTGCGGGAACGTCAGTGATCTTGATGATGTCACCCACGATCTCACGAAGGCTCTTTTTGGTCAACAGCGCATTAACGTAACCCACTTCCTTGGGAACGAACTGATTGAACAGTACGCGGCCTACAGAGGTCTCGATGAGCTTAGTAACCAGATCACCGTTCTTTTCACGTACAGTGGCACGCAGTTTAATAACCGCATGCAGGTCTACGCGTTCTTCGTTACGGGCGATCAGAACTTCTTCTGCACTGTAGAAAATCTTGCCTTCACCTCTTACAGGTTCTTCAGGCGTGCTTTTCTTTTGTTTGGTAATATAGTAAAGTCCCAGTACCATGTCCTGAGAAGGAAGGGTAATAGGGGTACCGTTTTGCGGATTCAGGATATTGTGGGAAGACAGCATCAGCAGCTGCGCTTCAAGGATCGCTGCATTGCTGAGTGGTACGTGTACCGCCATCTGGTCCCCATCAAAGTCGGCGTTGAAGGACGCCGTTACAAGCGGGTGCAACTGAATCGCCTTACCTTCTACCATCTTCGGCTGGAAGGCCTGGATAGAAAGCCGGTGCAGCGTAGGGGCACGGTTAAGGAGTACAGGGTGTCCCTTCATAATGTTTTCCAGGATATCCCAGACGATTGCTTCTTTCTTATCAACCAGTTTCTTGGCAGATTTAACGGTCTTTACAATACCTCTTTCGATCAGTTTTCTGATGATAAATGGCTTAAAGAGCTCAGCGGCCATATCTTTTGGCAAGCCACACTCGTGCATTTTCATTTCGGGGCCGACCACAATAACGGAACGACCAGAGTAATCCACACGTTTACCGAGCAGGTTCTGACGGAAACGGCCTTGTTTACCCTTTAAGACGTCGCTTAAGGATTTTAAGGCCCGTCCACCCTCTGCTTTAACAGCGTTGGACTTACGGGAGTTATCGAACAGGCTATCCACCGCTTCCTGCAACATACGTTTTTCATTACGCAGGATCACCTCAGGGGCTTTGATCTCCATCAGTCTTTTCAGACGGTTATTACGGATGATCACTCTGCGGTACAGGTCATTAAGGTCAGAGGACGCGAAGCGGCCACCGTCTAATGGAACCAGAGGACGAAGTTCCGGTGGAATAACAGGGATATATTGCATTACCATCCACTCGGGGCGGTTGGTGATACGGGTAGACGCGTCACGGAAAGATTCCACGACACTCAGTCTTTTTAGTGCATCAGCTCTACGCTGTTGGCTGGTTTCATTGGCGGCTGCATTGCGCAGGTCAAAGCTCAACTGATCCAGATCCAGCAGGTTCAATAAATCGGCAACAGCCTCAGCGCCCATTTTGGCGATAAACTTCTGCGGATCATCGTTTGGCAGGAACTGATTGTCTTTTGGAAGAGTTTCCAACAAATCCAGATATTCTTCTTCAGTCAACAGATCTCCGACCTTCATGCCCTTTTCTTCCAGGACACCAGGCTGAATAACTGCATATCTTTCATAATACACGATGGTTTCCAGCTTCTTAGAGCTAGTACCCAGTAAATAACCGATCTTATTGGGAAGGGATTTAAAATACCAGATATGTACAATGGGAACTACCAGTTTAATATGGCCCATACGCTCGCGACGGACCTTTTTTTCAGTTACTTCCACACCGCAACGGTCGCAGACAATACCCTTATAGCGAATACGCTTGTATTTTCCGCAGGCACATTCATAATCTTTAACCGGCCCAAATATTCTTTCGCAGAACAGACCATCACGTTCTGGTTTGTAAGTACGGTAGTTGATGGTCTCAGGCTTTAAAACTTCACCAAAACTGCGTTCTAAGATTGTGTCCGGGGAAGCCAGACCAATCGTAATCTTAGAAAAGGTGGATCTTGGGCGATTGTCTTTCTTGATTGCCATATATGATTTCAAATTTGAAAATGAAAATTTCTGCTGTTTTCCGGCCTTTGGAAGGGTACAAATAAAAAACTGTAACTACATTTTTAATCAATGTGTTACAGACTATTTGACACAGGTTACCCTGTAGTATACCCTACTAAAAACCGAGAAAAACGCAAAAAGTCAATGTACATAGACCCGCAAAGGTAATATTAATCCCGCAAAACAAAAATTAAAATTTACCCTAAATCTGACCGGTCAAAGCCTGATTATCCTTGAAGCTTTACTAATAAGCAACTGTGAACCTTTTTCGGATAAACGCGGGATTTTCCAGTTCATCTACAATAGCCATGGAAAGGTCCTCTACCGAAATCGCTGACCTGCCTTTTTCATCCAATACCGGCGTATCCAGACCGGTTCTGTAATGGCCACGGCGGACACCGGCGGTAGTTTTATTCATTTCAATGGCCGGACTGATAAATGTCCAGTCCAGCGTTTTATTTTGCCGGATAATGTTCAGGTAATCCCTGGCTGCGGCAGCGCCGGCAAAAAAGGCTTTTGGAAAATCAGGGCTATCAACGAATTGCTGGCCTTTATTATCCAATAAGCTCCCTGCACCGCCTATGATAATCAATCTCTTAATTCCGGCAGCCTCAACTGCGTTCTGAATATTGATCGCTCCTTCCATAAAGGTCTCATAAAGATCAGGGTTCATCCATCCTCCATTAAAGGCACTGATGACCGCATCCTGATGAGACAGCAAGGGGGCCAGTTGTCCCGGAACAGTGGCATCCGCCTGCTGAATATGTACTTGGGAATTGGACCGGACTGTTTGCGCGACGGCATCCGGATGACGGGCAATGGACGTGACCTTATGGCCCCTGGACAAGAGTTCCTGCAGTACATGACTTCCGACGAAACCGCTGGCTCCGATCAGCGCTACATCCATTCCTGTGTTTTAAGGCTATTGGGTAAAATAATAAAGCTCTACCTAGAATAAGCTTATTACAACGCTATAAAGTTAGCGGCTTTGCCTGGTTGTAAAAGCTAGCAATGATCAAATTTTATCGCTACCGGCGTCAAATTGTATTTCTTTTAACAATTTAGGGAAGGCCAACTGGTTAATCTGTTTTTTGGACAGCCAATGTGTCTTTGGCAGGTTGGCTGGCCTTGGAGCTACTTTTACCTGGTAAAAGTAGCCATAGATTTTCTGGTGGGTCAATTGCTGGCTGGCGTCAGGAAGCTTTTGAATACGGAGAGCTTTTACACCAAGTTGATTTAAGATCAGCTCCTGCAAAACTTCGACGGTCCATTCTGGCTTAGCGGGTGTTTCAACGGGGTAGTATTCATGAAGATTTTCCCAGATATCACCGGCTTTTCTTTTTTGCACGTAAAAAAGGCTTTCTGTTTTCAGTTCCAGTATCAGCCAACTGATATGCCGGGTTTTCTTCTGAAGGATTTTCTCTTTTTTAGGTAAACTATTAACCTGCGCTGTGCGGCTGGCTACACAAATATCCACCATTGGGCAGGTACTGCAAAGGGGTGCTGCCGGTTTACAGACAGTCGCGCCGAAATCCATGATAGCCTGGTTATAGGCGGCAGGATGTGTTTTACTGAGTGCTGCTTCTGCCAGGGCCCGGAACTGTTCTTTCCCCTTTGTGCTGTCAATAGGCGTCTCTACACCATAGATACGGGCCAGTACCCTGAAGACATTTCCGTCGAGTACGGCATAGGGCTGGTTAAAGGCAAAGGCACAGATAGCGGCGGCGGTATAGGGTCCAATCCCTTTCAGACTAAGGATGATATCGTGACTGTCCGGAAATATGCCGTTAAATTCCCGGGCAATTACTTCAGCGGTATGCAGCAGGTTTTTACATCTGCTGTAATATCCCAGACCTTCCCAGTCTTTAAATACCCGGTCTGAAGGAGCGGCAGCCAGATCCGCAATGCTGGGATAATGCCGGACGAATTTTTCGTAATAAGCCAGGCCTTGTTCGACCCGCGTTTGTTGAAGAATGATTTCGCTGAGCCAGATTTTATAAGGGTCCTTTTCACCCTTCCAGGGCATTTCTCTTTTGTTGATATGATGATGCCAGTGAAGCAGCCTGTCTGTAAAAGAGGTTGTCTTTGTCTGTTTTGTCTTTTTGGGTGCTGTTGCCATAATGATGGCAACAAAGCTACTATTTTTGTTGCTTCAATTTGAACTGCCACCATTTTGGTAATGGCGCAGTAGCTGTGGCCGGCCGCTTTTTAGCGAGCGACATGGTTTGCAGAAATACGGCAAACAGGATGAACAGAAACCCGATATAGAAGGTATTAGAAAGGTCTTTGTTTTCATGGTAGATCACAAAGGCCAACACTATGCCATAGACGGGTTCCAGGGTGAGCGTCAGGTTCATGGTAAAGGCACTGAGTTTTTTCAAAGACTGTGTATAGAGAATAAAAGTAAATATAGTACAGAGCCAGGCCAATACGATAAGCCAGACCCATTCCATTTTTGCGGGTATCCATGTTATAGCTGGAAATGCATGATTGTAAAAAAGCATAAGGGCGCTCAGGCCGATAAAGCCTCCCGTTAACTGATAGAGGGTAAAGGACTCGGGCTGATAACGGTCAACGATCTTTTTATTCAGGATGGATACGGTAACGGTTAACAGACAGGCCAGGATGCCTATATAAAAACCGGTTGAAAAGTGCAGATTGGTCTGATAGATCATAAAGATCCCGACGATGGTCAGCAGCCCAAAAAAGAGTTCTTTTATATTAATGCGCCGGCCGAAAAAAAGCGGCTCCAGAATGGCGGAGACAAACCCCGACCCGGAAAGACAGATGAGCGCGATAGAGACATTGGCATATTTTATACTACCGTAAAAGCAGAGCCAGTGCATGGCCAGCAGTACACCAATACCGCCGATCGTCAAAAATTCTTTGAGAGAGACCTTTTTGATCTTACCGGTACTGCCAAACAGAATCCACATAGTGACGACGGTCAGCAGCATACGCCACCAGACAAGCCACCCTTCATTCAGGCTGATGCTTCTGCCCAGCACGCCGGTAAAACCCCAGAGAAAAACTGCAATGTGCAGCTTGATAAGCGCCTGTTTCATGCCTGATAATTGACTTTAATGTTCGTAATGCCTGGTTGCCATCGATATGGCCAGTCTGAAAACAGGTGCAAAATTACCATATTAGAATGGAGTTCATTGATTTTTTTGGAATTTAGGGATTCCTCAACGAACGAAGGTTTGTAAAAACCTTCTAACCTGTGTTTTAGCCGAATTTTATCTATCTTTGAATCAATTGAAATTTTGAAAATCTATGGACTTTATAGATTTGACCCCTGCGGCGAAAGAGAAGATTGAGATGTTAAGGTCCGCAGCTGCTAAACAGGGTAATCCTTATCTTCGGTTAGGGGCCAGAGGCGGGGGATGCGGTATAGCGGTAACCTATTTTTTAGGATTTGATAAGGCTGAAAAGTCGGATCAGTTATTTACTATAGGCGGCATTGACTGTATTGTCAATAAGGGGCAACTCATGCAACTCCAGGGAATTAAACTGGATTATCTGGAAACGGAAACAGAACAAGGCTTCCGTTTTTTGTCCGCAGCTGATTAGGTTTGGCGGCAGATAGCTTGCAAAAGAGATAATTCTCCATAAAATGGTTGGCTTATGTATCAGTATTGGTTTTTACAGTTCGTCATCATAATGGGCGTGGTGAGTAAAGTCCGCTCAAAGACTAAAGCAGAGGTGCCGAGGCAAAAGAGACTTAAAGACAGGGCCATACTCTTTATGATAGAAGGGGTGCTGCTATTGATAATTGCCTGGATATGGAAGAATGAGCCAGAACTCGGACCGGCGTATTATCTGGTGGGAGGCATTACATGGTTGCTGGCAGGTATAGTCACTTTTTGGTATGTTGCCAGACAGTACAAACATCCTGTATGGGGCCATGAAACCGGGGATACATAAGTAATCCGTTGATGGCATTTTGGAAGAGGTCGGCTAACACTAGCTCTTTTTCTCTGCTACCGGCTCGTGGTCCAGATCGGTGATACTGGACTTGGAGGCGAGGCTGGACATCACTTCTTTTTTAGCCGTGCCGATCGGATTTTTGACGGCATTGATAGGCTTTTTGATATTATCCATTTCTTCCATCACAGAGTTCTTGCTGTCATTAAAAGTCTTTACACCCTTGCCGAGCCCACGCATGAGCTCAGGTAGTTTTTTGGTGCCAAATAATAACAATATTACGATAGCGATCAGTAAGAGCTCTTTTATGCCGATTTCACCCATGACTTTTTAATTTTACCGCTGCTGTTTTGCTGATAAAGTGAACAGAAAGCCAGACAAAGATAGGAGAATAAAAACGGTATTTATTCATCGCCCCTTAATTTATCCTCTGTTTAAAGCCGGGGTAGTTTATTTGCGGCGTCTTTTGCCGCTTTCGGGAAGTGTTTCAGAGATCATATGATATTTGTCTTTGCCATAGCTATCAATGAGTTCCCAGATTTTACCGGCCGTTGCTCTTTGTTCATCCAGATCAGGTATCAGCGTATTCCAAGATATTTCTCCCGGATTCTGATAGTCGGATTTGACCATTTTGCCATCGAACTGCCGAAGGTCAAAAAGCTCATTAAAAGGGATTTTCGTTCCGGTCGCTCCATTATCATATGCCTTGTATTTGGTCAGAATGGAACGCAGGTCGGGGAAGTATAACCAGAATAGGGCGTGTTCGCTATTGGGGATTGTCTCACCGGTGGATAATTTATACGGGACAATGGGGGCGATGCCCAGCACCCGAACCATCATTTTTCCATAACCTTTGTCATAGAACCAGTCTTCTTTCAAACAATACGTGAATACCGAATCCAGGTCGATGGTTTTAGATCTTACCTGGTAGCCGGTAATATTGCCGTCCAGGTCATAAACAGCGGAGGTATCCAGACCGTTACCCATCGATTCTTTAACCTGCTGAGGAGTCATAGGGGTGGTAAATCTGTCATCTTCGGCGCTGAATGCCGTAATCTTGCCTTCATTGATCGCAGAAAGCATGAGGGTGATCAGTTGATGGGCCCCGAAATCGTCCAGCGCATACATTAGATGTCGGTTGCCAGGTTTGCGGGTATCAATATTTTCCCAGATACGGACGTTGAAGGTGATATTCTCCTGACGCACACTGGGGTAGGGCAGGGCACTACTTTGCTGATAAGGAGCCTGTTGGTAAGGAAAATCATTGCGCAGCGGCATTTTGCCCTGAGGCAATGCCGGGCCATTATTGATAATTTGTACCGGTAAGCTGTCGCCTGCTCCCTGGGAAAAGAAATTCGGTGGCGTTGCGGCAGTATCGATGTTGCGAGCGTCATACCCGCTATTATTGGAAGGCTGCGCTATGAGCGGACCTGTGGCGAGCAGCAGACAGCTGAAGATTCCTAGATAAATGTCCTTATTTGTTGAAAATCGTTTCATGTGCTTTGATTGATCATAAGTGGCAGGCTCACTGCCATCAAATACGACAATTATTTTTATTTTTTGGGTGTGCCTGGAGGGATATCGATAACACATCTAAAACCGATGTAAGATCTGCTGGAGTCCATATATTCGTAACTTCTGGAGCTGACCCGGATACCTACGGCAGGATCCTTCCAGCTGCCCCCCCTGACGGTCTTTCTTTTTTTATCCTGACTGTCACTGTCCGTTGCATTGATATAAATATTAGGGTTAAAGTCATTATCGTAGGCCTGATAGCCGTTTATATAACTGGTGGCTGTCCATTCCGCTACATTCCCGGCGATATTAAACAAGCCAAAATCATTGGGTAGGTAGGAATCTACGCGGGCCGGATAGAGCGCCCCGTCGTCGGTATAATTTCCTTTGCCGTTTTTAAAATTTGCCATCATGCACCCTTCAGCGTTTTTCAGGTAATTGCCCCAGGGATATAAAAAATTATTGTGGCCACCCCGGGCAGCATATTCCCATTCTGCTTCTGTCGGCAGCCGATAGGCATTTTGTACCGCCAGTTTCTTTCTGCCTAAGTACTGGTTCAAATAATAAGTCCGCCAGTGAGCAAATGCGGTCGCCTGGCGCCAATTGACGCCTACAACGGGGTATTGGGCATAGGCGGGATTCTCAAAATAGTCCCTTGCCATAGAAACGTTATATGAGTAGTCAAAATCTTTGATCCATGCCAGTGTGTCCGGATAAATAGGCACATCATAACTATAAATAAAATTCTTTCTGGGCTGGTCTGGATGATGGGCTGCCGCATTAAAATCATACCCTTTAGCTCTGTAGATTAATTTGGAAGGGTCCAGTTCAGGTTGGTTATTCAATAAATCCTGGGAAGGCAGCATCAGTCTGCTGAGCCTTTCCTGGATATCTTCATCGGCGTAATTGATCTTTTTAGCTTTGGACCAATCTACAGATGTATCACCTTCCTGAGAAACATGGACATAGCCCAGTATGGTAGCAGCAGTAGAATCCCTCACCCAATTTACGAATTGGTGGTATTGTGCGTTGGTGACCTCGTACTTATCCATCCAGAAACCATTGACGGATACGCTTGCTGTTCCTGCTCCTGCTGTTTCATTACTTCCAAGCGTAAATGAACCAGTGGGTACATAGACCATATTAGAAGGAAGATCCATCCCTTTTGGGCCTTTTTCATATTTAATGCCATGCACGACGCCGTCATCAGAAGCAGAGGCCCCGATGTTTTTTGTTTTACAGCTCCCCAAGCCAATCAGTATCAATAGGAAAGGTAATAATAAATGCGTTTTATGTCCAGTCATATAAGAGGGTCTACTGCATTGAAGCAGCTGTGATTTTGTTTAATTGTTGAATGCTGCAATACCTTATTTGCCCAGAAATACCGCCATTCAGTGGTATTTGTTGTTTAAAAACGCTTATTGTAATTTGTTTATTGTGTTGGACAGACGTGAAGATCCCGAAGAAAAATAGAATAGAACGAGACGGACGGGCCGGGACAATTTCTCGATCGGCAAGATAGAAAAAGGGCTGTCCTTAAATTTCTTCAGAACAGCCCTTCGATATTAGTGTTTTTTGAAATTAGTAGCCCATACCCATGGATGGATCAGGCATAGCCGGTGCCGCGGCTTTAGGCTCTGGCTTGTCGGCAATAACACATTCTGTGGTCAGGAGCATACCGGCAATAGATGCGGCATTTTCCAGAGCGATGCGTGTTACTTTGGTCGGATCGATCACCCCTGCCTTCAGTAAAGGCTCGAATACTTCAGTACGCGCGTTAAAACCGAAATCGGCTTTGCCTTCTTTAATGGTCTGTACGACGATAGATCCTTCTACGCCGGAGTTCTTAACAATCTGGCGGATAGGTTCTTCGATGGCACGTTTAATGATGGCGATACCGGTTGTTTCGTCAGCGTTGAGGCCTTTGAATTTTTCCAGAGCGGCAGTAGCACGGATATAGGCGACACCACCACCGGGTACGATACCTTCTTCCACAGCCGCACGGGTTGCGTGCAGGGCATCGTCAACGCGGTCTTTCTTTTCTTTCATTTCTACTTCAGTAGCAGCGCCTACATAAAGAACAGCTACACCACCGGCCAATTTAGCCAGGCGTTCCTGTAATTTTTCCTTATCATAGTCAGAAGTAGAGCTAGCCAGCTGAGATTTGATCTGAGCCACTCTGGCCTGGATATCTGCTTTTTTGCCTTTACCGTTAACGATAGTGGTATTATCTTTATTTATGGTAACGGAAGCAGCGCGGCCCATAGCAGGCAGGTCAGCGTTTTCCAGCGTGAAGCCCTGTTCTTCGCTGATTACGGTACCGCCGGTTAATACAGCGATATCCTGCAACATTTCTTTTCTGCGGTCACCGAATCCCGGAGCTTTTACAGCAGCCACTTTCAGCTGACCCCGTAATTTATTTACCACCAGTGTAGAAAGCGCTTCACCTTCCAGATCTTCTGCGATGATCAGCAGAGAAGCGGAAGACTGAACGATTTTTTCCAGCAAAGGCAGGATCTCTTTCAGATTAGAGATTTTCTTGTCAAAGATCAGGATGTAAGGGTTTTCTAACTCTACTTCCATTTTCTCTGTATTGGTCACAAAATAAGCAGAGATATAACCACGGTCAAACTGCATACCTTCTACCACATCTACAGTGGTCTCTGTACCTTTTGCTTCTTCAACAGTGATCACACCTTCTTTTCCTACTTTAGAAAAGGCCTGAGCGATCAGTTTGCCGATTTCATTGTCATTATTGGCAGAAATAGCCGCAACCTGTTCTATTTTTTTACTGTCGTTGCCTACTGTCTGGGATTGAGAACGCAGGTTTTCTACGATTTTACCTACGGCTTTGTCAATACCGCGTTTCAGGTCCATTGGGTTAGCGCCGGCAGCAACGTTTTTGAGGCCTTCTCCAATAATGGCTTGTGCCAGAACGGTAGCGGTAGTCGTACCATCACCTGCGATATCCGCAGTTTTGGAAGCTACTTCTTTTACCATCTGTGCACCCATATTTTCGATAGCGTCTTCTAATTCCACTTCTTTTGCAACGGTAACACCGTCTTTAGTAACGGAAGGAGCACCGAATTTCTTTTCAATAACCACGTTACGGCCTTTGGGGCCCAGGGTTACTTTTACTGCGTTGGCCAGGGTATCAACGCCTTTTTTCATCTTATTTCTGGCGTCTATATCAAAAAAGATCTGTTTTGCCATAATACTATATTAAACTTTATTGTTTACGAATTATTTTTAAAGAAGATTAAACGATCGCAACGATATCGCTCTCACGCATGATCAGGTACTGCTTGCCTTCGAATTCAATTTCCTGGCCAGCATATTTGCCATATAAAACTGCATCGCCGGCTTTAACTGTCAAAGGCTCATCTTTTTTGCCTGTTCCGACAGCGACTACTGTTCCACGCTGAGGTTTTTCTTTTGCTGTATCAGGAATAATGATTCCGCCGGCACTTTTGGTTTCGGCCGCTGCTGGCTGAATGATAACCCTGTCATGCAGTGGGGTTATGTTTAATTTTTTTGCCATAGAAAAAGTATTTAATGGTTTATGGTTAGAATATTTTTTCAAACAACTACTGGTTAGCAATTTTATTGCCATGGCAGGAGAATGGGTCAAAATTTCATTTAATGGCGGTCAAAAACTGACAAGAGGCTCATTTTGACGGGTAAAACTTGTCACTTTGCAAGTTTCAGGGCGAGAAGTGTGACAAAATTGCATATTTGGCATATCGATGAACAGGCCCGCTGTCCCATAATTGGGGGAAGCGTATATAGACATCGGCATTTTCGACCAGCAAAAAGGCTTGATTATAAAGATTATTCTATTGTGACCGGATGGCCATAATAAGACCGGAGGCTGTCTTTCAGGCGGATAGTATCTGTCGGTTTTACATTTTCCATAGCAACATAGAGCCGGTAGTGTTTTGCCCCGGCCACGTCACTGGAATCCAGTAAAACGATATTACCGTAGCTTTTTAACTGGTCCATGCGTTTTTGTGCCTGCGTAATCGACGTGTATGTCTGGAAGATAAAATGATAACTGCCTTCTTTACGTACCGGGTTAGAGGCGGCAGGCGTAGATGTGACGGCAGCCTTTGCGACAGTATCGGCGACAGCGGCCGTATCTGGTGTACTGTCTTTTAGAAAATTAAAAGAGGATTTTGGGATATAGTAAGCGCCATAGACGATGATACCGATAATGAGCAAGATCAGTATCCAGCGACCAATGACTCTTTTATTGGCTCGACGGTTGGCATAATTTGTAGCAGAGGTTAACGGTGAATTGCTGTAGCTGTCCTCAAAATGTTTTTTCTCTTTCTCTTTTGTGTCTTCTAACTTTTCTGTGCTGAGCTGATAGGTGCCACTCTTATCGGCATATATATACCCAATGCCATCAATAATGAAAGGATTGGATCCGATATTCATCAGCTGCCGGGTCTGATCGAGAAAGTATTCCAGGTCAGAGGCCGCGATTGTACGAGATTTTTGAATCGCTTCTGACAGATAATCAATGAATTCCGGGGAGGTTACCGCTTTTTTGTCATAGATAAACTGGGGACTGCTGATAATATTACCTTCTTCGTCTTTCGTAATGGCATCGGGCAGGGTTAGCGTGCCGATTTTCTCGAGGGTAACAGTTTTGTTCAGTTCCAGAAATTCTCTGATATAGCGGGTAGATAAGCTCAAAATTTGCCTATTTTTAGTTTCCTGTAATTCAAATGGATAATAGTGGTCTGCAAGTTTAGTTCATTTTTCAGTAGAAAAGTAAATTTCTACTAAATTTTTTTGCGTAATATTTTAATAACATTCCGACATCCGCAACAAAACTTTGGATAACTTTGCGGCATGTTAACGGCAGAACAGGAGAAATTTTTGCGTTATTGGGCGGCCAACAGGGAAAAAGAAAGCAAGCTTTTGCGCCAGGCCAGGGCGGGCTTACCAATTGGTCTTTCTGTAGGAGCCGGAATCCTGATCTGTGTATTCAGCGGCTGGTATAAAAGGGCCATGATGGAGTTGTCAACGGATGTAAATCCGATACTCCTTATTATTGCCGTTCTGATTATAGCCATGATGTTTGCTGTTTTTTCCCAGAAACAGAAGTGGGAAATGAATGAGCAGAGCTATAAAGAATTACTGGCCAAGCTTAAAAAGGAACAGCAAGAGACGGCGCAGATGGATACTGACACAGAGGCGGTTAAGGGTGCTTAAGCTTTCTTCAAAAATTTTATACATTTCTGCATGAATATTGTAGCGTTTATTTAACAGTACACGTTTTACGTGTTAAATTCAAAAATATCTTCAATGAAAAAATTCCTAATGTCGGTCAGCATGGTGGCCGCGATGTGTGTGGTAATGAGTTCTTGTCTGAAAAGTGACACACCTGATTATATTCCGCCGGTAGACCCTGCTGATGAAGCTCCTTCTTTACAGGCATTTATAGACTCTACAGGCTATAATTTGGAAACACAATCCAGCGATTATTCCTATTTTTCTTATAATCGATCAACAGGAGAAATAAAGGAATCTACGATTGCTGCTCCTTATTTATATTACGAGATTGTGGATCCAGGTGATATGTCTGCCGGGAGTGTTCAAGTACCGATTACAGATTTGGGTGGTACAGGTGACAAGGATGTAACTGTCCATAATACATATTCTGATTCTACATTAGGGGTATGGGCCACCTATAAAGGGACTTTATTAGACGGTACAACTTTTGATGAAACTGAATCTGGAAAATCAGCCACGTTCTTCCTGCCGGTTACTATTGCTGCTTGGCAATTGCTAATAGGTAAGGTCGGAAAAGGTGGACATATCAGGATACTGACCCCGTCAGCCTATGGCTACGCTAATCAGAAAATGCAAGGAATACCTGCAAATTCTCCACTTTATTTTGATATTACTGTTAAAGGTTTTATTGAAAACAAAGAATTTGGGGTAAATAACTAATTACACCGATGTAAATTTAAATATTGATTAAAGATGGCCGGCTCAGCAATCTGAACCGGCCATTTTATGTCTGGTCCCGGTCCTTAATACAATTATATTTTCGATATTTTGTGGATTTAACCCAATCCTTTGACGTAAAACCCTTAGCTTAGCATCCGGAAAAAACTAACCGCTGAAAGCATCTTTCGGACTTCCTGCGGTTAAGTGGTTGAGTGTTCAGGGTAAGGGACTGATGCTAAAAGCCTCTAAACAAGGCATTTTCCTGCTAAAAACGGCTTATAATTTTTATTTAACACAATTCAATCGCAAACCCTATCTTTGCGCAAATTTAGTAAAACAAATTACCCTACGAATTTTATGCAATTAAAAGGATTAGTACGTTTCTTTACCGTGGCTCTGGTGCTGATTTGTATCTATCAGCTCTCCTTCACCTGGATGGTGCACAGCCATGAAAACAAAATGGAAAAGAAGGCAAGTGCCTGGGTAAAAGCAAATTATGCCACACCTGAACAAAAATATGCCGGCAATCTGGAGCAGCAGAAGTTGTATGCAGATTCTCTGGAGGTGATTCAAAAAGCGCAGACAAGGCACCTGCTGGACAGCACCCGCAACGCTAAGATCGGTCCGTTTGGCATGACTACCTACCAAAAGGCGAAAAACAGTGAGCTCATGCTGGGACTGGACTTGCAGGGTGGTATGAGTGTGACTATGGAGGTCGGGCTTGACGGACTTGTGCATGCATTGTCCAATTATTCTAAAGACCCCTCCATCAATAAAGCCATTGATCAGGCAAAGGCAATCAAAGCCAATGATAATACAGATTACATTTCACTTTTCGCCGAACAGTGGAAAAAAGTAAGTAACGGTAAGAAACTGGCCCCTTTCTTTGCACAGAAAAGTAATAAAGAACTGACCTATGAGTCAACCGACGATCAGGTCATCCTTTATCTGCGTAAACAAGCGAAAGCAGCCTTTACCAATACCTATAAAATTTTAAGAACCCGTATTGACCGTTTTGGACTGTCCTCTCCAACCATTAACCCGGATGAGGCAAAAGGTATTATTACGATTGAACTGGCAGGTGTCAATGATGCAGAGCGTGTTCGTCATTACTTGCAATCTACTGCCAACTTACAGTTCTTTGAAGTCTATAATATTCAGGATATCGGTGCCGACTTCCAGAAAGTGGATGGCTTACTGGCAAAAGCCGGTGCCGGCGAAAAAACGGAAAGTGGTGATACTGCGTCAGCTGCACCTGCGGCTTCTGCTACCACAGCTCCCGCTGCGGCGAAAGCTGATACAGCGAAAGGTGGCAATACATCGCTGTCCGCGCTGGAAAAGACCAATACGGATACCAATGCCACATTTGCAGATTCAGATAAAACAGCCAGCGGAGCAGTTGACAGTGCAAAGCTGATCCGTCAGAAATATCCATTCAGTTCTTTATTCCTGGATATAGCCCGTCCTTATCAGGACGAGCAGGGGCATGTCGGTTACCCTTCCTATATCGGTATGGTGAGCAAATCGGACACCGCTAAGCTGAACAAATTGCTCAACAGTGAGATCGTTAAATCCGCATTTCCTTCTAATCTGGTCTTTATGTATGGAAAACCAGATGAGAAAAATGAGCAGATGCGTGGCGTATTGCAGTTATATGCTATCAAAACCCTGGATAATGGACAGGCAAGACTGGAAGGGGATCATATTACAGATGCCAGCCAGGGCAATAACCAAATGGGTCAGGTAACTGTAAATATGAAGATGGATGAATCCGGTTCGCGCATTTGGGCAGATATGACCAAAAAGAACGTCGGTAAACCCATTGCCATCGTGTTGGACAACATTGTTTACAGTGCACCCAATGTTAGTAATGAAATCACCGGTGGTAATTCAGAGATCACCGGTAGCTATACGGTCGCTGAGGCACAGGATATGGCCAACATTCTGGAATCCGGTAAACTGCCCGCACCCGCGAAAATCGTTCAGGAGCAAATCGTTGGACCCACTTTGGGGCAGGCAGCAGTCACGGGTGGTATGATTTCCTTTGGTTTATCCTTTGTCGTGATCTTTGCCTTGATGTTATTGTATTTTAATACAGCTGGCTGGATCGCTAATATTGCCCTTACGCTGAATCTACTCTTTACAATCGGCGTGCTTTGTTCGTTAGGGTTTACGCTGACGGCGCCGGGTATTGCGGCCTTAGTATTAACTGTAGGTATGGCCGTGGATACAAACGTAATTATTTTTGAACGTATTAAAGAGGAGTTGGTTCGAGGGAAAGGATATTTACATGCGGTGGAAGATGGATACAAACGTTCCTATGCACCGGTACTGGATGCTCACGTAACTACTTTGCTGACAGCTATTATCCTGTTTTATTTCGGGCTTGGCCCAGTACTGGGATTTGCAACCACGCAGATCATCGGTATTCTGCTGTCGTTATTCTGCGGAATCCTGGTATCCCGTCTGGTATCCGATATCTATACCAATAAACAGAGACACTTCGAATATTTCACCAAAATATCCAAAAAAGTATTTGCACACCGTGCGATTCCTTTTGTAAAGTATCGTAAGGTAGCCTACGTTATCTCTGTGTTTGTGGTGGTTTTAGGGGCAGCTTCATTCTATAATGGTTTCAACGAGGGGGTAGAGTTCTCCGGCGGCCGTAGCTATACCGTTAAGTTTGAAAAAGCGCCGGATCAGGATAAGGTAAGAGATGACCTGAAAGCGATCTTCAAGGATGCCCCGATCATTAAAACAGTTAATGTTCCTGAGCAGTTAAATATCACGACTTCCTACCTGATCCATGAGACGGGTAAAGATGTGGATGCCAAGGTAGAACAAGAGTTGTATAAGGGCCTTCAGCCTTACCTGCCTCAGGCAACTACTTTTAATAGCTTTAAGAATAATTATATCCAGAGTTCGCAAACCGTATTGCCTACGATCTCCAAAGATCTGAAGGCGGGGGCGACAAAGGCAACGATATTTGCCATCATTGCCATCTGTGCCTATATCTTCATCAGATTCAGGGACTGGCGGTTCTCTCTGGGTACTATTGTGTCCCTGTTACATGACGTACTCGTAACACTGATCGTCTTTAGTTTCTTCAGAAACATCGTACCGTTCCCGCTGGAAATCGACCAGCACTTTATCGCTGCGGTATTGACGGTTATTGGTTTCTCCATGAATGATACCGTGATTGTATATGACCGTATCCGTGAAGACGCAGGTATCCTTCATACGCTCGATAAAGAGACCATCATTAATAAGGCGATCAATGAGACCCTGAGCCGTACGATCATGACGTCTCTAACAGTATTTTTAACGATTTTGATCCTGTTTATCTTTGGCGGGGAAGTCGTTAGAGGCTTTTCTTTTGCGATGCTGATCGGTGTGATCACCGGTACCTATTCCTCAATCTTTGTTGCGGCACCGATTTTGATTGATTTTGCTAAGGGCAAACCTTTAGGAAAAGTGAAGGATCACTCGGTAATGGAGCGTAAACATCACGAAAAGTTACATCCTTCTAAATAGGAATTAGTCTAATAAATACTAAAATCCCGTTCAGTCCGTCTAAACTGAACGGGATTTTAATTTGGTACCTACATGGAAAAACTGAAAAAGTGATGCAGGGCATCCAGGCCCTTTTTGGCCTGTTTGATTTATGTAAGCATGTAAGCTGGCGTATTTCTTAGGGTAGCATTTACCGTAAAATAAAATCCGGTGCAAAAATGGTATAAGGGCCATTTGCACCGGATTTTATTTAATTATAACTGATATAAAATTAGAGTTCAAGCAATGCTTTGACCGGATTTTTACTGTAGAGTAAGAGCTCCGGATTTTCCAGTAACTCTTTCACCCTTACCAAAAAGCTTACTGATTCCTTTCCGTCTATGATGCGATGGTCATAGCTTAGTGCAACATACATCATCGGACGGATAACCACCTGTCCGGCAATAGCCATTGGCCTTTCCTGGATTTTATGCATACCCAGGATCGCGCTCTGGGGTAAGTTGATGATAGGGGTACTTAGCAGGCTACCAAAAGTACCACCGTTGGTGATGGTAAAGGTACCACCTGTCAATTCGTCCATGCCCAGTTTCCCGTTACGCGCTTTGGTTGCCAGGTCAACAACAGACTTTTCAATCTCTGCCATACTCATGGATTCTACATTGCGCATAACCGGTACGGTGAGTCCTTTGGGAGTGCTTACCGCAATGCTGATGTCAGCGTAATCATGGTAGACCAGTTCATTGCCGTCGATATAAGCATTAACGGCAGGCCATTCACTAAGCGCAATGGCACAGGCCTTACTAAAGAAGCTCATGAAGCCAAGGCCTACACCGTGCTGTTCTTTAAACTTATCTTTATATTGTTTGCGGATCTCCATGATACGCGTCATGTCCACTTCATTGAAAGTGGTGAGCATCGCGGTTGTGTTTTTGGATTCCACGAGTCTGCGACTAATGGTTTTACGCAGGTTACTCATTTTTTCCCTGCGCTCGTTACGGGCGTTCAACGGCTGTCCGGGGAAGGTTTGTCTGCCTGGACTGGCCAGCGCAGCCAGGACGTCACCTTTCATGATTCTACCGCCGCTACCGGTGGCTGTAATTGTCGTCGGATCAATTTTTTTATCGGCAATCATGGCAGAGGCCACGGGACTTGCCTTAAGGTCATTGGGTATGGTGGTAACGGGCGCTTCTGCAGCAGGCTGAGCCTGAGCTGGAGTACTGGTATTTTGGGCTGCCGGTGCGCTGGCCGCAGGTGCTTCATTCGGGACCGCAACATCCGTATCGATTTTAGCCACCAGATCTCCGATCTGTAACACATCATCTATTTTGGCTACCAGGGACAGTTTCCCCGATTCCTCTGCGTTAAGTTCAAAGGTGGCCTTTTCACTTTCGAGCTCAGCGATAGGCTCATCTCTTTTAACTAAATCCCCTTCTTGCTTGAGATAATTTACCAGCGTTACTTCCGTAATGGATTCCCCGATGGTAGGGACGGTCATTTCGATAACACCTTTGCCGACAGCTACGGCTTCGGCCAGAGCTGCTGACGGAGCGGTGCTATCAGCAGGTGCAGCAGCAGCGGGCTGCTCTGACTGGGTGGGTGCCTGACTTGCAGCTGCCGGAGCTGTGGCTGTTTCATCGATTTTGGCAAGCACGTCACCAATCTGAAGTGTTTGCTCTTCTTCTGCTACAGTTTCCAGGATACCTGCCTGTTCGGCATTGACTTCAAAGGTTGCTTTTTCACTTTCCAGTTCAGCAATAACTTCATCACGGTTAACGTAATCTCCGGTCTTTCTGACCCATTTGATTAAGGTCACCTCACTAATGGATTCCCCCACTGTGGGGACTTTGATATCTATCATACTCTTATAAAATTTGCAGGGCACTTAAAGGTAAACCGTTTGTTAGATTTTACCATCTAAATGGCCTTTCTGTTTTTTTATTTCTTCTGTGTAATCAGACGTTAAAAGCCGTATCGAGAATCTCCTCCTGCTCCACCTTATGAACTTTGGCATAACCGGTCGCAGTAGAGGCGCTGGCATTTCTGCTGATAATACCATAAGGGAATGCTTTGAAGTTGGTCTGCAGGAAGGTCGCTGCTCCCATGTTCTGAGGTTCTTCCTGTACCCAGAACCAGACTGCATTGCTATATTTTTCATGCAGGGCAATAAGTTGTTCTTCGGGTGTAGGATAGATCTGTTCCAGGCGTATCAACGCAATGTCGGTTCTGTTTTCTTTTTGTCTTTTTTCTTCCAGATCAAAATACAGTTTACCGGAACAAAGCAATACTTTTTTAATCTGTGCCGGATCTGCCTGGTAGTCATCGATCACTTCCTGGAAACGGTGTTCACCGGCAAAGTCTGCGGCTTTGCTATACGAGCCCGGGTGTCTGAGGTTGGCCTTTGGCGACATATTGATCAGCGGCTTTCTGAAAGGCCATTTCATCTGACGCCTTAAAGCATGGAAGAAATTCGCGGCAGTCGTAATATTGGTGACAACGATATTCTGTTCTGCACAACTCTGTAAGAATCTTTCCAGCCGGGCACTGGAGTGGTCTGGCCCGCTGCCTTCATATCCGTGGGGTAGTAATAAAACAACACCGCTCATTAAGCCCCATTTGGATTCGGCACTGGTAATATATTGGTCGATGACCATTTGGGCACCGTTGACAAAATCGCCATATTGCGCTTCCCACACCGCCAGGTTATTTGGATTGGCTAGTGCATATCCATATTCAAAGCCTAGTACGGCGTATTCGCTCAGCAGGGAGTTATATACCCTGAATTTTGTATTGGAATTATTGGATAAGTGATCCAGCCGGTTATATTCCTGATTGGTATGCTCATCGAATAAGACGGCATGACGTTGGGCAAAGGTGCCGCGTTTAACGTCTTCTCCGCTGAGGCGGACCGTCTGTTCTTCAACCAACAGGCTGGCGTAAGCTAAAAGCTCGGCTGTGCCCCAGTCGATCAGGCCATCCTTGTCAAAGAGTGCCTTTTTGTCCAGCAAAAGTTTTTTAATCTTGCGCAGTGGCTGAAAGTCCTCCGGCCAGGTCAGAATCTTGTCCATTAGATCAGCTACGCTTGTCTGGTCAATACCTGTAACCGGTGAATCTTTAAAGTCCCCCGATTCTGAATAGCGCAGCTTTTGCCACCACTCTTCCGGCGCCTGTAATTTGTAGGGGAGAGGCTTTTGATGGACTTCATCAAAACGCTCCTGCAAATCGTTCCAGAATTTGGTCTCCATTTCCTTGGCCAGTAACTGTGCGTCCTTTTCACCGTTTTTGGTGAGAAATTCCATATACACTTCCCTGGGATTGGGGTGTTTATCAATCAGGGAATACAGATGTGGCTGCGTAAATTTAGGCTCATCGCCTTCGTTATGCCCATGACGGCGATAACAGAGAATGTCAATGTAGATATCCTGATGGAATTTCTGTCTGAATGTGGTCGCAATCTCGGCGGCTTTTACAACAGCTTCGATATCATCTCCGTTCACATGAAATACGGGAGATTTAGTAATGCCGGCAATAGCCGTACAGTAATCAGAGCTGCGGGCGTCTTTGTAGTCGGTGGTGAAACCAATCTGATTATTGATGACCAGATGTACGGTCCCTCCAACATTATAGCCCTCCAGCTCGCTCATCTGAGCGACTTCGTAGATCACGCCCTGCCCGGCAAGGGCAGCGTCTCCATGGATGAGAATGGGGAGGATCTTATTGTATTCAAAATTATAGAGCACATTGGCCTTCGCCCGGGCAAACCCAAGGGCCACCGGGTCGACTACTTCCAGATGGGAGGGATTAGGACAGAGCTGTAGATTGATCTTTTTACCACTGGCGGTAATAAAATCACTTCTGAACCCTAAATGGTATTTTACATCACCGCTGCCCTGCGTCTTATCAGCTGGTATAACACCTTCAAACTCACTGAAAATTTGTTCATAGGTCTTACCCAGTGTATTGGCCAGGACGTTCAGGCGGCCACGGTGCGCCATGCCGATGACAGCCTCTTCCACTTCATTACCGGCTGCCTCATGGATAATTGCATCCAGCGCCGGAATTAACGCCTCGCCACCCTCTAATGAAAACCTTTTCTGACCTATGTATTTGGTATGTAGGAACTTCTCGAAAATGACCCCCTGGTTGATCTTTTCCAGGTTTCTTTTACGCTTTTCCAGGGAAGGTACTTCCAGGAATTTCTTTTCGACCGCGTCTATGATCCAGTTATATGTATCAGGATCAGTTACATAGGTGCATTCTACGCCTACCGATCCGCAATAGAGCTTATTTAGTTTGTCAATGATTTGTTGCAAGGTGCCACCAGGAAGGCCGATAAACTGCCCGGCCTGGAATTTTTCGTTTAAGTCTTTGTCTGTCAGGCCAAAGTATTTGATGTCCAGGTTCGCATGCCGGTCTTTACGTGAACGGATCGGATTGGTCTGCGCGATTAAATGGCCTTTCTGACGGTAATCATGAATCAGTTTATATACGGAGAACTCTTTGGAAAGCTGGTTGGTATTTACGCTTCCAGTCCCTGCACTGGGTATGTCACCGGCTACGGCGTAGTCAAATCCTTCGAAAAATTTTCTAAAATCAGGGTCTACTTTTTGTGGGTCTTCTGTAAAGTCTTTGTACAATCCTTCAATAAATGAAGGGTGGGAATTGGTTATATACGAGAAATCTTTCATATCTCCCCAGGGGTATTTGTGAGATGAGTTATAATTGAATGCAAATATCAAATATTCCCTTCTAATAAAAGCCTAATGTTAGGTTTTTTTTTCAATAAGCGGCTCGCCGTATAACGGCAGTATCAGCGGCCTTTTTAAAAAAAATTTTTCCTTTCAGAAATTTGCTCTACATTTGCAGTCCGAAAAAACAGTTACTCAAAAAAGAAATTTTTAATGGCAAATCATAAAGCTACCAAAAAAGACGTACGTCAAGCAGCTAAGCGCAGGGACAGAAACCGTTACTACGGTAAAACAACCCGTAACAATATCCGTAACCTTAAAGCGTCTGCCGATGATGCAGCTTATGATGCTGCATTGCCTTTAACTTTCTCTATGATCGATAAATTGGCAAAACGCGGTGTTATTCATAAAAATAAAGCTAATAACCTGAAAAGCAAATTAGCCAGAAAAACTGAATTTAAAAAACCCGCCTAAGGAGGGTGATTTGAGTTAGTTTTTTCATATATCTTATTTAAAGCCAGATAGTTGAGTTGAAAAACAAGACATCTGGTTTTTTTTGTGCCTATCCCTTTCCAAAGGTGTGCCTGTTTTACGTAGTATTGCTTAGCCGTGGTGCCATTTTTGTACTAAAGTTCAATGTTCCTGCAACACTGTAGCGTTTTTTATTATATATCGTTTTAGATAAGAACGCCCCTTCATTGATTATATCCAACTGAAGGAGCGATTAATGTAATATTAAAAATATATCCATATGAACCATTTTTTTGCTTATTCGCTTTTTCTGGGGGTTTTGACCCTTACCGGCTGCAGCAAAGGCTTACATTCCGGTGGATCAGAAAAGCAGGCTCCGGTTAAACAGATCAGTATCAGCCCCATGGTTGCCACACATGTCAATGACTTTTCATTTAACCTGCTGCATCATGTTCAGGCCGATCAGCCCAAGGATGACAATTTCTTCATTTCCCCGCTCAGCCTGCATATGGATTTAGGTATGGTATTGAACGGCGCATCGGGTACGACCTACGATGAAATGCTCCAGGTGCTGAATTTGAATGGCCAAAGCCTGGATGAGGTAAATCAGGCTTATAAAACGCTGCTGAACGAGTTACCGGAGGCGGATCCAAAGGTTCAGTTAGGCCTGTATAATTCTGTCTGGTACAGAAAAACGTTTCCTTTTGATACAGAATACACAAAAGGTCTTGAGAAGCACTTCGACGCTACCGTGACACCATTGGATTTTAAACCGACCGATGTGTCTTTTATTAATGATTGGGCCAGCAAGAAAACCAATGGCAAAATAACCAGAGTATTGGATTCGATTCGAAGTGAAGACGTTATGTTTTTACTGAACGCTTTGTATTTTAAGGGTGACTGGGCTTCTAAATTTGATAAGGCCATGACAGCTCCGGCAGATTTTCATCTGGAGGATGGCAGTTCCAAACAGGTACAGATGATGCATCAGCAGGAAACGTTTGAGAATTATACTGCTGACGATTATATGGCCGTCAGGCTTCCCTATGGCAATGGACAGTTTGCGATGACGGTCATATTGCCTAGAGCGGGTAAAAAGCTGGATGAGGTACTCTCTGGTATAGATGGTGCCCAGTGGGAAACACTTAAAGCCAATATGGCAAAAAGGGAAGTCAATGTCGGCCTGCCCCGTTTTACCATTCCTGCCTTTTCGATCAAGTTGAATGATGTGTTACAGTCGATGGGTATGAAATCGGCTTTTAATAGTACTTTAGCAGATTTGTCTAAAATGGCAGCCCCCAGGAACGGAAATCTCTTTGTTAGCTTTGTGAAACAGGATACTTACTTGAAAGTGGATGAAGAGGGGACTGAGGCTGCAGCCGTTACGACTACCGGAATAGGCGTAACTTCGGTCCCGATAGTATCGCAGTTTATCTGTGATCATCCCTTTGGTATCATAATCAGTGAGAAAACCTCCAATACGATTTTATTTATGGGTAAGATCATGAACCCAGACGCTGAATAAGCACACGGGTTAATTTTAAATATTCAAAAAGCCGGTTTTAATAAGACCGGCTTTTTGTTTAGCTTTGCGGCAAATTCCCGGTAACCATTTCCTAATATTCAAATTTTATGACTGAAAAGATTATCATTTTAGATTTTGGCAGCCAATACACTCAATTGATTGCCAGAGCGGTAAGAGAAGCGAATGTGTATTGCGACATTGTTCCTTTCCATAGTACGCTGGATTTTAATGAGAATATTAAAGGAGTGATACTGAGTGGCTCGCCTTGCAGTGTGAATGAACAGGATGCGCCGATGATAGATATTCAGGCTATTTTGGACAGCGTGCCGGTTCTGGGTGTTTGTTACGGGGCACAGCTGGCGGCCAAGGTGTTTGGCGGCCGGGTGGAAAAATCTGATAAACGTGAGTATGGCCGGGCGCAGATGCTTCGTCAGTTAGATGATGTGTTATTGCAAGGATTATCTGCTAAAAGTCAGGTTTGGATGAGCCACAGTGACACGATCAAACAATTGCCTGAAGGTTTTGAAGTTTTAGCGACCACCGAAAGCATACCGGTAGCGGCATTTAAGAAAACATCTGCTGAACCCCATTCGTTATATGGCTTGCAGTTTCATCCGGAGGTATATCATTCAACTGAAGGTAAAAAGATTCTGTTCAATTTTCTGGTGGGTATCTGCGGGTGCGCGCAAGACTGGACGCCGGCGTCTTTCGTAGAGGAAACCGTAGCTTCTCTGAAGGAGAAGATCGGAGATAAACATGTTATTATGGCTCTTAGTGGCGGCGTCGACAGCACGGTTGCCGCTACCCTGATCAGTCGGGCCATTGGCGACAGACTTCATGGCATATTTGTAGATAACGGGGTATTGCGTAAAGATGAGTTTAAGCAAGTTCTGGAGACCTATAATGAAATTGGACTGAATGTTAAAGGAGTGGATGCCAAAGCGCTCTTTTATAAAGAATTGGCGGGCAAATCTGACCCAGAAGCCAAAAGAAAAACCATCGGTAAGCTTTTTATTGATGTTTTTCACGAGGAAGCACAGAAAATCAATGAAGCATCGTTTCTGGGACAGGGAACGATCTATCCGGACGTAATTGAAAGTGTCTCTGTACACGGACCTTCTGTTACCATTAAATCTCACCATAACGTAGGCGGCCTGCCTGCTACGATGAATCTGGAGCTGGTGGAGCCGTTAAGAGCTTTATTCAAGGATGAGGTCAGAAGGGTGGGACTGGAACTGGGTATTCCGGCAGATATGATCAACCGGCACCCTTTCCCCGGGCCAGGCCTGGCGATCCGAATTCTGGGCGAGGTAACAGAAGAAAAAGCAAAATTGTTGCAGGAAGCAGATCATATTTACATTAAAGCATTAAAAGACAGAAATCTGTATAATCAGGTTTGGCAGGCCGGGGCCATTCTGCTGCCGGTTAAAAGTGTCGGGGTAATGGGGGACGAAAGGACTTACGAATTTACTTTGGCTTTGCGAGCCGTAAGCTCTGTCGACGGGATGACAGCTGACTGGTCTCATCTGCCTTATGAGTTTCTGGCAGATGTCTCAAACGCCATTATCAATAACGTTAAGGGTATCAATAGGGTGGTATATGATATCAGCAGCAAACCACCCGCTACCATTGAATGGGAGTAACAGAAATTATTATTCCGATTTTTTTGCAAAAAATGGATTTTCCCTTTACTTTTGCAACCCATTAGCGCACGAGTGTGTTCTTGGGTAACCACGGCGAGGTAGCTCAGGTGGTTAGAGCGCAGGATTCATAACCCTGAGGTCTCGGGTTCAATTCCCGATCTCGCTACTCTTATAAAATATCCTAAGTGTCAATTACTTAGGATATTTTTTTGCCATATCCTCTAACTGCTATTTACTGCTTGTACTTAATTTGATACCCAACAAAAATATACAACTTAAACCTTCTAGCCGTGCAATGACAGCAGTCTAAAATATGATTACTATTTAAATAGCATATCCATTTGCAAATCGTTTTGAATCATGGACGAAGCATAGCTATTGGGTGCTAAACCAAAAGTGGTAACCAGTGTGAGATATATGGCTGATTTTGTTTTTGTCTGTTCCTTAAATACCGCGATTTTTGTAGCCAGGGCATCAGCATAGCTTTTTCTGATTGTGAACGGATGGATGGAAAATTTCATCTCGCATAGATTAATTATTCTATCTCGTCTATCAATTACAAGGTCGATCTGTGCGCCTTGATGGTCCCCGTGTCCAACCCAGGAAGATGTTCTTGTTTCTATGGCCGATATGCCCAATGCGTCGTCTTTGATTTGCTCTATATGCTCAAGGCAGGCTTGTTCAAAAGCATAACCGCTCCATGCTCGCTTTTCGGGCTATCAAGTTGCTTGAGCCAATTGGTTTGGTCTAGGTCGCTCGAGCTTTTTATCCATTTTAGGTAGAAAAGTGAATAAGGGTCCGCTAATGGGTAGAGGCTCATTTTTTCTTTATTGTTAAAAGGACGATATTTACGAATGAAGTGGCTTTTCTCTAGTTCTTTCAACATAAGGGTTACGCACCATTATTGGTTAGATGCGCTGCCTTTATAATTTCATTTTGTTTGAGGCCTTTGCCTTTTGCACTTAACGCCTCAATAATTGCAATATGGCCTTCCGCTTTGCGAAACAGTGCATGAAACAGGTTGCCGAATTCATTTCGGAGAAAGCCGTCCTTTTGGAAACATAGTCGGTCGATATGGGTAAAAAAATAGTAACACCCTTGAATGCTATGAGATCACTTAGTGGTAATGACAATTATTTAGAAAATAAGGAGGAAAAGGAAAAGTAAGCAGATAGTCAAGGGAAAGGAATGCATTTTATGAGATAGTGTATTTGGTGGCACTTCAATATACCGAAGAGAAACTTACACAATGAGCTTATCAATTTGGTAAATGCTATCCGGACTTTAGGGATTTTTGTTAGATTGTGTTGTCAATGCCAATCCCTTTTATACTCTCTATTATTGAATAATCGATATTGCTTGCTTTGCTGTTTTGCACATAAATGACTTGGCACAGATGTTTTTTGTAAATTTATGAGTCACAGACTTGAAATATGAAGAAGGAAAATGTAACAACTAATCGAATACCTGAGGTGTAGCTATTTATTAAAATATGCATTAAGAAACGGGACCATTATCTTATCATGTGCAGGGAGGAGTTCCAGAAGCCTGAAAAGAATCCCATTAACGTTTTGCTGCACTGTACCAACCAGCCTTCGGTCGGGTTCGAGATGATCCAGTCGGCCAAGCAAGGTGAGTGTATGAAAAATTAAGGCTGCAGACAGCCCGTCATACCATTGCTGGTCCGGGAAACAAAGATGACCAATTTCTTCAAGGTGCTTACGATAGGCCTCGGCCAGGGTTATTGGAAAATGGGGGTCGTTCCATAAGTAGTTACCGTTGTCTAGATTAACTTCAAATTTTCCCATCATGGGTTTGCAAAGATCAATCAGGCTCAAACCAAAACGGGCGTATTCAAAATCTAGCAAAAACAGGTCATCCCCTTGCTCAAAGGTTTGACGGGCATTTCCGAGATCATCGTGGATCAAAGCCAGGAAGGGTCCGGGAGTTGTTACAATGGCGCGCACCCGTTCCAGTTCTTGTTCCATCTCGTTGCTATCGATATTACGGCGTCCAGCCAGCGCCAACAGCATTTTTTGCCCCACCTGAAATCGCTTGAGTTGGGCGGGGCCCCCATAACGCCGCCGGTCATCTCCGGGATGGCCAAGTCCTGCTTCTTGACGCATGCCATAATAATGAGTTGCTTGTTCGCGTGTACAAAGATGCAATATGGCCAGAGATCTGGATAGTCTTTCAATAATGTAATCAAAGCTACGCATGGTGCTATGCCCAGATTCACCTAAGTCATCAAGCAAAAAAATGCCCTGCTGGTCGAAGGCCAGCAGGTTGGCGCGGAAAGGGGCCGATGGCTGAAGCGACTGCAGGAATCGTTGAGCTAATAGCTCTTCGGCAAATTCGACATGGGTATCTACCAACTGTAGAGCAGGAAAAGCATCAGCGGCTATATGTTTTATAAATACACTTGGCGGGCCGGATCCGCGTAATACCAGCCGGGCCGTGACGGCTGCCCGGCTGGAAAGTGCAACGACCTCAGCAATCGACGTCTGATTGCCAAAAGTCTTTCGAATCAGATCTTCCAGGGATAGCTGAAATGCATTTTGAATATTTATTGGCATGATCAAAGGCTATGAGGGGTTTAACAGCATAATATAACACATCGCATACCAGTCCGGTAAAAGGGCAGTGGTATTGGCATCCGTCTTCAGTTGTGAAAAGTCTACATTCAGTTGGTGGGTATGTTCTCCCGCATTCTGCAATTTGGAATTTGTTCCTGACCCGGCTACATCAAAACCTGCCCAGTGGCCACAGCTGAAGTTTCGGGCATACCAGTTGGCAGGTAAACTATGTGTATGGCTTCCTGCGTTGTCGAACTGGGCGGTCACCTTGAATCCGGAGAGCATATGCTGATGAACCGGTAAGGGGTCTGTCTGGCCAGGTGTTTTGCTCCCCCCTGCTCCCATGATAAAAAGGTCTTTAAGATCCGGAGTCCCGTTATTACCGTCGCAAAGCGCCCAGCCTGCGGGAATGTCTGTTATGCCACCGCTCCAGGCAACAATACTTCCAACCGGTGTCCAACGCTGTGAGATTGCAGGCCTAAAAGTGATCGCGGAACTGGCTGTCTGGAGATCGCCTACAATCATATCGATTGCGGTAAGGACAAATGAACTGTTCATGTTGCAGGGAACTGCTACTGCCGCACCGGAAGAAGCGACTTTACCCAAACCTGATATTTCTATATAGGTGGCGTCATCGACATCCCAATTGAGTTGGGCTGTTGCAAGGGTATTGTTACCAACAATTATCTGCTGTGGCGTTACAGAAAAAGAACGGATAGCCATCGGAGGGTATTGCTTGTTGAGAAGGGAAGCAAAATAGCCATCATTATACCCCGGGATATTTCTATATTGTACATATAACAGGGTTGGGCCATTGATAAAATCCGTGATGATATTGGTGACATTAAACTGAGCAATCGCCTTTCCCTGAATACCTAGTATAGCATGGTTGGATGGATCGGGCTCCAAAATCCATGTAGCGGGGCTGCCCAATGTTTTTTGAGGCGTTTTCCAGCCAGAAGTACCCTTGGCCAGGTCAAAGCCGAAGGCGTTTATTGCATCAGGTGTCGTTAAAGCATAATATCCCGGCGCGCCTCCCGAAGGAACAAACGAAACGATAAATTGCGGAGGGTTGGTGTCCCATGGCACTTTATCCGGTACAATGGGCGTATTGCCGCTTTTATTCAGAAACGTTAGCTGTAATGTGTTGACATAGGGAGCTGTACTGTCTTTAGTGATACCAATATCAGGTATTTTTTGATTTTTCCCGTTCGACGGATCCGGTGGGTTAGCCACTGCGTTAAAAGACATTGTGAGGGTAAGATCCTTGCCACTGGCCGGCGGTTCGTTGATCAATAGCGTGGTTGATATAAGCGTTTCGTGTTCGGCCCCCAGATTATACAACTCCGAACTGACATAGACAGTTCCGGTACCAGAGGTCGGATTGATCTTATCCGCGGTAAATTCAATCGTTTCGCCCTTTTCCCACTGCAAGGTATTTGTTGGAGCTGCCGCCCAGACCGGGTAATCGGGGTCGGGGAAGAAACGGATATCCCAGCCAGTAGCGGTCAGGGTTATTTTCTTTTGATCGTCAGGATCTTCATATAGCATGGAAAAGTCCAGCAGAAAATCTGCCGGCCCGTCTGCAGGTGGCGGTGGATTTATAGCCTTCCCTCCATTTAGCGTAATAGATTTGCCGGTATTGTTTATGTACTGTATCGTCAACGTGTTATCCTGCCCGGTATATATTTCTGGGCTCTGGTCGTTGTTCTGAATGACGACCTGGATATTTAGTGCACTCATGGGATAAATTTTGGAAGTTAGACGCCTTGTTTCATAATATAACACAGTGCATACCAGGGAGGCAGTGGGGGATTATCATTGTTGTCGCTATTAAAGGAGGGGATTACCACTTTGACCGTATGATTGTGTACGCCGGCCTCTTGTGTGTGCGTGTTATTGGCGTCAAAGTGACCATTGGTGTCAATGCCGGTATGAACGCCGCAGCTCAGGTTACGGGCGTACCAATTACTGGGCATCGCATGCGTGTGGTTACCGTCAGAGGTAGATGTAAATTCGGTATCTGCTACATTAATGGCATGGGTGTGTGTATTGGCCGAACCACTGGAATTGGGCGTATAATTGTTGCCGGCGCCGACAATAAATTTATCTCGCAGATCCGGTGTGCCATTGGTGCCGTCACATAAGCTCCAGTTGGCCGGTATAGTCTCCGCTGATCCGCTCCATATCAGGATTGTTCCTTTGGGAATGACGCGTGAAAGAAGGTCCGGCGTGACAGTAACAGTCACCGCTTTGGACACAGCGCCGGCCAGCGAAGCACTGAATGCAGTCAGTACAAAGGTGGTTGTTTGTTCAATGTAAACATCCTGGTCGGTGACGGTAGCATCTACGATTCCCAGGCCCGATAACGTAACGTAGGCAGCATTTGTAGTGCTCCAGGAGAGTAATACCTGGGCCGGGCCGTTAATATTGTTGAGGGTGGTGGCATTGGCTGTAAAAGAGTCAATGGAGAGGCCGGCCCCGGCATTGATCTGATCTTCAGTCGCTTGCCTGACGGGTATATTCAATATCTGATAACCGTCTGCCATGCCGGGAATATCCAGATAATAAAGAATACATTGTGTGTCGCGGGCAGATTGCTCCAGGCTCTTAATATGTATCAGTTTCAGCAGGACTTCTGCCGGTGAGCCGCCTTTAGCCGACGCATAAGTAATCTTCCAAACAGGGTAATCGGCATTGCCGAATTTTTTAACCTTCCAGTTATAGGCTTCACTAATCTCAACCCGCATCAATTGTGCCATTTCAGGAGGCATTAGCGCATTAAAATCCCGTGAATAACCATCACTGAGCTGAAAATAAAAAGAGGTATTAGACCCGTTTTGGCCCGTTTGTAAAAATCCAATACTGTTGGTGATGGCTAGTTTCATAACACCGGCTCCTTCATCATTTGCCTGGCCGCTTATATAGACGGAATTGTCATAGCGCCAGGTTGCTGCCATGTCACAGACTTCGCCGTTTTTATCCAGGATAAATAAGGCGGTCGTTGATGTAGCCGTATATGTCCCCTCAACATTTTCAATGCGCGCCTCCACAAAGCCACAGCCATTTTGACCGGTCGCCTTTACCGCGGGAAACAATAGTACGATCTGATCATTGGTAAACCAGTTCCAGTAGGGGGCAGTTTGTTCAAACGTATATATGAGGTTGTCCTCGCTGACTGACAGACTGAAACCAGGCACTCTTCGGGGCGGCTCTGTAAAGACAAGGTTGCCTACGGTCTTTGTAAAATCGATAATGATCCGTGCCCTTGATGCTGTGCTCTCCGCTTTTTGCGTCTGAAATGAACTCCAGCCATTATTAACCAGTTTTATTTTAAGTGACTCGGTTTTATCTATGGTCATAAAGTTCAGTCCTTCGCAATTCTGCACTGAGTTAAAAAAGGAAAGTCGCCTGGTGGCCGTCTGGGGCCGTTTGTTTTTTTGAGGCTTGTTCATGAGTTTGTATTTTTGTCAAGTTTCAGCCAGCCCTCCGATAGATCGGCGGCGTTTTTAAGCGTGGCTTGTTGATTAACTGTTTGGATGTCCTCTTCTTCCCATTGATTGTTTTGCAGAGTAACCCAACTCCATGTGCCGTCCCCTTCAGCCGGGGCAGGAAATACCGCTTCCGGTCCGGTGAATAGAATTGGCGCGCCCAGGAAGGTAAATGAGAGGGCTGAAAGCGCTGCGCTGTATATAGCCGGCGGGATCGTGATGGATTTAACGGGGAGTACGCCGGTATAGGCATGTATTTCGCAACGTGGATCGATCAGCAAGGCAAGATTATACAGGGCAGTATCTGCTGGCCTGACAGTCAGCGTACCCGGTAACGGTGCCTTAATATGTGCTGTCTGCGGTGGGGCTGCCTCAGAATAAAATGTCCTGAAATCATAAAGGCCCTCCCCTGCATTGTCAGACTTAAAGTAACCATATAGCCCGTCATTGAGCTCTGTGAGGCTTCCCAGCAAAATCGGAAACTCAATATTTGTAAAGCCGGCTACCGACCGGATTTGTACATTGCCCCGCTTCATATCCTCTTTGAGGGCCGCAAAACTCTGGTCTGGTTGGGGGCCACCCATTAGGGTTAGGCCTAGTCCGACCTGTATGAGTGCCATCGGTGTGCCGATCAATACGGCGGTGGAGACGTTCTGCTGTCCGCTGTTCGGAACAACATAGGTGGTGGTCTCATCCAGTGTGCTGATGAAATTACGTATATAGGAAGCACCATTGGCATTGGCTCCTTCAATAAACTGACGTAGTATCGGGTTGACATCTTTTATGGTCTTTTCCATGTCCGTGCCGGCTGAGGCGCTGCCGGGCGCATCCCTCCAGAAAACCATATCGCTGCTTGCGGAGGTAAGCAGCGTGCCTATTGCCGCGCCGGTCGCGTCAAAGAACATCAGGCTGCTGTCGAGGTGATTAGGAACCACCCATCCGCAAACGGGGCTGTCGTCTGCATGGCTGGTCATTTCAACATGATGGTCCGCAGCCGACAGAAGACGAAAATTCAGTTGCATCGGCTGCGATAGGCGGGGAGGCAGGAACATCTCCGGCGGCTCATTGAGACCTTGGCGCCGACTCGGAATGGACTGGCTTACAGCCAGATCGTTTATGTTGACCATTTTCCTACGCCCAAAAGAATCAATAATATAGAGCTTGCGCAAGCTGGCGCGGCCCGCTCTCAGCGGGTTATACGAGACGCTGAGTAAAGGTGTCCGTTGATTTTGGTCTGCCACCGCCGGCGGAAGTGTAATATTGGAAAAGTCATAATATGGCCTGGCAATCGCTGCAGGATCAGCAACCGGCATCTGCATCACCGGTTCCAGCATGGAGAGTATATCATGGAAGCCACTGAGCGACTGGGAAAGCGTGCGCGTGCTTTTTAAATCATTTAGGATCTTCTGAAGTGCGTCGTCTTTATAATATTTAAGGTATTCAGAAATCTGGGTACGAAGGTCTGAAACAGCGCCACTGCTGAGTAAGGTGGTACCTTGGTATTGCTGAAGCATACCGTTAAAGTCGGTATCAGTCGGATAGATATAGTTAAAATCTTCTTTGCTGAATTGTAGCGACGATATCAGTATGTCCGGGGGATAGCTTTTATTGTTGTCATGATCTAGTTTGACTAATGGCGTAAATTCAATATTCCAGGATATAGATGTGGGGAACCAAGGAACATGCCATTTATTGATCAGGATGTTTCCTTCGGGGGCGGGACCATTGAAAGAAATATTGTTTTCGGGAGTTTTGGCAGCGAGCCAGGATGCCTGTGCGGTCCGCAGGTTGGTTTCAGTATCCGTCAGGTTGATGATCGCCGGGTTTCCCTCTCCTCCCTGTTGTTGTAGCAAAATAGCCAGTGCTATGGCAAAGTCTGTATTAAGCATTTGGAGTGCTTTCCAGCTAGATGCTATCCCAGGGTACGGAAGTTGACTTACATCGCCAAACGGGGGTATCAGAGCGGCTGACAGGTCCATTGCCTGGCTACCTTGGACAAGATCTTTTGGTAAACTGATGGTGTTAATCAGGTCTTCTGACAAAACACAGTGGACAGGGGCTGTATAATCCGGAGGGAGTGGCGGTATATCCTGTCCGGCCAGTAAGAGGACAGGGTCCAAAGGCTGGTAAAATCTTGGCGCGGCCAGTGAGACCAGTGCCATCGAATCGGGCAGCGCCTGCATAATCGCGGTTGCCGATTTATCTATTTTATCCTTGGCGTCACTAATTGTAGCCTGCAAGAGGCTTAATGCTGTTATTTCCTCATTAATATAGTTATAAACGTCTGTCAACGACGGCTGCCCTTCCTGGTATTCATGCTGGACAATCATAAACTTGCTCCAGTCCGCGAAGCTCTGCTGCTGCTGCCGTTTTAGCTGAAGCTGTTTGTCGTCGGTAGCGGCTTGCAGCTCATTCAGCTCTTGTAATTGCCTTGCCAAAGCGGGGTCTAATGGAGATGTCGGTTGTCCTTCTCTTGGCTGTATATCCCATAGACCTGCCCCTTGATAAGCCTTGTATTCTGCGCCAAAGAGCAGTTCCTCAAATACGGCCATGCCGCCCGGCTGCCCAAGGTCTTGCAGGGCGCCCAACTGTATGGCGTTCAATAGCAATTCAATAGGTTCCGTTTCATCGTTTTGGCGATGCCCGGCTGACTGCTCTTCTGACGTTGTCAGCTCGGCTATCAGCTTGGCGAGTGCTTCCGGAGCGGTATTGCCAATGGTGATATCTACTGCCGCCGGATCGTCTGCGTCCGGGAAATAGCCTTTTTGCAGCCCGGGCTCCCAGTCAACCGACCTGGTACATCCCTGTACCAACAGATAATCCGGACTTAACTGTCCGTTATGGTCATCAAACAACCATCCGAAACGATTGCCGTTCCCGTGGATTACTTCTTTAGATACAGGGTCTGCAGCCGGGTTTTGATACCAGCCTGTAACGGTATAGCTAAGCTGGGCCGCACTGGCATCAAAACCGCCATTCAGGCTATTATCATACATGCCGAATACGTTGGCGCAGTTAGGATAATAGGCCGCGAAATCTGCAATACCATATCCCATGGCATTCAGATGAGGATAATATACGTCCCCTTTATTGCCGTTTTTCAGCCAATCGTCATAATCATATACCCGTCCCAGATAACGCCAGGTATTGTCACTGTCTCCATCGGGTGTCCATGGAACGGAGGTCTGGCTATACTGGTCTGTGACGGAGATATAATCACTTTCTATAACCCAGTTTTTATAGCTTACAGAGCCGTCTTCTACCAGAACGATGGTGCGGGTGATTAACCAGCGGTTAGGGGCATCGGGGAGGTCGACCTGCCCGTTGCTGTCGGTCTTTCCTGTCCGTAAGGCTTTTGGCAGAGACCAGTGTAAATAAATACCTTCTGCCATGGATCGGGATCCGGTAAACGGTGGATTGAGTACTGACTGGCTCAGGTAGACATTCCCTGTTTTATCTTTCTTAGTCGGCAGATGGGTAAAATCGGCGTTTGCCGGGAGAAAAATATTGTAATTGACGTCCGCAGCACTGATCAGCAGGGCTTCTACTCGCATAGGGACAATAAGGCCGGTATTTGTACTCATATTTGTGGGTTTGAAATAAGATAGTCAACTTCTTGTACTCCCTGTATCATTTCCAGGGCAAATTCAGCAGCCGTAAAAGGTGCCGAAGAAGAAATGCCCTGGTTATCGATGAGAAGTTGATGTATGTCGCCTGCAAGCGCCTGGATATCTATGACCTGATTGTTTGTGGTTGCGTCGCGCATAGGTATCATTGCATGCACATCCTTAATGACGGACCCCGGCTGCTCCCCATTTGGACCTGCCTGCACATATTTAAGCAGCTTCTGCAGTGGTGTGATTCCCTGTTCAACACCAAAATGGAGTGCTTCGGCAGGCTCACTAAAGCGCACTTTTGTAACCAGCCGGTCAAACAGGCAAAGCATAATGTCTGTGGACAGCCGTTCCATTCTCAGCAACTTCGCCTCGCCACTATCATCACTTCCCCTTACTTCCAGTTGCGGCCATCCCGGAACAACCGCTGAACGAAGTAAAAACCCCGTAACCTGCCCGGAAGCTTCTACCGGCTCCCCTTCCTGTTGACCCGAACGCTTGCATGCTGCTTTCGTAAGGATTTTCTTCCTGAGTCTGTCCAGATATTTTTTATCTCTGACATGGTCACCCGTTACAACACGGCCGATACTAAAGGCTCCATCTATAAGCGCATCCACCCAGTTTTGATCCAACGAAAAGAAGCGGATCGACTCTGTCGGGAGCATACGTTGATCAGGTACAAGATAATGGAAAGGAACGCCTTTTAATAGCCGGAGATCTGAGAGCCAGTCGGTTATCTGTACTTCAGTCGGTTGCTCTTCCTGGCCACCCTGCTTAAGAGCCTCTTGTATGCCTGCGCGAAAGCGATTATGCTGTGTCCAACGTTTCATAATGAACTGGGTTTATTTTTTGTATTTTTCGGTAAATCTGGCAAGCAACGGTTTTACTGCTTCATTGATGAGTTTCTGATGAAAGTCACTTTGATGCAACCGCTGCCTACCGCTTGCTAACTGAAATCCGGCGGATAGAAAATCTTGCTCAAATGCGTTGACCGCCGCCTGATCCTGACTTTGTTTCCAGTTATATAAGGTGGTGGAGAAGCCCAGGTCATTGAGAGCCAGTAACCGTCCAAGCTGCCAGGCAGCAGAAAGAGATAAGTCTGTAATGCCATTTTCAGGATCATAACTGATTAAAGCATCTTGAGAGGGTATCGGGACAGTCATCGTTTGTTCAGTAGTAAAGGGCAAAAACGGACCCCGATACCAGCTATAGATATCTCCTCCCTGGCGCGTATGGTAAGGCAGGATAGTGTAGCCTAGTTCGAGCGCTTTTTTTACACTTTCATTGGCGGTCCCGGATGCCATCGCGTAGGGAATCTGCAAAGTGGCCGGAGTGTGGTTCAGGTCCTCGAAGTATTGCCGGAAGGTAACGGGCTGGGCTACACTTGAGAAAAACCACTGGGTCAGGACAACCAGACGAAGCGCTGCTGTTCCCGTTGGAAGTCCGGTGCGGTCCGGAAGATATTCGCCCATATTTTCAAGAGAAACCAGGCAGCAGGTCGTTTTATGGCCCGCCACTGCCAGGCGGTTTCCGGCGACTACCGCCGATTCGCCCAGAGGCGTGTCGACTCCGTCAGTGACGCGGGCTTGTGTCGCCACTTTGCTTACCAGTCTTGCACTGCTGAGCCATTGCATCTCGGTACTCAGCGGAGCGATGGCTGTAAATAAGTCTGCCGGAACGTCTATATAACGGCAGGGATCTGTTTCGTGCTGGCCGTATTCAAGGGTAAATCCCGGGTAGGACAATGTTCCGGAAGGAAGATCCGAAAGATCTTTCAGGCTGCCGGAATGGATCTTAGGCGCAGGATCACCTTCATCGAATACGAGCACTGCGAGCCATGGATAGGTCAGGCTATCTTCTTCCGTCTGATTGGCGATACCCAGGTCTCGTTGCCAGGGAAGGGTTTTGGCGGTTAGTACGACATGTGGCAGAACACTGCCGAATTCGCCTTGTGCCGAAGAAGGCGGAAAAACAGTTTGAACATAATTGGGTGAAAGGCTAAAGCGGATACCCTGGACCGCAAAGCTCAAATGGGTGTCAAACTGCTGATTAAATGGGTGGGGTCCTGTTCCGGCAACCTGCTGAGATACAGATACCAGATAATCACCCGACTCTAGTGGAGGCTGGTAAAATTCGTAAAACGTAATGTCTTTCTTTTTATCGTTCATGATTCTACTTTTAATAATATTTGAACTCTCAGCTGAGATGTTTAGGTTCTCCCAGATAAGCCAGTATGATGGGGCTTAGCAGTTGTAAGGTCTGTGCATCCTGCAGAGGCTGTGTATGCAGGGCACCGGTTACGGAGAAACCATTCACATAAAGATCTGTCAGGATATCACTGCGCACCTGTGCGACGGAGTCTTCGGCAATCGTTGCTGAAAATGTGCTGTTGGGATCAAGGCCTCCAAAAGGATCTTTCACAGGTGCAGTATTAACACCCCGGTCAACGGACACTTTTCCTTCTATTTCTGTTTCCAGCGCCGCGACAAGGATGGGCAATGAATGATCGGGTGTGATGACCTCCGGTATGATATCAAGTCCCTGCAGGACGTTATCGAGCAGAGCGCTGTTATTAAGAACCGTGTTCAGCTGCTTGTCAAAGATCCACATCGCTTTTGGTGCACGGGAGATAAAAGGGGTCACAGTGAAGCCATCATATAGCATACAATCTGTCAGCCGACAGATCGTCACCAGATGTGTGCTGCTTAACTCGCCAGCCTCCAGTTGCATAGGGCCAATACCAAAATCGGTCAGCCAGGTATAATCAGTACCGCCGGACGTCCATTTTCCGGTTCCCTCCAAGGTATTATAGCTGAGGGTTTTCCCGGCTACCAAGGCCTGCGTGCGTAAACTGAAATGCTGTGGATCCGCGATATAATCTATCGGGACCTTTACAGTTTTAGAGGGATTAGCAGGATCAGGATGCACATCGATGGACGCATCCGTACCGGTGAGGTCCTGCAAGACGCCGTTGGTTATAACGGCGCGCACGACTGGTGAGTCCGTTGCAGAAAGACTGGTCACGCTCTTACTGCAGGGACTGTCTGCCACCGGAAGAGCCGTGCCGGATAGCAAGAATGGGTCCCTTGCCTGCCGGGCAACCGGTCGTTGCATAAAAGAGCTGGCGACGGACGCCGGTGTCATTGAACCACCTTCCTGGTCAAGAAAGGAATCCCGGAAATCAGGCCAGTCAATACCGGCAGGCTGGCCGCCTCCTTCCTCATCTCCGATGGTAAAGGAAATAATGTCAAGATCAATGACAGCCCGGTAATGAAAATCCGGTCCCCAGATGTGTAGTTCGGCACCCACACTGACTGACAAAGAAATCCGGACAAAGGCCAGATCGATCGAAGCGTTTACGCTAAAGGACACGCCCAGGCGGATATCATAGCTAAAAGGTTTCCAATAAATTAAAAAATCTGCATGTGCAATAAAGCTCGCGCTGATAGCGCCGCTTTTCCAGGTCGCTTCCAGGCGTCCACCAGCCATGACGGCGTGAGGCGTAAGTGCAAAATACATACCTCCTTTAATGACCAGCTCGGAGGAAACTGCCCAGTTCATGCCCAGCCTGGGTACAGTGGGGTAGTACGAAGGAGCTTTGAAGTATGGGTTGTAACCGCCAAAAGTAATGACAAAGTCCCCAGCGTGCTCATTTGGCGTAAACCAAAGGCAGAAGGCAAACCCTCCCGTTATCCGGCATGCTTTTGCCAGTATATAGGAATCCGGTGTCAGCTCGGCATATACGGCCAGAAGACCATCCTGCGGTATAAAAAGTGCTTCCAGTGCAAGCTGTGCGAAAATAACCGGTTCAGGTTCTTTTGCAGGTACTTGAAGCGTACCGAGTCCTAAGAGGCCGAGTTGGAACCGGGTGCCAAAGGCCACTGACAGCAGTGCGTAAACACTGACCATGCCAAAAGAAGAGACGCTGACGCCGGCAGCCAACCAATTTTCTCCGATAGATACATTCAGATATTGCTCCATCACTTTCATAGCCTCAGCAAGCGTCGGGTGGGTGCCAAATGGATTTCCGCCGGAACCCGCACCCGCAACGAGTGGGAAGCTGGTCACTTTATCTATAGGTGGCAGCAGTAAGTTGCAGTTATAGCCAAAGCCCGCAGAAAGGCCGTTCACATAAAAGTAAGGAGGACCACCGATCGGGGCGTTGATCATGACAAAGGCGAACAGTGATGCCGGATCCGTGGTCGCATAGGCGCCAATGGCAGTCAAACCGAAATTACCGAAGCGAACCATCAGCTCGCCGGCAAATTCCATGTAATTCGTATTGGCGGTTTTTAGGAATGCACCATCGATGCGCAGGGACGGGCAGCTGTAGCTGATACCAAGTCCACCTATCGCAAAGCCTGGAACATATGGACTTTTTAGCGGAATGGTGACCCCGAGCCCCAGTACACTGGCATTGAAAGCGGAAAAGGAGAGTGCAGCATTGAACAGGATTTCCAGTCCGCCGTCAGATAGCCGAAACCCTATCTGTTGTATACTTAAGGGGCCAAAACTCTGTTGTATATTGATCCAGGTACCTGCTTGTGAGCCGGCGTCGACACCTGGAGCTGAATCCGGGCTTGCCAATAAAGGGTAGCCGGCGTCATAGGCAGACTGATCATTTGCTGTAACGGCGTTGCCAAAAGAAAGAGTGACGGTTTGTGCTTTTTGGCCTAACGTTAAATAGATGGTCAAGGTGGAATTGCCACCGGTATCGATATTGAGCGATATGGACTGCAGCCTGATGCTATCTTTTTCGGAAAGGTATTTGCCAACCAGTGGAAGATCTGTCAAGTTGATAGAGGCGCCTGCAAAAGATAGGGCGGCATCGACAACTATCCGCTGTTCCTTAACGGCATATTCAATGCTGAGATTGGAAAGGTCCATTTCAGGAAATCCGTCAGGTACCTTAAATCCAAAATAATCCCCAAGATTGCGTAAGAGTGCTGTCAGGCTGGGTATCTGGCCGGGCGCAGTCCGGCCTGTAAAAGTCCAGCCATTCTGACTATCGTAGACTGCCGAAACAGACACTGCAATACCACCCAGCAGAAACTGTCCGGTTACTGATCCCTGTATTGCACCGGTGGTGATGTTAGTGGCGAGGGCCAGGCTCATCCCGGTTAGTATCAATCCATTTGCACCTCCTATCAGTTCCCATGTTTCTTTTATATCCGCTGAAAAACTATACACAGAATTTCTGATGTCGCCATTCACTTCAAAAGTGGCTCCCGTTATAACCGGCATAGGGATCGAGTCTCCCACCAAATTCCTGACCGGTGCCAGCAGATCGATCTCTTTACCCGGATTGGCTTGCACATCCAACTTGATCGTAAAAAGCAGACTGGGTAGAGCGATATAAGCGCTCAATACGATATTCTTGTTGGATGCCGGATAAAAGATGGCAGAGGCGTAGATATTACCCGATGCGACCCACCCGTCGTTTTCATTGGTTGCCTGAAGTGAAAATGCGATCTGGTCAATAACGATGAGATCATTAAAAAGCGACCATGGCTTTGCTGTAATCGTAAATGAAAACAGGATATCGGAGAAAGACAGCGGATTGACCATGAGATCCAGGCATGCATATGTTAAAGCCAGATTTTCGAAGGCCGGGAAGCTGCTGATGGGGTCAACAAGGTAGCTGATATCGGCACCGTTTACAAGGGAATTAAGATCACTTTTAGTGCCTGTAAGCGGGGTAAAATTCTGTCCCACTTCGACGCGGACGCTCTCATTGTCATCCTGATATAGATACATGGTCGCCGGTATCTCCTTCCAGCCTTTTGCACTGAAAATGGATCGTATAGCCAGGACAGTAAGGGGGGTGACCGCAAATGCCAGGGGGGTATCCGCGACTATTTCCTGGAAGAGAACGGCCATTTGCATGGTGAAAGAGAATTTGTTTTCACCATAGCTATAGGACTTGCCGCCAACTGCCATCTCCAGCAGTAATTCGGGGTAAATCGCCTCTGGCATGTAATTATCGCCTTTAAAATGCCAGAGGGATATAGGGCCGCTCATGGCGACGGGTAAATTAATCACAGCGCCGATCAGAGACTGTTGTTCGCCCTTTATATTCACTGTCGCGGCAAAAGACAAACCGCTAACAAGACTATCCGCCACCGGCTTGATTTCCGGAGGGTAGCCGAAGCTGCTTCTGAAATCTGCCGGAAGCTGCGCCGTAGAATCGGTATCGATGATAATGGAGGGCATTGCCAGCGTGATGGAGTCCACCAGCGGGCCGGACAGTATGGGGAACATCATGGCCAGTGACCAGGATGGATCCGCGATGGAGATTGACAGTTTTGCCGAGACAGTATTATCTGCTGTATTGAATATAAATTTACCCTCTGTTAGCTGACCTTTCTCAACGCCGGTCAATACGTTTTTACTGACTTCACCTTTAATGATTATTAGTTGCAATTTGTCGTCTGCGCTCATCGACGCCTGACTGATGTTCAATGTACCCGCAGATGCAAAGAAGGCCAATTGCCAGAGTGCAGTGAGTGTGGGCGTCTCCAGTTTGTCCGCCGGCAAAGAAATCTGCTTTTGGTTGTCTGGCGTCAGGAGCTCTTTTAGTTTGTCAAATGTTAAGGCCATCGTTTAAGGTAGTGTGAGCGTGAAGGAAACAGGTAAATGATCACTTATTATACGGCCGCCGATTAGTGAGCCGGAAAGATTTATAGCAGTACGCCCCAGTAATTGGCTTGCATAATCCGTTAACGGGAGCTTGTAATCACCGGCCTGAAAGCCCCGCTGGTCAAGTTCAGCATAATGACTTACCGAATCCAAAAGTTTGATTTGGCGAATGCGGATCAATTCTGGAATATTTGTCGTCAGTGGACCCGCAAAAGTCACGGCGGCAGGTGCAGGAGGACCTGACCTGAGGAAAAAATTGTCAAAGCCACTGATCGGCAGTTGTGCTGTGGACTTAAAATCGCGCGGACTAAAAAATTTCGGTGTAACCAGATGTGTGCCATCTTTGATGGCTGGTACTCCACCCAGGTCAGGGTATGCAACTCCCTCTACGGAGCTGTATCCGGTCCTTTGTGTTGGATCAATGAAATTTACATTAAAATCACCGGTCAGTACATAATTACAGACATTAGCTGTTGCTGTTGCTCCACCGATCTTATAGCTTATGTTAAGCGGAACTGACGGCGGGCCTGCAAAGAGCGGTTGCGGTGAGACGCCATTTATGGGCGAGAAATACCGGAGGGTTTGAAATTGTTGAATGGCCAGATTACTATTTGGTGCAAAATGACAGACAATAACGGGCAGTAATTTGTTTGCTCCGCTGGCAGAAGGACACCAGAACATACACAAGGCAGGCTGTCGGGTACCCGGCCAGGTTGGAAGACCAAGCGGCCGGCCAAAGATAGAGACTTTCTGGACATCAGGGTATAATAGACAGGCTCCTTCAGAGATTTTGATTTTGCCGGCAGCGAAAGTATAGGTGAATTTTCTGAATTCAACATCTGCAAAGGAAGGATAAAATAGGCCGCCGATTGTCGACACGTGACCGCCAACGGTTTTATCTATCGGATGAAGCGGTATTGTCTTAGTAGGATCACGGATAAAGAAGGCGTAATATTCCAGGCCGGTATTCGATGAGAGAATACAGAGCCTGTACTCGCTGACACCATTCTTCAGGCTGAGTGCATACAAAGCTTTAGCAATTGAAGCTGCTACTGCACCGGCCGTTGAATTTAAGGTGGTATTTAGTTCAACCAATGCGAATATATCAGGACGGATGGCATAAACCGTTTCTGCAATTCCATCTACGATGTCCTTAAACCCGGATTTGGTTTTCCCATAATTTTGGATGTTCCAGTTCAATACCTTTACCGTTTGAGCCATATTTGCTTAAATTATTAATGAGCAAAATATGTTGGTAAAAAGCCTGCTTTAAGGTTGGTCAGCTATCGGTCAGCTCCGTTAATTTCAAAAGTCGAACAGAACACTAAATAATCAAAACGATGACAACCTTTAAAGAATGAATACACCGGCTGTAAATCGTCTTAAGTGTTGGAGTAAAGTTAAGATATTATATGATAAGAATCAAAATTAATATATGTGAAAGTAAAAGCCCTTATTTTACCGACCTGGGGCGAGGAAGGGTTGCCTGAATCGAACCGCCGGCCGGTTGATTATATCCAACCGGCTGGAGGCAGGTGATCTTCCCGTCCATGGTGCTGACAATAACGGTATGGTCATTTAAAGGTAATATGCCATTAACCAGACCATTGGAAACTTTATATTTCCATAGAACTTTTCCGCTTTGCCGGCTTACTGCTACTACCAGGCCGGAACCGGTAGGCAGGTAAACGATATTATTCTTTTCCACGATAGGAGTGGGGCAGATTTCATAACCCAGTTGAACGTCCGGGTGCCAGGCTAACTGCATGGTATCAGACGTAGTTGAGAAACCGCATAATTCCCCTTGCATGGTCTTTGTATAAATTAAAGCACTATCCGAAGACAGCCCCATTGATTCCCTGACTTTCCAGTCAGGATTTCCTTTGCGCCATATAACGCGGCCGTTTTCAGCATTAAAAACGGTCATGACCCTGTCCGGCGCGACGATAAATATCCGGTTGTTGGCGGCCACCGGCCAGCAGGCTGCCGGAGAATACATCCTGTTGCCGGAACCATTATTCCATTTCCAGGCTAATTCTCCGGTGGCGGTATCCAGTGCATAGAAATCATTTGCCCAGCAGCCAAAATACACTTTGTTGTTATATAGCAATGGCTTATCCACAACAAACCCCTTGACCTCCGGATAGTCCCATAAAAGCTGCCCGGTATTCAAATTAAATGCTCTGAAATGGCCGTCGGAGCCACCGATATAAACTTTATCATGGACGATGAGAGGGCAAGCCACGTTCGGCTTTTCTGTTGTATACTTCCAGACAGGCTGACCTGTCGCCGCGTCCACGCAATAAATATTTTTATCAGTCGATGCCACAACAATTTTGTCATCTCCAACAGCCGGCGTAGAATATATCTTACCTCCCGTCCGGAAGGTCCACTTAAGGCGACCATGTTTTTTGTCCAGCGCAAATAGTGAGCCGTTGGTATTGGTGGTAATTAACAGATTTTCATAGCTGATGATGCCCGTTCCGATATCACTTTTGTCCTTATACTGCCAGCGGGTCTTAACCATGGGGTAATCTTCATTGACTGCGTAGGATGGCCGGGGGTAGGAGGTTGTATCCCTTCCAAAATAATGATCTCTCAACGTAATTGCTGCCCAGGGCGCATCGGTTTTAACACCGGGTATTCTTATGGCAAAAGTAGCTATACTATCACGGAAATGAACAATATTATAACCGCCTATGCTGTCTTTTGCCCGAAGCGTAGAGCGTCCGACGATGGCGGGAATACCTTCTGTATTCAGTTTCGCGTTTCGATGCCAGTGCCCGTCAAGTATCAGTTGAATGTCGTGTTTTTTTAAAAGGTCAATCGCTTCATACCAATTATTTAAACCGGAGTCGAGCGGGTAATGATTTAGAAAAACGATTGGCTGTTTTTCATTTTTTACTTCTTTTAAGACCGAGTCAAGCCAGACAATTTCTTCACGGGGTATCTGGCCGGGGCCCATGCGCATATTTGGGCCGGAGCCTGTCGCGAGAAACAGATAACCACCATAATTAAAGGCAAAAGTTTCTTTGCCGAAAACTGTCCGGAAACTATTTGCTCCACTCTCTGACCAATTGGCGTCGTGGTTGCCGGGTATGACATAGTATGGCTTGTTCAGGCTGTCCAGTATTTGCTTGGCCAGTTCCAGTTCGGCGTCTGCCCCAAACTCGGTGACATCTCCCGTGTGCACCACAAATTTGAGCGAGGTGTCTGCATTGATATCTTTCACGACCCTTCGCAGGTCTTCTGCACCTGTTGCGCTGCCTACATGTGTATCAGAAATAAAAGCGAATTTAAAATCGGTGGCTCTGTTTTGTGCGACCGCCATCCGGGTGCAGAGACATGTCAAAAACAGAACAAATAGTCGTTTTAAAATCATCAGGTTAAAATTAATGGTTAGAATCTTATAAAAATAATACCACACTGTAAGGCAGTGTAAGCCTTATTGTTTCTGGTAGCGGATAATGAGCCTGCCAGACAAAGCTAATCAAATTCCTAAACAGCCGCCGTTTTTTCTAATCTAGGCAATAATGCTGAGTAATGAAGTTATTATCTGTTGTTGCCTGCTCTTCTACTGCGGTCTGGAGAACCTCTATGTGCTTAAAATAGCATATTTTTGATTCCGGTTGTTTTAACCGCTACAAAAGAGGAATGATTATGCGTCGGTTCAAGACTTTAGGAGCTATCTTTGTAATTTTGTTATGTATTGCCAGCGTCAATGGACAGACTTTGCGCATAGCTGTGGCGGCAAACGCCCAATTTGTCATGGATTCGTTAAAGACAGCTTTTCAAAAAGATCATCCGGGAAAGATCGATTTGATTGTCAGTTCATCGGGGAAGTTGACGGCACAAATCAAGCATGGTGCGCCCTATGATATTTTTTTGTCGGCGGACATGAAGTATCCCAGCTCTATTTATGAGGCCGGCGATGCACTGGCGGCCCCTGCGATATATGCGTTTGGTAAACTTGTATTATGGACTGCCGGCAAGACGACGCCGGGACTGGATAGACTCCGGTCCTCGACGATAAAAACCATTGCGGTTGCCAACCCTGCCATCGCACCTTACGGGGTAGCCGCTATAACCGCGCTTAAGAAAACGGGTATGTTTGAAACCATTAAAGATAAAATTGTTTATGGTGAAAGCATCGCCCAGGTCAATCAATACCTATTGAGCGGTGCTGCTGATGTTGCGTTTACGGCGATGTCCGTCGTTAAAAGCCCCGATATGAGCCGGAAAGGGAAATGGATAGAAGTAAAAGCAGACCTCTATCAACCCATAGCGCAAGGCGTCATCATATTGAAATTTGCCAAACGCAATCATCTTAAGATGGCCCGTGCTTTCTATGATTTTCTTTTTAGCTCTGGGGGAAGAGCGATCTTTAGATATTTTGGTTACAGAATACATTAAACAAATCAGCGCTTTATGGCATTCAACTTCCAACCGCTTATTTTGAGCCTTGAACTGTCACTGATCACTACAGTGCTGTTGTTGGTTGTTGGCATTCCGATCGCCTCCTTTTTGGCCTTCAGATCTTTCAGAGGTAAATCGGTTATCGAAGCGATGGTCAGCTTACCGTTAGTATTACCGCCTTCTGTGCTCGGTTTTTATCTTTTGGTCACCTTTAGCCCTCATCATTTTGTTGGCGCTTTTTTTCAGGAGTATTTTGATTTGCGATTGGTTTTCTCATTTCCGGGGTTGGTTCTTGGATCTCTTATTTACAGTCTTCCCTTTATGATTCATCCATTACAGGCCGGCTTGCAGGGATTACCTCCCAGCTTCAGAGAAGCTTCATATGTTCTCGGCAGGTCGAAAAAGCAGACACTTTTCAAAGTCCTTCTTCCCAATATTAAACCGGCGCTGCTAACGGGAATGGTACTGACTTTTGCACACACACTTGGAGAGTTTGGTGTGGTGCTGATGATTGGCGGAAATATTGACGGCTCTACCAAAGTCGCCTCGATCGCAATTTATGACTCCGTTGAGTCCCTGGACTTCCACACAGCTCATATTTACTCCATTGTATTGATTGTTATTTCATTTGTTATTTTGCTGTTTGCCTATGGATTGAATAAAAAGCTTTTTAATTCCCGTATAAACTTATGATCAAGATTTCCCTGCAGAAGCAGTTGAATATGGCCCAGGGCAGCAAAATGTTTACAGCTGATATAGAGATCAAATCCGGTGAGTTTGTTGTCATTTTCGGTAAGTCAGGAACGGGAAAAACAAGCCTGCTGAGAATGATCGCCGGCTTAATGAAGCCTGATCAGGGACATATAGCAGTGGATAATGTAGTGTGGTTTGACGCTAGAAATAAGGTTCACCTGCCGATTCAAAAAAGAAATATTGGCTTTGTTTTTCAGGATTTGGCCCTTTTTCCCAACATGTCCGTGATGGATAATCTGATATTCGCGGCAGGCAAGAATAAAGATGAAGCCTATCTGGACCGTCTGCTTTTGATGACGGAAATGAAAGCGTTGTCAGCCAGAATGCCTCAAACTTTATCGGGTGGACAGCAGCAGCGGGTGGCGTTGATGAGGGCTTTGGCAAGAAAGCCCGGGCTACTGTTGCTGGATGAACCATTTTCATCTCTGGATGAACAGATGGGGTATCAATTAAGGAAAGAATTAAGAAGCCTCCATCAGCAGTTGCACTTAACGACTATATTGGTATCCCATGACCTTATTGATATTAACGGGAATGCGGATAAAGTTGTTGAAATAGAGAATGGACGGACCATCCCCATGAAGACTATTGCGTGTAGATACAGCGGTAAGATAAAACGCATTTATGCATATGGATCTGGATTTATGGCGGAAATAGCCCTGGATAATGAGATCCTGAAAATGCCCATAGACGAATTGACCGCGAGCAAGTTGAAAGAAGGCTCGACCCTCTCTATCGCGTATGGTAATGGCCATGTTCATATATTTCCTCATTTCTGAAAATAATGAACTTGTTTTAATCATGGTATTTGTCGTTTAAGGGCACAAATTGCTATATAACGGCATTCTGACATTTATTTGTATCTTAGTGGAGCGTTATATTTCAATCATTAAAAACTAATCTATGAATTTCAGCGACCGTCTAGCGGGTTTGTCAGGCCAACCGGATATTATTATGATTATTACCGATCAGGAAAGGGCGACGCAGCATTTTCCTGAAAACTGGGAAAAAGAGCATCTTACATCTCTCACGTTTTTAAAGGAAAACGGATTTAGTTTCGACCGGGCTTTCTGTAATACATGTATGTGTTCTCCCAGCAGATCGACCCTGCTGACCGGACTTTATCCCGCGCAGCATCATGTAACGCAAACACTAACCAGTGGAGGAAAATACTCTTCGGGAGAGGTGACACTGGATAATACCTTGCCTAACGTTGCCCGGATGTTGGTTGACGCCGGATATGACGTACATTATCGAGGGAAATGGCATATCAGCAAAGGAGAGGACGGCGGCGGGCCCGCACCATCGGATATCGCTCTCTATGGGTTCAGGGGCTGGAAAGCGCCCGATGCCGGAGAGGATACCGCTCCGGAGAACTTCGGAGGTGGATTTGCGAACCATGACGGTGCATATATACAAGAAGGAATTGAATTTTTGCAAAATGTAAAGCGCCTGAGAGCTCAAGGCAAAAGCAAGCCGTACTGCCTTATCCTTTCTTTGGTGAACCCACATGATGTGCTCTGTTATCCCAGAGGTTTCCATTATGGATATAGTGATACATTCCTCGAAGGACCTATTATGCTACCAGAGACCGTAAATGAAGACTTGGTGGCCAATGGAAAGCCTTCCGCGCAGGCACAGGTAAAAACGACAGCCGGCATTAGCCTGGGAAGGCTTAATACAGCGGAGAAGCAAACCAATTATCTTAATTTCTACGCTAATCTGCTACGCCAGGTCGATAAGGAAATAGGTTATTTTATTGATGAATTGTATAAAGAGGACGGTGCCCCTAAGCTGGCTGATCAGGCAGTGGTTATCCGACTGGCTGATCACGGGGAAATGGGCATGACGCATGGAGGTATGCGACAAAAAGCATTTGTTGCTTATGAGGAAGCGATAAGGATTCCTATGGTGTTTTCCAATCCAATTCTTTTTCCTAAGGACACGGCTTATAAATCTACCCGGAACCTGGCATCTTTGATAGATATTATGCCCACTATTGCAGACATCGCTGGCGTAAAGCCTCCGGAAGGCGTTCGAGGTGTCAGCCTTTTGCCTTTATTGAATGAAGATAAGCCGGTACAGGATGCCGTGTTGTTCACCTTCGATGACACCAAGGCCAGCGCTGCTGACAAAGCCAGTGTTGTTAAGGCTGCAAATCGCATTCGCTGTGTCCGGACCAACGACTGGAAATATACAAAATACTTTGATGCATTGGGCGGCTACCCTGAAGAGTTTGAGTTATATGATTTGCGCCAGGAAAATGCTTTAGAATACGAAAACCTGGCTAATGACCCTAAATATACGGAAGTCAGGTTAAAAATGGCTGCACTACTGGACGAACAGGTACAGCAAAAGCTGTCAGTAGATGTGGAAGCCTTTGACGAAGGAAAGTTTACAAGGTGGTTTGAGCGACCTCAGTAAGGCAGATCTTTGACACAGACCAATAGAAGTATTCCTTGCTTTTTTTAATTCATAAACCGGGCATCTAATGGCATACGACTTGAAACTTGCGGACAGGGTACGTGCGTATTTAGTATCGTTTCCCGGCCTGAAAATTAATGAGAAGGAAATGTTCGGCGGACTTGCTTTTTTAGTGAACGGGAAAATGTGTATTAATGTCAGCGGGGACAATTTGATGTGCCGTTTCGATCCGACACAGACTGAAGCGCTGTCAGGAAAATTGGGGTTTCTTCCCATGATAATGAAAGGTAAGCAATATTATGGCTATTGTTATGTTGAACCGGAGGGGATTAAAATGAAAAGAGATTTTGAATTTTGGATACAACTCTGTCTGGACTTCAATAGCGATGCTAAATCCTCCAAAAAATAATTGGAGAACGATAACAGACTATCGCTTTATAGATATGGCTGTACGTCTAGCGTAGAGGTCTCTCACAGGTTGAATTTGAATATTACATATTTTAAACCCGGATTTTGTATTGAACACTTGAAAAAAATAAGCATGAAACTTTCTTTGTTATTGCGTACCGCGTTATTGAGTTTTGCTGCATTTTTGGGATTCTCATTATCCGCCTCAGGGCGGCAGGCACCTCTGAAGGTTGCCCTGGCGGGATTAAGCCATGACCATGTTTACCTTTTGATGCAGCATTACAAAAAAGGAGAAGTGGCAATTGTTGGTATTGTTGAATCAGATCCTGTCTTAGTTGAGAAGTTTAAAAAGACCTATCATTTGGCCGATACTTTGTTTTATAAGGACCTTTCGGTGTTGCTCAGGAACAGAAAGCCAGAAGTCGTTATGGCATTTGGACCGAACGTCGCCCATCTTTCGGTGGTAGAGGCCTGTGCTCCTTTGCATGTGAATGTCATGGTGGAAAAGCCGCTGGCGACAACGGTGAAAGATGCGGAACGGATTGTTTCTCTGGCTAAGCAGCATCATATTTACGTATTAACAGATTATGAAACAAGCTGGTATGCGAGTAACCAGGCCGTATATAAGCAGGTCAGCGCAAATGAAATCGGAGAGGTCAGAAAAATGGTGGCACACGACGGGCATCAGGGGCCTAAAGAGATCGGCTGTAGCCCACAGTTTTTGTCCTGGCTGACTGATCCGAAAAAGAACGGAGCAGGCGCTTTATTTGATTTTGGTTGTTACGGAGCGAATCTGATGACATGGCTGATGAATGGCAGCGCTCCCGAAGCGGTCTATGCGGTCACCAGGCAGATCAAGCCCACTATTTACCCAAATGTGGACGACGATGCTACTATCGTTTTAGATTACCCCGCTGCTACCGGTATTATTGAAGCTTCATGGAACTGGCCGTATAATATTAAGGATTGGGAAGTCTTCGGTAAGAACGGCTATCTTCAGGCTGTTGACCCCGACCAGCTGCGTGCGAGAAAGAATGGAGAGATGAATTATACTATAGAAAAGTTGCCTGCTCCGGCACAACCCTACCGGGATTATGTTGCCTATGTGTCTGCGGTTGTAAGGGGACAGCTGGATCCCGGCAATGATCTGTCTTCCCTTCAAAATAATCTCATTGTGGTGAAGATACTGGCGGCCGCCAGACAATCTGCCAGGGAGGGCAGGAAAATATACCTGAAGTAGGCAATAGATATTCTTGAATTGAGCTTATGATAAAAGGAGATCTTTTTTATGCTTAACCGTTTATATAGGAAATATGATTTTGATACATATATTTCGGCCGGGCCCATAAATGCCGTAACGGTGGGTAGGAGAGAAGCTATAATACTCAAAGTATTTTAATCTGCTCATATGGCTCTGATATGTAGTATTCATCACATTGTTTATCGCAACCTGTAATTCGATACGTTGCCGTCCGTTACATTGCAGGGAAACCCCTGTGCCGATATTAACCAGTGTATAAGACGGTGTGGCGGTTTCTGTATTATATAGACCCAGGAACCGGTTTTGAGATCCATGGTAATCGAGTTCAGTCATGAAAGTTAGACAACGGAAGACCTTGTTTTGTAAGGAAACAATTTGTGTAATGTTGCTGAGCCAGCTAACCGGTGGGATGTGAGGCAGATATCTGCCTAATGTGCCTTTATTTTCATATAAGTGACTTGTATTTGCGCCATAGGTGATGGAGAGGTTGTTATTCCAGGAAAGGCCTTTCAGGGATCGGGGATGTATGTTTGCTGTAAGTTCCAGCCCATATAAGTGTGCACCTGCCTGTTGATATTGAAAAGTTTTATTACCCTGGGCATCGGTGAGGGGTGCTCCATCATTAGAAAGTTCTGTCAAGTAAATATAGTGATTGATATAATTATTAAAAACGCTAATCGATCCTGAGAAGGCACTGTATTCCATATCCATGCCAAGGTCTTGCTGGAAGCTGAACTCGGGTTGGGCATTCATATTTCCTTTATAGATAATGTGCGCGCCCGGATCCAGGCCATTTGCGGCAAGCTCCGTGATGTTGGGTGCTCTGTAACCCCTGGCTATATTTGCTTTCAGGCTGATATGGCTGTTGAAGGTATAGGTGCTGCCCAGACTTAAAGAGAGGCCATGAAAGCTTTTATTGAAACGACTGAATTGTCTCGTAGCTTTCGCATCAGGATGATCCGTCGTTTTATCAAACCCGGTATACTGATTTTTTACGGTATATAGGGGTTTGCCATCTATGTGTCTGTGGTCGTAACGAATACCTCCGCTAAAGGTAAAGTGCTTATATTTCCATTTAGAGAAAATGAAGCTGCCGATATCCCAAAGCCGGTAATCAGGAATGGGAAAATCTGTAGCGTCTTTATTTTTGTTGCCTTGATTCATGCCATTGACGCCAATGGTTAAATCCAAATTTTGCCAGACCGGTAAAGTATACTTAAATCCAAAGTTCAAGGTATTTAGGCGGACATACATACCGGCCTGATCCGTAATAGTAGGATGACTGAACTCTTGCCGGATGTTTTGTTGCCAGGCTATGGACGCTTCTACCTCTCCATGTCTTAATTTATACTGGTTGTTTGAATAGATCCGGTAATGTTGTATGCGCTGATGCAACGGACTTAGCCTGTAGCTGTTTAGTTGTTGATCAGATACGACTGGCCGGTCTTTAATATTATCTCTGTCTCCTTCATATATCTGTTTAGTGAATTTTCTTGTAAGAGAATCTCTACTGCCATCGGGTATACCTTGCCGGTCATTAAACAAGGTAAGATTAATAGTACTTTTACCGTTGGCTCCGGTGTGCCCTAATGATACGGTAGCTGAGGCTTCTTTAAAATTGGTATTATAGACACGACCATCTACCGGATTTTGGAAGTTTTTTGCCATCCTGTAACTGCCGGCACCGAGAAAATACCAGTTTCTGTTGCTGCTGTATAGACGGATACCATTGCCGATTAATCCATTGTTTTGCTGATATTCGCTGGTCAGACGGCCTCGAATGTTTCCGGTCTGGTCTTTTGGCCTAAAGGGTATCAGGCTGACGACTCCAGCCAATGCGTCAGAGCCATATATAAGACTAACAGGGCCTTTTAGCACTTCCGCTTTCTGCAGGCCGTAGGGATCAATTTCAATACCATGTTCATCTCCCCATTGTTGTCCTTCCTGTCGAATGCCATCGTATAAAGTCAACACCCGGTTGTATCCAAGCCCCCGGATAAACGGCTTGGATATGTTCGGGCCGGTTTTAACCGCATTTAGCCCCGGGACGTTTTTAACAAGGACATCAATGATATTACTTTGAAGCGTCCGGTCAATCTTCAAGGCAGGTACCGAAGTGATCGCTACGGGGTTTTCCCTCAATTCTTTCTGCCTGTCTGTACGAACCGTTACATCGGTTAATGTGCCTGCTACCTGCTCTAAAAACAACGTATGAAATGCTACCGTGGAGCAGAGCATTAGCGTATCCGTTTTATAGCCGGTGGAGGAAATGACGACTTTGACATCAGACGGGTCATTTGCCACATCTATTGAGAAGACGCCGTTTTGATCGGTCACAACGCCCTTTGCACTCTCCAGAATCTTTATGGAAGCGCCCGCTAAAGGCCTGTTATTTCCGGCATCTTTAACGATACCGCTTATTCTGCGATAATCAACACTAAAACCCATTAGAACGAAAATAGTACCTAAAAGCAATGTTTCTCTCATTATAATCAATATATGAGCGCAAATATAAGATATAATTTTGGTAAACCTAAATAATTAATTTGGCAATATGAATATTAACTAATAAGGTTGCGGGTTCAAAGCAAAAATGATGAAGATGGAGTTGAAATTAAGTCTTCATGGGAAAAGGGTCGTTAAACTGAAAACCGTTACCAAAGGGAGATGGCTCATCGTCTTGTAGCAGACAGCTGTTAAGGTCATTTATGACCTTTTCCTTTTCTATGTTCTGGCCAATAAATACAAGTTCATTGATCCTGTCTCCCCATTTTTTGTTCCACCTGCTTTCAATATCCTTTTGGTTATAAACAAAAGATGCATACTTGATACGCTCAGAGTAAGGCATACTGCACCACCACACGCCTGCTCTTTCCAGTCTTGAAGAGCCTCCCGCCTGGGAGAAATTCATTGCCTCATCAGGCCGGGAGGCTAGCCAGAATAATCCTTTGGCCCGAATTATCTCCTGGGGGTATTGCTCATTAAGATAGGTCCAGAAACGTTCTGGGTGGAATGGACGCTTACTTCTGAAAACAAAGGAACTAATACCATATTCTTCGGTTTCGGGCGTGTGGTTTTCTGTCTGGAGTTCTTTTTGCCAGCCGGCAGAAGTTTGTGCCTCATCAAAATCGAAAAGCCCGGTATTGAGTATCAGTTTCGGATCAATTTGTCCAAAGGAAGATCTTAGAATTCTGGCTGAAGGATTTAACTTGTGAATAGCTGCTTCCAGGAGGCCGAGGGTTTTTCCGTCTACAAGATCAGTCTTGTTTAAAACGATGACGTTGGCGAATTCAATCTGATCGGTGAGCAGATCGACAATGGTCCGGTCATCCCCTTCCATATTGGTGAGTGCCCGATCTGTTAAACGTTCATTTGTGCCGAAATCATTGAAAAAATTAAGACAGTCTACTACCGTGACCATCGTATCGATATAGCTGAACCTTGACAGGTCTATACCGCTCTCGTCGTTAACATACGAAAAGGTCTGTGCTACCGGAACTGGCTCGCTGATACCGGAACTTTCGATGAGCAAATAATCAAAGCGGTTTTCAGCTGCCAGGCGCTCGACTTCTTTTACCAAGTCTTCCCTAAGTGTGCAGCAGATACAGCCATTACTCATTTCTACTAATCTTTCTTCAGTTCTTGATAAAACCTCTTCATTCTCTACCAGTTTGGCATCTATATTCACTTCACTCATATCATTGACAATGACGGCAACTTTAAGATGCTGTTTATTATGTAGTAGATAGTTAAGAAGGGTGGTCTTGCCTGCTCCCAAAAAGCCGCTTAATACGGTTACGGGAAGTTTTCTTTTATCAGTGTTCATATACGCTGTACCAGTTAATTATATTTTCTAAATGATTTTTCCCATAGATTTCAATAAATCGGCGTGTTTCAGGATGTTCTGCATTGCGAAATACGGCCAGCCGGCGCCTCGCGAAGTGTTTACTTAGTTTGATTTCGCATTGATTTTCAATGCAGTTACGCCACTGGTCAAAAGTCTGGGGGATCATATTTTTTAGTTTAATAATGAAACGTTGTTGCAAATATAAAGAATGCCTACTATTTATTGCAACATTGATGCAAATATTTTTTTGACTATTCTGGCGATCCCGTGTGGAGCGGGGCGGGAACATGAATGGCTTTTTTGTCAGGTGCCCGGGCTTTTCCTGAAAAATAAGGCAGCAGATGAACGAGCAGACAACCTCCTCAGATGAGGCAATAACGGTGTTCATTAGCTGAGTCAGGTGCCGTTATCGTTCTATTTTTATATTCAAGATATCGCTAAGCCGGTGGGATTGAAGTTTCGGTATTTATTGCCGGTTGAAAGTATGCACCTCTCTTTGCTTCGTCGCATCCTCTCTGTTCAACATTTTTCCAATCTTGTTGACAAGGTCAATTGAGCCATTGATTTCATCTTTTCGAATAGCCAGACTCTCAATATTAAATCCAAAAGGGACGCAGCTTCTAGTGCAGAATTCAATCAGTTGATCAGCAATATCTAGACAAACATTCAGGGATTTTTCCAACATATTGTCGGCTTGTAATAATTCTTCTTTAAGTTGATCCGGAATATGAATACCCAACCATTCCATAAACCGAAGCGTCTTTACAGAGCCGCATACCGTTAATGTAAAAACAATCGTGGGAGGGGTGATCTGCTGCTTTTGACTGGTCAGGCAAAGGTCTTCTATCATTTTTTTCGCATAGTCCAGATTGAAAACACATTGAGAAATAAAGTAAGAAACGCCACAGGCGGCTTTATCTAAAATGCGTTTATCCTCATCGTGTAAGACAGCGTGTCTTTCTGGAATCGTAACAGCCCCCAGAACAGATGTTTCATTGAATTTCTGCCACAGACCATAAGCTTCCGGCAATGTTACTTTAACAGGGTAATCAGCTGCAGGTACGCCTACAAATACCGGATAGAACTGTTGTATATGAATATCATCCAGCCACTGTGTCAGTTCCTCACTTGAAAATTTACCAGCGGGTCTGTAAATGATTTTCGGGACCTTCAGATCTTGCAGATACTGCCTGGAGAAATTGAATGGATCAAGTGCATTCATAAAGGGAAATGGACGCTCAACCGAAGTACGGGCTGACTCGTCCTGCACATCATAAACCACCAGGGCGTCGATATCCAGGGACACGAGCCTTTCCAATGTTTTTTGAGCAATTTCTGCGACTTTCTCCGGAGAAGTGCCTTCTTTGGGAGGCGTAATTCCGTAGGTTAAAATTCCTGACTTTCCTGATTTGACTTTATCTAAAAACATATACCCTTATACTAAACTTGTCCTTGTCTTTTGTTTAACTATGCTATTTTCTGTCTGATCCGCTTACTATCTGCAAAAGTAAGTATTATATCGCCGTTTTCGGTTATCTGTTGATGCCCGGTTTTTAATTTTAAGAAAACGCACTGCAAACCGTTAGGCTTGCAGTGCTCAAATATATAAATTATAGGACAGCTTCTACACTTATTTCTTGCCGAATTTGCCTGGCGGCAGCAACCATGTTTTCCAGGGCAGCCTTCGTTTCAGGCCACTTTCTGGTTTTTAATCCGCAGTCCGGGTTGACCCATAGATTGCGCGCCGGCAAGAGCCCGGCCGCTTTCTTCAACAAAGAAGCTATCTCTTCCGTAGCCGGAACACGAGGGGAATGGATATCATATACACCGGGGCCGATTTCATTTGGGTATTCAAAATGAGCAAATGCCTGTAATAGTTCCATTTGGGACCTGGAGGTCTCAATAGTGATCACGTCAGCATCCATGGCCGCGATGTGTTCAATAATATTATTAAATTCACTATAACACATATGTGTGTGGATCTGCGTTTTATCCTGCACACCGCCGGCTGTAATTCTAAACGCCTTTACCGCCCAATTTAGATACTGAGTATGTTTGGCTTTTCTCAACGGCAGACCTTCTCGAATAGCTGCTTCATCAATCTGTATAATACCGATTCCTGCTTTTTCCAGTGCCAATACTTCATCGCGGATAGCAAAAGCGATTTGCGCGGCTGTGGTCTCACGAGGCTGATCATCCCGCACAAATGACCATTGTAATATTGTAACGGGGCCGGTCAGCATGCCTTTCATGGGTTTAGTGGTTTGTTTAGCTGCGAAACTGGTCCAACGGACAGTCATGTCATTGGAGCGGCTTATATCTCCAAAGATCACGGGTGGTTTGACGCAGCGACTGCCATAACTTTGTACCCAGCCGTTTGCGGTAAACAAGAATCCGTCCAGTTGCTCGCCAAAATATTCCACCATGTCATTACGTTCGAATTCACCGTGGACCAGAACATCCAGGCCGATTTCCTCCTGCCAGCGAATTACATCTGTGGTGGCCTTTTCGATGGCCGTTTCATATTGTTCATTTGTCAATGCACCTTTTTTGAATTTGGCCCGCAATTGGCGAATGTCATCAGTCTGGGGAAAAGAACCGATGGTCGTCGTCGGAAAGGCCGGTAAGTTAAACCGCTCGTGATGCAGACGCTGGCGTACCCGAAAGGGACTATTACGTGTCGCATCGGCGTCAGTAATGGTGTCAACTCTGGCCTTTACCGCCGGTTTATGCACTTTCTTTGATGATTTTCGAGACGCTATCGCTTCAATATTTGCTTTTAATAGTGTGGTATTGCCTTCTGCAATCCGGGTAAGTTCGCTAACTTCTGATAGTTTTTGCTTAGCGAAAGCCATCCAATTTTTTATCTCCGGGTCTATAGCTGTCTCCAGAGCCAGATCAATCGGGCTATGTAAAAGGGAACAGGAAGGAGCAATGATAACGCGCTCTTTCCCTAATTTTTCAACAGCTTTATTGATTAATAGTAATGATTTCTGATAATCATTTTTCCAGACATTACGTCCATCCACGATCCCCAGAGATATACTTAATGAATCCGGGGCGAGCGCCAGTACTTCTTCCAGTTGTTCGGGTGCCCGTACCAAGTCGATATGAAGTGCTTCAACAGGTAAACTGACGGCCAGTTCTGTATTGTCAAGCAGGGCGTCAAAGTAGGTAGCAAGGAGTATGTGTATGCCGCCAGTCTGGTCAGCGATCTTTTTATAGGCATATATAAATGCATCTTTCTCTTTTTGGGAAAGGTCAAGCACGAGACAAGGCTCGTCCAGCTGAACCCAGGTTGCACCTTGTTTTTTTAGACGGTTGATAATGTCAATATATACAGGTATTAATTTGTGGATAAGATCAACGCGATCAAAACCTGCTTCTTTTTCTTTGCCTAACAGCAGATAACTTACTGGCCCGATTAGAACAGGTTTGGCGCTTTCGCCAAGGATTTGCCTGGCGTCGCTATATGCATTAAATACATTATCATCGGATATCTTGAATGTCTGATCAGCCACGAACTCCGGGACAATATAATGGTAATTGGTATCCAGCCATTTGGTCATTTCCATGGCTGTAATATCCAGACCGTTTTTTTGGTAACCACGGGCCATGGCAAAATATAATTCTATTTTATTATATGCACTATTGGCGGACAATAAGGGTGAATAGCGTTCCGGGATAGCACCCAGGAGCATACTTGTGTCAAGAACCTGATCATAAAAACTAAAATCATTGCAAGGTATCAGGTCAATACCTGCTTCGAGCTGCGCCTGCCAATTCTGTTCTTTAATCATATCCGCGACACTGTTTAAGGCTGTAAGGTCAATCTTACCGCTCCAGAACTGCTCGCATGCCTTTTTGAGTTGTCGGTGGCCTCCGATTCTGGGATAGCCTAGATTTTGTGTTAGCATGTATCTTGTCTTTAAAAATGGTAAAAACGTCTTTGTTTTTTGATAAATAAATCCGTGTAAAGATAAAATTGAAGACTATTAAACTGCCTTAATGATTAAAATTGATAAAAATATCTATTTTAATATGTGAAATAAGTGTATTGTTCTGTTTTGTTGCTATTTTTGCCGGAAAAAAAGAAATTTATTTTATGTATGAACTGGATGAAACAGATATGTTGCTGTTGAAGTTACTGGCCGAAAATGCGAAATACACAAATAAGGAATTGGCCGGCATGGTGAATCTTTCTCCATCTCCCGTATTTGAACGGATTAAAAGGCTGGAAGGCAATGGATTTATTAAAAAATATATTGCTATACTGGACGCAGAGAAGTTCAACCGGGGCTTTATCGTTTTTTGTAACATCAAACTAAAGCAACATAATAAAGAGATAGGTAATAGCTTTGTAGCTGATATTATGAATATCGATGAGGTGGTCGAATGTTATAACATTTCCGGAGATTACGATTTCATTTTAAAAGTATATGCCCGCGATATGAAACACTATCAGGATTTTGTTTTTAATAAACTGGGGTCAGTTAAAAGTATTGGCAGTACACATAGCACTTTTGTGATGTCTGAAATTAAAAATACCCATAATATAAGTTTTTGATAGAGCGCAGTATATTCAGATCACACAAATAAAATCATGCTTAAAAAGCTCTATTTTTAAACAACGCTTTATTGGATAAATGTCAAATTCCAGCACAAATAAATTAAAAGCAATATACAGATGATGAAAATGAAAACGGTACTAACTTTGATTAACAAATCTGAGTGATTATAGTTACCCTCTTCCAATTGTTTACGTGATTTTCGGTAACGTAAATAAGCAAAGACGATGACCAGGCCTCCCAGCGCCACTAAAAATAAGCCGATTACCTGCGAATAGCCGGTGTTCGGCGGTAAGCCCTGTTCAGCATTTAATGCGATCGATACCTGCCGGATAAATAAAGAAAATTTGACGACTACGAACCCGAACCCCATAATGCCGATGCTTGTCCGGACCCAGGCTAAAAATGTCCGTTCGTTTGCCAGTATATCGCTTATTGGGAGCTTTGTAACTGACTTTTTTTGATTTTCCATATATCTATGATTGATTCTAGTTGTAATTTAAGAACTATCCTGATACATTGAACAGTTTATTTAACTGGAAGGTTCGATGATGCACGCCGCGCGATCAGAATATTGTGATGAAATCGTCAAGCCATAATTTCCGCAAACTTTCTATATGAAAGCCTAAGGCTGCTAGTAGCATCAGCAAAATCCCGTAATTTTAGGCTGGCAGTTCAACTATTGATAAATAATGGGGCAGCTATGAAAAAGAATAGATTGATCCAGGTCTTGGCCTGTGTAGTTATCGGGACGGTTAGTTTAACCGGTCGCGGGAAGGCCCAGGATAAGGGCGGACAAGCACTTCAGACGGTTGCAGAGTTTGGCAGGAGCATGGCCATAGGTCTTAGCGTAAATTCCGCAAACAGGCTATTTGTTTCTTTCCCAAACTATGATGGTGATGGCAAATATGCTTTAGCTGAGGTTGTCAAGGGCACATTGAAAGCTTACCCTAATGAAGCATGGAATCTAGAGCAGTCAGACAATAAGAACCATTTTGTCAGGCTCCAGGATTTATTTGTGGATGATCAGGACAATTTATGGGTATTGGATTCTAAACCGGCCCCTGGCGGCGATATCTTTAAGACGGGTGAGCCAAAGCAAAAAGCCGGCCGCTTTTCCTTGATCAAAATCAACACAAAGGCTGATCAGGTAGAAAAAATTTACAACTTTCCCAATTTAGATAAATCTTTTTCTGCACTAAATGATGTTCGTGTAGACACTAAAAGGCAGGTAGCTTATCTCTCAGATCCTGGTCAGGCTGCCATTGTCGTATTGGATCTCCTGTCTGGCAGATCCAGGACAGTACTTTCCAGAACAACCTTTACACTTGCTGATGATATTGTATTGCGTTACAGTGGCCGGGAAATGAAAGATCGAAAAGGGCGACCGTTTAGGTCTAATGTTAATGGGATCGCATTAACGCATGACGGGCAGTATCTTTATTTTAAACCCATAAATGAGGAATTTTTATTCCGGATTAATACCCGTTTTTTGAGAGATGCCTCTTTATCAGAAAAAGAGCTGGAAACGAAGGTGGAAAATATGGGTAAAGTAGGTGTCACCCACGGGCTGATAGCAGACAGGGCAGGTAATATTTATCTGACGACTTCCGAAGGATATTCAATTTCCTATTTGACACCGGAAGGTCAGTTGAAAGTATTGATTAAAGACAAAAGATTACTCTGGCCCGATTCAATGGGTATCGGGTCAGACGGTTATCTGTATGTCTCCTGCGCTCAGCTACAGCTATTACCGGCATGGAATAAAGGTGAAAATAGAACACAGTATCCATACCGGGCATATCGGGTACGACTGCCAGTGAAGTAAATGGATTTTGGATTGTATATTTGATCGAACATTATAAATTAAAATTGAAACATGAGCGCAACGCATATCGGTATTTTTGTAGGGAGTTTGAGAAAAGGGTCTTATTCAAAAAGTATTGCAGGTTTTATTGAAGGGCTTTCTTCTGATCGCTTTAGTTACAAAATTATTGAGATCGGGAATCTCCCGTTATATAATCAGGATTATGATGATGAAGGGACCGCTCCGGAAACTTATGAGAAGTTCAGAAAATCGGTTAAGCCTTTGGATGGGGTATTGTTCATTACGCCTGAATATAACCGTTCCGTGCCGGCTGTATTAAAAAATGCCATAGATGTTGGTAGCCGTCCTTATGGACAGAGTGTGTGGTCAGGTAAACCAGGCGCCATCATAAGTTCCTCTCCCGGAATCTACGGTGGTTTTGGTGCCAACCATCATTTACGTCAGTCTCTGGTATTTTTAAACGTATTGCCGCTTCAACAGCCTGAGTGTTACTTGCCTAAAATCGCAGATAGTATTAATGAACAGGGAGAGCTGACTAGTGACAAGCTCAAAGAATCATTGGGTAGGTTCATAGAAGCCTTCGAAAAATGGGTGATGACCACGAAAGAATCGTAAATGATGTGGCTGTATTTTTAGCCCAAAAGTTCCGCCAAATTTTACTGTATGTATGGCATGCATATCCGTGCCAGACGCCGGTGACTACCGCTAGAAGTGCTGGTTGGCGGCTATTGATTTGATAACGGATAATTTAATGAATAGGTAGCCAGCCTATAACCGGTCATTGTTTTCTATGACGGCTATAGGCCGGTTACATTCATGTCTGTATTTATGACTATAATCATTGGAAGCCGCATACATGAATATTTGTCCTTGAGCAGCGGTTAAAGTTGCAGTGTCTTTTATTTCCTGAGTGATATTAAAATTCAATATCATCTACTATACTTCCTGTGCCGTGCTCGCTGGCGAATTTAGCACTGTATTCCTTTTTCTTTTGCTCCTGATAATCATCCATTGCTGCCATAATGCTAAAATCACTCATCCACTTAAAACCAGCCTCATTTACCTGAGAAATGGTAACGCCTAACTCATCCACTAGCCATTGAGCCCCGTCAATTCCGTTGTCATAGGCGGCCTGCAATGCTCCCTGGATTTCGTAAAAGTAATATTTATCAGAAGCAAGCTTCTCTAAAGTCGCTTTGGCGGCTTCAGAGGAAACAGTGGTTGCCGGTTTGTTTTTGGGTTCGAGAGTCGCTAGTTTAGGATGGCTTTGGGCCTCCCCATAATATTTGGAATAGACGTTGACGACATTGTAAGTGCCGTCTGAACGCATACGGTTATTCCAGGTTGTCTTGGCTTCTGCCCATTGTGGCGTTTCGACCCCTAATGCTTCAGCAATTTCTGCATCCGTACACCCTGCTCCCATTCTGGCCATCCCGGCTGCATAGTCTGCGATAGAAATGCCATGTACAGGCTGTAATAACGGATCATTAGGGTCTTCAGTCGCCGTGTTCATGGTTTTAATGCCCTTTGACGCTGCACCGACATCCATGACCTTCTGCATATCTCCGTCCATATATGCTTTTAATGCTTCATTATGCGGCGAACCCCCTTGATCGGCGGCTGCTTTCTGTGCTTTGTCTATTAAGTTTTCTGTAAGGTCTTTAAACATCTTTTTAAACATGATTTTTCTATTTTGTGATTAATGAATATAGGTTAAAGGGCTACCATGATTGTCCATATGATTTATAATCATGGATGAGCCGATTATAAAAATCTTGGTGATGTTGTTCCAGCCCAGGTAGTATATTATCCATTTCCTGAATGAGAGACTTTGCATAGCGCTCAAAACTTGGCAAACCGGCAGAGATTCCCTTTTCCTGGTAAATAGCCTTGTGTACTTCCTTTAGATGATGGCATCGCAGGGATGCCAGGGGGTATACAAACATTTCAATTCCTTTCGCTTTCGACCCCGGATCAAAATTGTTCTGGGTCAAACAAAATTCACATTGTATATATGTATCTATAAAATAGAATTTTTTCAGTTTGAGTTTGGCGCCGCATTGTTTACAATGAAATTTTTCACGGATTTGTTCGTATTCAGCCATCGCTTCGGCATATTGTTTCTCAAGATCCCTTTCCTGAATATTTTCGAATACGCCGGTCATTTGGCTGAGCACTTTTGTGTGCCAGTTATTGTAGAGTTCTGACAGAATCATTTGCTGGTTCCAGCCTGCAGATGGCGCTACCTGTGTATGAAAAGTATTCGACCCCTTTTGTATGATCGCATTAAACTGTGCAATAATGCCGGCTTTAAATTGATAGTAGTTGCGCTTATAAAGGTCTGGGTCGGTATCCGCGATTTCTTGTGCGTTTGCCTTTACTTCCTGAAAAAGATCATCCGCTCTTTGCGACAATTTGTTTAAGAATGTTTCCAGCTTCTGCTGGAGCGCGTCGTTTTCTACCTGTTTGTCTTTATTGCTAAAATTAAGAAAACCCATGATAATAGTTTTTTCGTTAGGAGGGTGAATTGTCGGATTTTTTTAAATGAATGCCATCTGTTATTTGAGCTTTGATAAACTCAAAGTTGCAGTATGCACAGTGAGTTACACCATCACTTTTCGCTCTTCCGGCACCACAATTCGGACACGTGTGCAGATAAAACGTAGGGGCCGTCGCAGCAGGGATATCCCGCTTCTGAGACCGGAGGGTTTGTTTCATTTTCTGGATCAGGCTTGCAGCCCTCGGCTGCTTCTGCGAATCTTTTTGCTCCATACGGCTTGTTTTATAGTTTTGAAAGAATCTCTGCCTTCTTGGCTCTATATTCATCGTTATCTATTAATCCTTGGTCGAAAAGGGATTTTAAGGTTTGAAACTGTTCGGTAATATTCTTTGGCGTGGCAGCAGGGGTATCGCTGCCATTGCCTGCTTCATCTGAAGGACTGGCATTTGTAGACCTTACAGCCTGATGCCCACTTACCGGGGTGATCTGTCCCATGACCAACCCTAAACCCACGCCTTGCCGTGTGGCTTCGTTCAATGCGCTTCCCTGCTGTCCGATAGCCAACGCGGTATTGAATTGCCTGTATTTTTCCATATCACCGACCATATTCATTCCTGTGACGGAGTCATAGTATTTACTGACTTCGTCGGGGAGATTGACTGATGTTACGGTAAATTCAGTGATTTCAATACCAAAAGGATCAAAGAACTGGCTGATTAACGGACCGATCTTATCATTAATGACACTTAGATTTTTGAAGAGGTCGAGAACGGATACGCCGCTGACTGCAATGGCCTCTCCAAATTTGGGGGCAATAAAGTCTCTTAATTTTCTTTCAAAATCCTGAATGGTGATTATGGAAGTGGCTCCTGCATATTCTTTAAAAAAGGCCTCCGGACGGGCAATCCTGATATTATACGTTCCGAATCCACGAACACGTATCTGGCCAAATCGGGGATCCGGCATCATGATCGGAGCGGGTGTGCCCCATTTTAAGTTGATGAACTGCCGGACGGAGAAATAGAATACGTCTACCTTAAATGGACTTTTAAAACCATACTGCCATCCTTTTAAACGCGAAAGGATCGGAATATTTTCTGTGGATAGGGGATGGGTTCCTGCCTCAAATGTATCGGCTATTTTACCCTCGTTCAATAACATGGCAGACTGACTTTCTCTAACAATCAATCTGGCTCCGTTTTTTATTTCCTGATCACTGTCCGGAAACTTCCACATCATAACATCCGGATCATCTTCTAACCATTGAATGATCTCTAAAAAGGGTAAATTTGTCAGGCGCATAGATTAGGCATTTTTATATAGCCAAAAATAGAAAACACACGACCGGATTCCGCATTTTCACCGTTGCATTGTAGCTACATAATGAAAGAAAAGTGACTACAAAATAGCTACAAGAGGTATAAGTTGTTGTAGGTCAATTAAGCAAGGGCTATTTTCATACATCTAAGGTTGAATCGATTGACGCGGATTTGCAGATCTCAGATGGATTATGGCAAGAGGAAAGACGGTCTTTGCTAATTGACGGAGGTAGACATGATCAGTTGGCAGGGTGTAATTACTTGCTTTTTTTCTCGTGAAAGACGATATCTGCTGCCATTATGGCTGTCTATATCAGTGCAGGTGATATAGAAGCACGGTAGACGCCCTGTAAGACGGGGAAGGAAGTTCAATTATTTCAGACTCTGAATAAAGTTATCCAGATCGGTGTCTTTCCCCAGTTGAAGTTTCTGTTTAATGCGATACTTGCTTACTCTTATACTTTTAGGGTCTACATGGAATACAGATGCCATTTCTTTTGTGGACAGCCCAAGTAAGAGATAGGCGCAATGTTTTAATTCCAATGGAGTTAACCTGTTACCTGATTTTTCTTTTAGCTTCTGGAAAAAATCAGGGTTGATATGTTTGAACTCCTTTACGGATTGTTGCAATGCTTCCTCAATTTGCATTTCTTCACGGATAAGCCGATCCACCGTGCCCCGGTTTCCTTCAGTCTCCAGCTTTTTCAATTTGTCCTTAAGCTCTAATAACAGGTTATTTTTTCGTTCAATCTGGAGCGCGTCTGCCATGGCCTCTTTTTCCAGTTGTTCTTTTTGCAAAGTAAGCAGTTCTTGTTTGGTTTCCAGTTGAACCTTTGCTGTTTGCTCCATTTGTAGTCGCATGGCACTCCTTTGACGTTCTTCCTCTTTCTCATTTTCCAGTTTCAGGGCATTTTGGACATGTAGCCTGGTTTTAGCTTTAAAATATAGTAACAGTAAAAGTAGGCTGACACCCAGTAATAAGCAAATAGCCCACAAGCGTATATTCAGCCTTTTTTTGTTGCTTGCTTCCTGGTCAGCGATTTTCAGGTCTTCCTGTAGTTTTTTATTTTCGAATTGTGCTTCTAATTTTTTGACCTGTTGTAAACGGGCTTGGTTAAATATAGAATCATTAAAGACTTGCTGTTCTTTCTGATAGAATAAGGCAGATTTGTATTTTTTCTGGCGCTCATATAGTTTTGTTAAGCCTTGCGCAACATTGAATAAGGTATAATAAGAAGGGCGAGGTGCGTTTTTTAAGTGAATATAGGCATCCATCAGATACGCTTCTGCCTTCGGCACTTCGTTTTTGAGGAGCGCTATTTCTGAATGGAGTCCTTTTACGTTACCCAGTATCTCATAGTTCCGGTCAAAGTTTTGTGCTGCACGTTCCGCGATGCCTGTAAAGTATATAATACTGTCTTGCTGAATGCCGTTATTCTCAAGTTGATACTGGAAGAAAAAATTGGCAAGGTTTAGGTTCGCAATAGCATATGTCCGGATGCCTACTTGGCCAGGATGCTCCTCAAACAGATCAACAGCCTTATGAAGATATAAACGTATGCTATCTACATACAAGCTGTTTTTTGATTTTTTGTAATGGTAACCCATCACAATAGACTTGGCGGTGAATGCATTGCTCAATATTTCATACTGACCCGCAGCGATCGCTGCAGCGATCGCCAGATCGGCGTATTTGCCGCTTTGTACCATGTCGTTCCAGTTGGTGTATACACCATACATCATATAGTAAAGCCTGGCCTGTAGATCCTGGTCAGGATGGGTGCTTAATATATGTAAAGCTTTTTGGGCATTTGCGACGGCTATATCCCGTATATCCAGATAATTATACCAGTTGGCTATGGCGTAATAGCCATAGGCGGTGGCTAACGGGCTTTTAGACTGTTGTCCGATCGCCAGGCTCTTCTGTGCGTATGATTTAGAGAGATCATAATTTGTGTTCGAGACAATACTTTGTTTGCTTAATTCACTATACACCTTCGCTGTCAATACCGGGTCTGTTTTGCGGGTGATGGCTTTTTGTGCTTTCGACAAATACATCAGATTGCCATTATAGTCGGCGCGAAGCCGGCAGTAATAGGCCGAGTCTAGTAAGGAGGAAATAGGGCCTGGACTGCCGTATGCTATGCTGACAAAACATAGTGATAGACTAAGGGCTATAAAAAAGCTATTTATTTTCATGGATATTCTACTTATGATTCAACGGCCCACTGACGGTTGAATGGTATTTATTTGCAAAGCAGGGCTCTATTTGGTCTTGATAAGCCCGCAGACAGGAGATCGCCGGCAGAGTCGCTGGCCCAGTTTGACAGGCTGTCCCGAGCGATAACTGTAAATTAAGGGGCGAAAAAGTAGTGCTGGGTTCCCTTCCATAAATATCTTGTTTCATTATAACTTAAGACAGGCGGTGCTGGTCAATTATTTTTAGGTTGACGTAGATGTTCCAGGTTTGATAAGGATTGAACCAATCCGGCCATAAAACTACTGAAAATTAACTTATTATTGCCCTTGGTTGTCTTCTTTTGTGGCATTTCTCAATATTGGCGGGCCATCTTTGAAGGCATGTCTTTTTACGCACAGCGGGGGACTCGAGAAGTATAATTATGGCAAATTTATCATTTTATATAATTAACTAATTGATTATAAACCTTTTTTACGCAAACGAATGTGTAGTATTTTACTAATATCCGTTATTTAATAGACAGTCTTTTTTATTTTTACAGGAATGCGGCCCATAGTGACCGCATTTATTTTTCATACAAACAGCATATTTACCAAAGATGATCAGGCGAATCCAAAACTTTTTTTCCTTCAAATTGCTATTGTTGAGTCTTTTGCTAGGCCCTCTTATGGCTAATGCAACCAATTTCGATCCTGCGGACAGCGTTTCCAGCAAGATCGAGCGGGCGGAACAGATCAATCCGACTACAGTACAGTTAGTATTTACAGACAACCACAGGCTGAGTATTGACTTTTTTGGAGAAAATATTTTCAGAATCTTTGAAGATATTAAAGGTGGTATTATACGCGATCCTGAGGCAAAACCAGAGGCGCAGATATTGGTTGATAATCCCAGAAAGAATCCCGGAATACTGAGTGTCACAGATCGCGATGGAGAAATTATCATCAGTACAGATGCCGTTGCGCTGCAATTCGATAAAGGAAGCGCGGTATTTAGGGTCACCAACAAAGTAACCGGTAAAACGGCTATACAGTCTCTGCATTCAATTGATTTCAGCGATGACAAAGTAACGCTTTCCCTTAAAGAAAATACGGATGAATATTACTATGGCGGTGGCGTCCAAAACGGCCGTTTTTCCCATAAAGGACATCAAATATCGATAGAAAATCAGAATAGCTGGACAGATGGCGGGGTGGCCTCTCCGACGCCTTTTTACTGGTCTACCGCTGGTTATGGTATCATGTTCTATACTTTTAAGAAAGGTACTTACGATTTTGGATCAAAAAATAAGGGCGTTGTTACCCTGTCACACGATGCAGCCTATTTCGACGCCTTTTTTATGGTTGACACGGGTGCCGAAAAATTGCTACAGGATTTCTATCAGTTAACAGGTAATCCGGTTTTGCTGCCTAAGTTTGCTTTTTACGAAGGCCATTTAAATGCGTATAATCGTGATTATTGGAAGCAAGACTCTACGGGTATTCTGTTTGAAGATGGTAAAAGATATAAAGAAAGCCAGAAAAATAACGGCGGGATCAAAGAATCGCTGAATGGTGAAAAAGGCAATTATCAGTTCTCTGCCAGGGCAGTGATTGACCGGTATGCCAGTCACGACATGCCACTAGGCTGGCTGTTGCCCAATGACGGATACGGTGCCGGATATGGGCAAACCAGTACACTGGATAGCAATATCGCTAATTTGAGATCTCTGGATGATTATGCGCGCAGCAAAGGGGTCGAAATCGGTCTTTGGACACAGTCCGACCTGCATCCTAAACCGGGTATCAGCGCATTGCTGCAAAGAGACATTGTGAAAGAAGTTCGTGATGCAGGGGTAAGGGTATTAAAAACCGATGTCGCCTGGGTAGGTGCCGGTTATTCGTTTGGGTTAAACGGGGTCGCTGATGTGGGACATATTGTGCCATATTATGGCCACGCAGCCAGGCCGTTTATTATATCATTAGACGGATGGGCCGGCACGCAAAGGTATGCGGGCGTCTGGTCCGGTGATCAGACCGGCGGAAACTGGGAGTATATTCGTTTCCATATTCCGACTTTTATTGGATCGGGGCTTTCCGGGCAACCCAATATCACCTCTGATATGGATGGGATTTTCGGTGGTAAGAATCCGGTGGTCAATGCCAGGGGGTTTGAATGGAAGACGTTTACTCCGATGGAGCTCAACATGGATGGTTGGGGTGCTAATGAAAAGTATCCCCAGGCTCTGGGAGAGCCCACGACGTCCATTAACCGTACCTATCTTAAACTTAAATCAGCATTGCTCCCTTATACTTATAGTATAGCCCACCAGGCAGTTACAGGCCTGCCAATGGTCAGAGCTATGTTTTTGCAGTATCCTAACGCATACACCCTGGGTACCGCCACAAAATATCAGTTTATGTATGGGCCGGGATTGCTGGTGGCTCCAATCTATCAATCCACCCAAATGGATAAGGAAGGTAACGATATTCGGAATAATATTTATTTACCAGAAGGGCAATGGGTCGATTATTTTACCGGCCAGCAATATGCAGGAAACGTCGTATTGAACAGTTTTGATGCGCCAATATGGAAATTGCCCGTTTTTGTAAAAAGAGGTGCTATTATCCCTATGACCTTACCCAATAATAATATACACGGCATCCGGAATGATTTACGGATCTATGAGCTTTACCCTTACGGTAAGTCCTCCTTTGAACAATATGATGATGATGGCAGGACTCAGGCCTATAAAGACGGTGAAGGCGCCACTACACTTATTGAATCCAGGCTGACCGGGAGCAATGCCCGGATTACGGTGCATGCAACTAAGGGCACCTTCAAGGGGTTTGTGAAAGAAAAATCGACACTGTTTAAAATCAACCTGACTGAGCAACCCAAGTCTGTTTCTGTAAAACTGGGTAGTCATAAAGTGAAACTTACTGAGGTGTCATCCCTGGAGGCTTTTAATCAAACAGATAATGTTTATTTCTATAATTCCGCGCCTAATTTGAATCAGTTCGCGACAAAGGGTAGTGCTTTTGAGAAAGTTAAAATGATCAAGAATCCACAGGTCTGGGTAAAGGTTGGCAAGTCAGACATTACAAAAAATGATTTGCAGCTTGATATAAAGGGTTATGCATTTGCGCCAGTAGACAGGTCCATGACCCATACAGACGATCTTACGATACCTGGCCGTTTAACTGTATTGGACAGCAACAAAGCCGCTTATTCATTAAATCTTACATGGAGTAAGGTCGCTGGTGCGGATTATTATGAGATTGAGTATGACGGTATGCGGTATACACATATTATACCGACCCATTTTTTGTTTGAACAGTTGCAACCTGAAACAGATTATAGTTTTAAACTTAGGGCAGTGAATAAAGGAGGTACTTCTGACTGGGCAACGCTCGAAGCAAAAACAAGCAAGGATCCTCTTGAGTTTGCAGTTCATAATATTACTGCAGTATGTACTGCTCCGTCACAGGGGCGCCGCATGGGTATCAATAAAATGTTTGATTTTGACGAGAGCACTGACTGGCATACGGACTATGATACCAAAGCGGTGCCGTTTGATGTTGTAATTGACCTGCATTCTGTGAACGAACTGGATAAAATGCAGTATCTGCCTCGCATCAGTGGCAGAAATGGAATCATAACCAAAGGGAAAGTTTACTATAGTCTGGATAAAAGCGACTGGAAGGAAGTCAGTGAATTTACGTGGAAGAGCGATAACGAAATCAAAGAATTTACTTTTAAAGGCCATCCGTCCGCAAGATACATTAAAATAGAGGTTGAAGCAGGTATTGGTCAGTTCGGGTCAGGTCGTGAACTATATATTTTTAAAGTGCCTGGATCAGAAAGCTATCTGCCGGGGGATATTAACAATGATCATAAGATCGATCGAAATGACCTGACCTCTTATATGAACTACACCGGATTAAGGCAAGGAGACGGCGACTTTGAGGGATATATCAGTAACGGAGATATTAATAAAAATGGGCTCATTGATGCCTATGATATTTCTGTGGTGGCCACGCAGCTGGACGGAGGCGTACGATTAAAAAGAAGTCAGACCCCTCTTGAGGGATCGCTGGTAATCACCGCCGGGAAAGCGGATTATAAGAAGGGAGAAACCATAGAAATTCTTGTCAAAGGAAAAGGCTTGAAAAATGTGAATGCCTTGAGTTTCGCACTGCCATATAATCCTGATGATTTTGAGTATGAAACGGTTCAGACGTTACATACGGGTAAAATGGAGAATCTGACCTATGATCGTTTGCATTCGAATGGGAAGAAGGTATTGTATCCGACATTTGTCAACATAGGGGAGCAAACCGTTTTAGATGGTAGTGATGATCTGTTTATCATTAAATTCAAAGCTAAACGTTCGCTGAAACTGAACCTGATAGCAACGGAGCGTATTTTGGTGGATCCGGCACTGGACTTCACAGCGGCACCAGCTGCTATAAAAATTGATTAAGTGTTTGATTAGGTGTTTTGCAATAATGGATGGAGCCTGCAGGCCTTGCGCTTGCGGGCTACTTTCGTTCTAGGCCTAGGATTGCTAAAAAATGTTTAGATTACGGTGGAAGTGTTAATGTGAAAAGTACTTATTGGTTATGGCTGCGGTGCTGTTTTTATTGCCTTTAACGCGCACACAGAAGGTCATGGATCTGTATGATGACCCTGTGCCTGGTGCCAGAGGGGCGCAAAACCGGGAGTATGTAGAGAGCAAGTCTATCATAAGGTTAGCCAACCTAAATTGATTATGTATGTCCCCATCACCGGATAAATCCAATGGAACAGCGGAGATCATTTGCCCCGGTGGAGGCTACGAAGGTCTCTGGATGGAACTAGAAGGGTCATCTGTTGTGAAAAAAATGAATGCACTTGGTAATTACGGCTTTTGTACTCAAATATAGGCTACCCGATGACTGTACTATGAAAAACAAATGTTTTGACCCTTTGCAGGATGCACAACGCGCTATACGACAAGTGCGCGAGCATACTAGTTATAGGACAAAACCGTTCCTGTTGAGAATAGTTTATTGTTTTATCAGGCACTGCTTCGTCATGATGTTTCTGCTGCCATGCATCAGTTTGATATTGGAGGGCATGGCTTTCCGGAAGAACCCGCGAAAAGTCATTGGTCTGACTATGCAGCAGACTGGTTGCGGTTTAAAGGCCGGGTCCAATAACAATAAGTGAAATTTTGATTCTTTTATGGATCTATCTGGTCATAAAAGCAGAATATTGAGTAATTTGGTCATATTTTCCCAAACAGGGTAAAATCTCTCAATCTAATATTTTTATAATTTGCTCATGCGAAAAGTTGGAATACTCTCGTTATTATTGATTCTTTATACCGTTTCCATCGCACAGCGCCCCCGGCGATGGAGCGCCTCAGACATAAAATTTCATCTGGAAAAATTAGGTGTTCTTGGAAGGGTACTCTACCTGGCAGCTCATCCGGATGATGAGAATACAATGCTCATTTCTTTTTTATCTAAAGGCAAAATGTATGAAACAGCCTATCTGTCATGCACCAGAGGAGATGGTGGGCAGAATCTGATCGGCAGCGAGCAAGGCAGCGAACTAGGGCTTATTCGTACTGAAGAGCTTCTGGGTGCCAGGGCTATAGATGGCGGAAAACAGTTCTTTACGACTGCCAACGACTTTGGGTTTTCAAAAAGTGCAACGGAGACGCTCAAATTCTGGAGGCACGACAGTACTCTCGCTAATATTGTATGGATCATCCGGAATTATCAGCCCGATATTATTGTCACCCGATTTCCGGAAGACGCCCGGGCAGGTCACGGCCATCACTGGACGTCTGCCCTACTGGCTCATGAAGCTTTCAAAGCCGCCGCGGACCCTAATCGTTTCAAAGAACAATTACAGTTTGTTCAAACCTGGCAGGCAAAGCGCTTACTTTGGAATACCTTTAGTTTTGGACACCGTAATACGACGTCCCCGGATCAGTTCCATATTGAAACCGGAGGATATAATCCTTTATTAGGGAGAAGCTATGGAGAGATTGCTGCTGCCAGCCGGAGTATGCATAAAAGCCAGGGGTTCGGTGCCGCTCCTTATATGGGTGAGCGGCTGGAATATTTCAAGACAATAGAAGGTGAAGCGCCTGAATCTTCCCTAATGGATGGCATCACAACTGACTGGTCCAGGATAAAGGGCGGTGCTGCCATCGGCGAACAGATAAGCGAGATTAACCGAAGTTTCCAGATTAATAATCCCGCCGCAAGTGTTAAAAGCCTGCTTGCGCTATTAAAATCCATTCAAGAATTGCCGGATGGCCGTTGGAAATCGGAGAAGTTATCCGAGACCCAGGCACTTATTCTTGCTTGCCTGGGATTTTTTGCAGACGCGACGACCAGTGAAGCTGTTGCGGCTGAGGGGGCTGAAATAAGTGTACAAATCAGGGCGTTGAACCGCTCTGACATTCCTGTTGAGCTGATAAGCTATCAGCTGGCCGGACTAGATAAATCCATTCATCAAGCGCTTTCTAAGGGCAAGGACTATAATGCCAAACTTGTATTATCTATACCCAGTGATGCTCCTATTACAGAGCCGTACTGGCTAAAAGAGGCGCATCCGATCGGCTATTATAACGTTGATGATCCAAAACTTGTTGGCCGCCCTTTAAATCCGCCACCCTATATAGCACGGCTGCGATTAAACGTGGAGGGCACGGCCCTTGATTTGAGGTTGCCCATACAATACCGGCATACCGATGAGGTAAAAGGAGAGCTGTATCAGCCCCTTGTTATCGCCCCGGCAGTTACCATTAACATGAATGATCCGGTAGTACTACTCAGCCGGGACGCGCCAGCTAAAATGATTCGGGTGGAGGTGAAGGCGTTTAAAGATCATCAACAGGGAACACTGCACATTCATGTGCCGGATCAGTTTGAGGTGGTTCAAAACGACCTGCCGTTTAATTTAGACAAAGCAGGAGATAGTTGGATGGGCGTATTTGAACTCCGGTTGAAACCTGGCTTGGTAAATTCAATCAGCCTTAATGCAAAAATATCTGCGATTGTGGACGGCAAGACGTACGACAGAGGCATTAAGGTCATTGAACACAGTCATATTCCTGCTATAACCTTGTTTCCCAAAGCAACGACTCGTCTGGTGGGACTAGATATAAAAACAACCGGCAAGAATATCGGTTACGTAGCGGGAGCGGGCGACCTTGTGCCGGCCTCTCTACGACAATTAGGCTATCAGGTGACACCTATTACTTCTGCTTCTATTTCTCAGAAAGCGCTTTCGGGCTTTGACGCGATTATTACAGGCATCAGAGCTTACAACATTAATCCTCTGCTCCATCCCTTGCAGTCCAAGTTGCTGAATTATGTCAAAGACGGTGGCGTCTTATTGGTACAATATAATAAGAATGGTCACATGGTCACTGACCACATGGGGCCTTATCCTTTTAACGTCTCCGGGGACCGTGTGACGCAAGAGGATGCCCCGGTTAAATGGCTGCTGCCTGATCATGCGGCCCTGCATTATCCGAACACGCTTCAGCCGGCAGATTTCGATGGGTGGATACAGGAACGTGGGCTATATTTTACCAGTGATGCAGATCCGCATTACAGTAGATTGTTTGAGATGCATGACAGCGGTAGCCAGCCGCTGGATGGCTCAACTATAGTCTGCAATTATGGAAAGGGAAAATATGTGTACAGCAGTCTGGACTTTTTTCGCGAATTACCGGCAGGAGTTCCCGGCGCATTCAGGTTATTTGTCAATTTACTGGCTAAGCCTGCAGATTCTACCAAATAATCCAAACAAAGCATGCGGGAAAAGAAAATACATATACGATCTGACAGCAAAGAGGAACGTCCGCCGCTATTTAAAAATTGGCGTGGATGGTACGCAGCTGTATTGCTGATATTGGTATTATTGATCCTGTTATTTTATTTATTTACGAAGCATTTCGCATGAGTAACCTCGACTGGTGGATAATGTGTCTGACCTTTTTGGTAATCATTTTGTATGGTGTATACAAAAGCAGGGGACAGCGCAATGTAGACAGCTATTTTCTGGATAATAAATCCATGCCCTGGTACCTGATCTTATTTTCTATTATCGGTACACAGGCCAGCGCTGTTACCTTCCTGTCTGCTCCGGGACAGGCCTTTACGGATGGAATGCGCTTTGTACAGTATTATTTTGGGCTGCCCATTGCGATGATTGTTATCTGTATTGCCTTTGTGCCGATATTTCATAAGTTAAAAGTCTATACAGCTTATCAGTTTCTGGAAGACCGGTTTGATCTAAAAACAAGGTCTTTAACAGCTTTTCTGTTTTTATTGCAACGAGGCATGTCTACGGGCATCAGTATTTATGCCCCGGCTATTATCGTCTCTTCGATATTGGGCTGGAATATCTACTGGACCAATATATTCATGGGCGGCTTTTTGATCATTTATACTGTACTTGGCGGAACCAGAGCGGTCGCGCATACGCAAAAACTACAGCTTTTTATTATTATTGCAGGTATGTTTCTGGCCGGTTATATGGTCGTCCACTTATTACCGAACGGTGTCAGTTTCTCTGATGCTTTGCATATTGCCGGCAAATCGGGTAAACTTAATGTTATTACCACGCCTACCAATGTCGGGGATCATAGTTTCTGGGAAGATAAGTATACTTTGTGGAGTGGATTAATCGGGGGCTTTTTTCTGGCGCTTTCCTATTTTGGTACGGATCAGAGCCAGGTGGGCCGCTACCTGACGGCCAGATCTATACGGGAAAGCCGGATGGGATTGCTGTTGAACGGCCTGGTTAAAGTACCTATGCAGTTTCTGATCCTGTTAATCGGTGCACTCTTATTTGCCTTCTATCAGTTTCAGCCGGCACCACTTTCTTTCAATGAAATGCAGCTCCACAAAATAGAAGACCCCGTCTTACATAACCGGATCAGCGAGCTGCAACGACGTTTTGATTCTGTCAGTCAACTAAAGAATACAACGACCCTGGCACTGGTCGACCAGATCCATGCAGATGATAAAAAGAAGATTCAACAGTCCAGGCAACAACTGTCCAACTTACAAATCCAAACGGAACAACTAAGAGCGGAAGCGAAAACAGTGATCAAGAAAGCCGATCCGGCCGCCGACACCAACGACACCAACTACATTTTTTTAAATTTTGTGATTCACTATCTACCCAAAGGCCTGATCGGTTTATTATTTGCGATCATATTTCTGGCTGCCTGGGGATCTATTGCTGCGGCCCTTAACTCTCTGTCATCAACCACGGTGATTGACATCTATAAAAGGTCCGTCAGGCCGCTGGCCTCGGAGCGTCATTACCTGAATGTGTCCAGATGGTTTACACTGTTTTGGGGTGTGTTTTGTATTGTGATTGCGCAGTTTGCCAATAAACTGGGCAGCCTGATCGAAGCCGTTAATGTATTGGGATCGTTATTTTACGGTACAATACTAGGTATTTTTATGATTGCTTTTTTTATGAAGCGGGTCAAAGGCGCTGCAGCTTTCTGGGCCGCTATTCTTACGGAACTGATCATAATCATCATTTATAATCTGGATATCGTATCTTTTTTGTGGCTCAATGCCATCGGCTGCCTATTGACGATGTTGTTGGGATATTTTTTGCAAAAAATATTGCCCGACCCGCCAGATAAGAAAGCGGCTGGTGTGTTCGAAAAATAAGGGAGCCTGTTTAATGGTCTGGAAAGGGCCCCCTATTTGTATCCGGCACACTGTCATGGGGGCTGTCAGCTGGCCGGGCCTTAGATGAAAGAAATTTTTCCTGGTAGTGCTTGCCAAATTGCTCTTTGAGTGTCTGGTTCAGGATAAATTCTATTTGGCCGTTAACGCTTCTAAATTCATCGGAGGCCCATTTCTCCAATGCTTTGTAGGTTGCTGGATCTAATCTTAATACAAAATTCTTTTTTTCGGGCACAATTATTCGTTTTGATTATTGATAAAGTGTACCTGCGTTGACGACAGGTGAGGCTGCTTTCTCTCCGCAAAGCACAACCATTAAGTTACTAACCATGGCAGCTTTTCTTTCATCATCTAATTCTACCACATTTCTCTCAGACAGCCTTTGGAGGGCCATTTCCACCATACCCACAGCCCCTTCGACGATCTTAGCCCTTGCTGCGACAATAGCCGTAGCCTGTTGACGTTGCAACATGGCACCGGCGATCTCCGAGGCATAGGCCAGGTGGCTGATTCGTGCTTCAATAATTTTGATGCCGGCAGGGGCCAGGCGGTCGGACAACTCCTTTTCCAGGATCTCATTCACCTGGTGACCACCTTCTCTTAAAGTGATACTGGCGTGTTCATCCTCCAGGTTATCATAGGCAAAACTGCCTGTCAGCATCCGGACGGCAGCTTCGCTCTGGATCTTGACATAGCCTTCATAGTCCTGAACTTCATACGCAGCCTTGTATGTATCGCCTACCTGCCAGACAATAACGGCGCCGATTTCAATGGGATTGCCCATTTTGTCGTTGACTTTCAGTATCTGGCCCTGTAAGTTGTTCAGGCGCAGGCTGATCCTTTGTGTAGAGTATAGCGGATTGACAAAAAAGAGTCCGTTGTCTTTCACAGAAGCGATATACTTTCCGAAGAAATTCAGTACTCTGGAATGATTCGGGCTGATGACCATCAGGCCCTTCATCAGGAAGATAAAAATGATCATACAGATAAATCCACCGATCACTAGCAGGACCTGTCCTGCACCGTAAATAAAAAGGATGATCCCTGCTGCAAAAGATAGTATTGCCAGCAATAGGGCCAGGAAACCGGACATGGGTTTGACTAATTTTTCCATAAGTATTATTTTGATATTAAAATGATATTAAAGATAGAACAATTTCTTCAATAATCGTAAAAAACAACAACAACTTTCTCAGTGGATAAATCGGGACAAATAATTTTATTATATTGATAATTATATATTTATGTCTTTTTACAGGACCTGCTGCCGTTCCCCCGACCCCGACCTTCGGTAAAATGCGATTGTTGCCTCCGGCGACGCTCGGAAAATAGGAGGCAAATATTTCCAAAAATCAGCAGGCAGGGGAACGGAAGTGTTCAGAAAATCAGTGATTTTCTATCAAAATTCTAACAAAATAATTGACAAGGCTATCTTGTAATATCAATACTTTCCCTTAGGTTTGCTGTCAATCCAAAATCAGTTATTTTTATAACCATTTTTAATTTTATTATTAGCAGTATAATTATTTTCAGATGAATTTTAAGAAATGGAACAACCTTGTCGGGTGGGCGGTTTGCCTGATTGCCTGTGCAACCTATATATTAACCACTGAATTAGGCGGTAGTTTCTGGGATTGTGGTGAATTTGTCAGCAGCTGTTACAAAGTACAGATTCCCCATCCACCGGGCGCGCCCTTGTTTGTGCTCATTGGCCGTTTTTTTATTGTTCTGTTCGGCGATCATCCTGAAAATGCGGCCAAAGCGGTCAATGTGATGAGCGCACTGGCCAGCGGTTTTGCCATCTTATTTTTGTTCTGGACAATTACCCACTTCGCCCGCAGGATTGTGCAGGGTACCAGGGCTCTGGCTGATCTGACCAAAAATGAAGTGGTGATGATTATGCTGGCCGGTGTAGTAGGAGCGTTGGGATATGCCTTTACGGATTCCTTCTGGTATAGCGCCGTTGAAGGGGAAGTATATGCTTTATCGGCTTTCTTTACGGCGTTAGTCTTCTGGGCTATGCTTAAATGGGAGCATAAGGCAGATGAACCAGGCGCTGATAAGTGGATTATTTTCATCTTCTTTATGATGGGACTTGCCGTGGGGGTCCACCTGTTGAACCTGTTGACGATTCCGGCGGTTGTTATGATCTTCTATTTCAGGAAAAGACATCTTTTTAATTACACACTGGTCAAAAAGTATTTTATCCGCATTGTGCTGATCGGTGGTGGTCTGGGATTTGTCGGTGCTTTACTGAGCGCTAATTCTGTTGCGAATAGCGCCGGTGTGCCCATGGATTCTACCGTGGCTATGCTGATTCTGTTCGGCGCTATTATCTGTGCGCTGCTGGTAAGAGGCGTAGAAAAGATCAATAGTGATAAGAAGGAATTATACGGAGGCGCATACATCTTTTTTGTCATCAGTGTAATAATCCTGGGATTTGTGCAGATTGGTGTTATTCAAACCTCGATCAAACTGGCAGGTCATTTGGATATCTTTTTTGTGAATTCTCTGAATCTGCCGATTTTTTCCGGATTTATCGCCTTTTTTGTAATCCTGGCGATTGCCCTGTTTATCGTATTGAGGATGGCAAAAAAGAAAAACTGGCAGTTTGTCAAACTGGGTGTCTGGTGTATTGTTTTCCTGTTGATCGGGTTCAGCTCCTATCTGACGACAATGATCAGAAGCACAGCCAATCCGTCCATTGATATGTATAATGTGGACAATCCTATGAGTCTGGTTGGCTATCTGGGCCGTGACCAATATGGCGATTTCCCGTTACTCTATGGACAGAAGTTTACTGCTTCTCCCATCGCCCCTTATTACGGAGCCACCCAATACCAAAAAGGGGTAGACGCCAACGGTAAGATCAAATACATCCCGACAGGGAAGAAATTTTCCTTTCTTTACAGTTCAGAAGATCAGATGATCTTCCCACGTGTCTGGAATACCGGCCATGACAGGAGACAGACCGATTATTATGCGAACTTCCTGGGTATTGGTAAGGACCAGCAGGGTAATTATGAAAGAGCGCCCAATTTTGTGGACAATCTCAAGTTCTTCATGGGCTATCAGGTCTATTACATGTATTTGAGGTATTTCCTGTGGAATTATAGCGGCCGGCAAAATGACATGCAGGGTAATACGGTCTCGGATGTCAGAGACGGAAACTGGATCACCGGGATTCCATTCATTGATAATTTTATGTACGGAGACCAGTCCCTGATGCCTGAAGCGCTGAAAACGAATAAGGCTCATAATGTCCTGTTCGCCTTGCCGCTGATCCTGGGGCTTATCGGAATGTTCTACCAGTTTAAGCGTAAAGGAGATGACGGATTGATTACCTTCCTGCTATTTTTTATGACCGGTTTTGCGATCGTTATGTATCTGAATCAGGCAGGGAATGAGCCCAGGGAACGTGATTACGCATATGCAGGCTCCACCTATGCTTTTGCAATATGGATCGGCATCGGTGTCTTTAAAGTCCGTGACTGGTTCCAGAAGATATCCAATCAGAAGGTAGCTACGACACTGGCCGGGGTTGTTTGTGTACTGGCCGTACCGGTACTGATGGCCGGTCAGGAATGGGATGATCATGACCGCAGCAATAAAGCATTGGCACCCGATCTGGCTAAAGACTACCTGGAAAGTTGTGCACCGAATGCCATTCTCTTTACTTTCGGGGATAATGACACTTATCCACTTTGGTTCGCCCAGGAAGTGGAAGGTGTCCGGCCGGATATCCGTGTGATTAATACCAGTTTATTAGGCATTGACTGGTATATCAATAACCTTCGCGTTAAAGTCAATGAAAGTGACTCCGTGGACGTGATCCTTTCTCAAAAACAAATAGAAGGGGATAACCGGAATCAGGTTGTTTTTGTTCCCAAGAACTTTCCACAGGACAGGTATTATGATTTGTATGATATGATGAAGAATTATGTGGGAAGTGAAGATCGCTCTAAGCAAGTGCAGATGAACGATGGTAACATGTATAGTACTTTCCCCGTTAAAAATGTATTCGTTCCTGTTAATAAGGAAGTAGTAGAGAAAAACGGAACGGTCAACGCGAAGGACAGTGTGCTGAGTTCTTTGCAGTTTACGATTCCAAAGAATAACCTATTTAAAAACGACCTGGCTATTCTGAATATCATTGCTGCCAATAAATGGAAACGGCCCATTTATTTTACCATGAATCAGCAAATCGGACTGGGTTTTGATGAATACCTGCGTAAAGATGGTTTAAGCTATCGTCTGGTACCTGTTGCGCCGAATACAACCAGTACGGATTCTGTTTTTAACCGTTTTAATGCTAAATATGGCTCTATCATGGGACTGCTGAAAGAAAATGTCAATGCAGACTGGATGTATGAAAAACTCATGAAAAAGTTTGTATTTGGCAATGCGGATTTGCCAGGTGTCTATTTTGACGAAGAAAACAGACGGCATTTAATTACAATCAGAGAGGCCTTTGCAGATGCAGCCATCGCGATGGTGAAGAATGGCAAACATGATGAAGCCAAAAAATTGCTGGAAAGAGCCGATAAAATGATGCTGGAACAGAACTTTCCTTACGGAATGCCTTCCAGAATGGGGATGCATAATCAGACGAGTCTGAAGTTCCTGATGGCCGCCTACATGGCTGGTGATGAACATTTGGCCAAAAAGGTGGATAAGTCACTGCGTACAGACCTGCAGCAGGAAATTACCTACTTCAACTCTATATCGCAAGACAAAATAGGCAACTATTATTTTGAGGTGACCAGCTATCCGCAATACCTGATTATGATGGATGAACTGTCTAAAGATGCAAGTCCCCAATCGCCCGTCAATCATCTGGAAAACGCAGATACCTTAAATACAATGGATACCGGTAAATAGCCGCCAGGAATATATAGAAATAGCCGCACCTGCTAAAGACAATAGGTGCGGCTATTTTATTTATGCGGTGTAAGGATTATAGGGATATAGAAAGCATGACCGATAATCTTTTCCTATCCTTCCTTCGAATAATATACACTAAAGCTGGCTGGCGGCAACACCCATTGTTGATCCGGCTGTATTTTTTGATTTTCCTGCTGACGCATCCTCTGGTCCATATGCGTGTATATCCCTGTGATCGTCTCTTTGGGCAATTGCCCTGCCAGATTAAAGAGCTGACTTTGCTGCTGAGATAAATTGAGCATAACCAATGCCTTCCCATTGCCTCCCTCCGTTGCCTGAATGAAGTAGGCAAGAATAGTGCTATTTGGGCCGGTATCCAGCCAGTGAAGTACGGTATTAAAGCCAAATGCCGGATGCCTGTGCAGGCTGATGACGCTCTCGTAGAACGGGGCTAATGCTGGTGGGTCGGAGGCAGGCCAATCCAGTTGGTCTTTGTCAAAAAAACTTAATCTTTTTGTATTCGGGATTTCCTGCCCGCCGTAAATAAGCGGAACTGCCGGGTATAGGAAAGTAAAGGCAGCCAAGGGTAGCGCTAAGTCAGCGTATTTTTCATAAGCGGTTCCATTCCAACTATTCTCATCATGATTGCCGGTAAACAGTAGTTTTTCTGCACCCGCGGGTAAACTTTTATAATGCTGTAATGTGCCTGTCATATGCTGAATATGCGCCGGGAGGTCTTCATTATACCTTAGTTTCTCGCTGTCATGCATCCATCGCCAGGCATAGGTGATATCGAAAACATCACTATAAGAATCATCATCACACTCCCCCAGCCATAATAACTGCTTCAGTTGCTCTAGGTCAGTTCTGGCTTTTTGCCAGAAGGACAGGGGAACCAGGTGAGCCATATCACATCTAAATCCATCAATATCAAACATGCCGATCCAGTATTTCATGGCATGAATCATTGCTGTCTGCATATCCTGATTCTGATAATTGAGGTCTATGACATCTTCCCAGCCATGGGTTTCTGTAAAATTGCCTTGTTCATCTTTAAGGTACCAATCGGGATGTTGGGTCCATATATGGTCCCAGCCTGTATGGTTGGCCACCCAGTCGATGATCACCTTGAAACCAAGTGCATGGGCTGCATGAACCAGCTGTTTAAAGTCTTCGGTCGAGCCAAACTCGGGATTAATATCCATATAGTTACTGGCCGCATAGTAACTGCCTAAACTTCCTTTCCTGTTCTTCATACTGATGGGAGTGAGTGGCATGAACCATAGAATATCAACCCCCATTTTTCTGATCCTCGGCAAGTGTTTTTCGAATGCTTTTAAGGTGCCTTCCGGTGTATATTGTCTGACATTTACCTCGTAAATGCTGGCCCCATTCAGCCAGTTGACACCCTTAAATCGAATACTCATATTAAATTATTATATAATATATTATCAGGCTTCTATCCAGATATTGAATAAAGCGCTCTATAACTGTGGGTTATCTGCTTGTTTTTTTGAATCCACATTACATCTACTGATCCTCGTCATCAAAATCCATCATACTGCCAATAAGATCATTAAAATGGATCTGCCCTTCTACCACTTTCTTGCTGATCAGCGAGTAGGCAGACAAGCCATGTAAAACGAATTCCATCATCAGCGTGTGCTCTGAGGATGATAGTGCCGGGTAGTGCTGACTGACGATTTCCGACAGACCAGAGACCTGCTTTAGTTGTTTTTGCCGGTCCTTATCTTTCATATCTGTCAGGATATCCAGGTTACCGCCTTGATCAAACCAAGAGATGACTTGCCGGTAGGGATTCAATTCCCTTCCTTCCATAGATGATTTGCCGGTCGGACTCCTTTTGGCAGGTACTGGAAAGTACAAAACAAACTGGCTTCGAATGGCCTTTTCCAATAGGTGGAGGGCGACCTGAAACGGGCCTTCCTGTTCTCCTTCGTACACCAGTTCAATTTTTCCGGTAATAGCCGGAATAGTGCCCATTAAGTCACTGATCCAGATAGAGGTCTGCTTCTCCCGATTGATCAATGCTCTTCTTTCTGCGCTACTGACCAGGTTTTCAAAAGCCGCTATCGTCAGGCGGGCACTGACGCCGCTTTTCCTGTCTACATATTCGCTTTTTCTGGCTTCAAAAGCAATTTGCTCCACTATCTTTTTGACCAGGTCCGGTATGAGGACTTTTAATTTTTGTTCTTCCAGTATAGCGGCCTGCTGTTCCGTAATTTGTAATGCTGTATTTAGGTCTTTTGGATAATGTGTAAGTATTTGGCTTTCAATTCGATCCTTTAAAGGTGTTACAATGCTCCCCCGGCTGGTATAATCTTCGGGATTGGCCGTAAACACAAATAAAATATCCAGATTGAGTCGTAATTTGAACCCTCGTATCTGAATATCTCCTTCCTGCAAAATATTAAATAAAGCAACTTGTATTCTAGCCTGAAGGTCGGGTAACTCATTGATTACGAATATACTACGATTGCATCTTGGGATAATCCCATAATGAATAACTTCCTCATCTGAAAAGCTGAGCCTTAGATTAGCGGCCTTAATCGGGTCAATATCGCCTATTAGATCCGCAACGCTGACGTCCGGTGTGGCAAGCTTTTCGCCAAACCTGTCTGACTTATGCAACCACTGTATAGGAGTCTGATCGCCCATTTTCTCAACTAACTGCCGCCCAAATTTGCTGACAGGGGCAAAAGGATCATCATTGACCTCACTGCCTTCGATAATAGGCATATATTCATCCAACAGATCAACCATCTGTCGTGCGATTCTGGTTTTGGCCTGACCGCGAAGTCCGAGAAGCAATATATTATGACGGCTTAAAACGGCTGTTTCAATGTCCTTTAATACAGTTGAATCATATCCCAGGATTCCCTGAAACCGGGGTCCATTATTTTGGATTCGGTGAATTAGATTTTTCCTGATCTCTTCTTTAATGGAAAGGGGCTGATAGCCGGATTTTTTTAACTGCCCCAGGTTCTTAATTTTTTGAATATCCATTTTTTTCCTTTCGCTTTTAAAAAATAACCAATATCTAAGTTAGCCGATTTTAAGAAACTAACTGCTAAAATGGACCCAATAATAACCTGCCGTTTAAAAATTAATGGATGACAGGATAGTAATAGCAGAAATGCCATCAGGTAAAATGTCATATGACCAGGCAGGAAAACCCCGAACCGCTGAAAACAAATAATGGAAGTTTTGTTCACAGCCGAGATTCAAAAAGTCGACATGATGGCCGCCAGGGCGAAAACCATCCGCATCCTCCAATAGAGTAATGGAACCTCTTAAAAGATCAAAACCGGATCGATTGTTTTGTAGAAACATCAAAAGGGACCTGCACAAAAATCCCCGAACGCCCCACCTTGGTTTTGCCCTTCACCTCTAATAGAACCTCCTTTTTAAAAAAAGCATCCGCTATATTATTAAAAATTTTATTACGATCAAATCTGAGGCTTGTCCCAAAAGTAAATGTTGTATCTGCGGGAATAGTTAAAGATGTGTCCAGATTATAATGTGTTATCAGTTGGCGGTTTGCGAAAACATCGGCATCGATTTTTTTGAGCTGGATCGAATATTTGTTCGGATTGAAAAATGTCAGGGTACCAAAAACCGTTGCGGTGTCCCCGGAAAAATCTATCAATTTAATGTTCTTGATGCCCCGGAATTCGATGCCGGATGGTTTTTTGCAGCCCCAAATTACGAGGCCAAAGAGTAGGATAGAAGCGATTTTTTTCATTTTGAATGATTATCCTGCAAAATACAAAATATGCCCGTAATCGAACATATATTAATTTTTTTGTTGTATCTTTGATGACTATAATACTTAGTAATTTTAAAAGTAAATGAAAGGAGATACTAATCTAATATGTTTAGTATATTATATAAATTATAAATTAATGATTACCACATATTAATCCGTTTTATATAAAGTAAAAATTTACATATTATAAGCCGGATTTTTGTTAAAAAATCAATTAAAAAACATCTTATAGATATGCTCAATGAAATGAATGAAATAACAATTTATACTGTTGATAATCAGTTTCTACCAAATATTAATTGGTTTAAAATTTCAATTAAAGGAGAATATATAAATTTTAGTTTATTTGAAAGGTGGAAAAAAATGAGTTTTGGTAACCGTTGTACCCTATCCGGAGGCAATGGCCCGGTAAATCTTTCCATTCCCCTGGAAAAAGGGCGGGATCAAAAATCATTATTTCGGGATATTAAAATTTCTTATTTAGATAATTGGCAAGTTAAATTTTGGAGAACCATAATTTCATGCTATAACCGCTCACCTTTTTTTGAGTATTATGGTGATGGATTCCGGGAAATCTTATTTAAGAAGCACAGTTTCCTGCAAGACCTGAATATAGAAATGATTTATTTATGTTTGAACTATCTGAGTATAAATAAAGAAGTTATGATGGTTAGTGACGATAATTTACCCCATATTGACAGTAGGAAGCATTACCTGACCCCTAAAACATATCACGAAGATCCTGATCCCGTTATCTACCATCAAATGTTCATAGACAGGTTTGGCTTTCAAGCAAATTTGAGCATCTTGGACTTGCTATTCATGGAGGGTCCTGAAGCTCATTATTTATTAAATAAATAGTATTATGTATTTATATACAATTAGTTGTTATTATTTATATAACGATTTTCATTTAGGGCATTTCTTCAAATGTTGAATATTTAACTATATTTATTATTGTTGTATTAAATCAGATAGGTACTTGATATTGTAAATCATGTCAAAAATCATATGACCGTTTTTGAATATTTGTTTGCATTGGAAGAACTCTCTTATTTATATTAGTCAAATATTTAAATTATTAAAATTCGTATGTTTGAATTGGATGAGGATTATTTTTTCCGAAATCTTTAAGGATTTGTAAAAACTGTTATTAGATTTCAGTTTTAACTAAATCCTTCTTTGCTTCAGAAGATTTGCCTTATTTTTAGCCAACTATTTTTTTCATTAAATTTTTCATGCAATGCATCGTAGAAAATTTTTACAACAATCTGCTATGGCGGGCGCAGGTGTGATGGTGGCAAAATCCGGCTTTTCCCGATTAACAAAATTTGAGGATTTTCCGGTAGTGAGGGTTCCGGTAGGACAACGGAAATTTAGAAGTGATGCGGTAGAAGCTCTGATCACGGAGGTGAATCAGAAAATAGGTAACAAGGAAATTGCGTGGCTCTTTAATAATTGTTTTCCCAATACTTTAGATACGACCGTCGACTATTCTTTGATCGGTGGTAAACCAGATACGTTTGTTATTACCGGTGATATTGATGCGATGTGGTTGCGGGACAGCACTGCGCAGGTTTCTCCCTATTTACCTTTATGTAAGAAGGATAAGAATCTGCATAAAATGATTGAGGGCGTCATTCGAAGACAGAATAAATGTATTATTATTGATCCATATGCCAATGCCTTTTATAAGGATGGGTCTAAAGTCAGCGAATGGAAAAAGACAGACCATACGGACATGAAGCCGGGCGTTCATGAACGAAAATGGGAAATCGACAGTCTTTGTTATCCCATCCGTTTGGCCTATCATTATTGGAAAGAGACCGGTGATACAGCCCCTTTTGATGAGCACTGGAAAGAGGCCATGGCACTGGTGGTAAAAACATTTAAAGAGCAACAACGCCTGGAAGGCCAGGGGCCCTATAGTTTTACCAGGGAAACTTCCTTTGCTACTGACTCATTACCACTTGGTGGGTACGGGTATCCGGGCAAACCCAATGGGCTTATCTGTTCTATGTTCCGGCCGAGTGATGATGCGACCATATTCCCTTATCTGATTCCCAGTAATTTCTTTGCCGTTAAATCGCTTGGTCAGCTTGCAGAGATGTGCGAGCAAATTGGCAAAGATCCCGAAAAAGCGAAGGAAGCCAGAGAGTTGGCCAAAGAGGTATATGTAGCATTACAACAGGTTACGGTTATGCATCCTAAATATGGTAAGATCTATCCGTTTGAGGTAAATGGTTATGGCAGTATCAATTTGATGGACGATGCGAATGTGCCTTCTATTTTGGGTATGCCTTATTTGGAAGCTGTATTTCCGAATGATGCTACCTATCTTAATTCACGCCGCTTTATTTTATCGGAAGATAATCCATTCTTTTTCAAAGGTACAGTTGCAGAGGGAGTTGGCAGCCCGCATACTGGTCTGAACATGATCTGGCATATCGGTATTTCCATGCGGGGACTAACCTCTACAGATGTGAAGGAAATGGCAGAATGTCTGGAAATGCTGAGGTCTAGCCATGCAGGAACCGGGTTTATGCATGAGTCCTTTGATCCAAGCGCGCCGATCAAGTTTACAAGGAAGTGGTTTGCCTGGTCCAACACACTTTTCGGTGAATTTATATGGAAGATGTACAGAGAACATCCAGATCTTCTAAAGGCACCGGCACCAGCTGTTGCTGCAACACCGCCCAGCAAACAAAAAAGCCGCTGGAAAATATTTTAATAATAGAGATATAGGGCGTCCATTGAGACGCCCTTTTTAAACCTGATCGTATGCTGGATTTTAGATTACGGGTGTTTCATGTAGTGGCCCATTTGTTGAGTTTTACCAAAGCAGCTGAGGAGCTTTCTATCAGTCAGCCCGCCGTTACAAAGAATATTAAGGAGCTGGAAAGCCAATTGGGCATCCGGCTTTTTGATAGAAAAGCCGGTAAAGTTGCACTTACTTCAGCCGGCCGTACGGTATTGAATACAGCAGAACGTATCCAGGCGCTCTACCGTCAACTGGAATTTGATTTGAATATTCTGAAAAATCAATTTGGAGGGATATTAAAGCTTGGTGCCAGTACTACGGCAGGTCAATATGTCTTGCCCGAGATACTTGCGAGGTTTCACCGATCATTCCCGGAGGTGAAACTGGCCATGCACAGTGCCAATACTGAAACTATTGAACAGGCAATCCTGCAGCATGAAATTATGATGGGCGTCGTGGAGGGTAAAAAACATCAGCCTTTACTAAGTTATACGCCTTTTATCCAGGATGAGATAGTAGCCATTACCCACAAAGACAGTAAATATGGCGGATACAATCAGGTATCGCTGGAAGAACTTATTGCGATGCCGGTTGTTTGTCGCGAAAAAGGGTCCGGTAGTCTGGAAGTATTGGAAGCTGCCCTGCAGGAAAGGAATCTGAGTTTATCTGACCTACAGGTGGAAATGATGCTGGGTAGCACAGAAGCGATCAAATCTTTTTTAGAAAATTATGATTGCATCGGTTTTGTTTCGATTGCGGCTGTAGCCGGTCCGGTTAGCAGGGGAGAGTTCAAGATTATTGAAATCCCTGAAATGGAAATTCTGCGGGAGTTTTATTTCGTACATCCCTTAGGCGTTGCCTCTGGTTTAGCGGCGTCTTTTATGGATTTTGCGCGGCATGCCTATAACCATAGGTTATAATATATCAATATTTGCCATAGGAGAAAACCAGAGCGCAGGCCCATCTTTGTTCTTCAAAAACGACAAAGATGATGAAGATAACAGCAAAAAAAGATCGGAGGAAAAGGGGAAAAAATGTATTGTTTTTATTGATGATGGTCGCTTGTATGACGCCTTGGGTGGGGGCGGCATCGGCTCTATTTTTAGGTATTCTTATGGCCTGGCTGGGCGTTCTGCCCTTAGAAAAATACAGTGGTATACTGATCCGGTATTTTTTGCAGATCGCTGTTGTGGGCCTGGGATTTGGGATCAATTTGCAACAGGCGCTCCGCGCGGGCAAAGAAGGGTTTTGGCTTACGGTCTGTTCGGTGTTTATAACGCTCAGCTTCGGGATTTTCCTTGGTAAAAAAATCCGGCTGTCCTTCCATAGCACATTATTGATCGCTGCAGGGACCGCCATTTGTGGAGGAAGTGCCATTGCGGCTCTCGCGCCACTACTCGCTGCAAAAAAAGAAGATATTTCTGTTTCTTTGGGAATCATATTTTTACTGAATGCAGTAGCGCTTCTTATTTTTCCGTGGTTGGGTAATGCATTCCAGTTGAGTCAGCACCAATTTGGGCTTTGGTCGGCTATTGCCATTCAGGATACCAGTTCTGTGGTCGCCGCCGCAGCAAGTTACGGTAATACAGCACTGAAAATTGCCACCACTGTAAAACTGGAAAGGGCCCTTTGGATCATACCGGTCTCAGTTGTCTGTATGGCTCTTCTAAAAAAAGAACATAGAAGAAATAAAAGTGGCGGTTCAGAACAGATAAATGGCGATAAGCCGCGGATCCGTATTCCCTGGTTTATAGTGTTGTTTTTGATCACAATCGTGTTATCTTCCTATCTTCCGTGGGTACATGCCGCAGGAAAAGTGGTGTTACCTGTTTCTAAAAAGCTATTGTCTTTGACCCTGTTTTTTATTGGTACCGGATTTACTAAGGAGGCTGTCCGCAAAGTCGGGTTCAGACCGTTACTTCTGGGACTGATCTTATGGGGATTTATTGGAATCTTGTCTTTGGCCTTTTTATTTTTTCAGGCATAAAAGGCCGGGTGCGCTGGTGGAAGTGAAAATCATGTTTTCTTAAGATAATTGATAACACCCATAACGTCTTCTTTGCCATAGCCAACATCATGGGCTTTCTGGTAGGTTTCGATGGCTATTTTTCCAACGGGAAAATCAGCACCCGCGTCTCTGGCAAGCAGTAAATCTTTCAGCATAAGATCAAGGGCAAATGCCGGTTTAAAATCATTATTCAGCAATATTGGCGTTTTAACTTTAGTGGCTCCGCTGCCACTGGCACTCTGATTGATGATGTCAAGCATCGCTTTTCTCTCTATTCCAAGACTGTCAGAAAGCAATAAGGTTTCGGCCAGGCCCTCATACAACATGCCCAGAAAATAATTGATAGAGATCTTAGCGGCAAGTCCCTTTCCGTTACCTCCCAGGTGCTCTACTTGCTTCCCCATTTTTTCAAGACAAGGGTGAGCACGCTGAACATCCCTTTGCTGTCCGCCCACCATAATGATCAAAGTCCCTTCGGTGGCCGGCCCGGTACTGCCTGCAACAGGCGCATCTATAAAAGAACCGCCTTTTGTTTTTATTTTTTCATTAATTTCCAAAGACTTGGCTGGGGAAATCGTACTTAGGTCGACAAATAGTTTTCCTTGAATATTCTCTTCCAGAATTTCCTGATAGACCTGATTGACAGCTAGATCATTGGTGAGCATGGTGAAGAGGATATCCGCATTCGTTACTACTCCCGAAATAGATTCATAGACAGTCGAATTTTCCCTGAAGCCGGTCGTTTTTTGTATTGTCCTGTTATAGACAGATAGAGGAAATCCGGCCTTTTCCAGATTTTTAGCCATCGGATATCCCATGTTTCCTAAACCTATAAACCCAATTTTTTCTGTATTCATACCATTACATTCGATTGATTAGAGATGTTATTATTTTGAGACTTCCCGCTAGGGGCGGATAAAGGTATTGAAAAATGCAGGGGTTTAGAAGATTGATGCCCAGTGCGCGCTGTTAATTTTTAAATTTTTCTAAATTTTTTTGGTATTAGTTTTATACGACTTAATATTGTATAAGTACTTATATAATAATTGTATGGCATCATTATATCATGATCTTGGATTTTTAATTCTGGGAAGCCGGCTTCGAAGAATGAGTGAGTATTTTCTGGCAGAGGTTAATAAAGTTTACCAGGAATTAGACCTTCCGTTTGAGGCAGGCTGGTTCCCGCTGTTTTTTATTCTGGCGAGGGAACAACAAGTCAGTATCAGACAGGCGGCGGATGAGTTAATGACTTCCCATTCTGCCATCAGTCAGCTCGTTGCTAAATTAAAAGAAAGAGAATTGATTACGTCTTTTGAATCCAGTGAAGACCGAAGGGTCCAGTTAATCGGGCTAAGCGAAAAAGGTATACAGTTAAAGAATAGATTACAGCCTGTATGGGAAAGTATATCAAATAGTATGGAAGAAATGGAAACGACGTATCCGGACGTCGCCCATTTTTTGCCTGCGGTGGCACGTCTGGAGCAGCATTTTGAATCCCAGCCGCTATCGGGCATCATCATGGACCGGGTGCAACAGGATACCAGAGCACTGAACGGAGTGAACAATGGAGAGAAGCCGCGGAAAGTATAGTTATCCTGGCTTCATAGCTTAACTTATCGTGAATTAAATACAAATCGAACAAAACAATAATATGCAGATATTTGAATATGGGAAGGATCAGTTAACAGTGGGACTGGCCGTAGATCTGAGTCTGGGGAAAATAAAAGGGCAATTACCTTTATCAGTAGTAGAGCGAATTCAACAGAGTAGCGGATGGGTTCAGGAAATTGTAGAACAGCAGGCGGTAGTCTATGGTATAAATACAGGGTTCGGCCCACTGTGTGATACACTGATCTCCGCTGCGGAGACCAGAACCTTACAGCATAATTTGCTTAAGAGCCACAGTGTAGGGGTGGGAGACCCGATAGCGCCTGTTATTGCTAAATTAATGTTGATTTTAAAACTGCACGCTTTATGTCAGGGATACTCAGGAATTCAGTTAGATACAGTCAGGCGCATCCTGGCCATGATAGAAGCGAATATTATTCCGGTCGTGCCCGCGCAAGGATCTGTGGGAGCATCTGGAGACCTGGCCCCGTTGGCACATTTGTTTTTACCGTTAATTGGCGAAGGCGAAGTCTACTTTAAAGATAATCGCCTACCGGCCCGGGAGGCATTGCAACAGTCGGGACTTGCACCGTTGGAACTCAGTGCGAAGGAAGGGCTGGCACTTATTAATGGCACTCAGTTTATTGCTGCACATAGTGTCTGGGGGCTTTATCAGTGGTATAACTGTCTTGAATCTGCAGATATTATCGGCGCGCTCTCTCTGGATGGACTGATGGGATCGGTGAAACCATTTGATCCCCGGCTTCACGCGATCCGTCCTTTTGCCGGAAACCAACTGGTAGCCGCCCGTTTAAGCGCTTTATTAGCAGATTCGGATATTCATAGCGCCCATCTGAATTGCAACCGGGTACAGGATCCTTACTCACTGCGCTGTATGCCACAAGTGCACGGAGCATCCAGAACGGCTTTTCAGCATCTTAAAGAACTGACACATATCGAAATTAATTCAGTGACGGACAACCCGATCATCCTGGGGGCATTAGATACAATAAGCGGAGGTAATTTCCACGGAGAACCACTGGCAATAGCATTAGACTATGGTACTGTGGCTGCACATGAACTAGGCAGCATTTCCGAACGCAGAAGTTATTTAATTATTGAAGGGCGATATGGTTTACCGAAGCTGCTGATTCAGGATGCAGGATTGAATTCCGGATTTATGATCCCTCAGTATACAGCTGCGGCGCTTGTTTCAGAAAACAAGTCTTTGTGTTTTCCTGCCAGTGCAGACAGTATTCCCACATCGCTGGGTCAGGAGGACCATGTCTCGATGGGCTCCATCGGTTCCAGAAAAATGTTGCGGGTAATAGAGAATCTTAAAAATATCCTGGCAGTGGAACTGCTTTATGGTGCGCAGGCTGTTGATTTTAGGCGGCCTTTGAGAAGCTCCCGGCCTCTGGAAGCTGTTCACGATTTGGTCAGGGCGGTGGTACCCTTTGCGGACAAAGACCGTGTATTTGGCAATGATATTAAAACTTTACACGATCTGATTGATGCGCGGCAGATTATCGCCTGTGTTGCGGACAAATCGCCGGAACTCAGCCAATTATATACTATACAAGAAGTAAATACACATAACTATGCAACATTCGGAATTTATCAGTAAATATGCGCGCCATCCGCATTATAGTGCGCCTGTCGGTCATATTTTGCATGCCAAAAGTTGGCAAACAGAAGCACCCCTCAGGATGCTCCTCAATAACCTTAATGCTGAAGTGGCAGAGAATCCAGATGAACTGGTGGTTTATGGAGGTATCGGTCAGGCGGCCCGAAATAAGGAAGCCCTGGAGAAAATTATTGAATTACTGCTGGACCTGGACGAGGAACATTCCTTGCTTATTCAATCGGGTAAACCGGTAGGGATCGTTCGCACACACCCTGAAGCGCCACGGGTGTTACTGGCTAACAGCAATCTGGTCCCACATTGGGCCACCTGGGATCATTTTAATGAACTTAGAAGCAAAGGTCTGATGATGTTTGGCCAAATGACGGCGGGCAGCTGGATCTATATCGGCACGCAGGGAATTTTACAAGGCACTTATGAAACTTTCGTTGCCTGTGGGAAAAAACATTTCAATGGTGATCTGGGAGGGAAGCTCATCGTGACTGCCGGCCTCGGAGGTATGGGCGGCGCCCAGCCACTGGCAGCAACTATGGCCGGTGCGGTTTTTCTGGGTGCTGATGTCGATGCCTCCAGAATCCAAAAAAGAGTCGATACAAGATATATTGATAAAATGACCAGCGATTATGAGGAAGCAATCCGCTGGGTAAAAGCAGCACAACAAGCGAAAGAGGCCGTTTCTATCGGGCTGGTCATGGATGCGGGAAATATGTTGGAACGGCTTTTGGCAGATGGCATTGTCCCGGACATCTTAACTGATCAAACCTCCGCACATGATCCCATCAATGGATATATTCCCAGTGGTTTAAGCTTGGAAGCTGCTGCTGATTTACGTAAAAAAAATGCTGGATTATACAGGGAAAAATCACTTAAAAGTATGGCCAGGCATGTAGGGTTAATGCTTGAGTTAATGCATAAGGGAGCGGTCACCTTTGATTATGGTAATAATCTGAGAGCCTTTGCCAGGGAAGGCGGAGAAGACAATGCTTTTGATTTTCCAGGATTTACCCCCGCTTTTATCCGGCCACTTTTTTGCGAAGGCAAGGGACCGTTCAGATGGGTGGCACTTTCCGGGGACCCGGAAGATATCTACACGACCGATCAGGCGCTTATAGAGGCCTTTCCTGAAAACACGCATCTGATTCATTGGTTAAAAATGGCCCGGGAGAAAGTAGCTTTTCAGGGGCTGCCTGCCAGGATTTGCTGGTTAGGTCTGGGAGAGAGGGAGCAGGCAGGGCTTATCTTCAATGAACTCGTCCGGAAGGGTAAAGTTAAAGCGCCAATTGTGATAGGCAGGGATCATCTGGACTGCGGATCTGTGGCTTCTCCTTATAGAGAAACGGAATCTATGTTAGATGGCAGTGATGCCGTCTCCGACTGGCCATTGCTTAATTTGATGAGTAATACCGCAGGAGGAGCGACCTGGGTTTCTTTCCATCATGGAGGAGGTGTCGGAATGGGCTATTCTCAGCATGCAGGCATGGTTATACTGGCGGACGGAACAGCGCGCGCCGCCAATTGTATAAAAAGAGTGTTATTCAATGACCCGGCCATGGGGATCTATCGTCACCATGATGCCGGTTATGCAACAGCAACGAAATTTGCTGAGAAATTTGACATCGACCTATAAAAAATACTTTCTGATGACACAACAGCAATCGCCCTGTAGATTAATTGGCCCCTTTAGTCAAATCGTTACCTTTAAGAATGCTTCTTTAAAAGGTCCTCTGAATGCTGCTGACCTTGGCATTATCCAGGGAGGTGCGGTCGTTGTCGGTGGGGAAGGCCGCATAATAGAAGTAGGTGAGATACAGCATCTGGTTTCCCGTTATAAAGACGCTGCGCATGAATTCATTCAAGGAGAAAAGGTTTTATTACCCGGATTTATTGATGCACATACACATATATTATTTGCAGGAAGCCGGAGCAGGGATTATAGCATGCGCCTGGATGGCAAGACCTATTTAGAAATTGCCCAGGCCGGTGGTGGTATTATGGATACGGTAAGGACCACCAGGGAGGCAGATGAAACGGTACTCAGCAAGGATTTGCAATGGCGATTGCACAAAATGTTACAGGGCGGGATCACAACGGCAGAAGTAAAAACCGGCTACGGCTTGGGGGTATCAGAAGAATTGAGACTGTTAGAGGTCCTGCATGCCAATAAAGACAATGCCGTTATTGACATTGTGCCGACATGTCTGGCAGCCCATATGAAAGCGCCTGATTTTACCGGTAATAACAAAGACTATTTAAATGAAATCCGGGAAAAACTCTTCCCCGTCATGGACACCAGCTCTCTGGCTGCAAGAGTGGACATATTTGTAGAATCTTCTGCCTTTACCATTGAAGAGGCAAAACCTTATCTGAATGCCGCTAAAGACAGGGGATGGGATATTACCGTACATGCGGATCAGTTTACGCCCGGAGGTGCAGAACTAGCCGTATCGCTCGGGGCCGTATCTGCGGATCACCTGGAAGCCAGTACCGAGAAAGACATTCATATCATTGCAGGCAGTAATACCGTTGCCACTGTTTTACCGGGTGCTTCTCTGGGATTAGGCATCTCTTTTGCACCGGCCAGAAAGCTCTTGGATGCCGGTGCAGCAGTAGCCATCGCAAGTGACTGGAATCCGGGGTCTGCCCCCATGGGCAATCTTTTGGCAGAGGCGGCCTTACTGGGCGTCTATGAGAAACTGAGTATGGCAGAAACGCTGGCAGGATTGACATTCCGGGCGGCAGCTGCGCTAAAACTTTCTGACAGAGGTAGAATCGTAAAAAATGCGATTGGCGACATGCAGGCCTATGATACATCCGATTATAGGGATATTTTATATAATCAGGGGTCGTTAAGGCCCTCCATCATTTGGACTAAATCGAAACGTTATGATCAGTAATATCTTTTACGAACTGCCTCAGAAAAGCTGGTGGCAAGGGCGTATTGACGGTGAACAACCCAGCTTGATACGGCTGCACCAAAGTGTCCAGATCATTGAACTTAATGCCTTAAAGCCCACGGCTGGCATTCGTAATGTGATCTTTCTGGGTTTTGCTTCAGATGAAGGCGTCCGTAGAAACCAAGGTAGGTCGGGCAGTGCGACCGGACCTTACTTATTGCGGAAGGCTTGTAGCAATTTGCCCGTGCACCACAGTGAGCAGCTGCATCTGTTGGATACGGGTAATATTGCCACGATTAACGGGAACCTGGAGGAGGCTAGCAAGTATCTCTCACAAGCCATTTCTTTAATCGTTGAAAGTGAAGGTTTTCCGATTGTGCTGGGCGGCGGGCATGCGGTAGTCACCGGCCATTACAACGGGCTCAAAATGAAGATGCAGGATAAAAAAATTGGTATCATTAACTTCGATGCACATTTTGATCTAAGGCAGCCGGGAGAAAGCGGACCTAATTCGGGAACAGCGTTCTATGAGATTGCCCGGCAGTGTCAGGACAGCGGTGAAGCCTTTCATTACCTGGCCATCGGTATTCAACGCTCTGCTAACAGCAAGTGGTTATTTGATAAAGCAAAGGAAACGGGAACCCAGTATATTCCGGTAGAAAATATCAATTCCCTGGAAATCGCGTCAGCACAGGAGAAGATCCGAAGCTTTGCCCAGCAGGTAGATGCCCTTTATCTTAGTTTTGACCTGGATGTTTTTTCCAGTGCAATTGCACCTGGTGTGAGCGCGCCGACGGCAGCCGGCATTTTCTATGACGGCAATTTCAGGCGATTGCTGCAGGCCTGCTTTGCCAGCGGTAAAGTCATTTCCATGGATGTGGCGGAGCTTAATCCTGTCTATGACCTTGACAACAGGACGGCAAAATTAGGCGCACAGATAATATTCGACAGCCTGTTAGCCTTAGAAGGGGCACTTTAATGCCGCAGCGGGGCCGGCCATGTCTCTGAAAACCAGTTGAAGATTTGGGAAGTGTCCGATAATCCTCAGCTAAAAGTTTTTTCAACCGGCGGTTATCGCCTGCGGGTCCGGTCAACAATTGGCATGATGGGTAGGGCGGTTGGGAATTAGCCAGTATATTTGCACATCTGAAGTTAACATTTAAATGATTATATATTATGGAATACAGGATTGAAAAAGATACAATGGGAGAGGTGAAAGTGCCCGCAGACGCTTATTGGGGGGCACAGACACAACGCAGTATTGATAATTTCAAAATTGCGGAAGATATCAATAAGATGCCTAAGGAGATTATCACAGCCTTTGCTTACCTGAAAAAGGCAGCGGCACTGACCAATGAGGCATTAGGCGTCCTCCCTGGGGAAAAGGCTGAACTGATCGCCAAAGTAGCTGATGAAATCCTGTCCGGCCAGTTATTGGACCAGTTTCCCTTGGTGGTTTGGCAAACCGGCAGCGGCACACAGAGTAACATGAATGCCAATGAAGTCATTGCCTATCGGGCACATGTGCTGCACGGAGGTGTATTGACGGATAAGGAAAAATTTCTGCATCCTAACGATGACGTCAATAAGAGTCAGTCTTCCAATGATACTTTTCCCACTGCCATGCACATTGCGGCCTATAAGATCCTGGTGGAAAATACTATTCCGCATATTACAACGTTACGTGACACGCTGCAGAGCAAATCCGAAGCTTTTAAAAAAGTGGTTAAGATCGGCAGGACCCACTTTATGGATGCAACACCTCTTACCTTAGGACAAGAGTTTAGCGGTTATGCTGCACAACTGACGCATGGACTAAAAGCAATCCAGAACTCACTGACACATCTTACGGAACTGGCCCTTGGTGGGACAGCCGTAGGGACGGGTATCAATACGCCTAAAGGTTATGCAAAGCTGGTCGCGGAAAAAATTGCTGAACTGACAGGGTTGCCTTTTGTGACTGCCCCCAATAAGTTTGAAGCGTTGGCGGCACATGATGCGATTGTGGAGGCCCACGGTGCATTGAAGACAGTTGCGGTAAGTCTGATGAAAATCGGCAATGATATCCGGATGTTGTCCAGCGGACCCAGAAGCGGTATCGGTGAAATCCATATCCCGGATAATGAGCCCGGTTCCTCCATTATGCCTGGCAAGGTGAATCCGACGCAGTGTGAAGCGCTAACTATGATCGCGGCACAGGTGTTAGGTAATGACGTTGCCATTAATGTAGGAGGAGCAACCGGTCACTTTGAGTTAAATGTGTTCAAACCGATGATGATCTATAATTTTTTGCATAGTGCCCGTTTGATCGGGGATGGCTGTAAGAGCTTTAACGATAAATGCGCGGTAGGAATAGAACCCATTGAGGCAAATATTAAAAAGCATGTTGATAATTCTCTGATGCTGGTAACGGCATTGAATACGAAGATCGGTTATTATAAAGCTGCGGAAATCGCACAGACTGCACATAAGAACGGATCAACCCTGAAAGAAACTGCTGTTGCCCTCGGTTATCTGACCCCTGAGCAGTTTGATCAGTGGGTAGTGCCTGTGAATATGTGTGGAGATATAGATTAAGCCGGCAGAGCCGCTGTAGGAAACATAACAAAAAAGCGTGATCTCAGATTTTAACTGAAGTCACGCTTTTTTATTTATTATGCCTTTTGAGATTAACGGGCCGAATGGATTTCAATGTTGTTTTGCTGATTATCAGAAGATGCATTTTCCTGCATATTCAAGGCTGTGTTAAGATCGGATTGCGGTGTCTGCAGTTCCGTTTTATTCTCTTTAGACTGCTGGTCGGGAAAGAATCTTCGTTGGAAAATCAACAGCACGAAAAAACTAAAGGAGATATAGAAATCAGCCAGGTTAAATACAGGATCAAAGAACGTGAATTCTTTACCGCCCCAGAAAGGCACCCAGTTGGGTAAAACTGTATCAATCATAGGAAAGTATAACATATCAACAACGCGGCCATGGAGAAATGCCGCATATCCGCCACTAGGTGGGAACAGTGTCGCAACGTGGTGGCTGCCTAAGTGGCTGGCATTGAAAATTAATCCGTAAAACATGCTGTCGATGAGATTGCCTGCAGCACCGGCATAGATCAGACTGACACAGATAATGAACCCCTTGTGCGCTTTTTTACGGATCAGATTCCGGATATAAAAAGTGCCCCATATCACGGCAACTAACCTGAACAGTGTTAAGGCTATTTTACCGAAAGAGCCGCCAAATTGCAACCCCCAGGCCATTCCTTCATTTTCTACAAAATGCAGTCTGAACCATGAACCTAAAATATTATGTTCCTCACCTAAATAGTAATGCGTCTTGATATAGATTTTAAAAGCCTGGTCAATAAACAGTAACAGTAAAATGAGCCCTGCAACATGTTTTCCTTTAATGGTCGACGATTTCAATGTTAAATTTTTTAATGCACTTAAATTGCGGCAAAGTTAATGGAAAATCAAATGTAGGCGTTTAGCCGCTTGCTTTTATTGTTTTTGCCCGTGTGAATTTACAAAAAAATCGCCCGAAAGACGTTAAAAAATCGCTATTGAGGTCTGTTTGGATGCCAGAATCCACCGATCTGAGTAAAATGACAAAGAAACAGGCTATTTAAGTAACCTTGTATTGTTTTTTGTGATAATATAACGAACCAGAAAGTAGCCAATGACTGCCCCGAGTCCATCTGCGACCATGTCTTCATAGGAGAAAGAACGGGAATGGCCGGTGCAATATTTCTGGACAAACTCCATGATAATACCATAAGAGGTGGCGATCAATACCATAAAAACGAGTTTGGTCTTAGAGAAAGCGAAAGGTATCTTTCTGTAAGCCAACCCAAAAAAGAATACCAGACCACCGAAAAGCCCCATATGAACGAGCTTATCCTGAAAGGGAATTTTCATGTCCACGCCATCAAAATCTCTTTGCGGGAGCGTCAACAGGATAAAAATAATGAGTAGCCAAATAATGAAAGGAATGAACTGGGCGAAAGTCGGTGGCTTTATAATGGTAGTTTGCTGACTCAAAATTAATCTTTTTTGTTCGCAGATCAGTCCGTATCAAATTGCTGTACAATGGATACGGGCATCCATATTAGGGTGCTTCTTTGTTATTATTGAATATTTTCACTACCAATGACTAAAATCAGGCCAAAATACCGGAACATCTATCGACTTTCGTCCTGAAAGACTTTTTTCCATAATTCCGGTATACGCTTTACCCAGACGAGTTCTCTTCTTTTGTACCCAGCCTCTTCTGCAGGATAACCGAAATAGGTCTTTCCGCCTTTGAGGGAGGAAGGCACGCCACTTTGCGCTAATACTGTTGCGTTTTCCCCGATAGTCAGCGTCTTGCTGACGCCAACCTGGCCCCAAAGGGTGACGCCATCTTCGATTTTGGTCGCTCCTGCGATACCTACCTGAGCCGCAAATAAACAATTGCGTCCAACCTCCGTATCATGGCCGATATGAACCATATTATCCATTTTTGTACCGCGGCCGATCCGGGTCGCATCCGTTACACCGCGGTCGATTGTACAGTTGGCCCCGATTTCCACATCGTCTTCAATAATCACCTGACCGCAACTTTGCATTTTACGATACCAGTCTGGTGCTGTTTTCCGGGTATTGTAATAAAAAGCATCACTGCCAATAACGCTGCCTGATTGTATAATTACGTGGTTTCCGATTCGTGTATAATCACTAATGGTTGTGTTGGGGTAAATAATACAATTATCACCTATGACCACATCTTTGCCGATAAAAACACCCGGACTGATAATGGTATTTTGACCGATGATAGCGCTGGGGTTGATCATCGTACTGGCCGCTGTAAAAGGACGAAAATGCGTAACGATTTTCAGGTAAGCTTCAAAAGGCTCTTCTGAATAAAGCAATACTTTTCCCTCTGGTCGTTCTACTGTCTTATCATTAATAATGACATGAGTGGCTGTACTTTTCAAGCAACTGTCATAATATTTGGGATGGTCCACAAAGACCAGATCACCGGGTTTGACTTTGTGCAGTTCATTGATACCACTGGCTTTCATAGCGGGATCACCAATCAATTCGGCGCCGATTAGTTCAGCAATCCACTCTGCGGTTACGGGTTGAGGAAACTCCATGGTTCTATTGTAATTAGTTGTATTTAATATTTGGTTCCAAAATTAATACAGTTGGGCTATTATTCTTTTAGAACTTTGTTATTTCTTGCTAGTCTCTCTCAGGCAGCATTCACGGATGATCAGCGCCCTTTTCAATGGTTTAATGCATGAGGGAAAAATAAAAACCTGCTTGACATGCAATAAAATAATGATGGCTGAACAAAGAAATGCACAATTTGAAAGGTAATTGTGCATAAAAAAATAGGTAAATTATTTTGCATTCGTCAAAACTAGTTTTAATATTGTGTACGGAAATTTTTTTTCGTGCTTACTAACACATTTTTATCTATATCCCGCTTCATGCGGGATATTTTTTATTCCCCCTGAAACCCACGTCATACTTAGCTTTGCGAATAGCTTGTAATGAACAGCCAATGACATATCCATTTCTTCCTTGAAAAATCTCCCCTTAAAACACCCCTCCGTTTTTAAAGAAAATGGCGCTAAAAGAATATTTTCTTTAAAATTAACCTTTCCGAAACTAAACCATTTGTAGATGGCTTCCTTAGCACACCACAGCGTAGTGTATAGCGCCAAAGAATGATCATTATTTTCTGACAGGAAACCCCGTTCATTTTCATTGAGAAATTTATTCTGAATACGTATCACTTTATCATCAAATATTTCAATATCAATACCTACCCTATGGGTTTTACTGATAATGGCTGCGGCATAATCTCCGCAATGGGAAATGGAAAAGTGATATTTTTCATCTTTAAGGTAGGGTTTTCTGCTGTCTGCAATAGCGATCTCTGACAGCGGAAAGTCAGCCGCCAGAAAGGATAATAAATACCGGCCTGCCAGGTGTTGTTTTCTTTTGTGGGGGTGCTGGATCTTTTTACTAAGGGGAACCTGGTTCAGGAAGAAAGATTCTTCTTCCCGGATTTGCCAGATGGCTAAACGGATATCATCAGAAGGCTGGTCTTGATAAAACAAAGGCATATGGGCTACTGGTTTCTTTTAAATGTTGGATAAGCTATATATTTGCAAATATAATCTTAAACCAATTAGGCAGGAATGATATTATCGGATAAAAGGATTTTAGAGGAGATGAACAAGGGGACTATTAAAATCACCCCCTTTGTGCGTGAACAACTTGGAAGCAATAGTTATGACGTGCATCTGGGGAGCACGCTGGCAGTCTATAAAGATAGCGAGCTGGATGCCAGAAAGCATAATGAGATTGAGTTTTTTGAAATTCCTGAGGAAGGTTTCGTGCTACAACCTGACAGATTTTATCTAGGGGTTACGCAGGAGTATACTGAAACACATGTCCACGTCCCGTTTCTGGAAGGGAAATCTTCAACGGGAAGGTTAGGTATTGATATTCATGCTACGGCAGGAAAAGGCGATGTGGGTTTTTGTGGCAACTGGACACTGGAGATATCCTGCAAACAGCCCGTACGTGTTTATAAATTTATGCCTATAGGACAGCTGATCTATTTCCCTGTTGAGGGAGAGATCGAGGTCAAGTACAATCAGAAAAAGAATGCCAAGTACAGTGGCCAGCCCAATAGACCGGTAGAGAGCATGATGTGGAAAAACCCTTTTTAGCACCATGGAACCATCTATTGCAGGCTGTAAGATGGTCCTATTGCAAGGTAGAAGTGTCCTGATTGCGGCTTAATTGAGTGCTTATGAGGAGTTCTATACAGATTAAGCTGCCGTTTTCTGATTGCCGGCTTTTGATTTAACCTAATCTTTTCACCTTTCTACCGAAAGGCTCTTGTTTTAGCCAGGTGTCCCAGACCTTTGCTTAAACCCAGGCTTTCTGCCTGAGTCGAAATTTATTTAAAATATACCCCAAAAGTCTTATGCGTTTCACAGTCGTCGTTAGCATCCTGATGGTTTCCCTTATTCTGAGTCGGGCTCAGGCACAGACCCAGAATAGGGATGGGAAAATATCGGGCCAGATCGTAGATACGATCTCTAATAATGTCAGCAGAGCTACAATATCCTTGTTAAAGGCTGCTGATACCGCTAATGTTAAAAGAACTCTCTCAGATAGTACCGGGCACTTTAGTTTTTCAGACCTGGAGCTGACAACTTATATTATGCGCATATCCTTCCAGGGCTACGATGTCGCAGACCGTTATGTATCCATTTCTAAAGAAGAGCCGGCATTAAATGTTGGAGAAATCACATTGAAGCAGACGCTGAACGAATTAGGGACGGTCATCGTGACGGCTATTGTGCCGGTGACCTTCAAAGGAGATACTACTGAATTCAATGCGGATGCATTTGGTACCAAGCCCAATGCAACGGTTGAAGACCTGATTAAAAAGCTACCGGGTATGGAAGTAGGGAAGGACGGCACAATCCAGAGTCAAGGGGAATCTGTTCCAAGAGTATTTGTGGACGGTAAACGTTTTTTCGGAGATGACCCGAAAGTGGCCACACAGAATCTGCCTCGTGAGGTCGTAGATAAGATCCAGGTATTTGACGGCAAAAGTGATCAGGCAGAATTTACCGGCTTTGATGATGGCAATACGATTAAAACGATCAATATTGTGACAAAAAAGGACAAACGCCACGGTATGTTTGGCAAGTCCTCTGCGGCGATCGGTAATGATGACCCTGAATTCAAAAACGGGCTTTATAATTTTAACGGTCGCTTCTTCAAAATGGATGGCGATAAACGACTTGGCGCGATTGTGAACTTCAACAATGTGAATGCGCAGACATTTGGTGGTGGCGGCGGTAGTGACGACAATAACGGGCTGAATAAGACTTTTTCTGCCGGTATACGTTACGGTGATCAAATATCTAAGAAGACAGAATTCTCCGGCAGCTATAATTATACCGACAGGCATTCTGTCAGAGACAGTAAATCTTTCCGGCAAGATCTGTTCACAGATACTTCTCAGTTGACTAGTCAAAACAGTTATGGTATTAGTGATAATCAGGGCCACCGGATGAATCTGAACTTCGAGACAAAATTTGATTCCAGCAATGAACTCAGAATCCGGCCAAATATAAGCTACAACAAAAGCTCAGGCAGCAGCTCATCTTCAAGTGAGATTTCCCGGCTGATTGACGGAGATACTTCCAGGCTCAGTCGTACTAATTCAAATAATACGACGGGGTCAAACAGTTATAATGCCGCCTTGGGAACAACTTACCGGCATGCTTTCAAAAAGAAAGGGCGGTCCGTTTCACTGGACCTGCAGCTTTCTGCCGGAAGGAACGAAAACGAGGGCACTAATTTCTCAGATATATATAATTTCGAAACGGCCAAAGATAGTCTGACCAATCAGACCTATTCTTCCATTAATGAAAACAAATCTATCAGCACGACTTTGTCCTATACCGAACCTATTGCCCCGCATCAGTTACTGGAACTGGAACTTAACAATTCCTACCGGAAAACGAACTCGGACCGTAAAACCTATAATTACGACAGCATCACCGGCGGTTATACGGATGCCAATGAATTTCTCACCAATCTCTACGAAAATACCTATCAGTCTACCCGGGCGACGTTAGGTTATATGTATAGTGATGAGTTATTGCATATCAGTGCAGGGACCGGGGTGCAGTTCGGTCGCCTCAACAGTGACAATCTTTCCAAAGATATTCATCTGAGCCAGGATTATGTCAATCTCTATCCAACCGCCTCTATGTCCTATAAGTTTTCAAAAACCAGGCGTTTACGGTTTAATTATCGTGGGCGTACCAATCAACCCGACGTTAATCAACTACAGCCTGTAGTCGACAACTCCAATCCGCTACATATAACAACAGGTAACCCTAATCTGGACCAGGAATTCAAACATAGCTTCCTGTTGCGCTACAATAATTTTGACAGAGAGAGTAATAAGTCTTTCGATGCCATGATCAGCGCAGATATTACACAACATATGATTTCGAATGCAAAATTCAGGCTACCCAATGGCGGAGATTCTACGATACCCGTTAATTTGAACGGTTTCTATAATATCAGCGGTTATTTGAACTGGGGCATTCCTTTGAACCGGCCGAAGTCCAACCTGAATCTTTCCACCCGCTTTGAGAATCAGCGTTCTGTCAGTCTGATTAATAATGTGCATAGTTTTACCTATAACACTTCCATTAGCCAACGTATCGGTTGGTCTACCAATCTGGCAGAACTTTTTGACGTCAATTTTTCCACAAATCCGACCTATAATTTTGCCAGTTATACCGTCAATAAAAATTCAGACGGTAACTATTATTCCCAGTCACTGTCCTTTGACGGTACCTGGTATTCAAAGTCCGGTTGGGAGATTATGTCAGACTTTGATTACACTTTTTACGCGGGGCTTCCAAAAGGACAGAATACGGCCATCCCTATCTGGAATGCAGGTATTGCCAAATTGTTCTGGAATCAGGCCGGGGAATTAAAGCTTTCCGTACATGATATCCTTAACCAGAATAAAGGGATTGATTTTACCAGAACGGACAACGTTATTGGCTGGACCCAGAATAATATTCTCAAACGTTATTTTATGTTGACATTTACCTACAATCTGCGCAAATTCGGAGGAAGGAAAATGCGTTTTGGCCCCGATGGTGGCCGGGGGCCAAGAAGGGATTTTGGTGGAGAAAGAGGTGGTTTTGGAGGTGGCAGAGGTGGCGGTTTCCGCGGTGGCAGAGGCTTTTAATCGTCATCCCATGACTTAGGCGTCGTATTGAAAACAGGGAATTTATCAAATACAAATGGGCCGGCTATGGAGTAATATGACTACATTGGCGGCCCATTTTTTGATTATAAGGCTTTACATTTTTGCATATCACTGCATGGGTATCCGGCAGTCGTGGCATATATATTGTGCCGGTTAGAACGGATATACAGAAAACAACATTCAGACCCAAATAAAAAAACATCATTATGTGGGAAGAGAAAGATAGCAGGTTAGTAAGGTCGTTCACCTTTGGTGATTTTAGTGAAGCTTTTGCTTTTATGACCAGAGTGGCGCTGATAGCAGAGAAACACAATCACCATCCCAATTGGTCCAACTCGTGGAATAAAGTAGATATTAGCCTTAGTACACATGACGCCGGTGATATTGTTACTGATAAGGACCGGGAACTGGCAGAGGCGATCAACGGGCTATTGTCCTGATTGGAAAGCTATGGGTTATATGTCTGGCCCTTCAAAGGGAATGACCAATACAGGAACTTTAGCGTGCCGGACCAGATATTCTGCTGTACTGCCTAACAGAAAATGGGCAAGGCCCTTGCGTCCATGGGTGCCAACGACCAGGATGTCAGCGCCCCAGTTCTTCAGTTTTCTCAGGATCTCTTCTCTGGGTAATCCTTCCGTCAATACCGGATGGATACGGTCCTCCATGGAGCGGGGTACATATTTTTCAATGATTAGCCTGATCGTGCTGTTGGCTTGATCTTCCAGAAATGTACCTGTCTGGATAGGTTTTACTTCCAGGTCGGAAGGAATGATTTCCTGGCTTCTGTCTATTACAGAAAATAATGCCGCGGGAATCTGCAAAACAGAGGCTAGTTCAATACCCTTTTTAGCCGCATTTTCTGAGCAGGGACTACCATCCACCGCAATAAGCATCTTGGAGAACACCATCGTTCCGGACATTGAAGTTGACATATGCGTGCAATTTAAGTTGAAAGATATATTCAGGGTGCAAACCCTCTTTTAATCTGTTCTTTAATCCGCTGCTGCTAGCTGCCGCAAATTCTGCTCCAAACTCCTACGTTAGGTGTTAATAATCGGTGCCGGAGGCGTCTATTTTGTTACCGGCCTGAAAATAATGCCTCTAAGCAATAGGCCCCCTTTTTTAAATATAAGCTTTACCGGTTTCCCAAGGTTACTGCTCTTATTCAACATAATGGTTACCGGCCGGCTAATTGTAAATGTCCCGTTTGCCGGGGCACTTGTATTGAGCAGAAGATCTCCTACTGTTTTGTCAGCTTGCATGATCTCAATATTGAGTGAGTCGGTATCTTGCATCTGCTTATCTTTCGCATAATCCAGCTGCAATTGATATTTACCGGATCGTTGGATGTCTAATGTGTAGTTTAGCCATTCACCGTCCTGGATAAAACAGACATAAGGTTTACCGGACGCAGAATCGATTCTTATATCGACACCGTCGTTACGGTATTGTCGTCCCTTATTGCCATCAGTATGAACGCCCGGGGTATACTGATACCGGGCTGTATCTTTGTCCAGATAGGCATAGCCGTTTGCGCCTAAATCGTAGTCTGCGGCCAAGACATAACACGGATGGCCATTGAGTGTATATTGTTTAAACCGAACGGACGTGGGGTCCTGCACTCTTCTGAATAGTGCATCAATGACATCTCTATGGATGATATTATTTTGGATACGAATGTTATTAATAAGAGCTTTTAGCAATTTGCTGCCCTTGCCGGCGGGTGGTTGGGGACCCTTTCCTGCAGCGTAACGGATAAAAGCATCGTAGTTTGGGGGCATTTTGATTTCCAGCGGGTTATTCAACCCCATTTTTTTCCAGGGCCACCAGCTCCAGCCGATCTGATTATCTTCCATTAACCGAATACATTGCATATACCAGTTATTGGAATTTTCCCCGGATTCTCCCAGCCACACAGGTGCCTGCAACCGGTTTCTCAGATCCAGGAAGTACCGGATCGCAGTCTTGTCATTGAAGTTACCATATTTATGAAAACTAAGAACTGTATTGTTATCCCATAAGCTGTCAAGGCCGTGGTAATTATTGGCAAAACCGTTACCCTCAAGTATGATCATGTGACGCTTGTCATACTGGCGGATGCTTTCTGTAATTCTTTTAAGCAAGGCCCAAAGTGGCTGATTGTGTTGTTCTTTGGTCCCTCTTATATCTGTACTGTCTTCAAAGCCCCAGTTGGTTTCATTAAGCAGATCATAGCCACCTATATAGGGTTGGTCCTTGTAGCGCTTTGCCAGTTTTTCCCATAGGGCGACAGTTTTCTCCTGGTTGGCTTGGGACTGCCATAGGGAAGGGCGTGCCGGGTCTCTGTCACTGATAGGCAAATCATTGCCCTGTCCGCCCGGTGCAGCATGCAGGTCTAATATGAGATAGACATGAGCCTGACTGCACCAGGAAAGAAGGGTATCTACTAACCTGAAACCTTCCGGCAGCCAGGTATTCTTCCCGGCAAAAGGTTCTTGCTCAATGGGCAATGTAAAAAGATTGTAATGCATGGGCAGCCGAACGGCATTAAATCCCCAGGCCGCCATTGAATCAATATCTGCCTGTTGGATAAAGTTTTGCCGCCAGTCTTTATAAAATTGTTCTGTGCCTTCTTCTCCTACCATGTCGCGGATTTTTTCGCGTATCTTAGTCTGTGTTCCTAAAAAACCAACATGAAACATATAGCCTTCCTGCAGCATGTAACCGCCCAATCCTATACTGCGGATAATAAAGCTGGAATCTTTGCCGTCTGTGATATGGGTGCCGGAAGTTCTGAGAAACTGTGCGTCGGCTCTCTGGTGAACGCCGATAGCGCCTGCAATGAATAAGCCGATGTTGAGTAGCCATTTAATCCTGAAGAGAGAAGTGTAAGCCATAGTAGGAGATATTGCTTGAATAAGAAAATAAGATAGATTGGTAACGACTTTATTGATAGACCCTTACATAATCCACCAGCATCTTGGCAGGGAAGACGTTGTTGTCAATGCCTCGTTTACCGCCCCAATCGCCGCCTACGGCGATATTCATGAGCAGGTGAAAAGGTTGATCATAAGGCCAGCTTTTATAACCAGTATGTTCATTGGCAAAACTAAACTGTTTTTGATCATCCATGTAAAAGGATAGGGAGTCCGGCGACCATTCTAATGCATATACATGAAATTGTGTATAAAGTGAATTTGTATAAACTCCCTTGGATTTTTGGGTATGCTTTACGTGATTGTATTTCTCTGTATGTACGGTAAAAAATACAGAGTCCGGATTGTAACCGACATTTTCCATGAGATCTATTTCTCCGCTGGATGGCCAGCCTCCATACGTGTTATTATCCGGTAATAACCATAGTGCCGGCCAGAGCCCACGGCCAGCCGGTAGCTTAGCGCGCAGTTCAAGACGCCCATATAAAAATCCTTTTTTCTGGACCATGCGGACTGAGCTATATCCTTTGGGTTGCTTATCATCCTTTCGGGCAATAATATGTAACAATCCTTTTTCAATGACAACATTGCGGCGGTCTCCGTCTGTATAATTCTCTAATTCATGATTGCCCCAGCCATGACTGCCGGTATCATAGCGCCAGTAACTGCCATCAGGGGAGCCGGCAACGTTAAATTCATCGTTGAAGACCAGTTTTCTGTTACCATAGATTTTCTGATGACGGCGGGCCCTGGCGGCCACAAGCTCCGGTTCATTGGTCGTAATGGCGTCAAAACGGCTGGCCAGTAACCAGTCGATAGTTGCTGTATCGTTGACGGTCCAGCCATTTAGCAAAATGCCTGTATTCTTTGCTTCCCCGATCCACTCCGGATGCTTTTGAAAGACACTGTAATGGTAATCTGCACCGTTGATGCCGTCCGCTTTTAGGTCGGTCGGCGATTTCTCTCCATTCAGATATTGCGTCATGGCCTTAGGGTATAGGTGATGGATTTCAAGCAACACATCATAATCAAAACTGATAAAAATGACCTTATCCAAAGCTTTAAATTCTTTCACCATTTGAAGTACTGCACGGGTGGTTTTAATGGCACGGTCTTTACTGATCACTGAGGGTTTGATCTCCAGTATCGGGATAGTATGACCGCCGCTTCCGAGTGCTGTCTGCAGGTAACTCCGGAGTGTGGGCAAATGTTCTCCGTTTTTCAGCGGTACACGCATCAGCTGCTGATACGTACTTTTTTCAATCGTATCCCCGGCATACACCGGATCGTGGTTGATAATAAGTGTGTCATCTGAAGTCATCTGAACGTCAAACTCAGATCCCATACAACCCAGCTGAATCGCTTTTTTAAGGGATGCTATTGAATTCTGGGGCAAACCGGCGGTTTTCCAGGCGCCTCTATGCGCAATGACGTTGCTATAGCCGGCCGTATCACTGACCGCCGGAGACTGCCCCCTTAGCTGCAGCAAGGGAGCGATCTGGAGCGATCCGGCTGCAAACAATGCCAGTGCAGCGAACCGGTGCCGGGGTAGGAGGTTCTTTACATTCATTTTTTATCTCTTTAGTTATCCTCAAATTAATATATCCCTACTCAATTACCAAACGTAGGTGGCTGCCGCACCCGCACTGAGAATAACGGGGGCGATTTTATTTTTGTATTTCAGGCAAAAACGGCGATCGTGGTCCGTGGTATTAATAGCTATACATACCTTCCTGCCCCCGGGCGTCAGAAAAGCAACGTTCGGTACGCCGGCGATCTTGCCGGAGCTGATTCTGACTGAACCGGCAGGTACAAACCTGGAAGCATGGGCAATAATATAATAGGAGGGATTTCTGCTGATGACTTTGCCATCAATGGTAAGCGCCCCCAGACATGTGGTACAGCCACCGGGTGTATGCGGGGCCAGATTTGGATCTGCGGCCAGGTTCCATTCCAGTACATTGCGGCTCCAGTTCCTGGTCGCGCCTACGATCAGATTACTGATATGCCAGCTGAGATCGCCACCAAAAGACCCGGTAGAGGGTGTATATTGTTCTGTAAAATATAGATTTTTATCTGGGTACCGATCATGTACTTCAGACAGCGCACTGATGTCGCCGTTATATAAGTGAAAGGCTGCCCCATCCACATAAACAGCGGCGTCCGGGTCACTAAGAATGGTCATTGGATAATCCGGATGATTGGCGTTATGATCATAGACCTGTATTTTGGTCGACAGACCTGCGGTTTTGAAGGCTGGTCCAAGGTTGTTTTTGATAAAACCCCGCTGGTCATCGGCAGTCATATACAGGCTGGGATTGTTATCCGGATTCAGCGGTTCATTTTGTGGTGTAATGGCGTCAATGGTAATACCTTCTTTCTGCATGGCTTGTATGTACCGTACAAAATACTGCGCATAGCTCTCATAATACTGCGGCAGTAAACTGCCGCCTTTGGAGCTGGCATTGGATTTCATCCAGGATGGGGCGGACCAGGGAGAACCTAGTATCTTAATAGAAGGATTGATGCGGAGAATTTCTTTAAGTAACGGAATCAGGTGTATGCTTGCTTTGGCAATGGAAAAATGTTGCAGGTTTTGATCGGTCTGGCCTTCTGGCATGTCATCGTACGTATAAACACTGTCACTCAGATCGGACGCACCAATGGATACCCGAAGATAGCTAATGCCAATGGCGCTGCCTTTGTGACCAAATAGCTCGCCGAGTAGCTGCTTTTTGTCCGCGGCAGCCATTTCACTGATTAGTTTGGCACTGCCATCAGTCAGACAGAAACCAAACCCGTCCATCGTTTGATACTGAATGGCAGAATCAACGGTAATCTTATCCAGCTGACTATTGTCGGTTGCTTCGAAGGCAACTTTTGGCTGTCTTTCCAGCAACTTTGACCTGTTGGGGGTTGTTAAATATGGTTGTACCGAGTCCTTAACAATGGGTGATGTTTCAGGCGAGGTCGTTGTTTGGCTATTACTCTTGCCACAGGCTGTCATCAGGCTAAGCACGAAAAAAGAAGTAGCTGTTGCTCTTAGTATTTTTATTGAGTGCATATGTATCGGTTTTTCATAGAGAACAACCGGCAGGCGTTAGCCTATTAGAATCACCTGCCGGTTGTCATTTGATTATTAAGTATGTAGATCAGGACAAGTACGCTAATTTACATAAAGTGGGTTTTGTTTCAGGTTTTTATTGAATTCGAATTCTGCAAAAGGGATAGGCAATATCTCGTTTTTGCCCGCTTCAAAACCCTTAAAGGCCAGTACAGCTGCGGCCCTTCCGGTCCTGACCAGATCAAACCACCTGTGGCCTTCCGTAGCCAGTTCCATATGCCTTTCATGGTAGATATTCTTCAACGTAACCGGTACAGATGGTAGTCCTACTCTGGCACGTACGGCATCCAGGAGTTTTTGTGCGCGTGCGGTGCCGGTACCTGCCTGTACTAATGCCTCTGCTTCCATCAGATAGGTGTCGGCCAGCCGGATCTCGATATAATCATTGGGAAAGTTTAGTTCGGCCACACCTGAAGCCACCTTGTATTTCTGTAAAGGTGCGAATTTCTGGATAAAGTAACCTGTGTTCAAATAGCCTTCAATATAACTGGATCCGGTTGCCTTTGTGAGAGAGTCAATATTGGCAATAGTATAACGGTAACGCGGATCATAGACGTCTTTAGACGGATGCATGTCTTTTACCAGCGTTTCCTTAATGATCGGATTAAAGCTCCAGCCACCTCCAAAATAAGTGGGACCCGTATAGGAGCGGGGCCCTACCATATTGACATAGACATTGCCTTTGCCCGGAAACCAGTTACCCCAGTCCGTTTTGCCGGTGCCGGTGTAGACCAGTTCAAAAATAGACTCAGAATTGAATTTATGATCCGGGCTGAAAATGTCCGCAAAATTTTTCACCAGCTGATAGCCATATACCGGTGTGGCTGCGCCGCCCGGTGTGGGGCCGTTGATCTTGTTGAACTGTTCCGCCGCCTCATCCCATTTCTTTTCGTAGAGATAGACTTTGCCCAGTAAGGCGATCGCTGCTCCTTGCGTTACACGGCCTTTCTCGGCTTCGCCCACCGTGGCTGGCAGATTCGGTATCGCTGCCAACAGATCTTTTTCTACCTGGGCATATACACTGTCAGCAGAAGTTTGTTTGACGTCCCTGTTTTGGGCAATGGGAATGGGTTCCAGTGACAGGATGATGTTTTTAAACAAGCGTACCAGGTCGAAATAATAATGAGCCCTGAGAAACTGCGTCTCTGCCTTGTACCTTTTTAAAGTGGCTTCATCCAGCCCGGCCCCTTCGATTTTCGTTAATAACACATTGCAACGGTAAATACCTTTGTAATCCATAGACCAGAACTGGCCCTGGGGGCCGACCTGCGGTGTGAGTTTTGAATAATCACTCATGGCCTGCCAGGTATTCATATCTGAGGCGCCGCCGCCACCTGCCAGGCATTCGTCTGATGCGGCGTTCAACGGTCCTAATGTATTCGCATAAGTGCCATCAATCCCTCCACCCGCATCGGTGAGCGGTGCGTAACAGGATACCAGACCGGCAAAGGCCTGATCAGGTGTTTTATAATACGTGTCTTCCTGAAATTCCCCTTTTGGGTCCAGTTCCAGAAAGGATTTGGAGCAGGCCGTGAAAACACCTACGGTCAGTAGTAGCGCCGCTGCTCGTTTAATTATATGATATTGCATGATTTCTTTTTTTATCTGATGTATAAGAAACTATAATTTAAAGTGTGATATTGGCTCCCAGCATCCAGGTTCTGGCCTGCGGATAAACACCTTTGTCGATACTGCCGGCCACTTCCGGATCCAGTCCGTTATATCCTGTTAGAGTAAACAGGTTATTGGCACTGATATAAAAACGCACCTTTTGTAGGGTAGCTTTCTGGGTGATCTCTTCAGGCAGCGTATAGCCGACTTGCAAAGTCTTTACCCTGAAATAGGCACCATTCTGCAAATAAAAGTTACTGGGGTTTTTGAAGTTGCCGTTCTTGTCATCATTGGTCAGGCGTGGATAGTTGCCATCTGGGTTCGCTTCAGACCATCTGTCCAGCGCTTCGATGCCATAGTTGGCAGAATTGATGTCCATACGCCTGTAGGCTTTCATAATTTTATTACCCCATACACCCTGACCAAATAGCAGGAAGTCAAAATTGTGATAGCTGGCGCTTACAGAGAAGCCGTAGTTCCACGAGGGCAGGCTGCTGCCCAGGAACGTGCGGTCACCGTCAGAAATAGTGCCGTCACCATTGAGGTCCGCCCATTTAAAATCGCCCGGCTTGGCATTGGGCTGAATCAGCTTTTCTCCCGTCTTGTAATTATTGATCTCATCCTGGGAGCGGAAGATGCCGAGCTCTTTAAAACCATAGAAGGCGTTGACCGGTTGGCCGACCTGTGTTCTTCTGGGCGGGTAAATCATGTTCTGATAGGAGCCTGAGGTAAAATACTCGGTCGTTCCTAAATAGGTCACTTCATTATGGTTATAGGAGATATTGCCGCTGGCGTTGATTCTGAAGTCTTTATTTTGATAGGTATAACCCAGGACCAGTTCTGCTCCTTTGTTAACCAGACTGCCTACATTCTGCCAGGGATCTCCGTTATAACCTGCATAAAACGGTTGTTTAACGGTCTGCAGCATATCGGTTGTTTTCTTATTGTAGACATCTAAAGACAGGTTGAAGTTTTTCAGGAAAACGGCATCGATACCGATATTGGCCGTGGCAGTCTGTTCCCATTTAAGATCCGGGTTGGCCGGCGCATTGGGACTGTATCCGATGATCAGGCCATCTATTCCATAGACATAGTTCCTGCCGCTGCCAATGGTAGCTGCATATTGGAACGGAGCCAAAGAACGTTCATTGCCCAGTACACCGTAGGATGCCCTTAGTTTAAGGAAGCTGAGATTGGCAGCCTCTTCCATAAAATGCTCTTTGGAGAGTACCCAGCCTACTTCAACGGAAGGGAAATAGCCATATACATTGTTGCTGCCGAACTTCGAAGAACCATCCCGGCGGATGATACCGGAGAACAGGTATTTTTCATCAAAGTCATACGTCAGGCGGGAGAAAAGAGAAGACAGTGTATAAGGCTGCGCATCGCTGCCGGAAGCGACCCTGTCTTTGGTCGGCAGACTGAAGTTCAAAGAGTAATCTTCGTAAGAATTGATCGGAAGACCTGCAAAGCTACCACTCAGATTCATACCGGATTCTTTTTGTGCCGATGTACCGACCAGGAGCATAAAATGGTGCAGGCCATTGTAATAATCATAAGACGCCGTGTTGTCCCAGTTCCAGGTCAGGTTCTGGTTAGAGGCCCGGTTGCCTGAAGTAACGGTCGTATTGCTTCTGGTGGAACTCAGGTAGTAAAGTGGCGTAAAGGATTCACTGCCATAAAATGCCTGTTTGGCGGACAGTGAGCTTTTAAGGATCAATCCTTTGATGGGCCTGATCTCAACAAAACCGTTGGCCAGAATATTGTGTGACCAGTTATAGTTACCAGCAATGGTCTTTACGTAGGCGGCCGGATTCACGATCTCCTGGGCGACGAGAGACGAAATACCGTAGGGTTGACCCAGTGCGTTTCTGACGATATACGGATTGGAATAGACTGCGGGATCTACAGTGCTCATGTCGGAAACGATAACCGGTGTAATCGGATCCAGGTTCATCGCATCGGAGAGCGGGCCACCGAACTCGGTATTCGCATCAATACCTTCTGTCTTATTGTAACTATAGGAGATATTTTCTCCGATCGTTAACCAAGGCCGTATTTTATAAGTACTGTTTAATGCGAAATTGAGTCTTTTAAAGCTGGATACATCCGGCATGACCAGGCCTTTTTGCTGCAAGAGACCAAAGGAGGCATAATAAGTACCTTTATCGGATCCGCCACTCACACTAAAGTTATGGTTCTGGATGGGCGTATTCTTTTTAAAGATTACGTCCTGCCAGTCTGTGCCCCGACCATACTTAGATGGATTTTCAATCAGCGGGTCACCGCCGTCATTGGTAGCGGCTTCATTGACCAGCTCTGCATACTGGCTGGCGTTGGCCAGTTTTACCCTTTTGATCGGGTTCTGGATACCAAAATAGCCATTATAACTGAGCCTGGGCGGACCGTTTTTGCCACTTTTGGTCGTGACGATGACTACACCGTTAGAGGCTCTGGCGCCATAGATAGCCGCAGAGGCATCTTTTAAAACTGTAATACTTTCAATGTCATCCGGATTCAGCGCTTCATAGCCACCGTTATCTACCGTAATGCCATCAATGACGTACAGAGGATCACTGTTGTTAATGGAGGTGACTCCACGCACCCGGATGGTGGGAGAGGCGCCCGGCTGACCGGAACTCTGAACGACTGTTACACCCGCGGCGCGTCCTCTGAGGGCATCATCAAAACGCGTGATCTGTTGGTTTTCCATGTCTTTTGCGGACACGGTTGAAATCGCACCTGTCAACGCTTTTTTCTTCTGGGTGCCGTAACCGATCACGACAACATCACTCAAATCACCGGATTGGGGCTGGAGTGTGATGGAGAGGGTTGTCTGATCAGCAATAGTCACCGTCTGGTCCGCATACCCGATAGAAGAAATGACCAGAATATCTCCGGCCTTTGCCTGTAGGGTGAATCGTCCGTCGGTATCTGTGACAGTGCCATTGGAGGTGCCCTGTATCTGTACAGAAACGCCTGCCAAAGGTTTTCCATCAGGACCCGATACAATGCCGGTTAGTTGTTGCTGTACCGTAATATAAGCAGGGACATAGCCTGCGGCTAGTGTCCTGGATGTGGGTATCACCGCCCCTATAAGTGCAAGGGATGCCAGCGATAGCCAGGGTTGCATGTGTTTTCTTTTTTTCATTGTTAAATTTTCGTTTGATGAGCGCCATTCTGATAGGATGCCCTCACCTTGTTCTTGTTAAATGAGTGTATGGGGTGTTGTTTTAGTTTTATAAAATGACGGTATTCAGGCTATGCGCTCTGGCCCTTGCCAAGGCCCACCGACCGTTTAACCAAAAATGAAATGAAATATCTTTGTCAGTAGTGTTCAATACTACGGAGGCAATGGATCCATCGGGGTTAATGAAAGAAGTGGCCTGCAGATCGGAGCGGTTGGTCGTGCAGCTGATTCGCCTGGCGCCCTTATGAATGAATTTAGAGAATTGGCCAATATACCAGAAGGCGTTTGTGAAATGCAGTTGCTTTTCCGGGATATTGGCGATGACGGGTGCAAAACAGAAATTGCCTACATGGTTGGGTCCGCCGGTTTGATCCAGCAGGATATTCCAGTCACAATACGCGGTAATGCCGCCATTCAGGTCATGGAGGATATTTATGGCGTATCTTTCTCCCAGTCCCCAGTCATTGATCTTACTGTAATCAAATTTTTCCTGACAGCCTTCTGTAAAGAGCAGGTGTACGCTCGGAAAACTCTCTCTTACTTTTTGCACATTGTCAAAAAGCGGTTTTGTGCCGGACCAGGTTTCATACCAATGGAAGCCCAGCCCCCAGATGTATTTAGCCGCTACGCTGTCACTGAGCAGTACACTGGCTCTTTGGAATAAAAGATCCCGGTTATGGTCCCAGGCAATCAATTTTAGGTCCGCATAGCCGTTTTGATGTAAGGCAGGGCCAAGGGCATTTTTGATGAAGTCTCTTTCCTCGCTGGCGGTATATATACAGGATTCCCAGATTTGATTGGCCATGGGTTCATTCTGGACAGAAATACCCCAGAGGTCAATTCCATACTGATGATAGGCCTGGACGAATCTGATCAGGTAATCAGCCCATAACGCGTAATATTTTTTAAGTAAATGGCCACCATGCAGGATATTGTGGTTGTCTTTCATCCAGGCGGGCGGTGTCCAGGGGCTGGCAAATAGCTTGAATTTACCGCCAAGTTTTTTCTGGATCCGTTTGATCAGCGGAATCTTGAACTTTTCATCATGGGCAACGCTGAAGGTGCTAAGCGTGGTGTCATTTTCTGCCACATACATGTAGCTGGCGCTGGAAAAATCGCAACTCCCAATGTTGGTGCGGCCGAAGTTATAACCGATACCGTTTTCGGGATCATAATAGACATTGATCAGGCTGTCTTGCAGGTTTTCCGGAAGCGCCGCCAAGGTTTCTGCCGAAGCGTCCGTCAGGGCTCCGCCAAAGCCGGTTATTTTCTGAAACTGATGGCCGGGATCAATAAAAACACAGATATCGGTTTCCAGAGGCTGATCTTTAGCAGTCCAGGTGAGCGTATCTGAGGGGCTGATTCTAAGGTTGGTATTTTTAGCTGTCGTATAGATGACGGGAGCTGATTGCTGATGATAGGCAATCACTGTTGACAAACGATTTTGACCTGGGTAATTCCGGTCAGTAGTTGTTTTATTATCCGACCGGCAGCTGGCGGTCAGGATGATGCAGGTTGCTATGATCGCAACCTCCGGGACATAAGATCTAAATTTTTGAGACATAAACAAAGTATTGTGTATTATGAGCTTTAAAGATTCTTTGTGATCGAGGACCTGATTAAGGGCGGGAATCCTAAGAGCACCTTAACCTCTTTTAATAAACGAGTCGCCCGTTTGTTAAAGAATTTTAGGTAAAGTTTGCGTTTTGGGGGACAGCTGCCAAACATACTGCCCCTACAATACCACTACATATTAAAATACATTTATTGATAATCAATGTTTTAATGCCCCTCAATATGAAATTGAGATAATTCATGGAAGTTTTTCAGGCAAAAAACAGAATTTTAACGGGTGAATCCGCAAGCATTATTTCCGGCACCTAAAAGCCAAAATCTGTTAACGAACAGCAGCCGGCCAGGTTATTTATTCAGGACTTATTTGTTCCTGCTGGCAGTACTCTGCTGTTTTGTCAGGGTGGCCGGCCAGCGTAATACGGCTGCGACTCATGTACCCTACAGCACCATCGGCTTGCCAGGAGTGGTTCATTTTACTGAGAAAGATTTTGAAGCGGGTGTACAAAACTGGATGATTGCACAGGATAGTCTGGGAATACTCTATTTTGCCAATACGGATGGCTTACTTACTTATAATGGGAATGACTGGCACCTGTATCCCTTGCCTAATAAAACACTGGTACGGTCGCTGGTTATTGGCTCAGACGGGAAGATCTACACCGGTGGCCAGGATGAGATCGGTTATTATTTTCCATCATCCAACGGGACCTTAACTTATCGCTCGCTTAAAAAGTATTTGCCGGCGACCGAGCGCAGCTTTGCAGATGTCTGGAACACCGGGATTACCGGCGGCCGGCTTTATTTCAGATGTACCGACCGGATTATGGCTATTGACACTGCAGTCGGCAACCGGAGATCTGTTGTGTATCCGGCACCCAGCGAGTGGGTATACATGGCCTGTGTCAGGGAAGGTGTGCTGGCCCAGGACAGAAAAAAAGGACTCTTGATGTATAAGGGAGGGCACTGGAACGTTCTGACAAAAGCATTTATAAATCAGGTGATAACCTCCATTGTAGAGACAGAAGGCCATGGCTATCTGATTACGACACTAAAGGGCGGTATTTCAATATTCGAAAACGGCAAAGTCCGCCCTGTACCTCTTCCCGATTATGTCACAGCTGCACATATTTATACTGCTGCCAGCGTCAGTCGCGATAAGTTTGCTTTAGGTACGACTTCCCGGGGCGTATATATTATCAATGAGGCCGGACAGATATTAAGGCATTTTGACAGTGAAACCAGACTGCAGAATAATAATGTCCTCAGCCTTTTTGTGGATCGGGAGCAGAATCTTTGGCTGGGACTGGATAAAGGCATTGACCTGGTAGACTATAACTCTTTTATCCAGACTATTAGCCCGATTTATAATACACCAGCTGCCTGCTATACCGCACTTGTATATAAAGGACAGCTGGTGATTGGGACTTCGGACGGCCTTTTTAAAGCACCTTTAAGTGTACCGCTCACTGAAGATATCAGTTTTAGCAGGGGACATTTTTTCAAAGTGGCAGGCAGTTCTGGTCAGGTATGGGGGTTATACAACACAGGAGACCAATTACTGATGGGGCATAATGAAGGCATTTTCCGGGTAGAGGGAGTCAGTGCTGTACCTATTTATAAGCATGAAGGTGTATGGCTTTTCCAGCCCCTGCCCGGTAATGGCCAGAGCAGGCGTCAATGGCTAACAGGTAATTATGCGGGAATGGAGTTGCTGAGGGATTCCTTGGGACAAATCATGGATGGAGGGCGCATTCCGGGTAGCCCTTATGAGTCACTCAGGTTTATGGCCATGGATACCGTGCGTCACGTTATATGGGCTTCACATCCTTACAGGGGCGTTTATGGTTTGCAGATGAGTACAGATATGAGACGTGTTTTAGGCATACGCTTATACACACAAAAAGATGGCCTGCCCGGCACCTTAAATAATTATGTGTATACCCTGAAGGGTAAGATCGTTTTTTGTACTGATAAGGGGCTATACACATATGATCCTCAAAGAGATCGCTTCTTCCCCGAAAATAACTATAAAAAAATATTTGGGAAACTCTCTGTTCGACTGGTTTGTGAAGATGCCAAAGGCCGGATCTGGTTTGTAACGCACAAGAAACTCGGTGTATATATACCTTCCAGGGGTATCCGTTATTTTCCCGAACTCAACGGTAAGTTGATATCCGGGTTTGAATTTATTTTGCCTATCAATGATAAAAATATTCTTGTCGGATCCAATGATGGTCTTATTCATATCAATTTTAATAAGTATCAGGGCCGGCATGAACCCGTCCAACTGATACTCACCAGGGTAAATGCAATTGCCGCCAGGGACTCTTGTCTTTTCAATGGCTATTTTACGCAGCGCAATACCGTTGTCAAAAGCCAGCCTGAACAGACAATTCGACATTTGCCAGCCAGATTCAACTCATTCCATTTTGAGTTTACCGCCACTTCCTACCGTCCGCCCAGAGAATTTGAATACAGTTTTCAATTAGAGGGTTTTGATAAAAAATGGAGCGACTGGACGGCAAAAAAGGAAAAAGACTATACCAACCTGCCTTATGGGAGTTATACTTTTAAAGTCAAAGCCAGGGATCGGTTTGGGACAGCGTCTCAGGTAATGGCGTATCAGTTTGTCATTGAGCCCCATTGGTATCAGACCACCCTCGCTTTTCTCCTTTATATCCTCTTATTTTTTGCTGGCTTAATTTATGGCCGGCACCTGTTACTTAAAAAATTCGAGGCGCAACGCACCAAGTTCGAAAAAGAACAGCAAAAGCTGCGGTATCTACATCAACTGGAGATCGAACACAGTGAGAGAGAAATTATACAGCTCCAGAAAGAAAAGCTAGAGGCAGAAGTGGCTTTTAAAAACCAGGAACTTGCTTCAGCCACGATGCATCTTTTTAAAAGAGGTAAACTGCTTTCAAAGCTCAAAGAAGAGCTTTCAGGTGCCATTAGAAAATTGCCGGATGATGAAAGTCATGGCGACTTTTCCCGGCTGGTTAAAATGCTCAGTGAGGCGGAAAAACAGGATGCTGACTGGGAACAGTTTGCGATTCATTTTGATGAAGTACATAATAACTTTCTATCGAATCTGAAAGATGCTTATCCGGAATTGACCCCTTCAGATCTAAAAATATGCGCTTATATCAAAATGAATTTATCTTCCAAAGAAATGGCGCAACTGCTGAATATTTCTTTAAAAGGGGTAGAGGTGGCCAGATACCGGCTTAGAAAAAAGCTGCGTATTACGAGTGCACAGGTGAACCTCTATGATTTTTTGAGTAGTGTGCGAAGGCAGGCGGGCAGCTAAGTTCACATGGCGTTATATCGGAACTTGCAATACCAGGCCGTCATAAGCCATATGAACATGCTGAGGCAGTTGTCTGGATATTTCTTCGTGTAGCCCCATTTGATGGCTGGCATGTGTAAGATAGGCTTCTGGTATTTGCAGCGTATCAATTACGCCTAAAGCTTCACTAAGTGTAAAGTGAGAAATATGTTTTTCCTTTCTCAGAGCATTGATGACAAGTACTTTGGTTCCTGCAATCAATTCCTGTTGCGGGGCGTCGATTTTATTGGCATCTGTTATGTAGGTAAAGTCTCCGATTCTGAATCCCACGACTTCTAATTTATGGTGCCACACCCTGATAGGTGTCACTGTAAGGCCCTCTACCTCAAAGGGGACTGATTCGATATTATTCAGTACTATTTGCGGGATGCCTGGATATTTGGCTTCAGCAAAGGCATAATAGAATTCCCGGACCAGCTCTTTTTGGGTCGCTTTGGTGGCAAAGACCTGCATTGGTTTTTGCTGAAAAAAATTATAGGCCCTGATATCATCCAGACCGGCAATATGATCTTTGTGGGCATGGGTGAATAAAACCGCGTCCAGCCGGTCGTTATCTATACGCAACATCTGATAACGAAAATCAGGAGTGGTATCAACTATAATCGTCTTATCCCGGTATCGAAGCAAGATGCTGCTTCGTAGCCTTTTGTCTCTGGAGTCAGGGGAGCGGCAAACTTCACAGTGACAACCGATCATCGGAACACCGCTGCTGGTACCGGTTCCTAAAAAAGTGATCTCTAATAAATCTTTTTTTGCTATTGCTTCCAAAGTATATGCTGATTTAATTATTGGTCCCGCATGGCTAGTATACTGTCAACGATATAAACAGAGTGACCGCGCCAGGGAAGCCTGCCATGATATTCTTTATAATGGAGATCAAAGACCTTACCACTGTTTCTTTCCAGCTGATGAAAAATGGCACTGTCATCCACCGAAAACGCAAACTCATAGCTTTGAAAAGAGCCATTGTTTTGCCGGCCAAAACCCTGTTGGATCAGTTTGCCCTCATAGGTCTTAAAAAGATTACCTTTATAGACCGCATAATTGAGTACACCGGATTTGACACCGGTGGCAAAAACATAATAATATTTTACGTAAACGAAAACTGTGACAAAAAGAATCAATATGATGGAGGCGATGGTCAGGATCTTTTTCATGTGCCGTCTTTATATGCTGGATTTCGTCAGCAATTTACGCCTAATTCATGGATTTTGTAGCCAAATTGCCTGTTTCTTGTATTTCTTCAATCAGTTTAAGAAATACAAGAATGATTCTTTTTAATTTTGAAATTAAACATTTATAACATGAAGTATGCACAGCTTTTTGTACGTCTGGCTGTTGGAACAGCTTTCTTATCGGCGGTCGCAGACCGAATGGGCCTTTGGGGCCCTTTTGGCCAACCGGGCGTCGCATGGGGCAACTGGGAACGTTTTGTGGCTTACACACATCAGCTGACTGTCTTCGCCGGGGAAGCGATCAGCAATGTACTTGCCATAGTCGCTACCTTATTAGAAACCCTATTGGGCATCTTGCTGATTATCGGTTACCGTATTAAAGCGACCGCTTTTTTTTCGGGTGGCCTATTGGCACTTTTTGCCATTGCTATGACAGTATCCTTGCCGCTGGGTATTAAATCGACCTTTGATTATTCGGTCTGGACAGGCGCCAGTGCCTGTTTACTGTTATCATCCATACCCCGTTCCCACTGTGCTTTTAGCCTGGATCGTTTTTTGCAAAAAAATCGCTGACAAACCGCGGTGTTCCGGTCGATGAAAAGAGAAGCGTATTATAACTGAATTTGCGGGTTTTGCCCGTCTGGGTCAGTGAATTGGTTAATTTGACCGATATTTGCGCCACCGGACTGTTCGGTATTCGTTTTGCTGGGTACCGATGAATATTGATCCAATAACCGAATGTAGAAAAGTATAGATTTATGCGCTTATTTTATTTGACGTTTCTTTTTTTTGTGGCCACCATACAGTTGTCTGCTCAGTCCATTCATTCCAGGCTTGCGAGTCAGACCCAGCGGTTATTAGAAGATGTGCAAATGAAAAATGCCTCCCTGAGTCTTTATGTAGCGGATGCGGCAACAGGTGAACTGGTTTATCAATACAGTGGACACCGTGGCCTGGCACCGGCCAGCAGTCAAAAGATATTTACTGCCATTGCAGCCTTCGAAAAATTAGGAACGGATTTTCGATTTAAAACGACGCTTGGATATAAAGGCCAGGTAGAAAGTGGTGTATTAAAAGGAGACCTGATCATAAAAGGCTACGGAGACCCTACACTGGGTAGCTGGCGTTACCCCGGCTATAAACCGGAGGATGTAAAAAATAAGATCATCAGCAGTTTGGAAGCTGCCGGTATCAGAGCCGTTGACGGGGATGTTATTGTTGATGAAACAAGTTTTAGCTTTAATCCGGTGCCGGGTGGCTGGCCCTGGAATGATATGGGTAATTACTATGGTGCCGGAGACTGGGGGGTGAATTGGATGGAAAATCAGGTGAACATTACCTATAGGGGCGGTAGCCCGGGTGGCGCTGTAAAGATCCAGAAAGTAGACCCCGAGATGCCGGGTGTTGCACTGATCAATAAGATGGTCTCCGGCCCCTCTGGCTCCGCTGACAAGAGCAGGATATTTACTGCACCATATAGCCCGGTGGCCTTGATTGACGGACGGGTGCCTTCTGGAACGACAAGGATGGCGACCGGTTCCATGCCCAACCCGCCTTTGCAGCTGGGAACAGACATTGTCCGCTGGTTGAAAGAAAAGCAGATTTATATTACCGGAGGCGTTAAAACGGGAGGAGCGCTGGTGATAAAAGGTAACAGTGTCCCGAAAATGGCCAAAGTGATTGATACCTATACTTCACCTCAACTTTCCCAAATTGTTCATTATTTCCTGCGGAAAAGCGTCAACCTGTATGGCGAGGCCTTTGCCAAGGCTATTGGTTATCAGGAGAAAAATGAAGGTAGTACGGAAACAGGAGTAGATGAAATTATTAAGTTCTGGAAAAGTAACGGGATCAGTGCCGGAGAATTGGGAATGATGGATGGCAGCGGGTTGTCTCCACAGAATTATGTCTCCGCCTATGCAGAGGTAAAGGCGCTGCTCTATGCCAGGGGCCGGAACTGGTTTGCTGACTTTTATGAAGCGTTACCTACCTATAACGGTACAAAAATGAAAAGCGGAACCATTCACGCCTGTAAGGCTTATGCGGGTTATCAAAAATCGTCTTCCGGAAAGAATTATGTATTTTCTATTATCATCAATAATTATTATGGAAGTCAGTACAGTCTGCTCCCCAAAATGTACCGCATTTTGAACGTTTTGAAGTAGCAGGGGCTTTGCCGTTACAAGCGGTAACTGACAAACTGCCAGCATTTCTAAGAAGATAGCGGTGTTTTTTTGTGGTTTGGAACTATTGTACAATATTTGCAGTAATTTTCAAGTCAAAAAGTTTCTAAAAAAGAAAACTAGTTTTACTTAATTTCACCAAAAAATTGTGAATGGCATTAGTACACAGAAGAAATAATCGGCGTTTTCAGAGACAAACAGAGCCGGAGCATCGCATCAATGAACGCATAAGAGTTCCGGAAGTTCGTCTGGTAGGAGATAACGTCGAAGTAGGCGTTTATCCTATTGAAGAAGCCCGTAAGATTGCTGCTAATCTGGAATTGGACCTGGTAGAAATATCTCCTAATGCAAATCCGCCGGTATGCCGGGTGGTCGAGTATAAGAAGTTCCTGTATGAGAAAAAACGTAAGGAAAAGGAAATGAAGGCCAACTCTAAACAGAGTGAGCTGAAAGAAATCCGCTTTACGGCTAATACTGATGACCACGATTTTGATTTCAAGGCCAAACATGCTGAACGCTTCCTGCAAGAGGGTAATAAAGTAAAGGCCTATGTACAGTTCAAAGGCCGTGCGATTATGTTTAAAGACCGCGGCGAACTTTTGTTGCTGAAATTTGCGGAAAGGCTGGCAGATGTCGGCTCTTTGGAAAGTATGCCGAAAATGGAAGGACGTCGGATGCTGGCGATGTTTGCTCCGAAAGTCACCAAGAAGAAAGAAGGCGGTGGTAACAAGGAAAAGCCTCAGGGGGAAAAGAAGGCCGCCAAGCCTCAAGCAGAGAAAAAGGCTGAAAAGCCACAGGCAGCAGACAAAGCTGTTGATAAGCCGGGAGATAAAGCTTAATTATACCTGATTTAGCGTATTGGAAAAGAGTCAGCATGTATCATGCTGACATATATAAAAATAATAAATGCGTCGATATCTCTGGATATTTGACGCATTTATTATTTAAAATTGAAATAACAGCCTTGCCGGATTGGCTGATCCTAAGTCAGATCCGCGACGGTTCTATGTTCCAGGATGGCCAGATTGGCGTCCCTGACCTGAATCAAGACATCCCGTAGCCCACAGCTGTCTTCATTGCAGTTCTCACATTTTTTATAAAAATGCAGACTCACGCAGGGTAATAAGGAGATTGGTCCCTCAATGAGCCGCATTACCTCGGCCAGCACAATATCCTCTGGCTTTTTTGCCAGAAAATAGCCGCCCCCCTTGCCTTTTTTACTATCTAAAATCCCTTCCTTTTTCATTTCCAGGAGGATGTTTTCCAGAAATTTTAATGGTATTTTCTTTTTGCGGGAAATCTCCGCAATCAATACCGGCCCATCCTGTGCCTGTTGTGAGAGGTACATCAGTGCTTTAAATGCATATTGCGTTTTCTTTGATAACATAATTCTATTTTTCCTCCAATCACCTTGGTTGTTGCAAACGGCAAAGTTACCTCATAAAAATAAATCAAATTATAGAAAAACCCTATTTTTTAGTGGTTTTAGTTCATTCAATCCGTGATTTTGCATCTATGAGAGCTGGTTTAGTTGTAGAAAGATCTGGATCTATTGATTTTAAGATCTCTTAGAATGCCGGATTTTGGGTTCAGGATAATGCTGAATGACTTAAACCGGCCGATAGGTGAGACGTTAATGGACATCTGCCAACAGTGCATTTCCCGGGTCAGGAAGAGGCTTAACATACGAACTTCCTGTGATCCGACATCAAAATACATGCTTCCGCCGGCCTTCCATTTTGGCGTCAGGCTAAAATCGCCATTCAGGTTGAGGCTGGAATTAACCTGGGTGAAGAATCCCTTATAATCCGGTGTCGGCGTCCGGTAAAAACCCAGGGCAAAAGAGGCCTGAAGGTTCCAGGGGATATTAAAATCTACAAACTCCGCCGGATTATCCCTTACGTATTGCAATTGCCTTTGCTGCTGGTCATAAGGCATATTGGGATCCGGTTCAATACGTTGTTGATCAGACCGCTGATCCGCCTTTTTACTCTGAAAAGAAGTAGACATAGAAATATTACCACTTGTAATGTTACCGATCTTACCTTCTTTCCATAGGAGTTTATTGACCCGTTGCCCTAATTCATAGTCGTACTGATCAATGACCATACTGGCATTGACATTCATCTTGTTATTGAAAAGGGCGGTTCTGAGGGAGATATTGATAGGGGACCAGTTCAGGCTATCGGCGATCATATTATAACCAGTATTGATACTAAGCCCGTCGATCAAATTGACTTTTTTAGTGGCATTTTCAGGATCGCCGGTCGTGTCTTTATCGTTGACCTTTTTCATTTGCAGGATATTATCCAGACCAAAATTGATACCGCCAAAACTGCCTTCACCAAAGGCTCCTACAATATTGCCGTCAAATTTGGAGACCCGGATCCTGCGGGCAGAAGTGTCCGTCTGCAGTGACTGGTAGTTCTGTGCATTCATATCGGGCTGATAATTCAGGCTGATCGTAGGGCGGATCTCGTGGCGGATGGCCTTGATTTTCCCTTTCTTAAAATTCAATGTTCCGAAGATCCTCGTATTCATGGACATGCCGAAAGACATCTGACGGGCGGCAAAGAACCCTCTGGAGATCGTTGTGTCAACTGTTTGCGTTTCCTCATTCCAGTGTCGGTCCATCTTACGGCTATACCAGTTCTCCGCATAGGAAACGGATGGTGTAAACAAAAGCGGACCTACCGCGGGTAAAGTCAGTGTAATAGGAATCTGGTGCTGCGCGCCCCAGAGCATGGTATCTTTTAGCTGTTGCGTTGAAAAAGCGGTGTCGTAAAATGAGAACTGGTTGAGAACGGTTCCATTATAGGAGATCCCCAGGTTCTCATACCATTTAGGTTTGCCGACCTGCTCTTTTTTCTGGAACGGGTTGATGGTGGCCATCGAGAAGTTGGCTGTCGGTAGTTGCACATTGATCAGATGGGTGTTATTATTCTGATTGTGGTTCGCCGCCAGTGACAGATTGTACTTCCCTTCATCCCAGGTCTTGCTCCAGGTAACAGAAGAGCTTAACTGGTTCTGGATGTTTTCCAGGTTGTTGGTCAGGTAGCTGTTGTATTTTGTACTGCCCGCGTTGACATTGGCAGAAAAACTCACACCGGGTCTTGCCTTACTATCCATGGAGTGACTCCAGCCGACATGTACGGTCGTTGACTTGGTATATTCATCTCGGGATATGCCCGATGTATTGAGTATTTTGGTAAACTGGTACTGTAGGTTTAGCGACCCTCTGTATTTATATCTTTTATAATAGTTAGGATTAACACTGATCATATACCCTCCGTAACTGTATATATTGGCACGGGTGGTCACATCCCAATAGTCATTGATCACCTTATAGTATCCCAGGCCGTTAAACCCGAGCCCATAACCACTGTTCTGTTCGAAGGTAGGCGGTAAAAAGCCGGAATGACGCCCTCTGGTCAGCGGATAGATACCAAAGGGGATGACCACCGGCATGGGCACTCCTTCAAACTCCGGAATGGCCGGTCCGGAGACGGCCAGCTTACCCGTGATCATTTTCATTTTAAAGGCATGAAAATCAAAATGCGGTGGATCCAGATTACAGGTGGTAAACCGGGCATCTTTGGCAAAAAGGGCATTACTGTCTATTTTCTTGACAATATCTGCTTTTACAAAGATCTCTCCTTCGTTGTAGTACGTATTTTTCAGAATCCCTTTTTTCGATTTGGCATTAAAGCGCAGACTGTCCATAATGGATTTACTGCCCTGTTGCACAATGGTGGGTTTGCCGTATATATTATCTGATGTATCTTTGTTGCCGAAGGCATTAATGATATTGGTGGATTTATTATAATTAATGTCATTGGCTGAAATATCGTATTCCGGGTTTTTGATATTTGCGTCCTTGTGCAGGGAAAAGGTGTTTTTTTGCACATAAAACACAGAAGAATCTGTTGCCTTATAGTCAAAAACGGAAGGTATGGAGTCTTTGGATAAAAAAGACATATCCCTGGCCGGGCGCTTACTAAAAGTAAATGCATCAGCAGGCGTACGTGGCAGGACGGAGTCTGCAAAACTGGCTGGAATTGAATCGAGTGCGGGATTCAGCCACCATGTATAGTTATGAAAAATTTTTGCCGGATGCAGATGATCTGATTTACCTATCGTCCTGAGGACCGCAGCAGAGTCGCCGGTCCAGTTTCCGGTGAGCATGCCGAGAAGCAGATGAAAGGTATATGTTGAGTTGTTCTCACTTCTGAATGCCGGTGAGTGGCTTCTTGTTCTGGCCTGGCCATTGAGCACCCAGGCAAATGAAAATACCGTGGCCACGGTGGCCCTTATTAAGTATTTTTTTTTCGCTGGATAACTAGGGTTCATACCAAAAATCACCTGTTGAATGACAGTGCAATAATAACTTAAAAGTTGGTAGCACGATCACAAAACATGGAGAAACTGAATATTTTATCGGTTTAAGAAGGCTACAAATGTAGTGCTTATGGGGCAATTGCAAAATTGGCCTGTCGTAATTATAACATATTTTATTTTATAAAAAGATGGGATTCAAAAAATATCCTGTTATTATTGCAAATAAAACGTTACAGGCGCAAATATTTACGTAAATGAAAGGGAATTTTCGGAGAATTATAGGTGTTTTTTTCTTGTTGTTTTGTGGCCTGGGTTATGTTCAGGCGCAAAAATCAGCACTTCGGACTATTATAGTGGACCCGGGACATGGGCTGCCGGATCCCGGTGCCAGAGGGAAATACAGCAATGAGTCGGATATCACGCTTGCGGTCGCCAAGAAACTGGTAGATAAACTGCGGGATTCTCTTCCGGGTGTGAAGGTGCTGATGACGCGTACCGACCGGAATTTACCGGGCAGATTGGAAAATGCAGCCCAGGCGAATCGTTGGCGGGCCAAATTTGCCAACGAGAACCATGGGGATCTGTTTATTTGCATTCACGTCAATGATGCGCCATCGACAACACACAGAAAAGTCGTTGGGTATAGAACCAAAGTATATTATACCGGCAAAGGCAGTAAAAGACGCCGGCATACCCGCCGGGTGCCTCGCTACAGCTATTATAAGGTTGCCGGGACTGCACATGGTACAGAAACCTATGTGTGGGCGGTTCGTAAAAATGATTCTAAACAAGACTTTGTCCAGAACAGTCATCCCGAAGAGCTGTATGGAGAAAAAGGAGACAGCTCTGTTCCGATGTTCAGTTCGACCGAAGAAAAGATACTGGCTACGATCCGTACAAAAAAGTTTTTTTCAAGAAGTTTATTGCTGGCTAATTTAATCGAAGAACAATATGTCAAACAGGGTAGGTTCAGCAGAGGCGTCAAACAGCGTAACGAAGTGGGGATCTGGGTGCTGCACGCAACCGCCATGCCTAGCATTTTGACGGAGATCGGGTTTATGACCGATCGTAGTGAAGAGGATTATATGAACAGCCAGGGGGGACAACTACAGATTGCTTCCAATATTTTGCAGGCGGTCATTAAATACAAGCAGTTGCTGGATGCGGGGAATGTACACTGATGTGTCCAAGAAGCTAATTTGGTTGGTTTTTTGCACTAAAATGGCTGATTTTAATGTTGCGTGAGCCCGGAGGATATAAGAATAATTGGCTATTTTTAAACTTAACAACTTATGGTTCAAAGACTAATCTAATTATCTTTGTACGCCGGTGCCGGAATTGATTATTAGGCTAAAACGATAGAAAGCAAACTAGGGCACACCGGATAAAAATTATAAAAACCAGGGTATGAAAATATCTAATGAAACTAAAATAGGCGCACTAACCATTATAGCCATTGTATTGCTGTTTTTGGGATTTAATTTTTTAAAGGGTAAGAGTCTGTTCAAGTCCGGCTATTATTTATATGCGAAGTTTCCCGAGTCCAATGGACTGGTAGCGTCCAACGTTGTCACCATTAATGGATTTCAGGCGGGAACCGTCTCTAAGATCAGTGCCAGCAAAGACCTGAAAGAGATTGATGTAGAAGTGAAACTTAATCAGGAATATGAGATCCCCGATAATTCTACGGCCAATATTTCCAGCAATCCATTAGGTGCTTCCAGCCTGGAAATCACCTTGGGAGACTCTAAGACCCTGATGAAATCGAAAGATACTTTACTGACCGTTATGACTCCCGGACTGTTGGGACAGGTAGGGAACCAGATACGCCCCCTGGCAGAAACCGCTAAAAATACCCTGCAGCATATCGACACCGTCATGCAGAACATTAATCAGGTTATGGACTCCTCTTCCAAAGAACATCTGCAGGAGATGGTCGCAAACTTAAGCGTGGTAACCAAAAATCTGACTCAGACGACTGCACTGCTAAATAAGGCATTAGATTTGCAGACAGGAGCCTTTGCAGGATCTATTAAAAATATTAATAGCTTTACCCAGAACCTGGCTGATAATAATGCCAAGCTCGATTCCGTAATGAATAATCTTTCCGTGGCGACCGGTAAGTTGGCACAGGTAGACCTGGCCACCACTTTGGACAAGCTCAATAGTTCCATGGAGCAGCTATCTGGTATCATGAAAAAGGCGAATTCAACGGACGGCTCTCTGGGTGCCCTGCTAAATGACAGAGAATTATATAATAATTTTAACCGTACAGCAAAAAGTTTACAGACACTTTTGGACGATCTTCGGGTGCATCCTAAGCGGTATGTAAATATTTCTATTTTTGGCAAAAAGGATAAAGGGAATTATTTAGAAAAACCTTTACCGCAGGATAGTTTGCCTGCTGACTTCCGGAAGTAATAATGAAGATCTTAAAGAAGAAAAAAATACAATATTACCTGAGTGTTATTGCCTGTATTATACTGTCTGTCTATACAGGCAATACTTTGCGGGCACAAGTAAAGCGTGCGGGTACGGATTCTGCCGGCGGGGATCGTATTCAGATTATCCATGCTGACCGCACCGGGTTTAAAAAGTTCAACGATAGTACCATGATCCGTTTTGCCAGCGGCAATGTCGCGGTCAGGCAATCTAATACTTTGTTTTATTGTGACAGCGTAGCTGCTAATCCTGCTACACAGATTACCGAAGCTTTTGGTCATGTGCATGTTAATGACAACGACTCTATCCATATCTATTCGGATTTTATGCGTTATAAAGGTGCAGAGCGGACAGCCTTTCTGAAAAATAATGTAAAACTGACAGACGGAAATGGCACACTGACGACCTCTACACTTGATTATGACCTGAATACCAAGATTGCGGTTTACAATCAGCAGGGAAAACTGGTCAACGGCAAAACAGTGCTGACCAGTCGTTCGGGCACTTATTATGGTGATACCAAGGATGCGCAGTTTACCAAAGATGTAAAACTTGTGGATCCGGATTATACGATGACCACTGATACCCTGTTATATAATACAGTCACAAAAGTTGCCACCTTTACGGTCCCGACCCTAGTCCAACAGGGGCCTTATAAAAGTATTCAGACGACGGACGGGTATTATGATCTCTTACATAAGACCGCCTATCTGGGGAAGCGCCCTACACTCATAGATAGCAGCTCTGTCCTGATTGCGGACGAGATTGCAGCCGATGATAGCAGCGGCTTCGCGGAGGCCAGAGGAACCGTGGTATACAGGGACACGGCCCAGGGAATGGTTGTCCTTTGTAATGACTTGAAATCCAGTCGTGAGAATGCATCTTTTCTGGCGACTGTAAATCCGATCGCTATCATCAAGCAAGATGCAGATTCAATATTTATCGCCGCAGACACGCTTTATTCTGCACGTTTTGTCAATGATTCCCTGCAGATAAATACGGATAGTGCGCATAAGGTCGTAGATCACCATCCACTTGATTCCACAGGCGGTGATCATGAACGCTTTTTAACGGATCATGTGTCAGCAGCCTCAGATTCACTGCGGACAGACAGCACCAGTTTATCTTCAGCGAAGGAGTCAGCTACCAAAGACACTGTCAGCCCCCAGGGGTTCCATAAGGTGGGTAAGGTATTCGTCTGGGATACGGACAGTACAAAGCCTGCGGGTCAACCAAAGCAGGAAACTGATAGTACGACAGATGAGCATCAGGGTTTGTTTGATTTCTTTAAGCGGAAGAAAAAAGATGAACAGGTTAAACAGCCCGTTTTGCCTGCGGTGTCCGCTGACAGTACAAAGCCTGGCAGAGAGGCGCCCAAAAAGAAAGAGGAGAAGAAATCCATCTTTAATATCTTCAAGAAGAAGGACCGGGGGGTGAATTCGGGTAAACGCCAGCCGGCGATCATTGACAGTATTAAAGCGTCCAAACCTCAACCTATGGCAGATTCAAGCGGTAGCAGAAAACCCGGCTTAGATTTTTCAGTAGGGAAATCTGGCGGTAAAAGAGACTCGTTGCCTCCGGAGGATAAGAAAAACCGCTTTTTGGAAGCTTACTATAATGTGCGGATCTACAGTGATTCTTTGCAAGGGATAGGAGATAGTCTGTATTATTCGGGCAGAGATTCTCTGATTGAGCTTTTTAAGAACCCGACTATCTGGACGACCTCTAATCATCAGATCTCGCAAGTCAGCGGAGACACCATTTTGGTCCAGACTGCCAATAATAAACCCAAGTATATCCGGGTAGCGGAAAATGCGCTTATGATTAGTCAGGCCGATACATTGCACCAGGAAAAGACCAGTAAGTTCTTTAACCAGATGGCTGGGAGAAAGCTGGAAGCCTGGTTTACCGATGGTCAAATAGATAGCCTTTCTGCTCAGGGAAATGCGCACGGAATATTCTATAGCCTGGATGACGAGAACAAGTATATCGGGGTGACACAGCAAGATTCCAGGATACTTAACTTTTATTTTATCAATAAAGAACTGCAGCGTATTGTTGGAAAAAGTGATGTGGTGGGCAGGGTTTACCCGATGGGCGAAGTGGATCACGAAAAGATTCGCCTGAAAGGGTTTCAGTGGCTGGAAGACAAACGGCCTAAATCCAAGTACGATTTACTGGCGCATTGATTTTTATCGAATTATTCATATACGTATTTTTACCCGTAGACAGAGAAATTCCCGTGTCCATTATATCTGGTAGCTGTCTTTAAATGAGTGGTATATGTATCAGAAACTACGGTATACCGTAAAAGCATTTATTCATGATAGTCGCAGCGTAGGGATGCTGCTGCTGTTTTGTACCTTTATATCCCTGCTTCTTTGTAATTTGCCGATGGGAGCAGCTTACAGCCATTTCTGGCACCTGGAATTCAAAGGCTTGCATACACTACATTTACCTCATACACCAGTAGAACTAATCAATGATTTACTCATGTCGGTCTTCTTCTTTCTGGCGGGAATGGAGATTAAAAGAGAGCTGGTCAAGGGAGAATTATCTTCACTCAAAAAGGCGGCTTTGCCTTTTGTTGGAGCGGTCAGTGGCGTCGTTTTTCCTGCCATTATCTTCCTGCTATTTAACCGTGGGACGGGATTTGAACATGGTTGGGGTATCCCTACGGCGACAGATATTGCTTTTTCATTAGGTGTAGCTGCACTTCTGGGCAGCAAGGTGCCGTATTCTTTAAAAATATTTTTAACCGCACTGGCCATTATAGATGATCTATGCGCTATTTTAATTATTGCCTTATTCTATGGGGGACAGATAGCGGGCATATGGCTACTAGTCGCTACGGGCTGCTTGTTGTTGCTTTGGGCCATAAACAAGGTCCGCTCTGTTACGACAACCGTCAAGCATCTATTGCGGATCGCAGTAGCGCTGCTCCTTTGGTATGCCATTTTGCAGAGCGGTATACATCCAACGATCGCAGGTATACTGTTTGCCTTTATGATTCCGGTGGAATTATTGCCACTGTATGAAAAGAAAGTGCATATTCCTGTGAACTTTATCATTGTACCGGTTTTCGCGCTGGCCAATACTTGTATTTTGTTACCGGACAACCTGACTGCTGTATTTCAGTCCACGGTTTCCTGGGGCATTTTATTAGGTCTCTTTATTGGAAAGCCACTGGGCATTAGTCTGGTAGCATACATGGGCATCCGAGCTGGCTGGTTCAGACTTCCGGCTGGCGCCAACTGGAACCAGTTTATTGGTATTACGGTACTGGCAGGCATTGGCTTTACGATGTCCATATTTGTGACCTCCCTTGCCTATTCTGAGCTCGGGTTACAGACTGATGCTAAACTGGCTATTCTTCTGGCTTCGGTACTGGCTATGGTGACGGGTTATGGCTGGTTATATGCCGCGTCTGCCAAAAAAACAAGTTCGCTGTCAGACTAAATAAGAAGATTTATCTTACGGGAATTTTCGCAACACGCGCAGTCGCAGGAAGAGCTCCAATGCAAGCAGGAAAAGTCCTGTCAACACAAATGGAATATACTTTTCTTCATAACGGTTATAACTGGTTACCTTAATGTCAGATTTTTCCAGTTTGCCGATACTTTCATAAACTTTTTGCAGGGTTTTATTATCGCCTGCCTGAAAATACTGACCACCGGTCTGACGGGCAATATTTTTCAGCAGTTCCGGGTTAAACTCCAGCTTTCTGCCACCCGGGTCGCCAAAAGGGTCGTTGTCATTGACGACTTTATTACTGCCGATACCGACGGTATAGACCTTAATGCCGAACGTCTTGGCCATGGAAGTGGCAATATCCGGAGATATTTTCCCGCCAAAATCCATTCCATCCGTTAGTAAAATGATGATTTTGCTTTTAGCTTTGCTATACCTGAGGCGGTCGATGCTAGTGGCAAGGCCGGAACCGATGGCTGTGCCTTCCTCTTCCAGATAACCACTGTTGATCTGACTGATCTGTTGGAGCACCATATTATAATCTGTGGTCACAGGCGTTAGCGTGAAACTGATATTACTGAAGATTGTTACGCCGATGCGGTCTCCTTCTCTGGTTCTGACAAAGTTTTCCGCAACTTTTTTGGCCGCTTCCAGCCGGTTAGGAACAAAGTCCCTTTCTGTCATGGAGCCACTGATATCAAAACAAAGTACAATATCGATGCCCTGGCCGGTTGTCGTGGTTTCAGTAAAGCTATCCCTGGGTCTGGCCATGGCAATGATCAAAACGCCAAGTGCTAATATCCGCAGCCAGAAAGGAATAGGGACCAGCCTGGTTTTCCATGTTTTGGTTTTTTTGATCTCCCGGGTCGTGGACAATGCTAAAGTTGCCGATTTTTTGGCCTGGCGTCTATAGTGCCATATGACCAATACCGGTAACAATACTAATAACAGCAGGAACCAGGGGTAGGCAAAATCCGTATATTGCAACCAGTTAACGATCATTTTTCTTTTGTGTTTCCATTATTTGTTTTTCTACGCTCGTAAGCGTTTGCCGGGCAATCGTCACCGCTTCCTTTGTCTTTTCCACTTCAGGACTATGCTCAGCAAATTTCACATAATCGCTTAAGGAAGCAAATGATTCCATATCGGCGCGTTCTTTATGGCGTACCAGATAAGCCTGGAGGCTGGCTACGAGTTCTTTGGAGGTTGCCTGGAAAGCATGGCTGGATAAGCGTTCATCAAAATAGGCGCGGCAAATATCCAAAAGCCTTGTATAGAATTCTTTGACCTTACCGGCTTCCACCAGCTTTTCCTTTTCAAGGGCGTCGATCTGGCCCATTGCCCAGGCCAATGGAGGCCCCTTAACGACCGGCTTACCGGTCTTAGGCCGATCCTTCGTCCTTTTAATCCAGCGGATAATCAGAAAGGTCAAAAGCCCGAGTAAAATTACTGCTCCGGTTATGTATAACCAGGTGTAATCTCTATAATCTACATTCAGGATATCTTTAACGGGGTGAAAATCTTTTAAATTGCTGACATCCACTGGCATTACCCGCAAAGTGACAGGTGTTGTAGAGAGTGTATATTCCTGATTGTTGATATCCTTAACCACCGGTTCAATCACGGGAATTTGCCAGGAACCGGAATCGAAAGAGGTGATGGTCAGCTTTTGCATGAGCGTCGTCTGCCCGTCTACAGATATCGTATCTATCTTTCCACTGCGAACCACCTCTATATGGTTTGCAGTATCCTTTACCTTAAACCAGTTTTGCACGCTCTGCGCCTGGTCGGTGAGGTTCTCTACTTTAAGTTGCAGCGTGACTTGTTCGCCTATTAAAATTTGCTCCCGGTCCAGTGTGACCACTGCCTGTTGAGCGGTTACCCGCTGACCCATACAAAAACAGAAAATAATAAATAACAGGGTAGAGAGCATTCTGGTTAAAATAATGCCTGTACGATCTGCTTTATTTATTATTTTATTCAGGTGCATCGCGTTGCCGTTGATTATTTTCTTTTGATGAAAAACTGTTGGAGAATACCGACAAAATCCTGTCCGGTTTCTATTTGTAACAGATCTGCGCCCACTTTTTTAAACTGTCTCTGGGCCTGAGAGGTGATCTCATCAAACTGTTTAGTATATCGCAGCCTTGCGTATTTATCATTGCTGTCAAATAAAATATTCTCGCCGGTTTCAGGGTCACTGAGCTCGACCAGCCCGATCCTGGGCAGTTGCATATCCATACGATCATAGACCTGAATGCCTATAACATCATGCTTTTTGGCAGCGACACCTAAAGCCTGCTCGTAATGATCGGCCACAAAATCGCTCAGAATAAAGACAATGGATTTATGTTTCGCAGTACTGGTCAGAAACTTAAGGGCTCTTTCCAGGTCAGTCTTGCCAGATTCAGGAGTGAAACTCAATAATTCCCGTACGATTCTAAGTACATGTTGCCTGCCCTTTCTGGCCGGAACATATTTTTCTATCCGGTCACTGAATAGAATAGTACTTATTTTGTCATTATTGCTGACAGCAGAGAAGGCAATAGCCGCCGAGATTTCTGTGATCAGGTCTTTTTTGGATTGCTTATTGGTTCCAAACAGATTACTGGCACTGGTGTCGATCAGCAGATATACACTCAGTTCGCGTTCTTCCTCAAATAACTTGCTATAGGCATGCCCCATTCTGGCCGAGACATTCCATTCGATAAAACGCACGTCATCCCCCGGTTGGTATTCCCGGACTTCTTTAAAGGCCATCCCCCGGCCTTTAAAGGCAGAGTGGTATTCTCCGGAAAATAAATGATTTGTCAGCCTTTTGCTTTTGATCTCCAGCTCGCGCACACGACTGGAGACGGAGGCGTCATTATCATCCTCTGTCAACAGCGGTGTATTAATGTTGTTATGCTGCGATGACTTATATTTATTTTTCCTAAGTGAAAACACGACAATTATAATTAATCGGTGAAGACCAAAAATACGAAGGTAGGGTTCTCGATCCGCTCAGAGAGAAAGACTATGGAACCTGAACAGTTTTCAGAATATCTTCAATAATGTTTTCAGAGCTGGTATTTTCCGCTTCGGCCTCATAGGTGATTCCGATTCTGTGTCGCATAACATCCTTGCATATGGCTTTTATATCTTCAGGGATCACATAGCCGCGGCCTTGCATAAAAGCATGTGCTTTACCGGCGAGCGCCAGATTAATACTGGCTCTGGGCGATCCGCCATAACTGATAAAAGGTTTGAGTCTATCCAGGCCATATTGCTCAGGATAACGGGTCGCGAAAACAATGTCCAGAATATATTTTTCGATCTTTTCGTCCATATAGATCTTGCTTACCAGGTCCCTTGCTTCCTTGATTTCTTCTAAGGTAATAATGGGATGAATGCGGGCATTGGCAGACTGTCTGGATGCTTCCTGACGAATGATCTGCAATTCTTCCTGTTTGGTCGGGTAACCCACGACCACTTTTAGCATAAAACGGTCTACCTGTGCCTCAGGCAACATATAAGTGCCCTCCTGTTCCAGTGGATTTTGAGTAGCCAGCACTAAAAATGGCTCAGGAAGCGGGTAAGAGCCGTCACTGATGGTCACCTGTTTTTCCTGCATGGCTTCCAGCAGTGCACTCTGGACTTTAGCAGGGGCCCGGTTAATTTCGTCTGCCAGAATGAAATTAGCGAATACCGGTCCCTTGCGCACGACAAATTCAGCTTTTTGCTGATGATAGATCATTGTGCCGATCACGTCTGCCGGCAATAAATCGGGTGTAAACTGGATGCGGCTGAATTGTCCCTGAACAGCTGCGGCCAATGATTTAATAGTCAAGGTCTTGGCCAGACCGGGAACACCTTCCAAAAGCACATGTCCGTTAGACAGAAGGCCTATGAGTAACCGATCGATCATATAGGTCTGTCCAACGATCTTTTCAGATAGTTCTTTTTTGATTCTTTCTATAAAAGAGGATTTCTGCTCTACTTGTTCATTAACCTGTAAGATTTCTTCTTCTAAACTCATTTTGGAGAAAATTAGAGCGTGAATGTACGAAGTATAACGCTTTGATTGGTTAATTATATTCTAAAAAAAGCTATTATTTATTTCAGGTTTCACCTTGTGAGCTGACAGTGAAAAACAGGAGACTGAATGGGCGAAAATGAGATTTTAAGGCTGACGAAACTTCCTAAAAGCCATTATCTTTGCAGCTATGACAAAGTACGCACATGACGAGATTCTGCCTTTCGGCAGTAGCGGGAAGGAAAAAAAACAGCAGGTAGAGCATATGTTTGACGACATCGCACCAAAATATGATTTTCTAAACCGCTTTTTAAGTCTGGGAATTGATGTTCAGTGGCGAAAGAAGGCCATCAGGCGTTTATCGAAGCTTAAGCCCAGACAAATCCTGGATGTGGCAACTGGTACCGGTGACGTAGCGCTTATGACTTATGATATGTTGCAGCCAGAAAAAATCATTGGGGTGGATATATCTCAGGGCATGTTGCAGGTAGGTCTTGAAAAGATAATAAAAGCCGGTCTGTCAGACAAAATCGAACTAAAGCAGGCAGATAGCGCCGCTCTTCCTTTTGCGGATAATAGTTTTGATGCCATTACAGTGGCTTTCGGGGTGCGTAATTTTCAGGATCTGGAAAAAGGACTCTCGGAAATGCATCGGGTATTAAAACCAGGTGGTAAGCTCATCGTACTGGAATTCTCCCGTCCGCATAATCCGGTATTTAAGGGATTGTATAGTTTTTATATGAATGTAATAACACCTGCTATGGGAAACCTGTTTTCCAAAAATAAAGAAGCCTACAGTTATCTGAATAAATCAGCTAAAGCCTTTCCTGAAAGGAATGATTTTGTGAAGATCCTCAATGGGGTGCATTTTAAAAATACCCTATTTAAGGCACTTACTATGGGAATCTGCTGTATATATGAAGGCGTAAAATAGCGGCAGGCAATGCATGGTTGGAAATGTTTTTGCATCAAAAGCAGGAATTCAACTTTTCAATTTTAATCCATGAAAACGACTTGGATCATCTTACTACTGGTTTGTTCCAATATTTTTATGACGACAGCCTGGTACTGGCACCTGAAACCCGGTGTTGGCAATTTACCGGTCTGGAAAATTGTGCTGATAAGTTGGGGAATCGCTTTTTTTGAATATTGTCTGACGGTGCCGGCTAACCATTTTGGAAGAGCGTGGGGAATCGGGGCTTTTCAGCTGAAAATTATTCAGGAAGTTGTAACGCTTGTCGTCTTTACTTTCTTTGCTATCTTTTACCTGAAAGAGCCTTTTCACTGGAAATACCTGGTTAGTTTTTTGTGTATACTGGCTGCCGTTTATTTTGCCTTTAAAAAATGAATCTTAATCTCTGTTATACAAGTATGCCCGTGCAATATTGCAAGGGCATACCTGTATCTCCTATTCGTTGATACTTTTACTCCAGCAACTGAATTAATTCCCTTGGACTGACACCTGCAGGGAAGGTCTTGACCAACTGCCTTTTCTTATTATAAGCGGCCATATACGGGGTCATTTCCAGGTGGTAGAAACTGGGGATGGAATAATTGACATCTTTCACAAAATGCACATTGGGCAAATCGTTGAGATGATATTTTTCTGCAAATTCATTGATTTCTTCAAAGGAGGCCGCATAGGTGGCCCAGATAAATTCGATCTTTTTTAATTTATTCATGGAATTTGCCAGTTGAGTTGCTTCATGCTGACAATGTTCACAATCGGGATTAAAAAAAGTGATCACTATAGCTGTTTTCTTGGGTATCTGAGCCAGGCTCAGCCAGCTGCTATCCTGTCTGAGTAATAGAAAGTTGGGGAGGGTAGAGTCTTTCCTATAGGGAGGAAGGCTGTCGTAGCTGTCCTGTGCTTTCAGAGTAGTTACTAAAAATATAGCCAGTAAGGCGGATAATATACCTTTGTAGTTCATGTGATCTTAATTTTAAGAAAATATAGATTCTACAGTAAAATTAAGGTTTAATTATTGGATGACTGTTAGAAAAATGCTGTATTTCTTTCGCCTACTTGCTGACGCCACATGGCATAATACAGGCCTTTTTGTTCCAGAAGTGTGTCGTGATTGCCTATTTCGGCGAACTTACCTTTTTCCAGTACATATATGACATCTGCATGCATAATCGTAGAGAGTCTATGTGCGATCAGTATTGTAATTTGCTGCTTGTCGGCAGAGATCGACCGGATCGTTTCCGTAATGCTTTGCTCGGTTATGGAATCCAGTGCAGAAGTTGCTTCGTCAAATATAAGCAGTCGTGGCTTTCTTAAAAGTGCCCTTGCGATTGAGAGTCTCTGTTTTTCTCCTCCAGAGAGTTTCATGCCGTTTTCTCCGAGAATGGACTGCAGTCCCTGCGGAGATTTTTGCAGCAGATGCGTGGCGGACGCCTTGTGCATCGCGTCCAGCATTTCTGATTCGGTGGCATCGGATTGCACAAACTGTAGGTTTGCCTGAATGCTGCCGGCAAATAGCTGGGTATCCTGCGTGACAAAGCCAATCTGCCGTCGCAATTGGTTGTAGCGGATCTTTTGGGAATCAATTTCATTAAACAAAATGGAACCCGATAAAGGTCTGTAGAGTCCCACTAATAGTTTGACCAAAGTCGATTTGCCCGATCCTGAAGGACCGACAAACGCAATGGTTTGCCCGATTTGGACTTCAAATGAAAGGTGATCGATACTGTTATAATCGGCTGTTTTATGCCGGAATACGACATCGTCGAACCGCAGGCTGTCCAGCCTGCCAAGGTCTTCTGGTGTAGGGGGACGTGTTTCAACAGGCTTTATCATCAGCCGGTCAAAACTGCGGATAGAAGCATCTACTTCCCTGTATTGTAAGATGATATTTCCCAGATCCTGTAAAGGGCCGAAGATCGTGGTGGAGATAAACTGCATGGCAATTAATTCACCGGTGGTCAATACTTTTCTGAAGATGAGCCACAGCAGAATAAATAAAATGGATTGCTTCAATACATTTAGTGTAGTCCCCTGCAGAAAAGATAAAGTGCGTACTTTTTTAACCTTTTCCATTTCGAGGTCAAAAATGGAAGAGGTTAATCCACGCAGGCGTCGGATTTCCGGAAAGGTGAGCCCAAGGGAGCGTACCAGTTCTATATTCCTCAGGCTCTCTGTAATAATGCCAGACATGGCATAGGTCTCTTTATTGATAGAACGCTGAATGGTTTTAATTTTCTTAGAAAGCAGTCCGGTCAATGACCCTAATAAAACAATACCAATTAAAAACACAGGTATGAGCATCCAGTTTTTTGTAATAGAATACCAGATCAGGAAGCCGATCCCGACAACAGAAGAAAAAAGGATATTGATAAAGGACGTAACAAAGCGTTCTGTGTCGGTTTTAACCTTTTGTAAAATGGACAGTGTTTCTCCGCTTCGGTTTTCCTCAAATTCTTGAAAGTTTAACCTCAGTGTCTGTTTAAGTCCATCGTTGAATATCTTCTCTCCGAATCTGGCGGTCGCCAGGCGAATGACATAATCCTGAAAAGCCTTGGCCAGCCGCGATAACAAGGCGACAGCGATGGCAACGGCCAGCCAGAAGAGGACTCCGCTTATCAATTCTTTTTCTGTGCTGACGACCGGATGCGTCGCATAATCGTCAATGATTTTTCCGAAGATTACCGGGTCGATCAGACTGAGCAGCTGCGCCGCAGTGGCTAGCAGTAGGGCCAGTATGATCAGTTTCTTATGAGGTTTGAGGTACTTCCAGAGCGTTTCCATCACCTAATGTAAGGAATCTTTTTATTGGACAGACATTTGTGGCTTTTTTTTCAGACCGGCCGTCAAATGAGATGGGGGAAATATCTGAGGCTTTGGCGAGAGTGCCTATAGGCAGATCATGAAGGCAGTATATGTAATTGGCTGTATATTTCGCGTTTTGTTTAGATATGAGGTGGCAGAATAGAGGGCACAATCAAATGTGCGATTCCCGTAAGAAGAGGAGCGTCATATCAGCTGTATTTATCCTATATGCCGTTCATTTTTTCGTCTCCTATAGAAGCGCGCTTATAATAAAGAAGTTGCTATGCAGGGAATAGTATATTTCATTATATATTGAATAAATAATTATACATTTTCGATTCACTTTGCATTCTGGTCCCAAGAATATACGCTGATTTCGTACTTTTGCCATTTTTGTTTTCATGTCATTTTCCATTTCTTTTTATTAAGATTAGCCATGCCCATTCTATCAAATAGTGACTTAGATCTTTCCTATTTAAATACAACCGGTATTTCGTCCATTGTCCTTTATGGGATCCAAGAAAACACCAGTTTTTAAACCCAGATGGAAAACCGGTTCTATTGAAAATGGAATAACGAGACCAGCCATACATAACGAATAGTCTGCCGACGGTGATGTATATTGCTTCTAATTTACTACTCACACAACTATATGAATAACGTATTTACCTAATAAATTTTTCTGCGCGTTGTGCGGTAGGATTGGTATCAGCAAGTTTGAGTGCAAATGAATAGAAAATAGATTGTTGACCATCCATCTTAGAAAATAAGCCTAATGAACACTGAAGTTCCGGTCCTATTTAGAGATTTGTTTTACCTTTCCATTTCAATTATAAATATCTGTTTAAACTAAATAAAATGGCAAATAAAAGAATAATTCTTGTAACGGGGGCCAGCTCCGGTTTTGGTAGAGCAATTGCCTTGCGGTTTGCGGCAGGAGGGTGGGATATCATTATTACAGGAAGAAGAGCGGAAAGGCTGTCGGAGCTCAAGGGGCAAATTGAGGCTGATTATGGAGTAGACGTACTGCCCCTGTGTTTTGATGTTCAAGACAGGAAAGCGGTTAATGAACAGTTAGCCAATCTACCTGCCGAATGGCAGGAGATTGATGTTTTGGTAAATAATGCTGGTCTTGCACTTGGCAGAGCTAACTTCGATGAGGCCGATATAGATGATTGGGAAACCATGATCGATACCAATATTAAGGGGCTGCTTTATGTTTCAAGGGGCGTTTTGCCCTATTTTGAGAAAAAGGGGAAAGGACACATCGTCAATATTGGCTCTACAGCCGCTAAAGATGTATACCCGATGGGCAATGTGTATTGTGCTACCAAAAGCGCGGTGGAGGCAATTTCCAAGGCTCAGCGAATAGACCTGCTTTCTAAAAAAATAAAGGTAACGGCAATTCATCCAGGTGCTGCGGAAACAGAATTTTCTTTGGTACGTCTTAAAGGTAACCAGGCAGAAAGTGACAAAGTATATGCAGGTTACCATGCCTTAGAAGCCAGAGATATTGCAGATATTACTTATTACGTCGCCAATCAGCCAGCGCATGTTTGTATTAATGACCTTGTTGTTACTTGTACGGCCCAAGCCAATGGTTTATTCACCTATAAAGAAGGGTAGAAGGAGTTTTGCGGGGAACAAAATAATATAAATAAAAGCCGACAAGCCTACGAATAGGTTTGCCGGCTTTTATTTATTATCACTGCCTTTAGAAATCTGGTCACCGGATTAATTCTTTGAAGTAGCCCAGTCCAGCGCCTTGTAGATTATTTTCTGAAAGCTTTTGGAAGAAAAAGTTTCGGGAAAATGGCCCCATTCAATATAAAAAGCCCGCCCGCCATCAAAGTTATGATACCAGCTGATCGGGTGAAATTTACCCATGTTGCCACCTTTATAGCTGGATTCATCTACGCTGATCAGGTAATGTAGACCGTCTTGTACAGACTTAAAATTATAGATCTCTTCTTTCTGTATCAGGGAGTCCGGCAGATGCTGGGTCGCAATGAACTTTTTGTCCAATACTTTGAAGGTCGCTTCCTGCGGGTGAGGATGGCTGTCGAAATAGGCTCCGGAGAGTTTGTTATACCAAGGCCAGTCATACTCCGTATCAGTGGCTGCATGGATGCCGATATATCCGCCTCCTTTTTGAATAAAATGCTGAAAAGCGGCCTGCTGCGCATTATTGAGTACATCGCCGGTGGTATTGAGAAATACAACCGCTTTATAAGGTTTAAGCCCCTGTTTGGTAAATACTGTCGCGTCTTCCGTTGTGTCTGCCTGGTAGCCGGCAGCAACACTTTTTTCCAGAAACATCGTTTTGCCGGCAGCAATAGAGGCATGCCTGTAACCGGCTGTTTTGGAAAAGACCAATATTTTTTTGGGTTGCTGGGCGAACAGATACGCCGGCACCAGCCATAAAGCCAGCACGGTAAACAAAAGATACTTTGTTTTTAGTCGAAACATTCTTTTTTAATTTTGATGAGTGATGGAGTAACTGATTAATTCAGGCTGGGATCATTAAAGGTATCGCCTTGGCTGAAATCACCGGACGTGTAGCCTTTTTTAAACCAGTAAATACGTTGTGCGGAAGTACCGTGAGTGAAAGAGTCTGGGTTGGTGGTGCCGGTCGCTTCCCTTTGCAGGCGGTCGTCGCCTACTGCACCGGCAGCGCCCAGTGCTGATTCGATGTCACCTTGCTCCAATTGAATGATCTGTTCCTGTTCTGCATAATGTGCCCAGAGGCCGGCATAGAAATCTGCCTGCAGTTCCAGTTTGACAGACAGCTTATTATAAGCGGCCTCGCTAAGCCTCCCTCTGGCGGCATCCACCTGATCGGTCATACCAAGGAGATTCTGGATATGATGCCCCATTTCGTGGGCGATGACATAAGCTTTGGCCAGCTGGCCCGGTGCATTAAATCGCTGGGATAGTTCCTGGAAAAAACCAAGGTCAATATATACCATTCTGTCGCCCGGACAATAAAAAGGGCCGGAGGCCGAACTGGCACCCCCACAGGCAGTCTGCACACTGCCTTCAAACATGACCAGTCTGGGTCTGGAATAAGATTTACCAAACTTGTCGCGTAAAATGCCGTTCCAGACAGTATTACAGCTGTTATATACTCTGACCGTCAGTGTTGAGTCATTATTGGCCCCAACATTCGTGACGGTTCCAGTGGTCTGCGTCTGCGTTTGGTCCGGTATCGCATTATTGACAAAACCCAACATCTCCATGGGATTCTTGCCAAGAATCAGGGAAATAACGACGACGACGATAGCGCCCAGGCCACCGATCTTGCCGACACGACGGGCGCCACCTCCTTTCCTTACCTCTACGCCATCTGTACTGTCATCAGGATTTAACCATTTCATTTGTTTGTGTTTTAGGTGTGTGGAACATTCGTTATCTGTTCAGTCCCATTAAAATTAACTGTTAATAAAAACTTATCGTAAATATACAGTAAGATTCTAAGTCAACCACTACTTGCTCAAAAAATCTAAGTGATAATTATACCAGCTGTGCTTTTAATACACAAAGGGCATGGCCTTCTGCGCATGTCCCTCTTTACTTATGGCAGGTATTTAGCCCGTATTTACCGATAGCCATGTTGGTATAGTGTCGGTAAGAGATCTGACTGCCAGAAGGGGTTTGTTTCAACAGGAGCAGATGCTGCACTGACAGTCGAAGGCAGTTCCATAATCGTTAAACGGCCTTCATGGCCCGCACCAGTATCCAGATTTATGATATTCAATGCTTTCATAGGTTGATCTCTGTTCCAGTGGGTTGTCGCAGTATGCCCGATATAGATTTCCCGGAAACGGGTATCACTATAAAAACCTTCTGGTATCACCCCGTTTTCATAATAACTATCCTTTTGCAATGCGGCCTCAAAAAGATCCCTGTCCCGGTAAAAAGTTGCTGCTTTTTGCAGGCTGAAGGGTATATGGCGGTCAAAACCACCATGTACAAAACACCGGTTTTCCGAATCTATATAATATAACCTTTGCTGGTTGAAAAACTTTTGATGCTGCTGGGGTATATCTGAGGCCGAAAGTGCCGATTGAAAGCCTGACCCGGACGTATATATTTTACGCGCTTTACCCGCGTGATGCAGGTAGGAGATTAATGTGCCTCGGCCTCCGGTTCGCCACTGGACAGGGTGGTAGCCGGTTTCAAAGAAGGTCTGGAACCAGTCATCATGATTACCTTTAATAAGCACGCTGTTTTTGATGCTTAAGAGGGTCTCGATACACTCAAAAACATCAGGATAGCCATCGACAATATCTCCCAATTGAATTAAGTGATCTTGCTCTACATCGAAGCTTGCCCGCTCCAGACATTGCTTAAGGGCTTTATAGGCGCCATGAATATCGCCCATAACAAAAGTGCGCATGGTAATTTTATTGCAAATTCCTGATTGATTTTCAGTGTTAAAGATCGTTTTTTCCGGATGAATAACAAGGAATTCTGCAGCCTTATGAGGGCTGGTTCCTATTTACAATATATTACAACATATTTATTATGAATGTTGTACGTAAGGACTTGCGACTTATTTTTACCAAGTTTGTTGTTAAAATTTGTTTTGCCCATTCGTAGAATTTGCTTTACCTTTAGCCTACAAGCGCATTAGATGCGCCCTATCACAAACCTGATATGTGGTTTGGACAAATCAACGACCAGGCGGGTAATTTCAAGATACCCGCCTGGATTTTTTAAGATATTGCTTTGCTGCCAGACTGTCTCCTCTCTCTTTATCCATGCCCTTTGCTATTTAATGAACTTAATGCCGGAAAAGAGGCCTTGATGCTTAAAAACGTTTAGTTGTTACAGAACTTGTCCACATAACCGATTAATATGCATTAATTTTGCATATTATTGTTATTGATAAGTAATTGTGATTACCTGAAGGAGAGTTAATATGTCTAAATTTTTAATCGTTGGGCTGGGGAATCCGGGAAGTGAATATGCCGGCAGCCGCCATAATGCAGGCTTCGATGTGGTAGATGCCTTTGTGTCAAAACATGAAGGTAGTTTCCGGTCAGACCGCCTGGCCGATGTGGCAGAAGTAAGATGGAAAGGCAAGATTTTTATATGCATCAAGCCCACCACCTTTATGAATTTAAGCGGTAAAGCCTTTCGGTATTGGATGGATAAAGAAAAGGTACCCTTGGAACGGACCCTTACAGTAGTTGATGATTTGGCCCTGCCCATTGATAAGGTCAGGATTCGGGCGGGCGGTAGCGATGCAGGCCATAATGGTTTAAGGGACATTCAGCAGATCCTTGGTACTACGGAATATCCAAAACTGCGTTTTGGGATTGGTAATCAGTTTCCTAAGGGGATGCAGGTCGATTTTGTTCTGGGAAAGTGGTTTCCAGAGGAAAGAGAGACTATTCGGGCCAAAGTAGATAAGTGCGTTGAAATGATCGAGCAGTTTGCTGTAGCAGGGATATCCCGGGTCATGAATGATTATAATAAGCAAAGTTTTAGCGTCGTTAAAAAATAATTAGCAAATACATTGAACAATATAACAGCTTTTCGCAAGTTTGTTTCTGGGCATCATTTATATGCCGGGTTATTAATTACCCTGGCGGTATTGGTTCCCTCTATTGTCTTCTTCCAGAACGGGTTGCTGATCAAATATATTCTGGTTCCTCTTGGCGTGATTAACGTCGGGTTTGCAGATGCACCAGGTTCTTTTAAACATCGGCTGAACGCCAATATTATCGCTATTGTCGCTTATTTTGTAGTATCTGTTATTGCCGGTTTTTCCAGAGATATTTTATGGTTGTCCGTAATAGAACTGTTGATTTTTGCGGTCACGCTTTCGCTTTGCGGTATTTATGGAACCAGAATGTCCAGTATCGGCACTTGCGCACTCATGTGTTTTATCTTTTTCTCAGATAAAAATTTTGTGGAAGGAGATATTCTGCTGAATGCCTGGTACATGACAGCTGGGGGCATTCTGTATTTTTTTATATTTATTATATCATATAGACTCAGGCCATATAAGTTAATTCAGCAGATGCTGGGTGAACATCTGATAGAACTTGCTGAACTCCTTAATCTGCGCAGTCGATACTATGCGCCCAAAGTTGATTATCCTCAGATACTGGATCAAATGCTTAAAAAACAGGTTGTCTTGAAAGAACAGCAGGAAAACCTAAGGGAAGTGCTATTTAAAACCCGTCAGATTGTTCAGGAATCTACTGTCAAAAGCCGTTCATTGCTGGTTATTTTTATAGACAGTATTGACTTGTATGAACGGATACTTTTGTCACAACAGGATTATGTTCAGTTGCACAAAGCTTTTGACGGAAAACATATCCTCCAGGTATATGGACGCTATATTGGTATCCTGGCTTTTGAACTGGAACAGATAGGCCTGGCACTTCAACAGGGAAAACAATATCATAGTAAAAGAGAACTGAATAATGCGTTCGAAAAATGTCGTGGCGCGTTTTATCAGTTGCGGGAGCGGCATATGGATTCGACGAATATGGAGGATTTTATTATGCTCCGGCAGATTCTCTATAGCCTGCAGGATCTGACAGACCGCATAAAAAAATTGAACCTGTTCACCAAGAATAAAAAGGATATCTCTGCAGAAATGCATGGAGACCAAAGTGACAGGGAGAATAAAGAAAAGCGTCATATCCGGGACTTTGATCCTTTTATTCCCAAACAACAGTATGATTACCGGCTATTCGTCGAAAATATTTCTTTTAAATCCGGTCAGTTCCGTCATGCAATCCGGGTTGCTATTGCGTTACTGATAGGGCTGATTGTTTCAAGGATATTCAACCTGGGGCATCATAGCTATTGGGTACTAATGACGATCATTATAATCCTTAAGCCTTCCTATAGCCTGGGTAGACAAAAGAATATTGATAGAATAGGTGGGACGATTGTAGGTGGTGTAATCAGCTTTCTGACCATCTATTTTATAAATGATGCGAACGCTATTTTTGTAATAATGTGCTTCGCAATTCTGCTTTCCTGTTCTATGTTGCGCATCAACTATTTTATCTATGCCATTGGCATAACGATGATGGTGATTTTATCTTACGATTTTATCAGCGCTAAAGTGATGTCTGAAGTCCTGTTGCAAAGAATATTAAACAGTGGCATTGGTTGTGCGATCGGATATGTTTCCTCTTTATTTGTATTGCCGAATTGGGAGCATGAACAGAAAAATCAGTATGCGGCAGAAATGTTGGAGGCCAATAAAGTCTATTTCCTTTCTGTTGCCGGTTATTTTATCGGTAAGCCCTTGGATGTAGACTACTTTAAACTATGCAGAAAGAATGCTTTTATCGCACTGGCGAATTTGTCGGATAACTTTCAGCGGATGTTATCTGATCCTAAACGTCAGCAGGTAAAACTGGAGGAATTTCATCAGTTTGTGGTGACCAGTAATATGCTTTGTTCTTATATCGCGTCGCTTTCATACTATGCACAGGGGCAGGACCAAAGGTATATTTCTGATGAATTCCTGATTGTGTGTAGCCAGATCCAGCAGAATTTTGAAACCGTACAAAGAACGCTTGATACAGCCGATAGTGAGGGAGCGGGCGCTGTCCTTCGTCAGTTGCCGGTTAATCAAAAATTAATGGATTTGCTGGAGCAGCGTAAAAAGGAGCTACAGGTAAGTATTGACGGGCCGCATGATACCTCCATCAGAAAATTCCTGACAGATTATAAGACCATTAATAGCTTATTTAACCTGATCAACGGCGTGATCTCCGATCAGAAAAAAATCGTTGCCGAGCTAACCAGGAACTAGTTGGATTAAATTGGCAGAGGTCTTTTTTTTCTGAACGTCTTTTGATGGTTTACCCGATAAAGTCCAAAATCAATTGCTCCGCTTTTTTGCAGGCATCGTCCAGCTGATCATTGGTAACGGTTTGATCAAAATGAGGCTGAAAGGAGAGCTCATATCTGGCCTTACTTAGCCGGGTCTGTATAGCTTCCGTGGTTTCAGTACCCCTACCTATTAGCCTTTGTTCTAGGGCCTCAACAGAAGGCGGTTCAATGAAAATGGAGAGGCATTCTGCACCAAACTGTTTCCTTACATGAATGGCTCCTTTTACATCGATATCCATGATCGGCAATTTGCCACTGTTCCAGATCCGGTTAAGCTCTGACTTTAAGGTGCCGTAGTATTTACCTTCATAGACCATTTCCCATTCCAGAAAAGCTTCCTTTTGGATGTTTTCCTTAAATGTTTCCACAGAAACAAAATAATAATCAATTCCGTCTTTTTCCTGGCCCCGTGGCGCACGGGTTGTAGCAGATACAGAAAAAGCAAGTTTATCCGCGTGATTTGAAAGCAAGTAGCGGGCAATGGAACTTTTACCCGCTCCCGAGGGAGCCGTTAAAATGATCATTTTACCATGACTCTTTGAGATTTTCTCAGCGGATATGTCTGCAGGTATGTTATTCATGTCTCTGTTTTTCTATCGGTGGTACCACATGACTTTTTCTTCCATAGAAGTCAATCTTCTGCCTTCCGGCTTTTCCTGGTCTGTATATCCCAGGTAAATAAGGCCGATCATCTGGTCTTCTTCTTTTAATTGAAAATACTGCTTCATGGCGGGCTTTAGCGTTTGGCCTCCGGTACTCCAGAAACTGGCAATACCCATGGCTTCCGCTGCCAGCAGCATATTTTGTACAGCCGCAGCTGTAGCACAGATTTCTTCCAGTTCTGTAATATTGTTTTTAGGACCTCTTTTAGAAAAGACCGCTATGATGTGAGAGGCGCTGTTGCCCTGGTTTTTCAATTTATCATAAGACGCCTGCATAAACCGGTCAGGTTCTGTATTGACCTTATATAAATCTGCATGGTCCTGACAAAACCGCCCGATACCCTCGCGATCAAAAATGATAAAGCGCCAGGGTTCAGTCAATCCATGGGTAGGAGCCCAGTTTGCTGCCTGGATTAATTTGTTTATAGAAGACGGATCAATGACCTTGCCATTGTAGCCTTGCGGTTTAACAGATCTTCTATTCTGAATTACTTTTTCTATTGTATTAATATCTGACATAGTCTTTTGAGTGGTTACCTATATAATACAGTTCTTTCAAAAATGCCTGGTTAGATGGATTATCTTCTGTCGTCGATCCGGCGGATCTCAGCACCAAGTTCGATGAGGCGTTTATCAATATGCTGATAGCCGCGATCGATCTGTTCGATGTTCTGAATAATGCTTTTGCCCTCTGCACTCAGTGCCGCGATAAGTAACGCTTGCCCCGCACGGATATCCGGACTGCTCATGGTTATACCTCTTAATTTATGTTTTCGATCCAGTCCGATAACGGTGGCGCGATGCGGGTCACAAAGAATGATCTGTGCGCCCATATCGATCAGTTTATCGGTAAAGAACAGCCGGCTTTCAAACATTTTTTGATGAATAAGCACACTGCCTTTGGCCTGGATGGCGGTTACTAATACAATGCTGATCAGATCTGGCGTAAATCCCGGCCAGGGATTGTCATAAATGGTCAGTATACCCCCGTCCATATAGGTGGATATCTCATAATGATCCTGCTGAGGAATATAAATATCATCCCCCTTAAACTCCATCCGGATGCCCAGTTTACGGAACTTCTCCGGAATAACGCCTAAATGCCCAATTCCCGCGTCTTTAATCGTGATCTCGCTAGCTGTCATGGCAGCCAGACCGATAAAGCTACCGATCTCAATCATATCCGGTAGCATCCGGTGTGTGGTACCCGAAAGCTTATCCACCCCTTTAACGGTTAACAGGTTGCTGCCAATGCCGGTTATATTGGCGCCCATGCTGTTCAGCATCCGGCAGAGTTGCTGGATATACGGTTCACAGGCTGCGTTATATATCTGGGAGGTGCCTTCTGCCAACACAGCCGCCATGAGTACGTTGGCTGTTCCGGTTACGGAGGGTTCGTCCAGCATCATATAACATCCTTTTAAGCCATTGGTCCTAAATTCCAGACAGGACGTTTCCGCATTATAGTTAAATGCAGCGCCCAATTGCTGAAAGCCCAGAATATGTGTATCGACACCACGGCGTCCGATCTTATCACCACCTGGCTTAGCGATATAAGCTTTTTTATAACGTGCCAGCATGGGGCCAGCCAGCATAACGCTGCCTCTCAGCTTACTGCCCTTGTCCCTGAATGCAGCAGAAGCTAAATAATCTGTTTGAATATTATCCGCCTTAAAAAGGCAGGTATGTCGATCAATACGGTTGACCTGTACATTCATATCTGCCAATAATTCAATTAACAGATTGACATCCAGAATATCGGGAATATTTTCAATTCGTACTTCCTGATCAGTTAACAGTACAGCAGAGATAATCTGCAGGGCTTCATTTTTAGCCCCCTGAGGAATGATACTGCCACTCAGTTTTTTGCCACCTGTTACTTCAAATGAAGCCATATGATTTTAATTTAATTGAGCATGTTGAAACGCAAATTTAATAATCTATGGGAGAATAGCGCTCAGATGATTGTTATATTCCATAAAAACCGGGAATGTTCAGGAGAATTCTGTTTTGAAGAAAGGCACCATTCGCAAGTTATTAAGTAATTTTACGGTTCAAAAGAACGATCCATAAAATTTACATAATATGATATCTACACCTGAATCCTTCGCAACCGGATTTTTGACGCAATCTATCAAAAGACTGGAAGGATATAAACAGATGGCGGACAAGGCCATCAGTCAGTTATCAGATGATCAACTCTTTGCAGTTGTAGCGGAGGGAAGCAACAGTATTGCTGTCATTATGCAGCATATGGCCGGTAATATGAAAAGCCGCTGGACGAACTTTATGACGGAAGATGGGGAGAAAGCCTGGCGGAACCGTGACCAGGAATTCGAATCAACACTGCAGGACCGGAAAATGTTACTGACTGAGTGGGAAAAAGGCTGGTCTTGTCTACTGGAAGCTTTGAGAAGTCTGCATGCTGAAGATCTGGCAAAAGAGATTACGATCAGGGGGGAAAAACTTGCTGCCTATGATGCTATTGTAAGACAACTGATGCATTATAGCAGCCATGTCGGGCAAATCGTTTATGTGGCTAAATGGTTGAAAGGTGCCGAGTGGGAGCCATTAACAATCGCCAAAAATCAAAGCCAGGCCTTTAACCAGTCTATGGGTTATTCGTCATAACAAGACTGATTGATTTGACCTGTTGGAATAGTTAAGAAGGGATCGGGAAAGGTTTGAACGACAAAATATTGTTAACATAGAAGAGGTGATTGGATAAAAACTGCTAAAATGAAGTAAATTCACTATGAAAAACCATATTCTCATGCATATATCACATGCTACACGTGCGCTCATCGGACTCATGATGGGCGGTGCTCTGTTGAGCTGCAACAGTAATTCTCAGTCACAAAACGATCAGAAAACAGCCCCGGCAGACAGCCTGCCACCCGTGGAGACCAAGGCTCCCAATAGTAATTATAAGCCGGCGTTTCCTGGACAGACCCGGGTAAAAGGGGTTAAAACCCAGACACCGATTAAGGTGGAAATGCTGGACAGTACACTTAAATTCCCTTGGGCGATCTGTAATTTGCCGGATGGCCGGTTACTGATTACTGAAAAACTGGGGACCATGCGGATTGAAACCCTGGATGGACAACTGGATAAGAAGATTACCGGTCTGCCAAAGGTAAATGCGGATGGACAGGGAGGTCTTCTGGATGTTAATATAGATCCGGATTTTGCCACCAACAGAATGGTGTATTTTGATTACGCAGAACCAGGGGCGGAAGGTAATGTACTGGCAGTCGCGAAAGGCAGGCTTGCGGATGACGAAACGCATTTAGAAAATATCCAGGTGATCTACCGGGCTGCACCGGCCTGGAAGGGTACCCTGCAATATGGCTCCAGGATTTTATTCGACCAGGAGGGTAATCTTTTTGTCAGCACCGGAGAACGTTCGGACAAGAAAGTCCGGGTGCAGGCACAGCAGCTCAATTCTGCTTTGGGTAAGGTGCTCCATATCACGAAGGAAGGTAAGCCGGTTCCCGGCGGCCCTTTTGTGGATTCCGCAGGAGCCTTACCGGAGATCTATGCCTATGGCTTCCGTAATCCTGAAGGTATGGCTTTCAACCCCACAACCCATGAGATCTGGGAAGTAGAGTTCGGCCCCAAAGGTGGTGATGAATTAAATGTCGTTCGCCCGGGTAAAAATTACGGCTGGCCGGTTATCACCTACGGCAGGGAATATAGCGGTGATCCGGTAGGAGAAGGTATTCAGCAAAAAGAAGGCATGGAACAACCCGTTTATTACTGGGATCCGGTTATCTCACCTTCAGGCATGACTTTTTATAATAGCGATACCATTGCTGAATGGAAGGGAAATATCTTTATTGCCTGTCTGAGCAGCTCACACATTACCCGCATCGTTTTGAACGGCGATCATGTGGAAGCAGAAGAGTGGCTCATGCAGGATATGGGACAACGTTTCCGGGCCATCACACAGGCGCATAATGGCGCATTGTATGTGGTGTCTGAACAGGGGAAACTTTATAAAATTTCTAAAAAATGAGCTTAGTCAGCTCATATATAAAAGCCTATGTTATTTTTTGAAAACCAAAAATAACATAGGCTTTTTAACAGGCGGTTTATGAGATGAGTCCTGTTATATGGATACGTTTTGCACCAATTGCAGAAAATGGGTCAGGATCTTATTAACCTGACCGGGGCATTCCAGAAACCCCATATGACCTGCCTGTTCCAATATCTCTATCATCGCTGTTTGGGGCAGAGAAGACTGACGAATCAGATCGATGGCAGGCGCTGCTTTATCCTCAGTTCCCGAAATAAATAAAAAAGGTATGGATAGATGCATTAACAGGGCCGTTTTGTCTGTCCGGTCATGCATCATTTGATAATACTGTTGCAGAGTCCTCGTCTCAAAATGGCTGCCTGCTTCAATCAGTTCCTGAATGACCTGCGGATGAGCTGATTTAAAGACAGGGCCAAATAAAGTAGGGATCATGGTTTTCAAGAAGGCAGCCCCCCCATATTGCTCCATGGTATGTATGGCCTTGATACGGTTGACTTTCTTCTGTTCAGAATCTGCATAGGCAGTGCTGTGAAGCAGCCCTAGTCCCAGTATTATTTCCGGATATCTCTCTGCGAATGCCAGTGCGATATAGCCGCCCATTGAGTGACCGATAATAACCAGCTTGTCAATTTGCTCTTCTTTTATGATAGCTGCCAGGCTATCCGCAAAGTCGGCTGTACTTTCCAGTACTGGATTATAGGGTGAGCCGCCGGAGCCAGGTAGATCCGGTACCAGTAATGTGTAGTAGGCCGACAAGGCATCCAGCTGTTCTTGAAATATACCGCCTCTCTCGGGAAAGCCATGCACCAACATCAGTGTAAGGTCTGCTCTGTCACTGCCACTGTTCGATGGGCGAGTTGGTTGTAAAAGCACATATCTGATATCTTGTCCTCTATAGTGGATTGTTTTCTGCATGTATATCATTTTTTCTGGCCAATACTGCATACCTGATAAGCATGAGGACACAGAAGGGCAATAATGCGATATTAAAATGTTGTGGGAGTCCCCACCAGAAAGCGAGCAGAATAGCTGTTAATATCAACATGAATATAAAGTATTTCTTCAACCAGGTACGTGGCTTCCAGATGAAAAAACCGGCAATCAGGTTTAGAGGCATGGCCCAAATGAGGTTATAATTATTTTTACAGGCCTGGTGGTCTGTGCCCAACCACATAAATACCAGTAATACGCCTAGGAGGCCCGTAACGTATAACAGCAGGCTATCCAGTATCAATTGCCCTCTCGGTTCATTTCTAAGCAGGTAATAGATTAATAGCAGCAAGATACATGTGGCAGAAATGACTATGAGTGGAAGATATTTGCTGCTGGGGATTATGGGCGAAGGGAGGTCGATGATCTTGCTGTTAGATTGTACGTAGGGATGTCCTGTGACAGTGGCAGAATCTATACCTGCAGCTAGATAATCCGGCAAAAACATGGCTGTATTGTTATCCACAGGGATGTCGATTCTGCTACCTAGCAGAATATCTATCCCAAGCTTGCTCCAGGGCTGTCCTCCCTTATCCAGATAATGATATATCAGATCCCTGAAACTGGTATGATCCGGTACGATCTGTCCGTGTATTTTCGTCCCTTTCATTCGGCCGAACAGAATATCCCTGATTCTGGTTGCGCAATTGTCATAAAGAAAATCATATTTATAATACCTTTTGGCCGGTTGATAATTATCTTTTAAAAAATTGAGGACCTGCCGTTTTTGATCAGCTGTTAGGTCGAGTACTTGTTCAGTCACACTTCGCTGAGTGACCTGGTATTCATACATAAATTCCTCAAATGTCGAAATGCTTAGCATGAATTCCAGTTTGCCCCGGATGAACTTGAGATAAAAATTGGGTTGATCGAACTGAAATGTTCCATAGTTGAACACATAATCCGTGTTTAGCTGCCGGTCCTGAATACGGATGGCGGTATGGCCAAAGCTGGAATACAGATCTGCCCCCGGAGCACAGGTAAGCAAACTGACCCGCAGTGGATCATAGGGCGCAGTTGCGTTTATATCCTGACTGATAATGCTCTTAGGGGTTTTGGAGGTTGAAAGGGGGCCGTTTTGTGCACTGACGGTGAGTGCTAGTGTGCTCAGGCAAAGTGAAGTAATGAATAACCGTAAATATTTGCACCACATGAATAATAGGTTTCTATAGATGAATTGAACTGTATAAGTCTTGAAATGCCTTACATTACGTAAGCATTCTTTGACTTTTTTCTTCGTTTTACCTGATTTTAGCCATTTTGCTCAGGAGTCTTAGGCCTGGCTGCCGCTACAAAGATGCAAATTCTCGGGCAGAATGTTATTTTTTAGGGCGCACTTTCTTATTTTTGGCTCTTAACTAAGAATTTATGAACATTCGGCAACTGACAGCATCTATCTTTCAAAAACGTTCTTATTTGTGTGTAGGCCTGGATACGGATGGGACTAAATTGCCTGATGGCTTGCAGGATACGCCGAAGGATATCATTGCCTTTAACCGGGATATAATTGATGCCACCCTTGACAGTGCTGTTGCTTATAAGATCAATACGGCATTTTACGAGGCCATGGGGCAAAAGGGGTGGGAGATTATGGAAGCCACTCTGGCACATATTCCCAAAACCCACTTTAGTATTGCGGATGCAAAACGAGGAGATATCGGGAATACAGCCGCCCAGTATGCAAAAACTTTTTTTGAAACTTATCAGTTTGATGCTGTAACCGTGGCGCCTTATATGGGCAGCGACAGTGTTCAGCCTTTTTTGGCGTATAAGGATAAAACCACTATTGTTCTAGGGCTTACTTCGAACAAGGGTGCCGATGATTTTGAGCAGTTGGCCCTCGCCACCGGTAAAAGACTTTATGAGCAGGTGCTTACGACGGTCAGTAGCTGGGGAAGCCCCGATAATCTGATGTTTGTCGTAGGAGCCACTCAGGCAGAGTCTTTACAACATATCCGTACGCTTGTTCCGGATCATTTTTTACTGGTTCCGGGTGTGGGTGCCCAGGGAGGCACTGTCGAGGAAGTGGCTGCCGCAGGCTGGACTAAGAACTGCGGACTACTCGTGAATGTCAGCAGAGCCGTAATGTATGCCTCCAGCGGAACAGATTATAAGGCCGCAGCAGCAGAGGCTGCCAGGAAATATCATCAGCAAATGATGCAATCCTTTGAAGGCTAACCGGTTTTTATCGAGTCATCCCGTAAATATTATTGTTATGATAACGAAGATTGTACGTAGTGTTTTTGTCTGGGCACTGCTGGCAGTTGCATTTACATCTATTAGCTGCAGGTCAAATACCGACACAGATCAAAATAAACCGGAAGCAGACTCGGCCGCTGCGGGTATGAAAATCGACACCGCGTCTATCACTGATCGTTCGGCCTTGACGGTAACTGAAACGAATGAGGATTCTTTGATCATTGCATCAGTTACCCAGGGCAGTATACCGGATTCAATCGTATTAAAGGTGGATCACATTTTTCAACGGATTCATGTAGTGGTTAAGAATGTGTCAAGCGACTCACTGGTGGCCTCTTTAAATGCTCCCGGTAAGGAAAGGAATGTGCGTATCAATCAGATCATTATGCCAGATGGCAGTATGGACGGCCCCTTTGGGCATGAAATACACTATCGTACCCGGCAAAAAGGTACTTATACGCTTATTGTCGGAAAGGATAATATGGCTGACGGTCAGGTTGAAGGCCCCGTCACTGTTTTTGTAAAACTATTGTAGAGGGATTTTAAGGAAAATCAGGAACTGACAACTGTAACTTTAAATATATTCATACCCACCTTAAGCTTATGAAGCGTACAACAGGCTTATTATTGATGACAGTACTGGGTTTTCTGTCAGTACAGGGGCAGGAGATGCCCACAACCCGGCAACAGGAACCGTTCAAGGCAAATTATGCCCTGGCTGCTAAATTTTCGCCGGAAAGGCAAAAAAAGATGATCTTTTCTACCCATGTGAGCCCTCATTGGCTGCAGAAGGGAGACCAGTTCTGGTATCAATTCTCTACCAGCAGAGGAAAGAAATGGTACCTGGTGAATGCTGCGGCCGGAACCAAGCGGCCATTGTTTGATGAACAGAAAGTAATTGCCAAAGTCAGCGAAATTGTGGAGGAACCTTATACGGCTCAGCATTTTCCCATCGATAGCGTTGAATTTTTGGAAAATGAGCATGCAATACGGTTTCAGATAAAATCCCAAAAAGATGTAGTGGATAAAGATACCGGCAATGTTAAAAAAGATAAGGGAAATGAGGGTGATAAGAAAAAGGATCATACCTCGGCAGCGGAGAAGTCTCAAAAAAAAATCTATTATTTTCGCTATGATATAGACCAGGATAGGCTCACCGAGCTTAAGGACTATAAAAGGAAAAAAGAGACGCAGAAATGGGCTAATATTTCTCCTGATGGCCAGACAGTTGTTTTTGTGAAGCATTATAATCTCTACTGGATGGACAGGGCGAATTTTGAAAAGGCCCTGATCAACGAAAAAGACAGCACTATTATAGAGCATCCATTGACCACCGATGGAGAACTCTATTACACTTATGGCCGCAATGCCAGCAATATTGGTACGGATAACGTGGAAATGGAAAAAGATAAGGACAAAAGATCCAAGCCTTATCTTCTTTGGTCGGCTGATTCCAGATATTTTGCCATGACAAGAGAGGATGATCGCAAAGTAAGTAAGCTATGGGTTGTACATAATATTAAAGAACCCCGCCCCACACTGGAAACTTACGCTTACGCTATGCCCGGAGATACTGCACTGTCGGTTTATCATTTACTGGTCTTTGACATGGCCAATAAAACGCGAAGAGAAATAGACGCGCATGCTTATAAGGATCAGACCTTAAGTATACAGGGTAAGCCTTATCATTCCTCGGACAGGGATAAGCCTTATGTGCCTTTGATCTGGTCAGGAGATGATACACATTTTTATGTAACCAGGCAGAGTCGTGACATGAAAAAGATTGATGTGCTGAAAGCAGATGCAGCCACCGGTACAGCCAAAACCATTATTGAAGAGCGGATGAATACCTCGCAGGAGGCCAAGAATGTAGGTGTTGTCAATGGTGGGAAGGAGCTCATTGAATGGAGCGAACGGAGCGGCTGGGCGCAATTTTATTTATATGATGGAGAAGGACATCTGAAGAACCAGATCACTCCCGGTGGTTTTCATTGCAATGACATTGAGAAAATAGATGAGCAAAACAGGGTGCTTTATTTTACAGCGAATGCCCGGGAAGATGGAGAGAACCCCTATTATATGCATTTCTACCGGATTAATTTTGATGGCAGCAATCTGCAACTGCTTAACAAAGGGAATTTTGATCATGATATCAGTATGAGTGATTCCAGGAAATATTTTGTGGATAATTATTCCAGGGTCAATACGGTACCCAATGCAGTACTTAGGAATAATGAAGGCAAGCAGATCATGCAACTGGACTCGGCCGACTTGTCGCAATTATTTGCTGCCGGCTACAAGTTTCCAGAGTTAGTAAAGGTTAAAGCGGCAGATGGCATCACGGACCTTTATGGCGTTCTTTATAAACCGTTTGACTTTGACAGTACTAAAAAATATCCTCTGGTTGAATATGTCTATCCCGGACCGCAGACAGAAGCGGTACAGACAGCCTTTACACGTCTGTCTGATCGTACGGACCGTTTGGCGCAGATCGGATTGGTCGTCTTAACGGTCGGTAACAGAGGCGGCAGCCCCATGCGGTCCAAATGGTATCATAATTATGGTTATGGTAATCTGAGAGATTATGGGTTGGCTGATAAGAAAGCGGCAGCTGAACAGATCGCCGATCGTTTTAACTATATTGATATTAATAAAGTTGGTATCCACGGGCATTCCGGTGGCGGATTTATGACGGCAGCCGCCATGTTTACCTATCCCGATTTCTTTAAAGTGGGCGTTGCGTCTTCCGGTAACCATGATAACCGGATCTACAATAACTGGTGGAGTGAAAAGCATCATGGTATAACAGAAAAGATAAGTAGCAAAGGGGACACTAGTTTTGCCTTTAAGATCGCGACAAATCCACAGATCGCGTCACATTTGAAGGGGCATTTATTGCTCACTACAGGAGATGTGGATGACAATGTTCATCCCGCCAATACGATCCGCGTTGTAAATGCACTCGTAAAGGCCAACAAGCGGTTTGATCTGGTAATATTACCCGGGCAGCGTCACGCTTATGGCGACATGGAGGAATACTTTTTCTGGCGACTGGCTGATTATTACAGCATGTGGCTTTTAGGGGATTTTTCTCATACGGCGCAGGTAGATATGACGGAAGCAAATCGCGATAAAGCGCTCAGTGACGATTAAGCTATTTTTTATTGATAAAAGATGAACAAAGAAGGGGCCGCCATGAAAGAGGCAGTCCCTTCTTTGTTTGCCGGCAGTTGGATAGCCCGTGACTATCCTGGTTCTTATTTTTCAGAATGGAAAATGAATGCGGTATTAACCTGAGTTGCTCATGTGAAGCTTCCTGTATTCCGATGGGTTCATGCCCTTGTATTTTCTAAAGGCGCGGTTTAAATGGCTTTCATCGGTATAATTAAATTCGTATGCGATCTCGTTAATACGCATATCACTGTGTAGCAACCTTGTTTCTACTAATCTAAGCCTGAAGTTATTGATATATGCCTGTAGGGTGTCACCTGTTTGCTTTTTAAAATACCTGCCAAGGTAGTTGAGCGAGATATTAAAATGCTTGCTCAATTTTTTTGCTCTTAGATTGTCAGGTTCAAATATATTATCCTGTATGTAATTAAGTATTTCCAACACAGGTTCACCCGTGGCTTCTGTCACATTTTTGGGCAGTTTTAAAGCGATATTTCTGGCTACAATGGTAATTAACGTATCGATAATCTGTTCAGTAATACGATTATAATATAGTTGCTGATTTTGTTGTTCGTTAAGTATGTTTTCAATAAACGAGGCCACCAGCGGTTTATCCACTTTGTTTTTCAAAATGCATCCGGGGCGATGACTGGCATTCTTTAAGATATACTCCACTTGCCTTATCAAGTCTGACGTGTCGCGGTTTTTGCCTTTTACATATTGTTCACTGAAACGTAGAATAAAAAAGGTAGTAGGTATCGTAATGTCAAAGCTATAAACATCCTGTGGTGTCAACAGGAAGAGGTTTCCCTTGCGGTAGTTGAACCGGTTCTTATTGACAGTTTGGACACCTGTACCTTCGAGTATAAAGATCAATTCAAAGAAATGGTTACGTTTTGCGATTTCGCTGAAATCGCTTAACCGCTTGCATTCGATTTCGTATGAATCATATAGTATTGCGCCTGCCATGGGTGCAAAAGTACAAAATAAGTGTAAAAATGTACAAGAGCTGAATAGCCATCCTTGTATAATTTTGCTACAATCAAATTTTGAATCATGAAAATTTTACTTATTGGCGCAACAGGTGCTATCGGAAGGCTCATTCAACCCGCTTTACAGATTGATCATGACGTTATTAGCGTAGGCAGGAGCAACGGCGATATTTTGGCGGATATTTCGGCAATAACGGATATCAGGCATCTTTTCAAAAGGTCGGGTAAGGTCGACGCGATTATCTGTGTGGCGGGCAGCAGCGTAACGGGGGAACTGGATGCTATGGACATCACCGGCTATGAGGCCGGTATTCAACAGAAGCTGTTGTCGCAGATTAACCTGGTACTTATCGGGCTAAACTATGTTAATGATAATGGATCTATCACGTTGATATCTGGAAAAATAGGAGAGAGCCCCGTTAAAGGCTCTTCCGGAAAGGCTGTTCCCAATGGAGCCGTTAACAGTTTTGTAAAGGCTGCAGCTTTAGAAATGCCACGCGGCATACGGTTAAATGCTATAAGTCCGGCTAAGATTTCAGACATTCCGGCAAACGACCTGGTACTTGCCTACATTAAAAGTATAGAAAGCAAGCTCAATGGAGCTATTATCCGCATTGGCTACAAATAATTGTAACGATAATAATAACTTAAATTAACATTAAGATGATAAAATGTTTATTGCTCATAACTTTTTCGATGCTATGGGCCAATCCACACCATAGTTCTAATTTGTCTACGGCAGCCAGGAACCGGTTGGTGGGAACCTGGTCGCTGATGGCAGTGGAGAACACCTATGCTGATGGCCGGGTCACCTATCCTTACGGGAAAAATCCTGCAGGCAGGATGATTTTGACAAATGGCGGTGACTATTCCATTCAAATACTAAAATCGGACAGACCCAACGTGGCTGCCAATAATAAAGCCAAAGGTACACAGGAGGAAAATGCTGCATTGGTCAAAGGAAGCAATTCGCATTTTGGCAGATATGTTGTGGATGAGTCGAACTATACCATCACTTTCGATGTACGGCATGCTTTTTTCCCCAATTGGGAAGGACATCTTCAGGTTCGGTCTTATACGTTAAAGGATAAGGTGCTGACTTATATTGTGACCAATACCACCAGCGGCGGTAAGGTAAAGGCCCGGGTTGCCTGGCAAAAAAAATAATTAGCTGCTGCAAACAGTCAGAGGCGTCTAAAACAGCAAGCGGGTTATATCTGATACGGGATATCTGCCAAGGAGCCTGTAACGCTTTTCAGTTTTGGACGCCTACTTTTATTGTGATTACAGGCAGTCTTCGTTTCAGGAATAAAAGCAGCCAAAAACTGTGGATATAGCCTATTTGTTTGGCATTTAAATTGTAATTTTACTATAGAGCAAACTTATCTTTTATTATGGAATCACGTGATATATTGCAAAGTGCAATTGAAAAGTTTTCACATACTGCAGAAACCGGTGATATCAGGGCTGGCCGTAAGAAGTTTTTTGATACGATTACATGCAGAGACGATAAAGAAGGGCTTCGTATCATCGATACCATAGGAGATGAGCGTAACAATATGGTGATTCTGGCTGGTAAACAAAACGATGGTTCCTCAGGTGTTGTTTCTTTCTCTTTTGTGAGAAAGGAAGGATATTTTGCCATCCAGGTAATCTCTACGATTGCCGCATTCATTCCTTCTGAACAGGTCGTGATCGGGTTTAAATTTGAAAATGGAAAGGAAGTCATCTCTGGATTTGTATTTCCTCCAGTGAATGTCGAAGGTACCCATTACTGGGCCAATTATGCACAGGTTTCCCCAGAAGACCTGGGCGCATTTATGGAATCTTCTCTGGTTACCTGGCAGATGAAAAATAAAATCAATAACAATCATTTGGAAAGCGACTTTAATATACTTGCTACAGATATTTTACCCCAGACTGAAGCAAAATATCTTTTACGCTCTATGGCTTGTGCGATCGCCAAAGATTATTTAGCTACCGTATAATTTCCGTTTTTATTCATGAAAAAGGAAAAGCGCGTCCATTATCTGCAACATGTCGATTTTGAAGGCCTGGGTTATATTGAAACCTGGCTATCGGAAAATGGATTTGATTGTACAGCGACAAAATTTTATGAGCCACTGTTTCAGTTGCCCGCGCCCGACGATATAGATGCCCTGATTATAATGGGCGGCCCTATGGGTGTGTATGATACGTCTGTCTACTCCTGGCTGAAAGCAGAAAAAGATTTTATAAAATGCTGTATAGAAGCAGAGAAGCCAGTGCTTGGCATCTGCCTTGGCGCACAACTCATTGCAGATGTGTTAGGTGCAAAGGTTTATAAAGCTCCCCAAAAAGAAATTGGCTGGTTTCCGGTGATGCCTGACGCAGGTTTAATAAAGAAAGGCAGAGTGTCGCTGAAATTTGAAAGATTGTTCAGAAATAAACCAACTGTTTTTCACTGGCATGGGGATCAATTTGAGCTGCCGAATGGCTGCTCCAATTTGTTGGACTCTCCAGCTAACAGCAACCAGGCATTCTCAGTGGAGGATAAGGTTATTGCATTACAATTTCACCTGGAAGTCAATGCATCGGGTCTGGCTTTAATGATAGAAGAAGGCAGAGGTGAGATTAACCTAGAAGATGCCCCATATGTACAAAGTAAAAGCCTGTTGTTAAATGGAAGAAGGTATATTAACGCCTGCAACGAATTGATGGGTAGAATACTGAATCTGTGGTTAGATAATTAATTCGCTTTTATTATTGAAAACCTGTAATCGGCATCCTTTGCCGCATGGAAGAAGGTATATTAACGCCTGCAACGAATTGATGGGTAGAATACTGAATCTGTGGTTAGATAATTAATTCGCTTTTATTATTGAAACCTGTAATCGGCATCCTTTGCCGCATTTAACGGCGGTAAGGTCTGGCTGATATGTGCTCCTTCATAGGGAGGTAGCTGCTGCAAAGCAAGGGTAATCCGCTGGTTCCAGATGGCCTGGTTCTTTTTGAGTAATCCATGCATGGTCTGGCGTTCGTAATTCTTCTGTACTTTGGAAAGCTCCTTATTCATGGCTTCCATGATCTTGGCGATCTCTTCTTTAAAATTATTGGTAAATTTTACTTGCCGGAACTGCTGGAAGGTTTTTCTGGTATAGATCTCATTCAAGTCAAAATGACCTTGTTCATGCTGAAGAAGACCACTATCCTGTAAAGCATCCGCAGATACCCAGGATTTGTTATAACTGAATCTATTGGTCATGGAAATTTTCAAGACACGTTGCAGGTCCAGATTACTAACACTTACTTCTACACCTGGCTGGCTTGAAGTGACTGCTCCGACAGAAAGGGGCTGCCCCTTTCTTGCGGGTTGTACTACCCGAAAATTATCAAAAGTTAGGCCGGTAGGGCTCCAGTCAACATCCCTGGCCGGATCAGAGAACTGTGCCTTGGCAACACTGAATTGTAACAGGGTTATTATTAATACAATCACCCCTGAGGACCTCCGTAAAAAATCCGGCAATACATTTTTAAACTTTGACATAGAAAATTAGACTTCCGTAATCAACGCAAGTTACATGCTTTAAAGAAGTTCTCGGCTCACACTATGGCAAATTAAGATCTTATATATAGTAATTTATATTAAATTAGGTTAATATTTCTTATTCAGGTCCCAGTTTTCTATTTCTTTTACCACTCCATCCAGAAAACGGGAACCTAATGCGCCATCAATGATCCGATGATCATAACTGAGCGACAGGATCATAATGTGCCTGATACCAATTGTATCGCCCATGTCTGTCTCAATAACCACCGGTCTTTTCTTAATGGTGCCGATGGCCATAATAGCCACCTGTGGTTGGTTGATAATGGGCGTTCCGCCCAGAGATCCAAAACTGCCCACGTTGGTCAGTGTAAATGTACCTTCCTGTGTATCAGCGGGTTTTAATTGATTATTGCGGGCTCTTTCAGCCAGATCATTGACTGCTTTACTGAGGCCTACCAGATTAAGATGGTCGGCATTTTTAATAACCGGCACGATCAGGTTGCCACTGGGCAGCGCGGTGGCCATCCCTATATTAATATTTTTCTTCAGTATAATAGTGTCACCATCCACAGAGCTGTTAATCAAAGGAAAACGTTTGATTGTACGTGCTACGCAATCAATAAAAAGTGGCGTAAATGTGATCTTGCTCTTTTCCCTGATTTCAAAGTCTTTCTTAACTTTCTCCCGCCATTTAACCATATTGGTGACATCAACTTCGGCAAAACTGGTCACTGTTGCATTGATGTTTTGGCTATCTTTCATATGCTTGGCGATCAGCTTACGCATCCTGTCCATCTCAATGACCTCTGTCTCTCCACTGAAACTTGCCGGAGATATTGAGGGGGCAGGCATAGTCTCCTGTATAGCGGAGTTGACGGGCTGACCACCCTTGCGGGCGATGTAGGCTAGCAGATCTTTCTTTGTAAGCCTGCCATCATTGCCTGTTCCGGGGATACAGGCAAGATCCGATGGTGCAATACCTTCTTTAGCGGCGATACTCATGACTAGTGGGGAATAGAAGCCATTATTGCCCTGAATATTATTAGACTCATTTGTGGTCGCCGGCGTTTCTGCTGAGGCAGCAGGTACATAAGGAATGGATGCAGTATCTTCATTTTCAATGTTTTCTGCACTATCCTCCGTTGCGTTTTGCGTTGAAGCCGGTTCCGCTTCTGTTTCTTTTGTATTTGCTGCTTCTCCTTCAGTTTCTATAAGCGCAATGGTAGCGCCTACAGGGGCAACTTGGTTTTCCTTGAACAAAACTTCTTTGATTACGCCACTTACAGTAGAAGGCACTTCACTATCTACCTTATCGGTAGCGATTTCAAGAACCATTTCCTCTTCCTCGACCTGTTCACCCGGCTGTTTAAGCCATTTTAAGACGGTTGCTTCTATTATTCCTTCGCCGAGAGCCGGCATTTTTAATTCAATTAGCGCCATAAATGTATTTTTGTGCCTGGATTAAGGGAATCCGGGCCTGGAAATGTACGATTAAGTTTTCTAATCTGAAAATTGAGTGCCCTGATTTTCTGATTCGATTAGTTTACGTAACAGATTAAATGCCTGGAGGGAAGCGGCTTCCCGGTTATGCAACCGGTCATACCGGAAGTGACAGAGCTTGGTCACGACCTGGTCCTGACTGGCTGCGGCTATCCATACGGTCCCGACTGGCTTTTGCTCAGTTCCGCCGGTAGGGCCTAATATGCCCGAAACAGCTATGCTGTAATCAGCACCCATGATCACTCTCACCTGTTTAGCCATTAAAATGACGACCTGTTCGCTGACGGCCCCATGGGTGTCCAAAATATTCCTGGGTACTTTTAAAAGACCTTCTTTAATGGCATTGTCATAGCTGACGACACTACCGTGAATATAGGCAGATGCCCCGCTAATGGCAGTTAACTGGGCTGCCAGATAGCCGCCGGTACAACTTTCTGCGGTTGTTACCCTTTTGTCGTATTGAATCAGGAGTCGGGCAATGGCCTCGGCGAAACTGATATCCTCATCTGTTACCAAAATATCACTGAGCAAGTCCTTCATTTGCTGAAAATAATCATCAATGACAGAGCGAGACCCCGGCTCCACATTTTCTGTCAGTCGAAGCCGGACGGCCTGATGACCAGGTAGATAAGCAAGTTTGATATTTTCGGGAAGACTGGTTTCCAGGTCTTTAAGCCGCTCTGCGACGAAGGATTCTCCAAGCCCCATTGTCGTCATGGTACGATGCAGGACTTCTCCCAGATCAAATTTCTCCCGGATAGCTTTCAGTACAAAGTTTTCTGTCAGTCCCTGCATCTCAAAAGGGACGCCCGGCATGCTGAAATAGAGCTTACCTTCCCTTTCAAACTGCATGCCGGGGGCTGTTCCACGTGAATTAAGCATGACCTGGCAAACGTCAGGGACTTCAGCCTGCCGGATATTGACATCCAGCATCGGTCTGTTTAGCCTGGCGAAAATGCCCTTGATTATTTCCAGGGACGGTTCATGAAGGACCAGACTTCCTCCGAAATATTCGTTCAGGATCGGTTTAGTAAGATCATCTTGTGTAGGTCCTAATCCGCCTGTAATTATAATAATATCAGAATCCGACGAAGCGTCATCTAAGGCCTGCCATATGGCATCCCATTTATCACCTATGATGACGCGCCTGGCTACCCAAACCCCAATATTATTTAAAGCCTGTCCCAGCCAGGCACCGTTTGTATCGATTACCTGGCCAATCAGCAATTCATCACCAATCGTTAGAATAGTAGCGGTTACGCGCTGCATATATGACATATTAGTTGGGTGCAATTTACTAAAAAATGGCTTCTAATTACGTTAAAGCGGAGCGGGCTCTGCCAAAAAACCACTGTATGGTTTTGTGGCAGCTGTTAAAAAAGAATGCACAAATCAGCTCGGGAAATAGGTTTATATTCATTGGAGAAGCCTGACTCTTACAATCCAATAATATCTAAGATTGATATAGGCTGTTTCTGCCGCGATACCCGATAATTGCCTGATAACAAATTCTCTTGTCGGGAAATTCTTTAAAACCAAGTGCGAAGCCCCGGTTTCCAGGGTTCTGGTCTGATAGGTATTGCCGCGATCATCTGACTTAGTAATCATGTGACTACTGCCTTCAATATAATTATTATCGATGAAAACCAGAGTCCCTCCAGGTTTTACCAGCCCGGATACCTTGGTGATAAAATGATCCAGTTCCTGTAACAGTATATGACTCCAGATAAATCCGCCAAACAGACTTTCATGTTTTCTGATTGGGTTTAAATCATAAATATCAGAAACTTCAAAAGTTACACAGCTTTTATATCGTTTGTTTTTTGCAATGTCGATTACTGTTTTATTGATGTCGGTAGCCAAAATTGAGTTTGCCGTCTGAGCAATTCTTTCCGTCCAATACCCGGTTCCGCAGGCGATTTCCAAAACTTCTTTATGAAAGAATAAAGACTGCAAAACGCTGATGAGCTTTTTTAAATCAGCCTGCCTTTCAGGTTTATGGTAAACCTTTTCATATTCCTGCGCCCGGTCTCTATAGTAATTAACAAGGTCTTGATCCATTCTTATAGATAATCGTCGTTGTTCAAATGCTGCCTATACGGCAGGCACTGCATCTTCTTCCATATAATCCAAATCCTTGTGGAAGGATTCCTTGAGTCTGCTTAGCGAAAAAAGCGCAATGGCTACCAAAAAAAATAACATAATGTAAGCTGCCGGAATCAATTTAAAATGCTTTACAAAAAATTCAAATAGGAGTGTGATTGGAATCAATGCACCTCTTACAAAGTTTGGTACAGTGGTGGTCACCGTTGCACGAAGGTTGGTGCCAAACTGTTCTGCGGCAATGGTTACAAAGTTGGCCCAATATCCGACACCGACGCCAATGATAAAGGCCAGGTAATTGAACTGGGTAGGCGTAATGCCTTTATAGCTGAGATAGTAAGAACAGCTTGCCAATGTAAATAAACAAAATATCAAAATGACTTTTTTCCTGGATTTCATCCATTGAGATAGGAGTCCTGCAATCAGATCTCCAAAAGAAATGCCTATATAGGCAAACATGATACCACTGCCGGCATCCAACGTACCTTTTGCATTTAATTGATGGCCTATTTCGGGGGCCTGCGTGAGAAGGATGCCTACGACAAACCATAAAGGAAGCCCGATGAGAATACAATGGATGTATTTGACAAGTCGGTCTTTATTGCCCATAAGCATACCCAGGCTGCCTTTTTTGATGTTTTTATCTTTGGCGGCCTGTTCAAACATCCCTGACTCGAAAATGCCTAACCGTAAGAATAACAATAGGATGCCCAGACCACCACCTACAAAATAGGCATTACGCCAATCAAAATAATGTGAGACTCCCTTGGCGGCTACTGCGCCGAACAATCCTACTACAGCGACCATCATCGTACCATACCCTCGCTTTTCCCTGGGCATCGTCTCGGCGACCAGCGTGATACCGGCACCTAATTCCCCGGCCAGACCAATACCTGCAATAAAACGAATAAAAGCATAGGTATTGACATCGTGCACCAGGCCATTGCAGATATTGGCTATCGAATATAAAAGGATGGATCCGAACAGCACTTTGATCCGGCCATATCTGTCGCCCATAACGCCCCAGATAATGCCGCCAATGAGCAGGCCACCCATTTGCATGTTAAGGATGTATTCACCCATCTGGCGCATTTCACGATCGGGGATACCGATGTCTTTCAGGCTCTGGATCCGGACAATGGAAAAGATTAACAGGTCGTAGATGTCAACAAAATAGCCGAGAGAGGCTACCAGTACCAGTAAAATAACATTTTTGTTTTGAATCCGGTTTGAGACCATATATGGTTATTTTGGCACACAATTTACACCAAAATGCCGCAAAAGTTAACAACAGTATCAATTAATATTGGAAGAAAATCTCTGTTGCGCCAAACCCGAAACGATGATCAAACTGGTTAACAAAGCTTTTTACCTCTCTGCGGCTCTTGAGCAGCTGATGGATCTCTTCTTTTAGTTTGCCTTTGCCTACTCCGTGGATAATAATCAAATTAGGCTGGCGGTTCATCACTGCGATATCATACCATTTTTCGAATTCTCTTAGCTGCAGCTGCAGCATTTCAAAATGGGAGAGACCTTTGGGATCATCTATGATTTTATCAATATGCAGATCCACCACACTCCGAACAGGCGGCAGGGTTTCTTTGAACTTTTTTGCAGGAACAACCTTGTACCCGACTTTGCTCAGGGAGCTAAGGTCCATTTGTTCTTTTACCTGCTTCTCCCTAACTGGGTATTTGTCCAGTAAACGGTAGGAGATAGTCGGTTCGTTTTTGTCCTTGATCTCCTCTACTTTATTAAATACCTGCTTCGGTTTTAATTTTAACTGAGTTTCAAAATAATCAGCCCTCTTATCGTCTTTTTTGGATAGGGAGAATTCTATTTCAAAATGGGGGTAATCATTTAAATCAGAAAAATCCATGTCATGAATATAGACATCTTTATGAGGAAGCACTTCTGATTTCAATTCAAAATCGACCTGACCATTTTTCTCATACCTGTAATAAAACTGCATGGCATCCTGAGTATGGTTGACCAGGTAGATTTTAAAATAATCCACAATGTCATCACCAAATTCATCCAGTGAATATTTTGGCAATAAGGTCAGCCAGGTCCCGTTTTCAGCTTTAATATGATTCGTTTGCGTTTTCTTTTCAATAGGGATCTGATCAATAAAAGCTTTTTCTTTTTTGGGTGCCGATACGAGAGGCTTCTGAGAGAACCTTTTAAAATAAGGGAAATCGATCTGATCAGTATATATAGGGAACTTGACACCACGTACTTCTACGATGACCATCTCTGGATTTAAAATTTCCAGCACGCGGCCTTCTTCACTTGTCTGTAACACGAGGATTTCGTCTCCAACTTCATATTTCATACTGCAAAATTAATTCATTTCTCTACAAATCCCTGAATTCATTGCCGGTTGGCGCCCCCCGGAGTGAAACCAGAGTGCTGCTTTATTCAGTATTAAAGTCTTCTTTATAAGCCGGGAAGCCGTCCAATGATTGATGGACGGCTTCGTATCTGTTTTATAGTTGTTTTCTGTGATATATAATTCCCCGGCCTTACTTTTATTAGTATTAATAGGCGCGGGCGAATAATACCCGCTGTTTGCTGGGATTGCCTGTCAGGATACATTTGCCATTTTCCTCAGGATTATCGAGTGGGATACAACGAATAGTGGCCTTGGTCAGCTCTTTTATTTTGTCTTCTGTTTCAACAGTGCCATCCCAATGGGCTGCAAGGAAACCGGGCTGCTCATCCAGTAAGCGCACAAACTCATCCCAAGTGTCTACAGGTGTGATGCGGGACTGCTGAAATGCTTTCGCTTTATTAAAAATGCTGGTCTGGATTGCCTCCAGTAAGGAGACGATCTGTTCATCCAGGCCATCCAAAGAATAGGTTGCTTTTTCCCGGGTATCACGACGAGCAAGCTCGGCTTGGTTGTTTTCCAGGTCTCGCATACCAATGGCTATTCTCAGCGGAACGCCTTTTTTCTCATATTCGGCAAATTTCCACCCCGGCCGTTGGTTATCAGTATCATCATATTTCACGCGGACTCCTTTTTGCTTTAACTTGTCCATTAAAGGTAAAATGACTCCGTCAATCCGGGCCTTTTGTTCTTCACCTTTGCATATAGGAACAATAACAAGCTGAATAGGAGCAATCTTTGGAGGTAATATCAATCCTTCATCATCACTATGGGCCATGACCAAGCCACCGATCAGCCGCGTGGATACTCCCCAGCTCGTAGCCCATACATAATCCAGCTTATTTTGCCTGTCACTGAATTTAACGTCAAAAGCCTTCGCAAAGTTCTGACCCAGAAAATGTGAAGTGCCTGCCTGCAGCGCCTTCCCGTCCTGCATAAGTGCTTCAATACAATAGGTATCCACCGCTCCGGCAAATCGTTCACTTTCACTCTTGATCCCCCTGATGACTGGCACAGCCATGTATTGTTCTACAAAATCGCCATAAACATGGAGCATTTTTACGGCTTCTTCAATTGCTTCTTGTTGGGTGGCATGTGCGGTATGCCCTTCTTGCCATAAGAATTCTGCAGTACGTAAAAACAGCCGGGTACGCATTTCCCAACGCACAACGTTGGCCCACTGATTAATGAGTAGCGGAAGATCCCTATAGGATTGAATCCAGGTTTTATAGGTATTCCAGATAATGGCTTCAGAGGTAGGACGAACCACCAGTTCTTCTTCCAGTCGGGCTTCGGGATCAACGATCAGTTTTCCTTTTTGCTCAGGGTCACCCTTTAAACGATAATGGGTAACCACCGCACATTCTTTAGCAAAACCCTCAGCGTTTTTCTCCTCGGCTTCAAAAAGGCTCTTGGGGACAAATAACGGAAAATAGGCATTTACGTGGCCCGTTTCCTTAAACATACGATCCAATACATCCCTCATATTTTCCCATAAGGCAAATCCATAGGGTTTAATGACCATACAGCCGCGAACTGCACTGTAATCGGCCAGTTCACCTTTAATAACCAGGTCGTTGTACCACTGAGAATAGTCTTCGTTACGGGATGTTATTTCTTTACTCATATTAAATAATTCAATAATATTTTTACTGCAGATTTTGCAATACGATTTTATTTAACTATTTATTAAAGTTTAGTAATTAACTATTAACCCTAGCAAAAAGTCTAATAAAATAGGTTGCAAAAGTACTAACTTCGCAGGTAATTTAACAACCAATGGTTTAAAGTTTTAAATTTGACAAAAATAGCTTAAATTTAGGTCAGAACTGTCGCAGAAAGATTGATATTTACGTTATTAAGTCGAAGGAAGCAAACAGGCTGCTGTAAACCATTAGCGACCTAAATGCAAAAAAATAATCGAGGATGAAAAATAAATTATTAACCATCGGAATCATGTCCCTGCTGATGGGAAGTTGTACGGTAGTCTATCAGGCCAGACCGGAAGATAGCTATGCGCGTAACAATTCAACTCAGTATAATGATCAATATGGTGATCCCTACTATCAGGGAGACGATATGGACGGATATGATGAAAGCTGGGACGCAGATACTTCCGCCGGAGAAGAGCCTAAGATAGACTTTAACAGCGGTGCTTACGATAATGGATATGTCTATAATCCGGCATATTTCGGAGCCAATTTCTATGCTGGTAACCCTTTCTGGGGCCTTGGGCTGTATAACGGCTGGGGCTGGGGTTCTCCCTGGGGCTGGGGCGCTTATTCTCCCTGGGGTTGGGGAATCGGCATCGGTTACGGCTGGGGCGGTTATTATGGCTGGGGTAGTATCTATACCGGTTGGGGCGGTGCCTTTGGCTGGCCGGGATACTATGGTGGCTACTGGGGATATCCCTACTATGGTTGGGGTGGCTATTACGGCGGCTGGGGATATTCTCCCTATGTTGTTCGAAGAGCAACCCGACATTCTAATCTGGTTACCAGAGACGGAAAGACATTTGCACGGACAACTTCTGCCAACCGTTGGGCTTCGTCTAACATGAGAGACATGAATGTCCGCAATACCAGAGGAGTACGCTCTTATCAGCCCTCCATTCGCGATGTCAGTAGCAGCAGAAGCAGATATGGTTCAGGTACCAACAGGAACTATTCCCAACCCAGAAATAGTAATGTGATCCGCAGAACTGCACCGGTTCGCAGAAGCACGTCTCCTTCCAGAAGCTACACACCTTCCAGAAGCTCCAGACCAACGCGGAGTTATTCACCGCCAACGCGGAGCTACTCTCCACCAGCCAGAAGCAGTGCGCCTTCCAGAAGCTCTTCCCCGGTAAGGAGAAGCAGGTAATCTATTAGCATAGCGTACTTCTACAATAATAAATACCAAGTGCCCGTTACAAATAATCTCTGTAACGGGCACTTGGTATTTGTCATATTCTGGCCCTCCGACTTACTTGAAACACAGGCGTTAATCAGATAATTCGCAGGGAAAAAGGATACCGGTATAATTTGCCTTCTGATGCACGTATTGTGGCTACAACCACTAAGACTACAGCGATAATGCCCACAGCCCACAGCAGAAGAATACCGATGATAGAAATAAAAAGTATAAGACAAACCAAGGCAACCGTGATCTGGAAATTCAGGGACTCTTTGGCATGTTCCCTGACGAATTCCGATTCATTCTTTTTAAGCAGATAGATAATAAGCGGCCCTAGGAATGTGCTGACGAAAGTAATGAGATGTGCCAGTAACCCCAGTGTTTTTTCATCCTGTGTGGGAGGCGTCAATGGTTCTGATTCCTGGCCCAAAATTGATGTATTTGCCATAAAATGGATTTTAGTGAGGTTAAAGTTATGGCTATTTACGATTAGTTGTTGATTTTGAAAGAAGAATCATCTAAAGCAAATAATAATGAGGTCTTTTCTCCTCCAGAGGGGCTCAATTGATCTCTTATAAATAACAGCAGGCCCGCGTACTATTGTGCTTCGTATAATACCTGCAAATGCAACTCATTTTCTTGGTAGAGCACCTGCCTTTTGTTGCTGAGATACCGGCTTTTCGCAACATCGTTATGATGGCGGATGGTAAATAAGCTCAGTCCCCTTTGAACCTGAACATCAAACCATTCGCTGGCACTTTGAGCAAATTGTTCAATTTTTTCCGCATGGTCGTCTACAGCGACTTCCAGACTGATGGCTCCGGTTTGAATCAGATTAGGCTTTATTTTAAGTTCCCTGAATATCTTATATAACCGGCTCATAGGCTTTTCCTCAATAAATGAAAAGTCCAGTGTCCGTAAATGAATTAACACCTGCTGGTGTTTATTAATCAGGATCGGTGGCAGATCTTTTGTAGGATGCTGGTCGATCAGTGTCCCTGGCAATCCCGTATCCAGAAAACACTTGACATGCAGGGGAATGTTTTTATTCTGCAATGGCTTGATGGTTTTTGGATGTATGACCTGAGCGCCGTAATAGGCCATTTCAATAACTTCTTTATAACTCAGTTGCGGAATGTATGTTGCTTCCGGAAATAGCCTTGGATCGGCGTTCATGATACCTTCCACGTCTTTCCAGATGGTCAGGCCGTTTGTGTTCAGTATATTGGCAAATATAGCGGCGCTGAAATCGCTACCTTCTCTGCCCAGTGTTGTGTTCTCACACTGGTCTGTAGAACCGATGAACCCTTGTGTAACGACAAAATTCGCCTTATTGAACAGTGGTAATAGCTGGGTTTTAGTAGCATTTTCTGTAAATTCCCAGTCGACAATGCCTTCCTGAAAATGATTGTCCGTACGCAGTATATCTCTCACATCGAGCCAGACAGTATTTAGCCGGATCTCTTTAAGGTAATAGCTGATAATACAGGTGCTCATCAATTCACCTACACTGACAATCTGATCATAATAATAGCTGTATTCTCTAACAGGTTTATCATGAAGCAACCATTCAACTTCTGTAAAAAAATCAGCCAGTTGGGCTATACAGGGGTTAAATTCCAGTACTAACAGATACTTTGCCAGCGTTAGATGTTGTTTGCGGATGTCACCGAAAAGCCTGAGTGCATCATCTTTCCTGCCATCAAAAAAAGCAGTGGCCACAGTTTCCAGCGCATTTGTCGTTTTTCCCATTGCAGAGATAATGATCAGTGTCGGCTCTTCGGCATTCTGTTCCAAAATTTTGCCCACATGTTTTACATGATCGACATCCTGAACACTGGCACCCCCAAATTTAAATACCCGCATGACTAATTAATAAATAGTGATAAATGGTTTGCAGCAAATGTACAAGTTGATTTTTACTCTTGGAGAAAAACTAACAAGGAAACGGCTTATATCGCTTCTATCCGGAGGCAAATACATATTAAAATTGTTGAAAACTGTTCCCTAAACCAAAATTATCGATTAATTTGCGGCCATGGCACAACCGATTATTTCCGTACGGGATCTTGTTAAGAACTATGGTGATTTTAAAGCTGTTAAGGGGATTTCTTTTGATGTTATGCAAGGCGAGATCTTCGGGCTTTTGGGGCCTAACGGGGCCGGAAAGTCGACTACACTGGAAATCATTGAGACGCTCAGGCCTAAGACCAGCGGCAAGGTTATGGTAGATGGAATTGATCTGGACAGCCGGCCCGGCGCTATCAAAAAGATTATCGGCGTACAGTTGCAGGCTGCCGGTTATTACCCCGGGCTGAACTTACAGGAACTGGTTCAGATGTTTGCCGGTCTGTATAATCAGCAGGTAGACTCTCTGGAGCTACTGGATACGGTCCAGTTAAGAGATAAGGCCAAAAGTAAATTCAAACAGCTGAGCGGCGGACAGAAACAACGTTTTTCCATAGCCACGACCCTCATCAATAAACCGAAAATTATTTTCCTGGATGAACCCACTACCGGACTGGACCCACAGGCCAGACGTAACTTATGGGAGTTGATCCGGGATATTAAGGGGCGAGGTACGACTGTAATACTTACGACACATTATATGGATGAAGCCGAGTTTCTGTGCGACAGGGTTGCCATCGTGGATGCAGGTAGTATTATTTCGCTCGCTACGCCCGATCAAATGATCGATGATCTGGTGGCCACAGGATTTGAAAGACCGAAGCAGGTCAAAATGGCTAATCTGGAAGATGTATTCCTTCATCTGACGGGTAAATCCTTGCGGGATATATAGCTTTTTTTCAGTAGATATATTATATTTCAATTAATTTATATATTAAATACCCATCTTAAAGATTTTATCTGATGTCAGCAATGCAAACCGAAAACCTAGATCAATTGCAACACCTGCGGTACCCTATCGGGCAATTTGAACCGCAACCCTATAGTGATGCACAGAAAGCCAAATGGGTTTCTGATGTGCAGTCCCTGCCAGCCCTATTGGAGATTGCTGTCCAGAATCTGGATGCTCCCGCGCTGCATACGCCTTATAGAGAAGGGGGATGGACAATTCAGCAGGTAGTGCATCATGTAGCCGACAGCCACATCAATGCTTATATACGGCTAAAAATGACATTGACAGAAGACAAGCCGATTATTAAGCCTTATGAAGAAGGGCTATGGGCAGAATTGGAAGACACAAAAGGACTCCCGATTAATATATCCCTGACTTTATTACATAGTCTGCACCTACGGTGGGTAAAGATCTATGAGTCTTTAAAAGAGGAGCATTGGAAGCGGTCCATGATTCATCCGGCAACACAAAAAGAGATTACTTTATGGGAGCAACTCGGCCTATATAGCTGGCATGGCAGACATCATCTGGCCCATGTAATGGGTTTAAAAGAACGAATGGGCTGGTAGGCAAGATGATTATCCTTAAAAACAAAAAAGAGATGCAGCATGCAAGATCATGAGAATATTGATAGATTGAAATGGAAGACCCTGGATTCAACATATCTGTTTAAAGAAAACTGGTTTACTGTTCGAAAAGATAAATGTCAACGGGCAGATGGCAAGATCATTGATCCTTATTACGTATTTGAATTTCCTGAATGGGTTACAGCTCTCGCTGTAACAGCTGATAATAAGGTTTTGATGGTCAGGCAATATCGCCATGCGCTTGGAGAAGTAGGATTGGAACTGCCAGGTGGATGTGTAGATGATACTGATGAAAATTATGAAGACGCAATCCGCAGAGAACTGCTGGAAGAAACCGGCTATGCATTCGAATCTGCACATTATTTAGGAAAGATCTCAGCCAATCCCTCTACCAACAGCAACCTGATGCATATGTTTGTAGCCACCGGCGGGCAAAAAATCAAGGACCAGGATTTGGATGATAATGAACAGATAGATGTCCTCACCTTGTCGTTTGAAGAGCTAAATACCTTGATTGAAGAGAAACGGATTGCTCAGGCAATGCATATTTCTACGATTTTATATGGACTCAGATATCTGGGTAAGCTCACTATACATCCCTGATTACAATAACCCATAATGAGCTGTCAACATCCCCTTAATATTGTGGTGATCGGGCCGGAAAGTACCGGCAAATCCAGCCTTTGCCAGGCATTGGCGGTATACTATGATAACCTCTGGTGCCCGGAATATGCCCGGCAGTATCTGGAAGAAAAACCGTCTGAATTTCATTATACAAGAGAAGATCTGCTGGTGATTGCCAAAGAGCAATTGCAACAGGAAAAGTTATATATGCTGAAGGCCAGGGAAAGGAATGACCGGTTTTTATTCATTGATACCGATATGTATGTCATAAAGGTCTGGAGTGAGGTCGCTTTCCAAAAATGTGATCACTGGATACTGGAACAAATTGCCAGGCGACAATATGACTATTACTTGTTGTGTGACATAGATCTTCCATGGACAGAAGATCCATTAAGGGAGTATCCTGATCCGGCGATGCGCCAGCATCTTTTTAAGCATTATCAGGATCTGCTTCATCACCAAAATACGCCCTTTTCAGTAATTCATGGAGCGGATAGCTCAAGAATAGAAAACGCGGTTCAGGCGCTGGAGCAGCAGTTTCCCTAATCCGGCTTTTCTACTCCATGCCGGCCATTGTCTACCCCTTTGATCGCGTTGTTCTTTTTGGCCATATAATATAATGGGAACCCGATAGCCACAATAATTAGCCCACCAATCACATAATCTCTGGTATAGAATACCAATAGAATACAAAAAGCAGCACTAATAAGTACATAAAGTGCGGGAAGTACTGGATATAAAGGGGCTTTGTAAGGTCGATCGGCATCTGGCATCTTTTTGCGTAGCCGAAAGATGCCAATAATAGTCAGCATGTAAAAAAGTACGACTACAAAGGAGACCATGTTGAGCAGATCCCCATATTTGCCACTCAGACATAACAGGCTGGCAACTATGCATTGGATCCATAAACCAAATTCAGGGACTTCATTTTTATTCAGACGACCTGCCTTCTGAAAGAACAATCCATCCTTGGCCATAGTATAGTACACCCTTGCCCCGGCCAGGATCAGTCCGTTATTGCAGCCAAAAGTGGAGATCATTATCATGATCGCGATGATGAGTGTGCCGGCCGGGCCAAAGGCTTGCAGTGATGCAGCTACGGCTACTCTGTCATTTTGCGCGTAGGCAATATCATGTAAGGGCAATACAGCAAGGTAAACCAGATTGATGGCCAGATAAAGAAGTGTGACCAATAAGGTGCCCAAAAAAAGGCTCATGCCGACATTCTTTTTTGGGTTTTTGATCTCTCCGGCAATAAACGTGACATTTTCCCAGGCTACGCTGCTAAATACGGAGCCCACCATTGCTGCGGCAACGGCGCCGAAAGCTGCCATAATTGTATAATCACTAAAACTTCCGTCGGCGTTTAGCATATGGAGATCCAGGGCATTTTGCCAGTTGGCTGTCCACACATCTGCCTTAAAGGCCATGAATCCAAAGAGGATCAGACCGGCCAGAGATAGAATTTTAATAATTGTAAAAAAGGTTTGAATGATTTTACCATTGCGGATGCCTTTGGAGTTCACAACCGTAAGAAGGATAATGATGGCAATAGATAGGATCTGTGCCGCACTGATCTGAATGGAGCCAAGATCTAGCAATATGACGTTTTCTCCCACCTCAGGAAACAGGTAGGCCGTAAACTTACTGAAGGCAACGCCCACCGCTGCAATCGTTCCTGTCTGGATTACGGAGAAAAAGCTCCATCCGTATAAAAAGCCCACAAGGGGGTTATAAGCCTCTTTCAGATAAACGTACTGGCCACCTGCTTTTGGAAACATTGCACTGAGCTCGCCATAGCTGACAGCAGCAAGAATGGTCATCACTCCGGTGATGACCCATACCAGGATCATCCAACCGGCACTTCCTACATGTCGCGTGATGTCTGACGATACAATAAAAATACCCGAACCGATCATAGAGCCGGCAACAATCATTGTTGCGTCCATCAGGTTCAATGAAGATTTAAATGCGGGTTTCTGATTACTCATAATATTTGCGAAATAAGGTTTTTATCGATATACGAAAGTATTTTAGCTGTTGCTCCGGCGCTTTGTTCCATAAAGTCGGAAGCGGCCTGACAAGCCTTTTGGTATTGTTGATGATCTTCCAGAAGTTCATTAAAAGTGGCTTCCAGTTCAAGAACATTATCGACTGGAAAAGCTGCACCCGCTTGTTCCATTTCTACGGTTTCTTTGAAATGTTCATATATCGGCCCGAAAACAACGGGCTTGCCATAAACGGCGGCTTCCAGCGTATTATGGATACCGCTTTTACCGAAACCTCCACCCACAAAACATATAGTGGCATAATGATATAGCCTTTTCAGCTTGCCGATATTATCGATGATCAGGATATGGGCATCTGACCCGGGGGCCTGTATATAGGTACTGTACAAGATACTGCCGGGGTAGAGCTCCAAGCAGTCATCCAGACGAGCCTGATCGATCTCATGCGGGGCAATAATAAAACGGATCTCTGGATGACTGTTGGCATAATGACGGAGTTCATTGTCGTCTTCCGGCCAGGTGCTGCCTGCGACAATAACCGGAAATGTTGCGCAGAACTCGTCAACACCGTCTATAGGAACCCAGCGGTCCCGTACGGAAAGAACGCGGTCCACCCGGGTGTCTCCCGTACGGGTGACATTTTGAATTTGTATACTTTTTAATAGATGTACAGAATTTTCATCCTGAACAAAAAGATGCCTATAAAAAAAGAGCATCTTTCTATGGAGCAGGCTGCCATACCATTTGAAAAAAGGCTGATCCTTTCTAAATAACGCGGATATCAGGATTAACGGGATCTTGCGGTCATGGATGGCCTTGAGGTAGAAATACCAAAATTCATATTTGACGAAGATCACCAGTTTGGGTTTGGTGATACTTAGCCAGCGCCTGGCGTGATAATGACTGTCCAGCGGCAAATAAAAGACCCAGTCTGCACCGGCATAATTTTTATGAATTTCATAGCCAGAAGGAGAGAAGAAACTCAGTAAGATCTTATGATCTGGATGATGTTCTTTTAAGGCTTCCAAAAGCGGCCGTCCCTGTTCAAATTCTCCCAGCGAGGCACAATGAAACCAAATAACAGGGGCCTCGTTGCCTTTAAATGCCTTATTCAGCTTTTTAAAAATTTTTTTTCGGCCTTGATACCAGAGCCGGGCTTTGTGATTGAAAACCGAGGCGATTTCCACACCACAAGCATATAAAAACAAAAATATTCTATACAGAATCAGGCCCATTCAATTGAGATTTAATACAAGATAGTATATTTTCCTTATCTGTTGGGGAAAACCATTTAAAATCTTCCTGCTTTTTAAACCAGGTAATTTGCCTTTTGGCATAGTGACGTGTATTGCGTTGAATTGTTTCTTTTACACTTAACAAATCCGTCTTTCCCTCAAAATACGGATACCATTCTCTATATCCCACAGTCTGTAGCGCATTCAGATGCCGAAAAGGATAAAGGGTGCGGACCTCCTTTTCCAGGCCCTGAGCCATCATAATATCTACACGGGTATTGATTCGTTGATATAGCACGTCTCTGGGTGTGGCAAGCCCTATATTAATCACCTGAAATCCCCGGTCCTGTTTTTTATTCTTGCGGTAGGCAACGATAGAAGTGCCTGTGGTACGGATAAACTCGAGCGCCCGCATTAATCGTTGCGGATTCATCTTTTCCGCCTGTTCCCAAAATAAGGGATCCTCCAAAGCAATCCTGGATTGTAACCATTCCAGCCCATTTTGCTGATATTGCTGAATGACTGTTTCACGGATGGAGGCAGGTATAGACGGCATGGCATCGATTCCCTCTGTGAGTGCTTTAATATACAAGCCTGTACCGCCAACAGCCAGTACGACTGAATGCTCCTTAAAAAGCTGATTCAAGGTTTTTAAACCATACGCAGCGAAGGTCCCGGCATTGACTATTTCCTGAATGCTATGCGTCGCAATAAAATGATGAGGAACCAGGTGAAGTTCTTCCGGGGAAGGTCTGGCGACCCCGATCTCAAGTTCTCTGTAGCATTGCCTGGAGTCAGCGGAGAGAATCTCTGTGCCAAATGCCTTTGCCAGCCATATGCCCAGGGCAGTTTTGCCTGAGGCCGTTGGTCCGGCAAGGACAACCAGGGTCCGTGGATGAGGTAGTTGCATAAGATCCGTCGAGTTTAATGAAGCAGACTTTGCTTTCCAAAGATATCCGATCCTGCTGCCTATTTGGAGATGACGTAATTATGGATGTCTTCCAGCTTGATTTTGTCGCCCGCCAGAATGATCAGCCTTTCGACCACATTTCTGAGCTCCCGAATATTACCACGCCAATTATGTTCCTGCAGCGCCTTGAGGGCGTCCTTATCAATATTTTTGACCGGCTGCCCGTAGTCCTGGGCGATATCTTCGAGAAATTTTTCCACCAGCAACGGAATATCTTCTCTGCGATTGTTAAGAGACGGTGTGTGGATCAGGATGACACCCAGACGGTGATACAGGTCCAGCCTGAAATTCTTTTCCTCGACTTCCCTGAGCAGGTCCTTGTTTGTGGCCGCAATGACGCGGACGTCTACGTTAATCTCTTTTTCGCCTCCGACACGCTGGATCTTGCCTTCCTGGAGCGCCCTAAGTACTTTGGCCTGGGAACTGAGACTCATGTCGCCGACTTCATCCAGAAACAGTGTTCCACCATTCGCCTGTTCAAATTTACCTATATGCTGTTTGACTGCAGAGGTAAATGAGCCTTTTTCGTGCCCAAAAAGCTCGCTTTCAATAAGCTCCTGGGGAATGGCGGCACAGTTGACCTCAACCAGGGGTTTTCCTGCCCGGTTACTTTTAGCATGAATCCATCTGGCTACTAATTCTTTACCGACTCCGTTTTCGCCGGTAATCAGTACACGGGCATCCGTTTCTGCTACTTTATCGATTGTGGTCTTGATCTTATTCATTTCTTCTGACTGGCCGATCATTTCCTGAACTTTGGCAACCTTTTTCTTTAAGGTCTTCGTCTCTTTGCTAAGGACATTTTTGTCCGTCGCGTTGCGGATGGTGATCAACAGGCGGTTCAGATCAGGGGGTTTGGATATAAAGTCAAAGGCACCTTTTTTTACGGCTTCAACCGCCGATTCTATATTGCCGTGCCCACTGATCATAATAATAGGGATATCTGAATTCAGTTCCATCGCCTTGGTTAAAAATTCCATGCCATCCAGCTTGGGCATCTTAATATCACAGAGTACTACATCGTAATTATTTTCAGAGAAATGTTTCCAGCCGTCCTCACCGTCGGTTGCTTCATCTACCTTATAGCCTTCAAACGTCAAAATTTCATGAAGGGTCTTGCGTATTGCCTTCTCATCGTCAATAACTAATATTTTCGCCATATTTTAAAGGGCTTGTTTTTTGGGTAATAATTACCTGCGAATATAGTTTTTTTTGCCTAAACCACATCCCCGCTCTATTATATAAAGATGGGGAATTTCTCGTATGCAAAAAGGTGCCTTCTTTAGCGGTTTAAAATATAATCAGGGAAATATTTGGTATAGTTCTCTGATTATCTTACATTAACGTTATATTTGGCGATCTTGGCAAGGTTGTTGAACTTTACAGATTAATCCTTATTAATAACATTTAAAACTATTCGTTATGAGTGCGAAACATATTTTGGTTGGAACGATTTCCGGTATTGTTGCAGGTGCCGTTGTAGGACTGATGCTAGCTCCCCAGTCCGGTGAAGAGACCCGCAAGCAACTCGCAGATTCGACAAGGGATCTGAAAAATAAATGGAACAAGTGGACAGCCAAATCCATGGAAGAACTCGATGACCTCCAAGAGGTCTTTAAATCTGAGGTCGCTGGTGTTAGTGATGATATTCGTGAAAGGGTGCTGAAACTGATTAAAAAAGTAAAGCATTCTACTGATAGCGTTTCAGAAGAAGTTGCTGAAGCATGACATCCAGATCCGGATTAAAATACTAATTGCAGATGTAGGTATGACATCTGGATGAAGCAAAACCACAGACAAAATATATTGATTTAATATCGATAGTTTTTAAAGATAAATGATCAACCTCTTTTAAAACCGCATTTATCATTATCCGGTAACATAAAGAGGTATATTACAGGAATTATAACCCTACGCTTCACGAACACCAACATACAAATGAGCATTTCCTGATTAACTTTATTATATCGTTAATTATGGGGATGCTCTTTTATTGTGCTTCCCCTGCTACCTTTATAATTTTCAGAATATGGCTTATTGGTCAAAAAAACGACTCCCAGTAATTTTTTTTTGATAGTAGAGATGAGTTATTTATATTTACGGTACAGTAAGGCAGTGGTTCGGGTGTTGTAATCCAAAGCCTGACTTCCTGTATTCCCTATTCAAATTCGAAATTGATATGTTTAAAATTAAAGCCAATAAAAACAAAGGCAGCGTCCTTATTGTTTTGGGAGCACTGTTCGTGGGTGTACTGATGTCTTTTTCATTTACACAACCTAAACATAATTTTAAAGTCTTACCCCAGGATATAAGTCATGACAGCCTAATGGGTATCATGAAAGGATTCAATAAGGCGTTGGGCGTCAAGTGTGGATTTTGTCACGCAAAAAGCGAAACGGACTCTACCAAATTAAATTTTGCGAGTGATGAACTGCATCATAAGGAGATTGCGCGATATATGATGAAAATGACCGCAGGTATCAACAAAGAATATTTTAATTTCCGTGGCTCTACACGCCCGGATACGATTCAGGTCATTACCTGTGTTACCTGCCACAGAGGAAATGAACATCCGGCCAAAAGCATGGAGGATGTCCAGCCAAATCATTTTCGTAAGATGATGGGGCCGGATCATAAAGGCCCGAATGGTAAAGAAGGCCGCCCTGATATGCCGCCACGCAGGGAACAAAAAGAAGGGTAAGGTAGATCGTATACCGATTTCAAAAAGGAGGACAAGTATTAGATCAGTACAACTAATAGTGCCCTCCTCGGGATACAGCTGTTGAAAATTATACTTGTAATCATCAAGTTGGTACCCACTGTAACTAAATATTATAAAGAAATCCGCATTCAGTACCCCCGGTAGTGGATGCGGATTTCTTTATAATATTTGAGGTCCGCCTGCACGGGTAGATGCGCTTGCTTTCTGAGAATATTTTTTGAAATTCTCAATAAATAAACGCGCCAGTTTATTGGCCTCGGCGTCATAGGCCTCCTTATCTTGCCAGGCTTCTCTGGGGTTAAGGATGTCATCCGGTACACCAGGGCAATGCTGTGGTTTCATGACGCCAAAAACATCATGTTTTATATAATGCACGTCACGGAGTTCATCATTGAGGGCTGCCACTACCATGGCCCTGGTATATTTTAGATCGATTCGTTTGCCCGTACCATAAGCTCCGCCACTCCAGCCGGTATTGATCAGCCACACATTAATCTCGGGGTGTTTTTGCAGGTTGCGGCCCAGGAGCTCTGCGTATTCAGTCGGATGTAATGGTAGAAATACATGGCCAAAACAGGCAGAGAAGGCTGATTGCGGCTCTTTGATACCCACCTCTGTTCCGGCTACTTTAGCAGTGTATCCGCTAACAAAGTGGTACATAGCTTGCCCTCTGGATAGTTTAGCAATCGGGGGTAAAACGCCGAATGCGTCACAGGTCAGAAAAAATATGTTTTTTGGGAGATTCCCAAACGAAGGCTGTTTGGCATTTCTGATATAACTGATTGGATAGGCGGCACGGGTATTTTCAGTGATGGAAGCATCACTATAATTGACCCTATTTTCTCCGGGATAAAAACTCACGTTTTCAAGTAAGGTGCCTTTACGTATGGCAGCTGCGATTTCAGGCTCCTTTTCAGGGCTAAGATTGATGCATTTAGCATAACAGCCGCCTTCAAAATTAAAAATAGCATGCTCTGCCCAGCCATGCTCATCATCGCCGATTAAAGCTCTGTCCGGACTGGCACTCAACGTTGTTTTGCCGGTACCGCTGAGACCAAAAAATAAAGCGACATCGCCGTGTTTGCCTTCATTGGCTGAGCAGTGCATAGATAATACTTTATTATCATGGGGTAACAGAAAGTTAAGGACACTAAAAATACCTTTTTTGATCTCTCCTGTATAGGCACTTCCGCCAATCAGGACGATTCTTTTGGTGAAATTGACAATCGTAAAGTTACTTTGACGGGTTCCGTCGACCGATGGATTAGCCATAAAGCCGGGCGCCTGAATAATTTGCCACCTGGGTTGTGCTTCTTGTACATCGTCGGCTGCATTTGTCTGGTCAATAAAGAGATTATGACAGAAAAGGTTAGCCCAGGGCGTTTCATTAATGACCTGTATTTTCAGGTTATATTCAGGATAGGCGCATGCACTGACATCTCTGATCCAGATTTCCTTATCAGAAAGGTAATCAATGACCTTGTTATACAAGGAGTTAAATATGTCGGTACCGATGGGAATATTTACCGTTCCCCAATCCACTGAATCGGTTGTAATAGCATCTTTTACAATAAATTTATCTTTGGGAGACCTGCCGGTAAACTTTCCCGTCTGAACACAAAGTGCGCCTTCCTGACTTAATTTACCCTGTCCTAATTGCAGTGTCTGCTGTTCAAGTTGTTCTGGAGCAAGGTTGTAATAGATTTTTTTTGCATTGAAGGGTTGAGGCTGTTTTAAGGGGGTAGCCGCAGGACGGTCGGATATAGGTTGCATAACGCGTTTAAAAACTTTTAAAATGAACGTACATTTGTTAGTATATGCAAGGTAGGAATAAATTCTTGAGAACAAAGTAATTCTGCTATAATTTTTAACAGGGTTGGAGAATGGCGGCTTCGGGAGGTTATAGATCTTTCTAAATTTTTTTATGTTTTTTGTAAGACATTTTATTTTTAGAACTCTATCTATTCAATAGAGTATTTTCGCCAATTTATATGGGTATAATTGCTACTTAATCAGTATGTTATGTTTATTATTTGTCACTGAAAAAAATGAAATGCCTGGTTCAGCTTACTTTTTGGTAACCTATATTTTCTTCCTTATACCAATAACACGCATTAGTTTAGATTCGATTACATTCGCAATTGTTAAATATTACAGGCTGTATTTTTTATGCAGGTTAGTTAGATTTTATGCAAAAAAATCAATGCGGTTATGTAAAATTTGCACTATTTTCAAATACTCATTAAACAAATGAAAATTGCATGAAAGAGCAAACCAGTTATCCTAAAGAAAAGATTAATATTCTCTTTTTAGAGAATATCAGTGACAAGGCCGTTGAACGATTCAAGTCCGCAGGGTATGCTAATGTAACAAAATTGACAGGGGCCATGAATGAAGAAGAGCTTATCAAGGCCATTAAAGATGTTCATTTAATTGGTATTCGCTCGAAGACAAAAATCACGGCTAAGGTTTTAAAGGCTGCCACCAAATTACAGGCGATTGGCTGCTTTTGTATCGGTACTAATCAGGTAGACCTGGAGTCTGCTAAAAAAGCCGGCATTGCAGTTTTTAACGCTCCATATAGCAATACGAGAAGTGTAGCAGAACTGGTGATTGCTACATCCATTTTGCTGATTCGTAAAATTCTGGATAAGAACAAAGCTGCCCATGAAGGTATTTGGTTGAAAGATTCTAAGGATAGCTATGAACTAAGGGGCAAGACAATGGGTATTATCGGATACGGTAGCATCGGCACCCAGCTCAGTATTTTGGCTGAAGCGCTGGGCATGAAGGTGTTGTTTTATGACGTGCAAACCAAACTTCCTCTGGGAAATGCGGCATCTACCAAATCCATGAAAGAACTGGTGAGTAAAGCTGATATTGTTTCCTTGCATGTTCCCGAAACACCGGAAACTAAGGAAATCGTCAATGAAAAACTACTTAAATCTTTCAAAGACGGTTCTATTCTGATTAACTATGCGAGAGGTCATTGTGTTGAGATAGATGCATTGGTTAAACATCTGAAAAGCGGTCATCTTTCCGGAGCAGCAATCGATGTATTTCCAGTAGAACCCAAAAAAATAGGGGATGCATTTGAAAGTCCGTTAAAAGGACTAAGCAATGTGCTGCTAACGCCACATATTGGGGGGTCAACAGAAGAGGCGCAGGCTAATATCGGAGAAGATGTGAGCAAAAAGCTTTTTGATTATCTGGAAAACGGAGTGACCAACCAATGTATTACGGTGCCGTCAATCGCGTTACAGGCACACCCCAATGCCCATCGCATTTTGCATATTCACAGCAATAAACCAGGTGTGTTAAGCGCAATCAATACGCAGCTGTCCAAAAATAAGATCAATATCCTGGGACAATATCTGAATACCAATGATACCATTGGTTATGTAGTCCTGGATCTGGATAAAAAGCTTTCCGCAAAAGCGGTTGAATTACTTAAAGAAGTAAAAGGAACGATTAAGGTACGTACCGTTTATTAATAAGTGGTAGTTCGAATAGCTTACCCATCAATTATAAAGCCTGCGCTTCCCCCTTTGGGTGAAGTGCAGGCTTCTTTAGTTTGGCTAATTTCTGGCATAAAAGAAGGAGGAAAATGAGGGATTTGCCATTTTTTCGCACTTCGATAATTTTTTTTCAATGTTCACGAAGTCGGAAAAATTAATATTTACACTTTGCGCCCAATTTTCAACTCTACATCTATTTATAATATCACCAGTAGTAACCCTTTGCTTTTTAATATTTACGTACCATTTAGGCCCAGGGAGTTGTTTTTTTGATTTGGACTGCTGCTGTTTGTGCGATGCCAGTATCATCATAGCATAACATGCGGATACAAATGCCGGAACTTTTGCTACCGCAGTTTTTTCCCGGATTTGTGCCTGACCACATCCCATTAATGTTTTCTGATCTCTAAAGCCGACTTCTATCTCCCATCTTCTAATATAAGCCTGGACCTGCAGGAAAATATCTATCTCTTGATTGGTTGATATTAAATAGGCGGGAGCACGATACAGTAATTTTGATTTTTTGGTGAGCCTATAGGAAACTGGCCTGATAATGATCAGCATTAAGTCTCTCTTACCTGATTTTCGCCAGCGTATATCTTTTACAACTTTCACATTGAATGTACGCATCTTTCCTGCAGCCCATGCTTCAACCTGCTGATAAGGATAGTCATCGCTTTGTCGGATTTGTTCTGGTGTGGGGAGCTCTTCTCCATAATATCGTTTACGTCCCTTTCCTGATTGTTGCTCTTCTGGTAGAGCATAAATTTTTGAATCCTTCCTTATGCGGCCAATGAGTTCTACATTTTCTGGAAGTTGCCTTAAAACAGTTCCATTCGTGTAACTGCCGTCCACGCTCAGGATAAGTTTTTTATTTTTATAGCCATCGTCATCTAAGCACTTTCTCAAGGCTATGACACGCTGGACGCCTACTTCGCTCATTTTTTCTTTCTTCTGTCTTTCCCGGTATAGTGCTACTTCCTGGTCGGTCGCATTTTTTGACGGCTTCTTGGTGGGAGGACAATGTTTGAAGTCTACCGGGATGGCCCTTGATGGACCGCAGAGGTCTTTTTCAATGAGCGATAAAGAGAGTTGAACAAATCGTTGGCCCCAAATGAAATTATTACAAAACGGGGGGCCAAGTGGATCCCTTAGCCATCCGGTCCCTGATATTTTCTTCCCTCTCTTCCTTAACAGGGTATCGTCCATGTGTGCATAAATAAAATCGCCTTTCTTTCTATTTTGATACACGACCTCCTTTCTAACTTCAGAAAAAATTGCATTCATATCCATTCTTTCACCCTTAAATATTCGATAGGCCGCACTCCAGTCCTTAAACTGATTCCCACTTGCTGTTAACATCCCTGTTATCGTACAACGTCCAATACATGAAATAACTCCGTGAGACAAATCGCGAGCTCTCTGAAAAGTTCTGGATTGCTTGAAAGCTGTTATACATCTATCGAATAATTCATTAAAGCAAGCAACTACTCCTTCTTTTTGGGGAGTTTTTTTTTAAGATCTTTTACGGATTCATCACTACGCTGAAGTACTAGGCGCTGGTGATCATCTATCACCCACTCAACAATCTCTCCTTGCTTAAATTCTATTGCCTGAGCCACGGCAGCTGGAAAATTTACATACCATTGCTCACTCTTTGCTCTTTTTATTATCTGAATTTTAGTTGGATATCCCATATCTAGTCGTTTAACTAGATATAAAGATCACAAAAAATAGCAATATAACCAACTAAATTGCTATTTTTTTTTGCCTTATCTAGAAAAAGGCCAAACTAGAGAAGCCTGCGCTTCCCCCTTTGGGTGAAGTGCAGGCTTTATTGATTTGTTCGCTTGTCAGTACTTATATCTAATTTTGTCTCTATGAAAGACATGGATTGTATTATAGTGGGGCAGGGAATCGCAGGAACTCTATTGAGTTTTGAATTGATGCAGGCAGGCTTTTCTGTACTGGTCGTAGATTCAGACAAGCCTTATGGGGCCAGCCGCGTGGCCAGTGGAGTTATCAATCCGGTGACAGGGCGAAGGGTTGTGGAAACATGGAAAATAGACCATCTTTTGCCCTTGGCCGCTGATACTTATGACCGGATCAGTAAGTTCCTCGGCTTACCTTCTATCACAAGAATGATAGATGTCCTTTCGGTTCATAATAGTGAGCAGATGCGGCAGGCGTATGAGAAACGCATTAAGGAAGAAAGTAATTATATCCTTGAAGTGGAAGGTACCGGACAGTATGAGTTATTTTTTAAGCTACCATATGGTTTGCATGCGATTCATCCTGTTTTATTAGTTGACCTGCAAACATTGTTGTCTGCTTATAGGGACTATCTTATTGAACAGGATCTTTTATTGAACATCCCCTTTGATTGGAGTCGGTTGCAATTGTCAAAAAAAGAAGACGAGCCGATTTTTTATAACAGTGACGATGGCATACAACTAAAAGCAAAATGGCTGATTGCCGCTGAAGGAACCGGAGTGGTGCATAATCCATATTTTAAGGAGCTGGCTTTTAGGTATAATAAAGGTGAAGCTCTGATTATTTCAGCGCCACAACTGCCAAGGTCACATATTTATAAATTGCGATATAGTATAGTGCCCTGGGGAGAGAAGGACCTTTTTTGGGTGGGTTCGACGTATCAGTGGACCTTTGATAATGCATCGCCCTCAGCTTCCTTTAAAGAATCGGTGATCAGTTTTTTAGATAAAGAACTTTTAGTACCTTATAAGGTGTTGGATCACATGGCTTCTATTAGGCCGGCCAGTGTGAACAGAAGGCCGTTTGCCGGTTTTCACAGTATATATTCCCGACTAGGTATTCTCAATGGACTGGGGGCCAAAGGGTGCTCACTGGCCCCATATCTGGCAATGGCCTGGAAGGATCATTTGTTGAGGGGCAGGCCTTTTGATGCTGAAGTCATCCTTGACAACAATCGGTAAACAGCGCCCCTGTTTATATATGTATAGGTATGACTATATCTATATCTGTCTTTAATACCATCGGTTATCGGCCGCAGATCTGTCGTATTATTATTTGCTGATTTTAGAATACAGCTCACGGATCAGACCATCTGCGACGCCGATTTTGGGTACATAGATCTCTTGAGCGCCAGTCCAGCGCATGATTTGAATATAGATCTGAAGGGCGGGTACAATTACATCCGCACGATCTTCTCTTATTTTGTATTGTCGCATTCGTTCAGCGATGCTCAACGTTTCAAAGTGTTTATAATAGTTTTTAAGGGTACGTATAGACAGGGGCCTTCCCTCCTTTGTTTTACTCAATGAAAACACTTTATTAATATTACCACCGGAACCAATAGCGGTGATTGGCAAATCGCATTGGGTTTTCTCCTGAATCAATGTTTTGAGTTCAGCCCAGTCTTTATCTCCCCACTGGCCTTCCAGGAGGCGTATCGTACCCAAATTGACAGATTTTTTAAAAACTTGTCTGCCTTTTACATAGAAATTGAGTTCGGTACTGCCTCCACCCACGTCAATGTATAGGTAGGCATGTTGATTGCTTAGCGATTCCGCAATATGGTTTTTAAAAACCAGCGAAGCTTCTTCTTCACCCGAGATGATTTCTATAGAAATTCCGGATCGCTGATGCACGTCTTCAATAATATCCCGGCTGTTTTTAGCGTCTCTCATGGCGCTGGTCGCACAGGCTCTGAACTGCTCCACACCATAGGCATCCATCAGATGTCGGTATGCCTGCATGGTATTGATGAGCATTGCTTCCCTTTTAGGGCCGATTTTTGATAGTTTGAAGACGTCCAAACCCAATCGTAAGGGGACGCGGACAAGGTTCATTTTATTAAATTCCAAATGTTTTCCTTTGCCTTTGACATCGGCGATCAGCAGACGTGAGGCGTTACTTCCTATATCAATCGCGGCTAGAACCATACGCTATTTTTTGTAATACTATTTATTTGTTCCGTTTACTAATTTTAATGACGCTATTTTCGTGCCTGTTTTTGGTATGGGCTTCACTTTTGCCACAGATTTTATTGCCGGCTTAGAACGAGACGCCTTTGAGAGCTGTTTGGATTCCGGTGGCAATGTATCCTGCAAGTATGTATAGATCTTTGTTTGAGACCTTATCTCCTTTTCTTTATTGCCCCTATGAATATACTTGTTTTCCAGCAAACCATCCAAAATTCTTGCTTTGACATTATCGCTTAACTGGATTTGGAGGATTTCCCGGAGTGTTTTTTTGATGGCGGGATCCTGTATCTTTACGGCTACTTCTAGCCGATGTTGTAAATTTCGGACCATCCAGTCCGCAGAAGATATATATGTGGTGTGCTTGCCGCCATGATGGAAGATCATTACTCTGGCATGTTCCAGGTATTCATCGACAATACTGATGGCAAACATATCTTGTTTAAACTTCTTAAAATGAGTGTTTGCACAGCATATACTCCTTATGATCATCTGTACGGGTACACCTGCGTGTGCTGCTTCATACAATTTCCGGATAAGAATATCGTCACTGAGAGAATTTAGTTTTAGAATGATTCCTGATTTTTTTCCAGCTTTTGCGGCAGCGATCTCGTAGTCGATGCGGCTGATAAAATGTTCCCGCATTCCGGTAGGGGCTATTACCAGATGTTTGCATTTGTGAAGATGGGCTTCGCTAGTGTGCTCCGGCGCTTCCAGGTATTTAAAAATGCGCCCGATATCAGCCATGATGGCTGAGTTGGCGGTCAGCAGATAATGATCTCCATAGATTCTTGCGGTTTTTTCATTAAGGTTGCCAGTTGCAATGAAACCATAACTGACGGTTTTTTTCTGAATCCGTTTTTTGATCAGACAGACTTTTGCGTGAACTTTTTTGTCCGTAATGCCAATTAAAGTTTTGACACCTTCTTCTTCCAGGCGGTCCTTCCATTCCAGATTGGCCTGTTCATTGAACCTCGCCCGGAGTTCTATCATAACGGTTACATCTTTTCCATTACGGACAGCATTGATCAGCGCATTGACGATCTTGGAATTAGATGCCAACCTGTAGGCCGTTATCTGAATGCTCTCTACATCCGGATCCATAGCGGCCTCCCGGAGCAAATCAATTACCGTTACATAGCTGTGATAGGGCGGGCTTAATAAAATATCTTTTTTGAGCAGGACATCGGTCACCCTTCTTTTACCGGCAACATCCGGATGAACAAATGGAGGTTGGTTCCTGGTTGTTTTGATAGGAAATAAATCAGGTAGCGCCATAAAATCACGGAAATTATGAATCTTTTCTCCTGGTAAGATATTGTCTTTCTGGCTCAGATGCAGATGTTTAATAAGAAATTGTAGCAGCCCTGTATGCATCTGTTTGTCATAGATGAAACGGACCGCTTTTCCTTTACGCCTGTTTTTTAGACCCTTTTTGATCTGCTGAACCAGCGTAGTCGACAAATCATTATCAATATCAAATTCTGCATCCTTTGTAATTTTGAAGATATACGCTTCAAACTGGTCATAGTCAAAGAAGGAAAAAATATACGGTAAATTAAATCGTATCACATCTTCCAACAGGATTATATGCCGTTCAGTAGACCTTGAGGGAAGCTGGAGGAATCTTCCATGAATGTCAGACGGGATTTCAATGAGAGCGAGTTTATGGTCGGATGGATCATTCTTTTTATGCATAACCACACCCAAGAACAGGCTTTTATCTCTTAGATAGGGCAGAGCTGGCAAGTCTTCAACTAAAAGTGGTATAACACTGGAGGCAACTTCCTGATCAAAATAGTTTCTGACAAAACTCTTTTGACGGGTAGACAGAGAACTGGCATCTTTTAGAAAAAATTTATTCTCAGCCATTTCCTGGACGATGCCTTGCCAGACTGTATTGAATTCATTTTGTTGCCTGAGTACGATCGTCTGGATTCTTTCCAGGATTGCCTCCGGTTGCTCCTCGAAGTAAAAGTTCGCTTTTTTCCCTTTAAGCAAAACCATGCGTTTAAGTGCTGCTACCCGGACCCGGAAAAACTCCTCAAGATTGCTGGAATGGATGGCCAGAAATTTAATTCGTTCTGGTAATGGCACTGTAGGGTCGCTAGCCTCTTGTAAAACGCGTTCATTAAAACTGAGCCAGCTTATATCACGTGGAATGTTCTGAATGGTTTTCATCTAGATCGTCGTGGAAAATAACCTATTTTAAATTCATTAATATGTTCTGTCTCTAAAGGTAAGTATTGAAGGGTAATTCTTTAGTATTCCAAGGTTAAATTATTGTAACTTCTTTCTTTAGTGTACATGCGGAAAAAAAGAGCTAATTAAATGAGCTTAACACCATTTTTTCAAGAAGACATCATAAAAAGATGGTTGAAATTTAAAGAGTGTTACCCTGCATTGTTAGATACTTCTATAATAAACTTAGCATATATTCTCTTCAACATTTAGCTGAACTATATCAACTAAAGAGAGGTATTGACGATAAAAATGGGCGAATGTAGAGATAAGTTCGATAATTTAGAAGATAAAATAAATATCAAACTGGCCTTGGTTGAAACCCGGCACTTTGAATGGCTGTTTCGTTGTATTTTATTGTAAAGAGCTCTTGGATTAGATAATTATAGCATATGTCAGTTATTCTGTTTTATCCGTATTTCTCAGCTTTTCCAGCGTTGCAGTAGATGAATAGCCTTCCAGAATAGGGTTAATAATAACCTCGCCACCATTGTCCTTTACCTCTTTTGCGCCGACAATCTGATCGATACTATAATCACCACCTTTGACCAATACATCGGGCAGGAGTGCCTGGATGGTCTTAAGAGGCGTTGGTTCGTCAAATACGATAACAGCGTCAACGACAGCCATCGCAGCCAGTAAAAGCGCCCGGTCTTCCGCTTTATTAATGGGCCTTCCCTCTCCTTTAATGCCGGCAATACTGGCATCTGAATTAATAGCCACGATAAGACAATCTGCATGACTGGCAGCTTCATTTAAAGAAACCAGGTGACCGGCATGTAACACATCAAAACAGCCATTGGTAAATGCCACTTTTTTACTTTTAAGTCGCCATCCCGCTACCACTCTTTGTAAATCTTCTAACTCATATAGCTTACTCGCCGCAAATGCTGTAATTTTCATGTATTGTGTTTAGAGGTTCAATTTAAGATAAAATCGCCAAAGGCCATTATTTTATTGATGCTATTGTTCTATCGATATTGGAACACATCGTCAAACCTCTTAATAATCAGCATAGAGCAGAGTTAAAAGAAGAGTAACTGCTGCTCAGATATATAATTATTTAATTGATTGTCAGTTTATTATATCCAAAAAAGCAAGAAGTTTAACACCTACTCGAAGCGCAGTTCCAGAAAATGCAGAACTTGTCTTTAAAAGTTGACAGCCATCTCTGCTTCTTTCACTGTAATTATTTAGTTTTGCCCCTGTCATCATCGAAAAGCACTGATACTAATAGGGTGGAGATGATGACGAACCTACTTCGTTGATTTGACCTGACTGTACATCTGCCGCTTTGCCATGGGCAGTAAGAACAGCCATCAATCCAAATATTATTGAAATCATGCCCTGGTGGTATAAGGCCACATTAAAGGGGCACAGGCATTCTATTATAAAAAAATTAAATTGTGAAAAGCACGCACCTGAAAGCCTATAAATTTCGGATCTACCCTGAGGGGAACAGATTAATTTTCTGGCCCGGCAATTTGGCTGCGTCAGGTTCGTGTACAATTATGCCCTTGAACTGCGGCAAAAGACCTATGAACAGACCGGCAAATCCCTGTCTTACTATGATACCGCCAAAATGCTGCCTGTGCTTAAAAGCCGGCAGGAAACCGGGTGGCTGGGCGAGGTGATCGCCCAGCCACTGCAGATGGCCATGCAAAATGTAGATGATAGCTACAGGCGTTTCTTTAAGGGACAGAACAGGTACCCCAGATTCAGGTGCAGAAGCGGCCGTCAGTGCTTTAAGCTGCCACAGGGCTTCAGGGTGGAGGGTGATCACCTCTGGCTCCCTAAACTGAAAACAGGGATCAGAATAAAAATAAGCAGGCAGATCAAAGGGAAAATCTTATACCTGCATCTGTCCAGGACCACTACAGGCAACTATTACGTTTCCTTCACCTGTGAGGTCCCCAGAGAGATACTGGCCGGTACGGGTAAGGATACCGGCGTCGATGTAGGGGTCAAGGATGCCGCCATCCTGTCGGACGGCACCAGATATGAAAATATCAAACCGCTGAAGACACTGGAGAAGAAACTAAAACACAGACAAAAGCAGCTCTCAAAAAAGCAGAAAGGCAGCAAATCCAGGAAACGGCAACGCCGTAAAGTAGCCCGGCTGCATGAAAGGATAAAGAACCTCAGGGAGGACCACCTGCATAAGATCACTACCGACATCGTCAAGAAACACGACTGTGTCGCGGTAGAGAACATTGCGGTGAAAAACATGTTGAAAAACCACTGTCTGGCAAAGTCCCTGTCAGACGCTTCACTGGGAAAGCTACTGACCCAGCTCGAGTACAAATGCGACTGGTATGGCCGGAAGTTCGTGAAAGTTGACCGGTTCTTTCCCTCTTCCAAAACCTGTTATGTCTGCGGGGAAAAGAAAGAAGACCTGACTCTGGCAGACAGGACCTGGACCTGCAGCTGCTGCCATACCACGCATGACAGAGATGTCAATGCCGCCAGGAACATACTCAGGGAAGGTCTGAAAATATTGTCTGGCTGTGGTACGCAGTCGGACACTAAACAAAAACAGGCGGAGGCGTTCCCACCAGGGGAGTCTGTGAAGCCTGAAGCGAAGGCTATGCAAGAGGAAAAACCTGATGCATAGCTGAGCAGTACAAAAGAAGATGATGAGTTATATAATATTTTGATGGCCATCAAAATCAAAGATGCCTGCCCGGAAATCTTATGAAATCCTAAGGCAGGCGTTTAAAAAATATACCCAGCCACTAAACGGGTAACACTGGCTTCCTTAGATTAAGGCAGTTTATTCGTTCCCTCTCTGGGAAAGACGACCTGGGGACGGAAGGTCTTAGCTTCTTCGAAATCCATGTGTGCATAAGATATAATAATAATAATATCACCTACTGCACCTTTTCTGGCAGCAGGGCCGTTTAGGCAAACGGTACCGCTGTCTCTTTTGCCTTTGATGAGGTAGGTTTCAAGGCGCTCGCCGTTATTGACATTAACGATCTGCACTTTTTCTCCTTCAATCATTCCTGCTGCGTCCATCAGGGCTTCATCCAGGGTGAGGCTTCCGACATAGTTTAAATTCGCTTCGGTCAATACTGCCCGATGGATTTTCGATTTTAATACCTCGATTAACATACTTAATTTTTTTAGACGGCTACATTAAAATCACGAAGCGCGTCATTGAGACTTGTTTTAAGATCTGTGCTGGGTTTACGCTGACCGATGATCAGGGCACAGTTCACATTATAGGTGCCGGCAGGGAATTCCTTAGGATAACTACCTGGAATCACCACACTGCGGGCAGGAACCCGACCTTTAATTTCAATGGGCTTTTCACCGCTGACATCAATAATTTTGGTGGATTTGGTTAAGACTACGTTGGCACCCAATACGGCTTCTTTTTCTACAATCACGCCTTCAACTACAATACAACGGCTACCGATAAAGCATCCGTCTTCAATAATGACCGGAGAAGCCTGTAAAGGCTCCAGTACACCACCGATACCAACACCGCCGCTTAGGTGAACGCCTTTGCCTATCTGTGCACAGCTGCCAACTGTCGCCCAGGTGTCTACCATTGTACCTTCATCCACATAAGCCCCGATATTTACATAGCTAGGCATTAAAACAACGTTTTTGCCTAAAAAAGCACCATAACGTGCGACAGCATGAGGTACTGCTCGTACGCCCATAGTCGCATAATCTTTTTTCAGCAACATTTTATCATGAAACTCGAAAGGCGCCAGATCCCAGGTTTGCATTTTCTGTACACCAAAATATAATAAAATGGCTTGTTTTACCCACTCATTTACCTGCCAGCCACTCTCGGTGGGAGCAGCTGTGCGGAGTCTGCCTTTATCTACCTCTTCGATAACACTCCGAACGGCATCCACATATTTTTGGTTTTCCAGTAAGGACCTGTCTTGCCAGGCGGCTTCAATAAGTTCTTTCATTATAATTTTTAGTTTTTAATGGATTTTGCAAAATTAATGTATCACATGGATTAATTTAGCATTATGCACAAAGACTTTGAAATAGACCTACACAAATGCCTTTCTTGTTTGGAGACCGACGGTATATTCCTGTATCCAACTGACACCGTATGGGGGTTGGGCGCAGATGCGTCCAATGAAACTGCTGTTCAGCGTATTATGCATCTTAAAAACCGCCCTGCCAACAAGAGCTTTGTCGTATTGGTGGCGGACCAAGTGCAATTGGCACAATATGTAACAGATATTGACCAGAGAATTCAGCCTTATTTGCGGCAGTTTCATAAACCGACCACGGTTATTTACCCCGGCGCACATGGACTGGCGCCAACTGTCATTGCTGCTGATGGCTCTGTTGCTATTAGAATATGCAATGACCCTTTTTGTCAGGAACTATTACGTAGGTCGGGTAAAGCCTTGTTAAGTACTTCTGCGAACTTAAGCGGTCAGGCAGCTCCTGCATTATACGCGGAAATGGACCCTGCTATTATACAGGGTGTTGATTATGTCGTCAGGTATAGACAGGATGATACTGAGCGTTCCGCTCCCTCAACTATTATTAAGTGGCATCCAGATCTGTTGAATACAGCAGACAATAAGAGTCCTATTGAAATCATCAGGAACTAACAGCTGCCTTTCCTTTAGATATAAAATTATATCCATAGATAATAATTATGACCTGTAGGTTAAATAATTATTATCAAATTGTAAATTTATTGATTATATATATTCCTTATAAGCAATTATTTGCAAATAATTTGTTAGCCTATATTAATTTTATATTAACTTACGGTAGATAGGGCACTTAAAACAGCACAGCAGGTTACTTTTGCACAAAATATTTATAAGCTATGGGACTGAACAACTTTGGGAAAATTTTTATGCCAAAGAATAAGATCTTCTATGATCTGTTTGAAAGTGTGGCAGAAACGCTGACCACGATGGGTAAAGAACTCAAACGTATGGTAGATGAGTCCGACAGAGATAAACGAGCAGTTGTTGTTTCCAGACTGGAAGACTTGGAACACAAAAATGATGAAGCCACCCATCAGTTATTTACAGAATTAGGCAGGAACTTCATTACACCTTTCGACAGAGAAGATGTTCACGCCCTGGCCATGTCCTTAGATGATGTTGCAGATTGTATATATGCTTCCGCCAAGAAAATCCACTTTTATAATGTGAATCCGAATGAGTCCAGTATCCAGAAGATGGCTGAGCTTATTGAATTAGGTACCAGAGAGATCCAGGTGGCGGTTAATTGCCTGCGCGATATGAAGCACTTAAGAAAAATGACCGAATCCCTGATTCGTATCAATAGTATTGAGAACCAGGCAGATGATATTTATGATCTGAGTATTGAGAAGCTCTTCCAGGTAGAAGAGGACTTTAAAAGCCTGATTAAGAAGAGGGAAGTGTTTCAGGTAATGGAAAAAGTAGTTGATAAAATGGAAGATGCCGCTAACACGGTAGAGTCCATTATTATTAAATACTCTTAACACCATACCTTATCACACTTAACATAAAAAGCAGCTATGTTCGGATTTTCCGCATTATTAATTGTTGTTATTGTCCTGGCCCTGATATTTGATTATATCAATGGTTTCCATGATGCCGCCAATTCAATTGCTACTATTGTCTCCACAAAGGTGCTGACGCCTTTTCAGGCGGTACTTTGGGCGGCACTTTGGAATTTTGTCGCCTATTTTATTTTTAAAGAACATAAAGTCGCCAATACAGTTGCTAAGACTATCCATCCGGAATATATCACGATGACGATTATTCTGGCCGGAATTGTTGCTGCTATCATCTGGAATCTGATTACCTGGTGGTTTGGTATTCCCTCCAGTTCTTCCCATACATTAATCGGAGGTTTTATCGGTGCTGCTTTGGCAAGGATAGGCCACTTTGATGTAATTGAGATGTACAATCTGGGTAAGACAGTCTTGTTTATCTTTCTGTCACCAATTATTGGGATGTTCCTGGCCTTTGTAATAACAGTAATTATTAATTGGATTGCCAGAAAATCGCACCCGTATAAAGCGGAAAAGTGGTTTAAAAGACTGCAGCTGGTGTCTTCAGCCGCCTTTAGTCTCGGGCATGGGGGTAATGACGCTCAAAAGGTGATGGGGTTGATTACTGTGGCGCTTTTGTTGGATAAGAACGGCGGCGCACCACTGGCGGAAAACGCACCTATTCTGGAAACGATGTTACATAATAACTGGATCCCGCTGGCCTGTTATACTGCAATTGGTCTTGGGACGATGAGCGGTGGCTGGAAGATCGTTAAAACGATGGGGTCAAGAATCACCAAAGTAACGCCTATTGAAGGTGTCGCCGCGGAATCTGCGGCGGCTTCTACTTTGATCCTGACAGAAGCCATGGGAGTGCCGGTTAGTACCACGCATACGGTAACCGGTGCGATCATGGGAGTAGGGGCTACAAAGAGACTTTCCGCGGTACGTTGGGGGGTAACCGTGAACCTGATCTGGGCATGGGTGCTTACGATTCCTGTCAGCGCGTTGATGGCGGCTATAGTCTACTGGCTGTTGAGACATCTGTTTAATCTGCCTGCATAACTTTTACCCAAATCATTGTATTTATAAATAAAGGCAGGATTACGTTTTGATTCTTTTAGATCGATAACGTAATCCTGCCTTTTTTGATTTGTCCTACAGGGAATTAATAGCTTGCTGCCTGGTTTATACGCTATGTCGCTTTCTGATATAGATTTTTTTACTGCCCTTTAAATATTAAACCGATTTTAAACAGATCCTTAATCTAGTTCAAATAATAAACTCATTTACTGTATGAATACTGGTCATTTGGTATTATTTGTATAAAATCTGATAGAATTTGTTGCATTTTAGTAAAAATTTTCTATTACCTTTAGTTTCCTTCCTTCGGATATTGTAAGCTGACTTGTGGAACTGGAAAAGCCCTGAACAAGGGAATTCAGATCGAAGGAATCCAAGCAGAGATAGGGTGTTAAGCGGTGGGTTATGCTTTCACGGTAAGCCGGATCTTGACAGTAGATATAAATGCTGCAAAGAAGCTTAAAGCAATCGGATATAGCCTTTTAAGCAAAGACATGACTTAGAGAATGATTCTTATTTTTTCACTACCATAAAATTTAAAAACGTATATGAAAACGATTTTAGTAGGCTTAGCATTAATGACGGCAGTGGGTTGTAGTGCCGGGGGAAGTAATGACCAGGCTGATGCGCCATGGGAACCCCTGTTTAACGGAAAAGACCTCTCTGGCTGGACACAAAAAGGTGGCAAAGCCGGCTACGAAGTGAAGGATGGCATGGTGGTCGGTAGTACCGTCCATAATACACCCAATTCATTTATGTGTACAGATAAAAATTATGGTGATTTTATTCTGGAGCTGGATTATAAGGTAGATCCGTCGATGAACTCGGGTATACAGATTAGAAGTAATAGTATGCCGGTCTATCAGAATGGTAGAGTACACGGCTATCAGGTCGAGATTGATCCTTCTGACAGAGCCTGGAGTGCAGGCATATATGAAGAAGCACAACGCGGTTGGCTTGTACCTTTAACCGACAATCCTAAGGCAGGACATGCATTCAAACAAAACGATTGGAACCATTACCGCATTGAGGCTATTGGTGATACCATCAAAACATGGATCAATGGTATAGCTGCCGCTAATCTGATTGATGACAAGACCCATGATGGTTTTATTGCTCTGCAGGTACATCAGATAGGAGATAAGGATTCTGCCGGCAAACAGATTATGTGGAAAAATATCCGGATCATCACCAAAGATGTCGCAAAGTACAGCACTCCTTCAACCGCCAAACCCACATATACTAAAAATACGTTGACTGCCGCAGAGCAGAAAGATGGCTGGAAAATGCTTTGGGATGGCAAAACAACTAACGGCTGGCGTGGTGCAAAACTGGATCATTTTCCCGACAAGGGCTGGAGTATTGAAAATGGGGAACTGATTGTCAATGCTGCCGATGGTAAAGAATCTGCAGACGGAGGTGATATAGTGACAGTGGATCAATATGGCGATTTTGAGTTACGTGTTGATTTTAAGCTGACCAAGGGCGCTAACAGTGGTATCAAATACTACGTAGATCCAGCACTGAATAAAGGTGCCGGTTCTGCTATTGGCCTGGAATACCAGATACTGGATGATGAAAATCATCCCGATGCTAAATTGGGGGCACAGCCAGGAAGCAGAACTGTTTGTTCCTTGTATGATATGATTCAGGCAGATCCGAAAAAACCAATTAACCCGATCGGACAGTGGAATACGGCTTATATTGTTTCTAAGAATAACCATGTAGAACATTGGTTGAATGGTGTAAAAGTGCTGGAATACGACAGGGGTAGTAAGGATTTTGAACGTTTGGTTAAAGAAAGCAAATATAAAGTGTGGCCTAATTTCGGGTTAGCTAAAAGGGGACATATCCTGCTGCAGGATCACGGTAATAAAGTGTTCTTCAGAAACGTAAAAATCAAAGCATTAAACTAATTTTCAATGACGACAAGAAGAGATTTTATATCAAAGACATTACTGAGCAGTGCAGGGCTCATGTTGGGTAAAACGGTCATGAGTATGCCGGCCAGCAGCTATAATAGGATTATCGGCGCTAATGACAGGATCAATGTGGCGCTTGCAGGTCTGGGCAGAAGGGTAGGTGCTTATTACGATCCAATGGGCAGAAAAGAAGCGAACGCACAGGTGCTCTATCTGTGTGATGTGATGCAAAGCCAGCGCGAAAAATGCCTGAAAGCAATTTCTAAACATATTACCAATAAGCCGGTCTTGGAAAATGATATCAGAAAAGTACTGGAAGACAAGAATGTAGATGTATTGGTCAATGCAACACCGGATCACTGGCATACGCCTGGATCTATTATGGCTATGCATGCCGGCAAAAATGTATATGTAGAAAAGCCTTGCAGTCATGATATGCAGGAAAATGAATGGTTGGTAGCCACCGCAAAAAAACTGAATAAGGTGGTCCAGATGGGAAATCAGCAACGTTCTTCGGCACATACCATTGAGATTATTAACGAGATCCATAAGGGTATTATTGGTACGGCTTATAAAGCAGTTGCCTTTTATTCCAATTCCAGGGGGGAGGTACCTAAACAGACCAAAGCGCCTGTACCGGATGGATTGGATTGGGAGCTCTGGCAGGGGCCGGCTATCAGAAGAGATTATACAGACAATACATGGGACTATAACTGGCACTGGTATGGCTGGAATTATGGTACAGCTGAGGCAGGAAATAACGCTACACACGAACTGGATATAGCCAGGTGGGCGCTGGGTGTGGATTACCCTGAGTACGCAGAAGTCGAAGGTGCTAAGCGACATTTCCTAAACGATGGATGGGAGATGTATGATACTATTTTGTCTACCTTTAAATTTCCTGAAAACAAGATCATCCAGTGGGATGGCAAGAGCCGTAACGGTTATAGCACCTATGGTTCGGACAGAGGAACGATTATTTTCGGGAGTGAAGGGACGGTCTATGTTGACAGAAATAAATACCGCTTGATGGACAGAACGGGTAAGCTGGTTAAAAAATTTGACAGTAGTAGCCATGAAGCAGGGAATGCCCTGGGTGGTGGTGGCGATACTACTACAGATCACATGATTAATTTTTTAAACACCATTAGAGGTAAAGAAAAATTACATGCGCCTATCGCGGATGCCAGTATTTCTATGGCTATGGTACATTACACCAATATGGCGTACCGCAGCGGCAAAGGCTTTACAGTTAATCCCAAAAATGGCCAAGTGCAGGATGCCGAAGTCCAGAAACTTTGGGGGCGACAATATGCCTCTGGTTGGCAGCCTAAAATCTGATAACTTATTGCATAAAAATGAATATATTAAAATGAAAGATAGCAGTAGACGGTCCTTTATTAAAAACGGATCCATTATTGCGGCCGGTGCCGGAGTGGCGTCTTTATTGCCACTGGATTTGCTGGCTGCAGCGAGAAAGAAGATAGCCCCTTCGGACAAGATCCGTGTGGCGGCAATCGGCGTAAATGGCATGGGCTTTTCTGATTTAAAATCGATTCTTAAGAATCCGGAGGTTACAGTAGCTTCTATCGTGGATGTAGATGAGAGGGTATCAGCCAAGAGGTCCGCGGAATTGGCAAAACAGGGTTTTAAAGTCAATACCTTAATAGATTACCGGAAGGTATTAGACGATAAAAATATTGATGCCGTTATTATCGGTACGCCGGACCACTGGCATGCCAAGATGATGGTAGATGCCTGTAACGCCGGGAAAGATGTTTACTGTGAGAAACCGACCGGACACTCGATCGAAGAGTGCCGTGTGATGGTGGAGGCACAGAAAAAATATGGCAACGCCGTTCAGGTAGGGCAGTGGCAACGAAGTCAGAAGCATTTTAAAGACGCCGTTGATTTTGTGCAATCAGGGAAGCTGGGTAAAGTAAGGTTGGTAAAAACCTGGGCTTATATTGGCTGGAAGGATTCCATTCCTGTAGAACCAGACAGCCCTGTCCCACCAGGCGTACATTATGACCAATGGTTGGGTCCCGCTCCTAAAAGACCGTTTAATATCAATCGATTCCACTTTAGTTTTCGGTGGTTCTATGATTATGCCGGCGGGCTGATGACTGATTGGGGCGTGCATATGATTGATTATGCGATGCTCGGCATGAAGGCCAGCCACCGTTTTCCCAAGTCAGTAGCTGCTATTGGCGGCAAGACAGGTTATCCGGATGATGCTCAGCAATGGCCGGACACGATGAGTGCGGTTTATGACTTTGGTGATTTTAATATGGTTTGGGAACAAGCCATGGGCATTGGCGGAGGTCCTTATGGTAGAGGACATGGCGTCGCATTTATCGGCAACAACGGAACTTTAGTGCTTGACAGAGGCGGTTGGGAAGTGATTCCGGAAAAGAAAAGCTCTGGCTATTTGATGGAAGCGGTTCCGAAACAAAAATCTGTGGATAATGGTCTGGACCTGCACACGAAAAATTTTGTGGAGGTCATTAAATCAAGAAAGCTCTCGGATTTAAAAACACCCATTGAGGATGGGTGTCAGGTCGCGATGAATTGCTGTATGGGCAATATAGCCCAAAGGGTCCAAAAAACGATCCATTGGGACAGTCAGGCACTGCAGTTCACGGACAAACAGAGCAATCAGTACCTGAAATCTGAATATCACAATTCAATTGCCTTTCCTAAAGTATAGGAACGTTATTAAACCTAGAGCAATCTCAAATAGTAAGGTAAACGTCGTAAGCGCATCGGTGGTCAATAGGTCTGCCGGTATTCTTGCGACGTTTTTATAGGCTTAATACCGCGGAATATAAATGCTTTTTAAGCTTTCGGGTCTTTTTAACTAAATCGATTGCGGAGATTCGGATGGTTAGCGAACAGTTAATTGCAAAAACTGGGCTATTTTTACACCTCAATAATAAAACCCTGGTTTATGGCAAAAAAGAAAATCCTGGTAACAGGAGGATGTGGATATATCGGTGCACACACCGTCGTCGATCTTATGGAAAATGGTTTTGAAGTGGTCTCTATAGATGATCACTCTAAATCTACTACCTTACTTCTGGATGGCATTGAACGAATTACAGGCAAAAAACTGAAAAATTATAAAGTAGATCTGAAAAACTGGCAGGATACACGTGCTGTTTTTCAGGAGAATGCAGATATTGAAGGCGTGATCCATTTCGCTGCTTATAAAGCAGTAGGGGAATCCGTAGGGCAGCCTCTTGAATATTATGAGAACAATCTGGAATCCCTTATCAATGTACTTAAATGTGTTGCAGAGTTTAATATCGGGCAGTTTGTGTTCTCTTCTTCATGCACAGTATATGGAAGCCCGGATAAAATGCCGGTAACAGAAGATTCGCCTATTAAGGATGCTGAATCCCCTTATGGTGCTACTAAACAGATGGGAGAGCGGATTATTCAGGATTTTGCCAAGGTACACGATACAAAAACGATCCTGCTACGTTATTTTAATCCTGTAGGGGCTCACCCGTCAATTGAGATTGGAGAAATTCCATTGGGCAAACCTCAGAATCTGGTTCCGGCTATTACACAGACTGCTATTGGTAAGCTTCCGCAAATGACCGTATTTGGAGCAGATTATGATACGCGTGACGGAAGTTGTCTGCGTGATTTTATTCATGTATCGGATATTGCCCATGCCCATACGCTGGCTTTGAATTATCTGCTGGAAGACAGAAACCAGTCCAGTTGTGACGTGTTTAACCTGGGCACAGGAAATGGGGTAACCGTACTGGAAGCTATTAAGGCCTTTGAAAAAGTTAGCGGCGAGAAACTCAATTATGTGATAGGTCCGAACCGGCCCGGCGATATTGTGGCGATCTATGCGAACAACCAACATGCCGTCGATAGCCTTAAATGGGATATCCGCTATGACTTAGATGAAATGATGCATACCGCCTGGGCTTGGGAAAAGAAAATGGCTGTTGACGGCAGGTATTCCAATCAGGAGAAATCTGTCTTAAATTAAAAAAAATTCAATGTATTTGTTTATCTTGCAGCTTATCTCATTGTAAACAAAATTATTAAAAACGTATTATGCATTTAGAAGATATTAAGCTTCAAAACGAAAAGGAAACCCGTGCGGGCTTTGGAGACGGCATCTATGAGATTGCTAAGGAAAATAAGGATGTTGTTGTCTTGACTGCTGATCTGGCCGGATCCTTCAAATTAGGCCCGTTTATCAAAGACTTTTCTGATCGCTACTATGAAATGGGGATTGCAGAGGCCAATATGATGGGCACTGCAGCCGGTCTGACTATTGGGGGTAAAATACCGTATACGACTACCTTCGCTAATTTTAGTACGGGACGTGTCTATGATCAGATTCGTCAGAGCATTGCCTATAGTGGCAAGAATGTTAAGATCTGTGCAAGCCATGCCGGTCTTACTTTAGGTGAAGACGGTGCGACCCACCAGATCCTGGAAGATATTGGTATGATGAAAATGCTGCCGGGGATGACTGTCATCAATCCTTGTGATTATAACCAAACAAAGGCTGCTACTAAAGCCATTGCCAGCCATAACGGCCCGGTATATCTGCGCTTTCACCGTCCTAAATGGGCTAATTTTACGACAGAAAACGGTAGTGACTTTGTTATTGGTAAAGCACAGTTAATGGCAGAAGGTACTGATGTATCGATTTTTGCCTGTGGGCATCTGGTATGGTATGCGATCGAAGCTGCACGAGCCTTGAAAGAAAAAGGGATCAGTGCAGAAGTAATTAATTTACATACGATTAAGCCTCTGGATGAAGAGGCGGTGGTTCGTTCGATCCGTAAAACGGGGTGTGCCGTTACTTGTGAAGAACATAATATTTGGGGTGGACTCGGAGAGTCCGTTGCTCATGTAGCCGGACAGTACAATCCTGTTCCTATTGAATTTATCGGAACAAAGGACACATTTGGTGAGAGTGGCAAGCCTGTTGACCTATTAGACAAATATGGATTGACGCCTAGATTTATTGTAGCGGCTGCTGAAAAGGTAGTTGAACGCAAAAAAGGCTAGGGCGACCATTTAAGGAATAAAATCAGGAACCTGCTTGGATTAAAGCAGGTTTTCCTATTTTTACCGGAATTTTGTTATTAGTAGGACTTATAGTAGTAATAATCTATGATTTTAGACGACGGTGAGCTTTTAAGGCTTTTCAGGCAGGAAACAACCCGGGAAAGTGCTTTTACTGATATAATTAAAAAATATCAGGAAAAACTTTATTGGCATATCCGCCGCATGGTGGTTAGCCATGATGACGCCAATGATGTTTTGCAAAATGTTTTTATCAAGGTCTGGAAGGCCCTGGATGGATTCAGGGAGGATAGCCAGCTCTATACTTGGTTGTACCGGATTGCCACAAACGAATCCCTTACTTTTTTGGAACAACAGAAAAGGAAGGGGTCGGTGAGTTTTGATGATGTCGAGAGCGGCCTTTCCAATAAGATCAAAGCCGATGATGGTTTTGATGCCAAAAAACTGGAATGGAAATTGCAGTTGGCCATCCAACAACTCCCAGAAAAGCAAAGACTTGTGTTCAATTTACGGTATTATGATGAAATGCCCTATGAGCAAATGAGCCGGGTACTGGATACCAGCGAAGGTGCGCTAAAGGCCAGCTATCACCATGCGGCAAAAAAAATAGAGGAATTTATCAGAAATAGCGATTAAACGAAAGTCTATTTGGGTTGTCGAATGATAAGTTAATACTAAAATGGAAAAGAATTTGAGATATACAGGCTCCGGCGGTACTCCGATTTTGGATACCGTCAACAAAATGGAACGGCTCTACAAGGTGCCGCTGTCCTATTTTGAAGGGCTTGCTGATGAGATTATGGCTAAGATCAGGCTAGGGGCGTTTTCGGGAAATATGGGTTACAGGATTCCGGAAGGATACTTTTCAGGCCTGGCAGGCCAGATCATTGACCGGATTCACTCAGAAAGAGAAATGACCTCCGGTCTCCAAAGTGATTTTCGTGATCCATCGGTTTATCAGGAGTTAAAAGATATAGCACCTTTGTTACTGCAGATTGGCAATCAAAATGTTTATGAAGTTCCCAAGGGATATTTTCAGGGGCTCTCGGCTGCTGACATGGTCCAGGCTGAAGTTGATCGTGAATTATCCACTATCCGCAACAGTGATGATGGCAAGGTAATTCCCCTGACTCCCAGAAAAAAGATGTGGCGCACGGCGGTAGCCGCGGCTGCTATTGTCGTCGTGATATTCAGTGGACAACATTACTTTACCAACCACCACGACTCTAGTGTGCCTCCTCCTTCCGGCAATCAGTTCGCTTCTAAGCTCAATACGGGTAATGATAGTTTTCGGTCGGGCATTTCTGAACTCTCCGATGAAGAGATTATGGGGTATCTGAGTACGCCTGATCCTTCCCTGAGAGATTCCATGAGTGAAAAAGCAGCCGAAGAAACGCAAAAAGCGATCAGCAGCATGACCAATGAGGAATTGGAAAACTATTTAGAAAGGACGCCAGCTACTTATTAAGGTAATTTATAATATGTTACTATTTATATCTTAAAATTATTGATTATTTGGGGTATAAAAATTGGTTGAGGAATGAAAAAAATTATATTTTTTTTAGGGATTTTGTTTTTTCATAGTTATATTTGCCTTGCACAGACTAACGGATCCCGAAACGGCGACAAGGTTGAGAAGGTGAAAGTCTCATTTTTCACCCGTCAGCTTAATTTAACTGCATCAGAATCTAAAGAGTTTTGGCCTGTTTATAACAGTTATTTCTTGAAATTAAAGAAAGCCTGGCATTCAAATATCGGTAATCGAACCGCTTTTGATGAAAAGGCATCGGCATTGAAAGATCAGTATAGAGATGATTTTGTCAAAATACTACATTCTCATGAAAGAGCTGAGGATGTATTTAAGGCAGAAAAAGCTTATCGGAAGATGTTGAAAGAAGAATTAAAAAATAGAAAACAGGCGCCACGCGGAAGCTCGGGGTCTAAAGGCCGTAAATAATATAAAACAAGTTTCAAAGGCATTATAACGGAAGGTGGTAATACAACTGCATATCGAAGACGATAATAAGTTATAGCAGCTGAATAGTGTCAATAATATAATTAAAAGTGCCGGCTCTTAGGCCACAAAAGTGCACTTTTCAACTTTTAGGTGTTTTTCATAGGTTAGCAACAGCCGCTCGTTTCTACGTATGGCTGTTTTTTTTTGCCCCTGCAAGAGCAAAATGACAAACCCAAACTTGGGCAAACGATTGTGTGTTCATTTGTTGTAAAAATTACGCATCTTTAGCTTTCACTTTATTTACCGAGCAAAAATTAAAGCATGAATACTACCAGAAGAAACTTTGTTAAGGCAGTCGCTGTTACAACGGCTGGAGCTGCTGTATTACCGGGACACTTATTTGCCCGCCCCAAAAAAGCCAATGAGAAAGTAAGACTGGCCTTTATCGGTGTCGGCCTTAGGGGAGAGAGCCATGTGGCACTTGCCTGCAACAGGGACGATGTTGAAATCGTTGCTTTGTCTGATATTAATGCTCAGATGATGGACAGAGCTAAAAGTATTATCCAGAAAGCAGGCAGACCAATGCCGCAGATTATATTAGGAGATAAGACTGCATACAAAAAAGTCTTTGAAATTAAAGACCTTGACGCTGTTATCATCGCTACGCCCTGGGAATGGCATTGTCCAATGATCCTGGACGCTATCGCAGCAGGCGTCAAATATGTAGGTACTGAAGTGATGCTGGGAATTACGCTGGAAGATCACTGGAAAGTGGTTCGGGCAGCTGAAGCTTCTGGTGCGCATGTCATGATGTTAGAAAATGTTTGTTACCGCCGGGATGTCATGGCGGTCATGAATATGGTCCGTCAGAATGTTTTCGGTGAATTAGTGCACTTGCAAGGGGGCTATCAGCATAATCTGCGCTCAGTGCTGTTTACCAAGGACAAGAGTGGCGATTATATTTTCGGAGAAAAGGCTTTTTCTGAAGCACAATGGAGGACGGCACATTCTGTTCACCGCAATGGAGACTTGTATCCTACACATGGTATCGGACCCTGTGCAATGATGATCGATATTAACAGAGGAAACCGTTTCATATCCCTTTCCAGTTTTGATTCGAAGGCACGGGGATTGCATAAATATACGGTAGACAAGAACGGTGAAAAAGGGACGGGGACCAAAGTGCGTTTCAAATGCGGAGATATGATCACGACCAATATTAAATGTGCAAACGGAGAGACGATCCTGTTGCAGCATGATACCTTTGTCGCACGCCCTTATTCTCTTGGATTCAGGGTACAGGGCACTGAAGGTCTGTGGATGGATGTCAGCAACACGATCTATGTGAACGGGGTGTCTCCAAATTATGACACCTGGGATAAAGCAGATGAGTGGCTGAAAAAATATGACCATCCACTATGGCAAAAATATGGTGAAGACTCTAAAGGGGCCGGGCATGGCGGTATGGATTTTTTCGTTATTCATGCGTTTGTAGAATCGATCAAAAGAGGCACTGCTACACCCATGGATGTCTATGACGCAGCGGCCTGGAGTGCAATTACGCCGCTTAGTGAAAGATCTATTGAATTGGGGAATGCTACAGTAGAGTTTCCGGATTTTACCAGTGGCAACTGGATGTTGCGCAAACAGGATTTTGCTTTAGACAATAGTTATTAATGCCCTGATATATATAATTATTTTAATATTCACCCGGTAGGCTCTTGAAATACAGCTTACCGGGCATTCAAAATTCATGAATTTAAAACCCAATGATAGAATCATCGGTTAAAGAGGCATTTAACTTTCCAGAGCCATTAGAAATGGAAAAGTTGTCTACAGGACTTATCAATCATACCTATAAAACGACTTTTCCCGATGGCCAGGTATTTTTACTACAGAGCATTAACACGAACGTTTTTAACGATCCGGATCGACTACAGCAAAACTATGTGAAGATACAGCAACATTTTCTGGAAGAAGATAGCTATAAACTACCGGGCATTTTAAGGACCCGGGATGGAGGGCTGCTGTATAAAGGAAAGAATCATGTCTGGAGATGTTTTGAATATATAAAGAACACCTATAGCCCGATGGTTTCCTCCACACCAGAGGAAGCTTGGCTGGTTGCTTCTTGTTTTGGCAATTTTTCTGCAAAATTGTCTAATCTGGATCCTTTAAAGATTCGGACCGTTTTACCTGGATTTCATGACCTGGCACTTCGTTTCAGTCAGTTTACGACGGCATTGAAAGGTGCTCCACAGAGCCGAAAGGATGCCGCAGATCGTTTAATAGGACAAGCGCTGAAGCATGAATATTTAGTCGATTTTTATATAAAAGTACAGGCCAGCCCCAAAAAATTTCCGTTGCATATCCTGCATCATGATTGTAAAATTGCTAATATCCTCTTTAGAAGCGAGGATAATAAGATTTACAGTCCGATCGATCTGGATACTACACAACCAGGGTTATTCTTCTCGGATATCGGAGATATGGTCCGTTCTATGGTGCCTAATTTTCCTGAAAATCATGCGCAGGCAAATGAACTGGTCATCAGAGGAGACTTCTATGAGGCGATCAGGGCAGGATATCTGGAGTCCATGCATGCTTACCTGAGCACAGAGGAAATGGAGCAGATAGATATGACTGGAAAAGTGATTGTCTACATGCAGGCACTGCGGTTTTTGACGGATTATCTGAATCAAGATATCTACTATCAGATTAGTTACCCCGAACAAAATCTCGACAGGGCTGCTAATCAGTTTCAATTATTGCAATTACTTATTCAGTATGTAGAGGGGCACAGCCGGTCCAAACGACATGTTTATACGCCGAACAGCTGATAAGAGTTGTCTTGTAAAATAAGCGATTAAGTTTTTTTGTTTAATGAGAGCGAAGGTCCGTTCCTGCTGTTAAGAATATTAATAAAAGGGGGCGGGCCTTTTTGTCGGGAAAATTAACGATTATACAGTGGCCGGTATTTTTAGGTGACCCAAAAGGACTGCAGCAGCAATAGCGGCATTGAGGGATTCTGCCTGGCCGAATGCGGGAATCTTAATGGCCTGGGTAATGTGTGGCAGTATTTCTTCGCGAATACCCGTAGACTCATTGCCGATAAGCAGCACCCCCTCTTTAAAAGGGATAGGAAGTGGAAAGCTGCCCAGCGGGGTGCCATCCAATAATGCACCATAGACAGTGGTCTGACTGCGAGAAAGGTAGGTTTTCAGGTTTGTAAAGTATACGGGGAGTCTGAACAAGCTTCCCATGGTCGCCTGAACGACTTTTGGATTGAAGATGTCGGCAGAGTCTTCAGAGGCTACAATGGCATCAACGCCAAACCAGTCGGCGATTCTGATCAGCGTGCCCATATTACCAGGATCGCGGATGCCATCTAACGCAAGTATCAGTTTGTCATTGGTTACCGGCAGCTTCTGAGGCGTTGGCATAGCGGCCATCGCCAGAATCTCATGAGCTGTTTTCAGGTGACTGGCTCTTTCCAGCTCTTCTGGAGTGATTAGTTCAACAGGGGCACTGGGGTATTTTTGAATCCAGTCTTCCTTGCTGGTCCAGATCTTCAATGGCCTGAACTTACTTTGCAAAAGTTCTGCTACCATCTTCGGGCCTTCTACGATAAATACCTTTTCTTTGTCCCTGGTTTTTTTGTGGTATAAACTTTGAATATATTTGAGTTCATTTTTACTGATCATTATTTATGCATATTAAGCCCTCATCCCGTTACATGCTGGCTGTCCAACTCTGGGTAGCAGGGTTGATTATGGGGATGAGCGCCTGTGTGACGGTTAAAAATCCACCCGTTGGTCAGCCATTTGTCTACGACTCAAAAATAGAATTAAAAAGCGATAATCTTTCCAAAGAAGAGGCCAAACTCCTTAAGACAAACCTTGCTGAGTTTTGGGTAGACAGCCTCAGACCTCCTAAAGTACAGCGTTACTTTGTGGCGTACAGGATTGTTTCTCCACCGGTATTTGATACCGCCGGCATTGAAAAGTCTATTCAATTTATGGATAGCTATATGAATTCGGCCGGATATTATCAAGCGACCTTTAAAGATAGCGTCCGGGTCGATAGTACTTCTGCTCCGGGGCAGAAGAGAGTTACCGTGACAATGTATGTCGATCCCAATAAAGCAATGATCATTGATTCTCTGGGCTATGGACTGGCAGATACTGCCCTTCAACGAATTGCAATGGATAGGAGGGAGGCTTCTGCTATTGTCCCGCATAAGACAAAATTTACAAAAGAAAATATAGCTACAGAACTGGACCGCTTGGTCAAGAACTACCGCAATCTCGGATATTACAGAATTTCCAGGAATAACCTGATTGCCGAGACCGATACCACAGATGCGGCGCTCTTAAAACTAACGCTGGATCCGTTTGAACAAGCCATTAAAATGGCGCAGGCTGCGGCGAGAACCCGGGAAAACCCCTCTGCCGTCGTGATCGTCAAAGAAAGACCGCCCGAAGACACGACGCTTGTTAGTTCAAGGGCAAGGGATTTTGTGCGCTATAGGGTTGGACATATCAATTTTTTCCCTGAAACGGCCTCCACTGAGATTCCGGATTCTATTTTAAGGAATCTGCATGCATTTTCCGATGTTTTCGAGACCAGAAGGCGACATGTTTCCATTTATAATAAGGAAGGTAAGTTTATTCCAAAACCGATGCTTAGTCATTTATATATGCGGGAGGGGGATTACTACAGTGACACCAGCTTTTATAAGACTATTAATAATCTGAGCGCCATTGGCGCCTGGCAACAAGTGGATTATCGGAATTTTTTGCATGGAGATTCGGTGGACATGAACTTTTTTCTGGTGCCTGCCGTTAAACAAAATGTTACGGTGGATCTGGAAGGTAGCTGGAATACGGGAGATTTTGTATCTTCTTCCAATATGTTTGGATTAGCCCTTAACCTGACTCATCGCAATAGAAACGTCTGGAAAAGGGCGATTCAGTCATTGACTAATCTGAGGACCGGAGTAGAGCTGAATCTCGGCCAGTCCAACAGTTATTCCAACAGGTTATTGCAGACGCTGCAGATCGCGGGGTCACATTCTTACTCCTTTCCGCGCTTTATCGCTCCATTTCGCTTACGAAGCCGTAATCTGGATGCCATTCGCACCGTAGTCTCGGTCAATGGCAGTTATACCGACCGTAAGGATTATTTTCAATTCCGGTCCTTTGTGACCAACTGGGGGTACGAATGGAAAAAGGGTAATGCTTCGTGGCAATATAGGCCTATTAATTTTGAGCTATACTCACTGGATGTAAAAGAAGGGTTAGTGCAGGCTATGGAATACAATCCTTATCTTAAGAACGCCTTTAATACAGGTACAGTGCTCAGCCAACAGCTTAACTATAATGTCAGTTATCCTAATACACGCTTTCCGGGAAATAACTATTTTAGAGTCGGTGTAGAGGAATCGGGAACATTATTTGGATTAATCCCCGCGTTACGGGATCAGATTTACCGGTATTTTCGGGTTGAAGGGGAGTATATCAAACATTTTGATTTTGCTAAAACCCAATTAGCGCTCCGGGGTTTTGCAGGCGTAGGAGTTAATTATAGAGGGAAAGAAGACAAATTTGGAGGTGGCCTACCTTTTTATAAGCAATTTATTGCCGGTGGTCCTAATAGTATGCGTGCATGGGGACTAAGGCAACTTGGGCTTGGCTCCAATCTACAAAGTGACACGTCCAGTACATTCAGGGACCGTTATGGAGATATGCAACTAGAAGTAAATCTGGAATACAGATATCCTATATTTTCCATTGGTGGGGTTAAATTCAATGGGGCTGTCTTTACTGATATAGGTAATATTTGGAATGTACGCAAAGATGAAAGCTTGCCTGATGCAGAATTCAGTATTGGCCGGTTGGGCAAGGATCTGGCCATTGCTTTAGGAACCGGTATACGGATGGATTTTAATTTTGTTGTGATCCGGGTTGATTTCGGTCTAAAACTCAAGGACCCGGCGAGGCTAAAAAATAACGGTTGGATGAGCATCCGTCATTTTACCTGGCGTAATAAAGAGTTTGAAGACGTTACGGCAGATAACCCTATTACGCATAAGCCATTGGTTCGCAATAATTACGGCATACAGCTGGGGATCGGCCTACCTTTCTAATAATCTAATGACGAGAGTACCTGATTAATAGTTTTAATACTTATACGTTATCCAGCCGGATGGCGCTTTCAGATGCAGGCTTTTTGTGTCGGCAGCCTCGGTATGGCCCACAATTTTAGCTTCAATCCCCAGACTGGCAGCAATCTCTATCATAGACGCTGCAGCGGCCTTGCCGGTAAAAATCTCCAGACGATGGCCCATATTAAAAACCTGATACATTTCTGTGTCATCTGCGCCAGAGTTCTGACGAATTAATTCAAATATAGGAGGAACATCGAATAAGTTATCTTTCACGATCTTCAGATTGCAAGGGAGATATTTCATGCATTTTGTCTGTCCGCCACCGCTACAATGAATGGCACCGCTGATGTCTCCAAAATGTTTTTCCAGAAGAAGTTTCATAAGGGGGGCATAGGTTCTGGTAGGGGATAGAAGGAGTTTGCCTGCTGGAATTTCACCAAAGCCTTCGATTTTGATCAGATCCGTGACTTGTTGGTTGCCAATATAAACGACTTCACTTGGAAGCGTGGGTTCGAAGGTCTCTGGGTATTTTTCCGCATAATACTTACCCAGCACATCATGACGGGCGCTTGTAAGCCCGTTACTACCCAGGCCGCTATTGTATTGATCCTCATAAACAGCTTGCCCAGAGGAACCAAATCCCACTATAACCTGACCAGCTGAGATTTTTTCATTACTGATCACCCTGGATTTAGGTAATCGGGCGCTCATTGTTCCATTTACAGCGATCGTTCTGGCTACATCTCCTACATCAGCGGTCTCGCCGCCTAGATAATGGATATTAACTCCATATTCCTTTAATTGGTCAAAGAAATCCTGATTACCTTTGATAATATGTTGCAGCACCTCACCAGGGATAAGCGTCTTATTCCGGTCAATTGTGGAGGAAAATAAAATGTTATCATAGATTCCCACACAAAGCAAATCATCCAGATTCATGGCCACAGCATCTCTCGAAATACCTTCCCAAACGCTCAGATCTCCTGTTTCTTTCCAATATAGATAAGCCAGGATACTTTTGGTACCTGCTCCATCGGCATGCATAATATTGATATAACGCTCATCACCGCCTAAATAATCGGGATACATTTTGCAAAAAGCATAGGGAAACAGGCCTTGATCTAAATTTTGAATGGCCTGATGTACTTCTTCTTTCTGGGCAGATACGCCACGTTGGGTATAAAGACTCATAGGCTGCAAAAGTAATCGTATTCTTTAGCATTGAGAACTTTCAGAGGGCACTTTTTGGAAGATTATTCAAAACACAGACCATACTTGTTCAAAAAGAAAGGGGATCAGCCAAATTGCTGAACCCCCCATTGAAAGCAAACTCATTTAATGTTAACGCTTTAATTAAGTCAAAGACTCATTCTTTGTAATAACGGCTACAACAGGTGTGTTATCTGCCTGTAATGTGGCGTCTGCCTGATTTATAACAGCCACTGACGTTGTTGTAGAATCTGTTGTTGGAACAGAGTCTTTAGCTGGTTTATCTGTTGTGTCCCTTTTAGGAAGGGTAGTGGTGTCCTGAAAAAACTGGTTGTTCTGATAGGCTACCATAGCTACGTTTGAGGAACTAGTATCCTTTGCAGGCTGGTCCGTCGTATCCTTTTTAGGGTCAGAAGTGGTGTCCTGGAAAAACAGAGTCTGCTGAGGGGCCACCAATGCTAATGCCAGTGCAGAAGAGCTGGTGTCCTTTGTAGGTTGGTCTGTCGTATCCTTTTTAGGGTCCGTAGTAGTATCCTGATAAAACAGGGTCTGCTGAGGGGCTACCAATGCTAATGCCAGTGCAGAAGAGCTGGTGTCCTTTGTAGGCTGATCCGTCGTATCCTTTTTAGGGTCCGTAGTAGTATCCTGATAAAACAGGGTCTGCTGAGGGGCTACCAATGCTAATGCCAGTGCAGAAGAGCTGGTGTCCTTTGTAGGTTGATCTGTTGTATCTTTTTTGGGATCCGTAGTAGTATCCTGATAAAAGGCAGGAGCGGATTGAAAGCTTACCATAGCCAGACTTGATTTAGTAGTATCTTCTGGTATAGTGGTAGTATCTTTTTTAGGATCGGTTGTATCAGATAACATGGCCATTGCTGTACCCTGCATGCTGTCTGTAGGAGGAACAGAGACCGTGTCCCTTGGAACTGTAATTGTATCCTGAGATGGTAATGTATCTTTTCCTGGTATTGTGTCCTGTCCGAAGCTAACGGTAGCGATCAGCATCGCAGCTGCCGCCATACTAAGATGATTGAATTTCATAACTAAGTGTTTTTTTATAGGTTAATAATCCAACTGGGTAGTTCAGATATTATGCCGAACTGGAAAGTATATTGTTAAAAATATGATAATGATGGAAAATGTTGGAAATCAATTATAATATGTCAAACATTATAAAAATATTCTACAATAGAAGTTAATTGCAATTGAATACTAAATTTTGATAATGTATTGTTAATTAAATGGAATAAAAGACCTTTTTATCCTATTGTTTGAGCCCCTCAAACTTTACCAAATTAATACATTCATTCTATCAAATAATCAATTTCTCTTTGTAACTTTGCACATCGAAACAAAGAAGAGGCTAGAATCTGAAAGGATTGCCAAAAAAGGAGGAACAATGATTACCGTTTCTGATGCAGCAAAGGCCTATATTGACAAGTTACAAGGAGAACAGCCTGATAGTAAGGGTAAGTTTATCCGCGTAGGGGTACGTGGCGGAGGTTGTTCCGGCCTGGAATATCAGCTCGAATTTGACAGTGAAAAAAGGCCGGATGATCAGGTATTTGAGGATAAAGGGGTTACGGTTCTGGTGGATCGAAAAAGCCTGTTGTATTTATTCGGAACTGAATTGGATTATTCAGGCGGCCTGAATGGAAAAGGACTTTTTTTCAATAATCCGAATGCGACCAGAACCTGCAGCTGCGGCGAGAGTTTCGCAGTGTAGTGTATCGTACTATTAAATTTATTTTTCGAAATGGCGAATAAGGAAAAAGATGAGGATATATTAGAACAGATATCCAATCAGGAATATGAGTTCGGTTTTTCTACCGATATAGAGATGGATGTTTTGCCAGCCGGTTTAAACGAGGATGTCATCCGTTTTATTTCCCAGAAAAAAAATGAACCTGAGTGGTTGCTGCAATGGCGCCTGAAGGGACTACATACTTTCGAGCGTCAGCCGATGCCCGAATGGCAAAATTTTGAAATGCCTGAGATCGATTTTCAGGGGATTTCATACTATGCGGCACCCAAAAAGAAAAAGAAGCTCGGTAGCATGGATGAAGTAGATCCGGAATTACTGGCAACTTTTGAAAAACTAGGGATCCCCTTGAATGAGCAAAAGATTCTCGCGGGAGTAGAAGAACTGGAAGGCGAAAAACCACAGGTAGCCGTAGATGCAGTTTTTGACAGTGTTTCTGTTGCAACTACCTTCAAAGCTGAATTAAGTAAACTGGGCATTATTTTCTGTTCTATCAGTGAAGCTGTACAAGAGCATCCTGAATTGGTTCGTAAATATTTGGGAACAGTGGTTCCTTATTCTGATAATAAGTTCGCGTCCTTGAATACCGCGGCATTTTCTGACGGTTCCTTTGTCTACATCCCGAAAGGAGTACGCTGCCCGATGGAACTTTCCACTTATTTCAGGATCAATACCGAGAATACAGGTCAGTTTGAAAGAACGTTGATTATTGCTGATGAAGGCGCTTATGTCAGCTACCTGGAAGGTTGCACTGCACCAAAAAGAGATGAGAATCAACTACATGCAGCGATCGTCGAATTGATCGCCATGGATAATGCAGAAATCAAGTATTCTACGGTGCAGAACTGGTTTCCGGGTGATAAAGAAGGCAAAGGCGGTATTTATAATTTTGTAACCAAAAGAGGGGCCTGCAGAGGTAAAAATTCCAAGATTTCCTGGACGCAAGTCGAAACCGGGTCTGCTATTACTTGGAAATATCCTAGTGTTATTTTACAGGGAGACAACTCTGTCGGAGAGTTCTACTCAGTGGCGGTGACTAAGAACAAGCAGATCGCTGATACCGGTACTAAGATTTATCATTTAGGAAAGAACACCCGTAGCCGGATTATCTCTAAAGGTATTTCTGCCGGATTTGGACAAAACAGCTATCGTGGATTGGTCCAGGTCGGAGCGAAAGCAGAAGGTGCACGTAATTTTACGCAGTGCGATTCCCTTTTGATCGGAGATCTATGTGGTGCACATACTTTCCCATACATTGAGTCAAAAAATAATACGGCGACCATCGAACACGAGGCAACAACTTCCAAGATTGGTGAGGATCAGATTTTCTACCTGAACCAGAGAGGAATTGACACCGAACAGGCGGTTGCCCTGATCGTTAATGGTTATGCGAGAGAGGTGCTTAATCAGCTTCCCATGGAATTTGCTGTTGAAGCGCAAAAACTTCTTAGTCTGACCCTTGAAGGTAGTGTGGGTTAATTATAATATAATGACCGACACTTTTATTATTATTTCATCGAATATTAAACATAGCAGAATCATCGAATGTTAAGCATTAAAAATTTATACGCATCTGTCGAAGATAAACAAATATTAAAAGGGATCAACCTCGAAGTAGGTGCCGGTGAGGTACATGCGATCATGGGCCCTAACGGTTCCGGTAAGAGTTCCCTGGCTTCTGTACTCGCAGGCCGGGAAAATTATGAAGTGACTGAAGGCGCTGTTGAAATGGATGGTAAGGACCTGTTGGAACTCTCTCCTGAAGACAGGGCCCGTGAAGGCCTGTTCATGGCTTTTCAGTATCCGGTAGAGATTCCAGGTGTATCGAATATTAATTTCCTGAAAACAGCATTAAATGAAATCCGGACTTATCACGGTAAAGCGCCTCTGGATGCCAAAAGTTTTCTGCAGTTGACAAAAGAGAAACAAAAATTAGTCGAGTTTGATGCCAAGCTGGTAAATCGTTCGCTGAATGAAGGATTTTCAGGAGGAGAGAAAAAACGCAATGAAATTCTGCAGCTAGCCATGCTGGAACCCAAGCTGGCTATTTTGGATGAAACAGATTCAGGGCTGGATATTGATGCACTGCGAATTGTCTCCAATGGCGTGAATAAGCTCCGCTCTAAAAACAATTCCTTTATTCTGATTACCCACTACCAGCGTTTACTGGAGTATATCGTGCCTGATTTTGTTCATGTGCTTTACAATGGCCGTATCGTTAAATCCGGGGGAAAAGAATTAGCCCTTGAACTGGAAGAAAAAGGGTACGACTGGATCAAGGAAGAAAATAAGTAATTTTTATGTATAGTCGGTGTTACGTGAACATACATCGGCACTATGTGATGTAACTGTTGATTAAAGTGGTTATGTTACGTTATAATAACTCAAATTGTATGTCTCAACAAGTAGTCGAAAATTCTTTATATGACAATTTGATTAAAGAATTTGAACAGACTTATCAGAAAAACCAGGGGGAAGAACCCGAAGCACTTCTTCAGAAAAGAGAAGCGGCATTGGGTGCCTTCCAGTGTGCAGGGATTCCTACAATCAAAAACGAAGAATGGCGCTTCACTAATCTGGCGCCCTTTCTGAAAGATAATTATCAAATGCAGCCCTCAGGTATCCTGAGTAGGGAAACTGTTGAAAAAGCAATTTCGAAGGCGCGGATCAAAGGGCTGGATGCCTATAAACTTGTTCTGGTCAATGGTGCGATCGATTTTAGTTACAGCGAACTGCCGGAACAAATGCAAGGGTGGACCTTACTATCAGTTGCAGATATTAGGGGTACAGAAAGTTTTGCCAACCAGGTAAACAGCAGTTTGCCTATTGAGAAATTTCCTTTTGCAGCTATAAATACTGCCTGCTTTACCGATGGTTTTTATTTAGAGCTGCAAAAGGATTTCAGGTTGGATAAGCCCTTGCAGGTCATTCATGTGTACGGTGACACCGAATGTCTTTTCCTGCAGCCCAGAAATATCATCAAAGTCCGCCGTGGTGCTTCTGCAGAAGTACTGGAGTCAAGTGTCTGTGTATCCGGGCAGGTCTTATTTGTCAATGGTGTGACAGAGATCCAGGTGGAAGAAAATGCACATTTTAAACATGCTCATCTTCAGGTAGGACGCCCCCAGGAACGCTGGATCATGCATACACAGGTACAGCAATTAAGGGATAGCCGTTATGATAATTACACGATAACTTTACCACAGGCAGACCTCGTACGCAATAATTTGAATGTGAGTCTGGATGGACCAAACACTGAGACCCATCTGTATGGTCTTTATATGGTGGAAGATAAGCATCTTGTTGACAATCATTCATTAGTGGACCATCGTCATCCGAACTGTATGAGCAACCAACTGTATAAAGGAGTGATTCTTGACGGCGGTAAAGGCGTTTTTAACGGTAAGATCTATGTCCACCGTCCAGCCCAGAAAACCAATGCTTTCCAGCAAAACAATAATCTATTATTCAGCCCGAATGGCACGATCAATTCTAAGCCACAGCTGGAAATTTATGCAGATGACGTTAAATGCAGCCATGGTAGCACGGTAGGCCAGTTTGATGAAGAGGCATTGTTTTATTTACGTTCCCGCGGTATAGGGGCAGAAACAGCCCATAGTCTTATGGTTACAGCCTTTGCTTTTGATGTGACCAGTAAGATCGAAAATGAGGCGTTGCGGGATCATATCGAGCACCTGATCGAAAAAACGATCTCTTCCGCTCAGCAGCTATAATATTTACCGCTTCCTTATGTGAAAGGAAGTATAATAAGGAGCCGGGGAGACCATACTCCCCGGCTCCTTTGCTAATAACCATCAGGTAATTTTATATTACCTTTGTTATACCCTATATTATCCATCATTTGAATGATTAAGATGTCTACAATATTAACCTCATCAGAAATAAAAGAGATCCGCAGGGACTTTCCCCTGCTGGAACAAAACATATATGACCACCCGCTGGTTTATCTGGACAATGCGGCTACTACACAGAAACCCCGCCAGGTGCTGAACCAGCTTGAACGGTATTACAGGCAATATAATAGCAATGTCCACAGAGGGGTACATCATCTAAGTCAAGTGGCGACAGATGCTTATGAAGAAGCAAGAAAAACAGTCGCTGCCTATATTGATGCCGGTGATGATAAAGAAGTCATTTTTACCAAAGGGACCACAGATGGAATCAATCTGGTCGCCAGCAGTTTTGGCAGAACCTTTTTGCAACAAGGCGATAGTGTGATGATTACTGCTATGGAACACCATTCTAATATTGTTCCCTGGCAGATGATCTGTGAAGAGCGAGGCGCTATCTTAAAAGTCATTCCGTTTAATACATATGGCGAATTAGAGCTGGATAGAATGGATGAATTACTGGATGATTCCGTTAAGATAATAGCACTGACTTACGTATCCAACTCACTGGCTACAGTCAATCCGGTTAAAAAGATCATCGCTACAGCCCATGAGAAAAATATTCCGGTATTGTTGGACGGTGCACAGGCAGTTCAACACATGCCGGTCTCGGTAAGAGACCTGGATGTCGACTTTATGGTCTTTTCCGGTCATAAGATCTATGGACCTACAGGCATCGGTATTCTTTATGGTAAGCAAGAGTGGCTGGATAAACTACCGCCTTACCAAGGCGGAGGGGATATGATCAAAACCGTTACCCTGGAAAAAACGGTCTACAATGAGTTGCCTTTTAAATTTGAGGCGGGAACACCGGATATATCCGGTGCGATTGGTCTGGCGGCCGCCTTAAAATATGTCGAAGATATTGGTATTGACCGAATTCATGATACGGAAGCCGCTCTGATGGAATATGGGCTGACCCGTCTGCAGTCTATTGCTGGATTTAGGCTGATCGGACAGGCAAAAGACCGTGCAGGAGTAATCTCCTTTCTTCTGGGAACAGCACACCCTTTTGACACCGGGGAGCTGTTAGATAAACAAGGTATTGCTGTTAGAACCGGGCATCATTGCTGTCAGCCGGTGATGGATATATTCGGTATTCCCGGTACGGTGAGGGCGTCCTTTGCGTTTTATAATACAAATGAAGAAATTGATGCCTTGTTTAAAGGACTGGAAAGGGCTGCAAGGATTTTACTGTAAAAGAAGTGTTCAATAAAAATACGCTGGAATTAATATTAAAAATGGCAACAGAAAATATAAATAATACGATAGAGGCCGCTCAGGAAGAGATCATTGAAGAATTTGCCTTTCTAACTGACTGGATGGATAAATATGAAATGATCATTCAAATGGGTAAGGAATTGCCGATGATTGATGAACAATATAAGCTGCCGGAAAATCTGATTAAAGGCTGCCAGTCACAAGTCTGGCTACATGCGGATTTTAAGGATGGAAAATTGTATTTTACGGCGGATAGTGATGCATTGATTACTAAGGGATTGGTAGCCCTGGTTGTCCGGGTCCTTTCGGGGCATACACCCAAGGAAATCATTGCCAGTGATTTGCATTTTGTGGATGATATTGGCCTGAAAAGTCATTTGTCCCCTACCAGGTCCAACGGCTTACTTTCCATGTTAAAGCAAATCAAGCATTATGCGATTGCGTTTAACACCTTACAGCATTAACTGGTGCAGATAACTCCGGTATTTTTTTGATTAAAAAGAACAGCTATGTCAAACGAAATTACACTTAGAGATCAGATAGAAGATACATTACGTACAGTATACGACCCCGAAATCCCCTGCAATATCATGGAACTGGGACTGGTGTATAAAATTGAAGTAAAGGAAGATAATGTTGTATTTATTACCATGACGCTTACAGCGCCTAATTGCCCTGTTGCAGGTGATATTGTCAATGAAGTCCAACAAAAAGTTCAAGATATCCAGGGTGTCAAAGAAGCGCATATTCAACTCACTTTTGATCCCGCATGGGACAAAGACATGATGAGCGATGAAGCGAAACTGGAACTTGGATTTATGTAAAATTTAAAGACAAGATTACTTGAATAAAACCCTGTTTCTCATATTTATTGTTGTATTTGGGTTATATATCCCATTTAGCCGGACACCGGATTACTTTGATGGTCTGAAAACACCGGCTACGATTCGGTACAAGTTAGATAGCAATAGTCATAAACAGGCACCGTTCGCAGAATATACACTTAATGGTCAGACCAACTACAGTGTGCCTGCGGGTTATCTGTTCAGATCATATAAGGAAGGTGAAAAGGTAGTCGTTATCTATGAAAATGCACGACCACAACAAGGGGCAATATATAGCTGGTGGGGGTATTGGATTACATGGAAGGAACTGCTGTTTTGCCTGGTAGGATATATCGTGCTATTCCAGGCGGCAAAATCAATTGTAAATGAGCCCGCTCCTGAAGCCATGCAAGAGCTCAGGGATCATGAGAAAAAGCCGAAGATCAGAAAACGACGATATAAGTAAGTACTATTGTATACTCCTTGCAATTATGATAGGTTAAGGTAGCCGCAATTGATATATCTGGTTTTGCTCCAAATTTGCCAGAAATGGGCCTGCCATTAAAAGAAATTAAAAATTTTGCCGTTATTTTTTATTTTATTAATAATTCTCCTTTATCTTAGCCAACGTAAACGTTTGCATAGGTGAATAAAAAAATAACAATTACCGATTTAGCAGAATATCTGGGAACCACCCCCGGAACTGTCTCTCGTGCGCTAAATAACCATCCGGCTATCAGTGACGCTATGAAAAAAAAGGTGCATGAACTGGCGGACAAGATGCATTATAAACGCAACCAGATCGCTTCTTCACTCAGGTTAGGCAAATCTTATACCATAGGTGTGCTGATCCCAAGTGCAGACATCAACTTTTTTGGTTCAGTCGTACATGGTATAGAAAGTGTGGCTAATGAAAATGGCTACCGCATCTTGTTATTTCAGACGAATGAAAGTTACAAATCAGAGATGGAAGGGCTGGAGGCTCTGCTTTCTGCACATGTGGATGGTATTCTGGTGTCTATTGCCAAGGAAACCATCGATTATGGTCACTTTACTGCCGCCAGAGACATTGGTATGCCGTTGGTATTCTTTGACCGGGCCAAGGAAGGGCTGGATATTTCCTCGGTGGTGATCGATGATTTTAACGGAGCTTATTTGGCTACTGAGCATCTGATTGAACAAGGCTACGAAAGAATAGCACATATTGGCGGACAACAACACATAAAAGCATTTAACGATCGGTTTAATGGTTACAAGGCCGCACTTAAGAAATATAAAATGCCCTTTAAAAAGTCCTGGCTTTTTGATGGAGATGTTTCCATCGCTGCAGGAAAGGAAGCGATCAATTATTTCTTTAAACAAAAAGAGGTACCGGACGCTGTCTTTGCGGTCGAAGATTACTCTGCGTTAGGAGCTATTAAAGAGTTAAAAAGCAGAAAGATCTGCGTGCCGGACGCATTTGGTGTTTTTGGATTTGCCAATGAGTTATTTGCCGAACATTTAACGCCCAGCCTCTCGTCAGTAGACCAACAAACTGTTATGATGGGTAAAGAGGCGATGAGCTTATTGTTATCCATTATTGATGCAAAAAAAGGGCAGCCTGCCTGCAAAAGTATTATTTTAAATCCCCTGTTATACAAAAGAGAGTCCTCTCAAAGAAAATCCAATCATCAAAGCATATAAGTTAAACAAATGCATTCCATCATTAATAACATTCAACAAAAATTTGAAGAGAAATTTCAGGAAAGACCGCTGATCATACGAGCCCCAGGCAGAGTAAACCTCATAGGAGAGCATACCGACTACAATGACGGTTTTGTGTTACCTGCGGCGATCAATAAAGCGATTTATTTAGGTATGTCCGCAAGACAGGATGATCGTATTGAACTGGTTGCGGTTGACCTGAATGAGTCCTATACGGGCAGCGTTAACAATATCGAACAAAATAACCAACACTGGACCCTTTACATTTTGGGTGTCGTGGATCAATTGCAGAAAGCCGGCCTGAAGGTCGGTGGGTTCAATTGCATCTTTAGCGGAGATATTCCACTTGGAGCCGGATTATCTTCCTCTGCTGCTTTGGAATGTGGGGTTGCCTTTGGTTTGAATGAACTCTTTTCACTCGAGCTGGATAAAGTCCATATGGTGAAGATCGCACAGTGCGCCGAGAATGAATTTGTCGGTGTCCAATGCGGCATTATGGATCAGTTTGCTTCCATGATGGGTAAGAAAAATTTTGTAATACAACTGGATTGTCGGTCTCTGGATTATAGTTATAACCCTATTGAGATGGAGGGAGTAGACATTGTTTTATTTGATAGCTGTGTCAGTCATTCTCTGGCCTCTTCTGAGTACAATACCCGCAGACAACAGTGTGAACAGGGCGTACAGTTGATCCGACAAAAATATCCGGAAGTAAAAACACTCAGAGATGCCACTCAGGAAATGTTGGATGAACTGGTAAAAGATCAGGATCCCGTGGTATATCGAAGATGTCGCTATGTCGTTCAGGAAAACAGACGGTTGCTGGAAGGCTGTGAAGATCTCAGAAGAGGCGATGTCGCTTCATTTGGCCAGAAAATGTTTGCTACACACGACGGCCTGAGCAAAAATTATGAGGTAAGTTGCCCAGAACTGGATTTTTTGATCGACTGCGTTAAAGGTCATCCTGACGTGTTGGGGGCCCGTATGATGGGTGGTGGTTTTGGGGGATGTACGATTAATCTGGTCAGAAAGGAAGCGATCCCCGAGCTGATCAGGAGCGTTTCTCAAAAATATGAGGCAGCTATGGGTAAAACACCCAAAGTATATGTGGCAGAAACAGAGGCAGGCGTAAGTGTCGTACAGCAACAAGAGACTGCCGCGGCAGATTAGAGACTGACTAAATTCAATCTATTATTGCATCCTTTTAATAAAATCAAAATCTGTAAAGCAGGCCATGCTTTAAAATCCCGAAAGGATCATAAGGCATTGTCTTAAACTTTAAACCAATGAAATTAGAACTGAATCTGGTCGATTACCTGGTCATTCTGACCTATTTCGTTTTTGTACTGGGCATCGGGTATGTGCTCAAACGAAAAATGAAAACCTCAAATGACTTCTTAATGAGCGGTCGGTCAATCCCCATGTGGGTGGCCTCTCTGGCCTTTATTTCAGCCAATCTGGGCGCACAGGAAGTATTGGGGATGGCTGCTTCCGGGGCCAAGTATGGCCTCTTTACTACTCATTTTTACTGGTTGGGGGCAGCCATTGCCATGGTATTCTTGGGCATATTTATGATGCCGTTTTATTATGGCAGTAAGGCAAGGAGCGTACCCGAATATCTGGCCCTGCGTTATGATGAAAAAACAAGAGGTTTTAATGCCATTACTTTTGCCATCATGACCATTTTCTCATCCGGTATTTCTCTGTACGCCCTGGCTATTCTTTTAGAAGCCATGTTGGGCTGGAGTTTTAGCTCTTCTATTATTGTCGCTTCCATTATCGTATTGGGTTATACCTATTTGGGAGGGCTTACCTCTGCGGTCTATAATGAAGTACTACAGTTCTTTTTAATAGTTCTGGGTATCGCCCCATTAGTATATATCGGCCTGCATCATGTGGGTGGCTGGGAAGGTATCAAGACTAGTCTGGAAGGCACGAATTTACTGCATGTCTGGAAAGGGATGGGCAGTGCAGCAACCAATCCGTTAGGCACCAATTATGGAAGCCTCATCTTTGGACTCGGTTTTGTATTGGCCTTTGGGTATTGGTGTACGGATTTTCTGGTGGTGCAAAGGGCAATGGTTACCAAAAACATCAACGATGCGCAGATGACACCCATCTATGCAGCCATACCTAAGATTTTCATGCCGGTTATCGTGATTTTGCCGGGCATTATTGCCCTGGTGTTGATGAAAACCGATGCCAGCTATACACTCCCTATGGCAAAGGGAGGTGGTTACGATTATAACATGACACTTCCTTCACTGTTACAGCATTTTTATCCCAACGGTTTACTGGGAGTGGGCTTAACCGCACTTATCGCTTCTTTTATGAGCGGTATGGCCGGTAATGTGACAGCCTTTAATACAGTATTTACTTTTGATATCTATCAGTCCTATATTAAAAAGGGTGCCTCGGATAAGCATTATCTGAATGTAGGCAAAGCTGTGACGGTGTTTGGCATCGCTGCTTCGGTAGCGACCGCTTATCTGGCTCGTAGCTTTGACAATATCATGGACTTTTTGCAATTGGTGTTCGGCTTTATCAATGCACCGCTATTCGCTACATTCTTTCTGGGCATGTTCTGGAAAAAAGCGACTGCCAATGGCGCTTTCTATGGCCTGATCAGTGGTACCCTTGCAGCGGCCGCAACGCATGGGCTGACAGTTGCAGAAGGTAAAGGGGGATGGCTGTCTCACCTATTGGGTACGCAACCGCTGTATGAATATGGCTCTTCAATGGGGCAGAATTTCAATATTGCCTCTGTTGCTTTTATCAGTTGCTTTCTGGTGACCTGGCTGGTAAGCCTGGGAACAAAACGCCGCAAAGAGTCTGAACTGGTAGGGCTGGTTTATTCTCTTACGGAAAAACAGAATACGGGGCACTATGTCTGGTACAAGAGCCCGGTGATTGTGGGTTCTCTGGTCGTCATTGCTACCATTATCTTTAATATCATCTTCTATTAAACGCATCAATTATGGAAAATAACAGTATGGATTTACGCTCCGTTATAGGCTGGTTTTTTATGATCATCAGTATTCTGCTTTTGATTGCCTCTTTTACAACGAAAAACGGCAGTGAGATCAACCGGATTACCGGCGTCACTTTTCTGATCTTCGGCGGGGTGATGTATTCCCTGGCACGTTTTAGCAAGAAAAAAGCAAAAACGACAGAGGACTGAGAAGCCCCAGGTGGTAATTGGTAGTTGAGTGCTTTAAAAGGTCCGCCGCTTCTATCATTGAAACGGCGGACCTTTTAGCTGTAGTATGTTATGTTGGATTGACCTTTACTTGTAAAGAACAAATGGATTATTTCAGGTTAAATACCCTTCTGACTTCATTGTAATCCTCTTTATTGACATTTTTGTGGGCATTATACAAGGAGCTTGGTATCGATACAACCTTGATCTGTATCTGATTGCCGTCAAAGGTAGATGGGACACCTGAGTTATCGCTATATGGAACGGCCGTTAATAATACGTAGCCGCCCTGCGTGTCATCTCCAGATTCCGCCAGAAAATCAAAAGAATGCCCCTTGTCATCTGTCCGGGTCAAACTGGGCGCTAGTTCATAGGAATTACCGCCGTTAAAGGAATAATAGATCCAGACAGCACCCATATCGGTTATGGATTCAGTAATTTCAGTCATATCAAAAGTGACGTCATAATTGCCAGCATCATTACTCAACCAGTCTGAGGACTTGACATTAAAAACAGAAGTCAGAGCCTGGGGATCGTCTGGGTAAACTGGGTCGTTATCTTTGCTACAGCTAAACAGTACCACGCTGGCACAGAGTATGGCCGCTATGGAAAATAAAGTCCTTTTCATAAAAGTGTTATTTAATGGTTAATGTACTTATTTTATTGAATCCGTTAAAATTGCCCAAACCCGTAATTTTCCAGGACGTCCGTCAATATGGGGCATTAATCATGCCTAAATTTCTGATTGTCTGGATTTTTCATCGATCTATCGATTACCTTTTGGATGTTATTTATTTACAAAAGATTAATGGTTAGTGAAAAAATATATAACCTATTGCGATCGCTCCGAGCACACCCAGGATGTCCGCTGCCAGCCCCACCCAGACCGCATATCTGACCTTTTTAATGCCCACACTACCAAAATACAGGGCAATAATGTAAAAAGTTGTGTCAGCTGAGCCGTTAAAGGTACAGGCCAGCTTCCCGACAAAACTGTCCGGTCCGAAAGTTTGCATCGTATCAATCATCAGCCCTCTGGCGCCGCTGCCGCTAAATGGTTTCATGATGGCAACAGGCAGGGAAGGTACAAAGTCCGTATTAAAGCCGATCGCATGAATGATATAGCCGATACCATCTGTCAGGTAGCCCAGTGCTCCACAATCCCTGAATACCCTGATTGCGACCAGCATACCGACTAAATAGGGAATGATCTTTACGACGATGACCCAGCCTTCTTTAGCCCCATCAATAAATGTATCGAAGACCGAAACCTTTTTATAGGCTCCTGCTATAATGATTAAAATGATTACTAACAACAGCACCAGGCTGCCGGCGATTTTACTAAATACTTCTTTGCCCGCCGTACTCATCGTCCCTACTCCGATCAATAGTCCGACAATAAGTGCAAATATGCCAAGCAGCCAGCCAATCAGTACAAAATCCCATTTAATTTTTTGTTTGAGACCAGTAACTAAGATTGCCATAAGTGTTGTAAAAACCGTACCTAATACACAAGGTATAAATATACTGGCGGCTTCCTGGGAGCCGGCAGCCAATCGGTAAGCAATAATTGACAGGGGTATCAATGTAAGCCCACTGGTATGTAATACCAAAAACATGATCTGGGCATCACTGGCTACGTCTTTTTTAGGATTGAGTTCTTGCAGGCTTTCCATGGCTTTTAAGCCGAACGGCGTTGCGGCGTTATCCAGCCCCAGCATATTGGCTGAGAAATTCATCACCATTTCTCCCATAGCCGGATGATTTTGCGGCACCTCAGGGAATAAACGACGCATAAAAGGGTTTAATATCCTGGCGAGTCTGGCTATCGCGCCTGCCTTTTCTGCGATTTTCATAAGTCCAAGGAAGAAAACCATAGTACCTGCCAGCGGGAAAGCCACCTGTGTGACAGAAGTCGTGGCACTATCAAAGATGCCATCAGTTAACCTCTTGAAGATCTCGATGTCTCCCAGAAAGAAGAATTTGATCAGCGCTATCACAAATGCAATGACAAAAAAGGCTATCCAGACAATGTTTAAAGCCATGTATGCTGCTTAAGTTATTGATTTTGTAAAAATAGTGGATTTATAAGGTAAGCCAAAAATGAATTCGACTATTTACATCGTCGGTAAAGCTACTGGCTACATTTTGTCCTTTTCCTTGTTTTTGAGGTAGTTTTTGCGTAGTTGATTTACATTAATGAGTATTGCGATCACAAATACAGCCAATACCAAAAAGAATTTATCCGAATATCGCTGGCCCTCATGGTAAAGAAACATCATAAAAATGCAGATTGCACCGATTAAAAGCATAAGCCAGCAATAAATATTGCTATGGGTCACTTTCTCAATTCTTTCCTTGAGGTCGAATGGTTGCTCCGTGTGCGGATCTGTAGACATACGATTCTATATTTTTAAATCAGTTATTTTGCGTGTGCTTCATTGAGGCTCCAATAGTTGCAGAAATACGCACGGAAATCCACAATTTATCGAATAAAGCGCCCTAAAATACTCAATTGGCGACTCACCTGATGGTGCCGAAGACGCCTCTTTAATCGGCTGCGTTGACCCTGCTATATATTGGGTCATGCATGAGATGATCTTGAAACTTTTTTAACCGATTCCGTAAATGGTTCACTCCTTTTTATTTGGTTCAACCATATGTGAAGCTCTTTGCGGTCAAATATAATCAATATATTGGAATTTAAGCGGTTAGCAGTTTGATACGTTACAGGCCAGATGAGTGGCCGGCATTATTGCAAATTTAGACAAGCAACTTGTTATTGAATTTTTAACCCAGCTCCCCCCGATGGATTTTCACCGGAAATCTTCGTACCTTTTCACCTCATTTATATTGTGATGCTAACGTAGCTTTGACATTCTTGAAATGGTGCGGTGAAATCCAAAAGCCATATTAGATATTGCCGGCAACAGACAGGTACAATTCGCTGAAACGCTTTGCTAATAGGTGTTAGGCAAAAAATATAAAGATAGGTTTTCGGAAAATTATATTCCTTTTTGTACTTTCGCCTCTTGTTGGAAAATCAGCGCAAACGTTACCATATATTATAATTTTTTCAAATGTCTAAAAAAGTCAGTAAAATAGCGATTCTAACTTCCGGGGGAGATGCACCTGGAATGAATGCCACAATCAGGGCAGTTGTACGTACCGGTGTTTATATGGGACTGGAAGTGTATGGTATTATGCGGGGGTATAGCGGGATGATGGAAGATGACATCTTCCAGATGGACTCCAGAACAGTGGCAAATATCATTCAGAGAGGTGGAACTATTTTAAAGTCAGCTCGTTGCAGAGAGTTTTATACTGAACAGGGCAGACGGCAGGCTTATGAAAATCTCAAAAAAAGAGGCATTGATGGCCTGGTCGTTATTGGCGGCGACGGTAGTTTTACCGGTGCCATGAAACTACAAAATGAATTTGGGCTACCCGTAATTGGTCTTCCGGGTACAATAGATAAAGACTTATATGGTACGGATTTTACTATTGGTTTTGATACAGCCTGTAATACCGCCGTTCAGGCCATCGATAAGATCCGTGATACAGCCGATGCACATGACAGGCTTTTTATTGTAGAAGTAATGGGGCGGCATGCGGGTTATATCGCATTACATAGTGGTATTGCCACGGGCGCTGAAACGATATTGATCCCGGAGGCGGCGACCAATATCGAGGATGTAATCAGCTCTCTTTCTGAGAAGGAAAAAAGAAAAAAGCTGGTGAATATCATTGTGGTTGCAGAGGGCGACGCATTTGGGGGGGCAAACGAAGTCGCAAAGATTGTTCGTGAGCGACTCCCTAATTTTGATACCAAAGTGTCTATTTTGGGACATATCCAAAGAGGTGGATCGCCAACCTGTATCGATCGCCTAGTGGCCAGCAGAATGGGATACCATGCAGTAGAAGCCTTGATCGAAGGGAAATCCAATGTTATGGTCGGTATTATCAATAATGAGATCGTCTACACACCGTTGGAGGTTGCCATCCGCGAAAAGGATTCGGTGGACGAGAATTGGTTACGTATCGTGAAGATATTGGCTAGTTAAAAGAACTAAAAGAAAGGCGCAGCGTATCAGACTGCGCCTTTTGCTCGTACATTCTTTTTAAGGGTATCGGGCGTGTTCTTGAAAGGATGACATGTATATTTTTTAATGACAAAAACAAATGGTGAAAATGTCTAAAAACGTAGAGAAATATTTACACAAAGAAATGGATGCTGAAGCAGGGATTCTGCATAATGTTCATAAAACAAAAATAGTGGCGACTGTAGGACCGGCCTGTGAAAAATATGAACAGCTACTGGCTCTGGTAAAGGCAGGGGTAAATGTTTTTCGTTTAAACTTTTCTCATGGCAGCCATGAAAATAAAGGAGAGATCATTGACCGTATCCGTAAAATCAATGAAAAAGAACCTTATAATGTTGCGATTCTGGGTGACCTGCAGGGACCTAAGTTGCGCGTGGGGCAGATCGAGAATAATAAGCTGACGATCGCTCCGGGAGATATCCTGACTTTTACTTCCACAGAAAAGGTTGTGGGTACAAAAGAAAAAATATATGTTTCCTATCCCAATCTACATAATGATGTGAGTGTGGGAGAGAAGATCCTGATTGATGATGGTAAATTAGAAGTCGTGGTTACTGAGGTGAACAAGGACAGTGGTGATGTAAAGGTAAAGGTAACCTATGGTGGCGATTTATTGCCCAATAAAGGCGTTAACCTGCCGGATACGGAGATTTCCTTGCCGGCCATGACGCCAAAAGATATCGAGGATCTGGATTTTATTATAGCCAGGCAACTGGATTGGGTAGCATTGTCCTTTGTTCGTAAAGCAGATGATATTGTAGATCTTAAAAGGAGAGTCCAGGAACAAAACAGCAAGATCAAAGTAATGGCAAAGATCGAAATGCCTTCTGCCATGGATGATTTGCGTAACATTGTCAATGAATCCGATGGGGTGATGGTTGCCCGTGGAGATCTGGGTGTTGAATTGCCTGTGGAAAAAGTACCTATGGCACAGAGGGAAATCATCCGTAAATGCATCCACAGATCAAAACCGGTTATTGTGGCTACTCAGATGATGGAATCGATGATGGATAGGACTAAACCTAACAGGAGTGAGATTACTGATGTTGCCAATGCAGTATTGGAAGGTACGGATGCTGTTATGCTAAGTGGTGAAACGGCAATGGGTCATCATCCTGTACTGGTGGTAGAGACGATGCGTAAGATCATCATGGAAGTAGAGCGTACCGATTATTATTATGATAGGGAAGAAGATCTGAAAGTAATAGCCCATTCTCCTACCATGTTGAGTGATGCGATTTGCTATAATGCCTGTAAGATTGCCTCTGAAGTGAATGCCAATGCATTAGTGGGTATGACCCAGAGTGGCTATACCGGGTTTAGAATTTCCAGCTACCGTCCAAGAACGCCCCTGTATATTTTTACCAAAGAACAGCAACTGGTCAATCAGCTGAGCCTGAGCTGGGGGGTCCGTGCTTTTTTCTATGATGAAGAGGAAAGCCTGGATGAAATTGTCAATGACCAGATCAATATCCTTCGGGAGCGGCGTTTTATTAAATCAGGTGATATTGTGGTCAATACGGGCAGCACACCCGTAGAACTGCATTTACCAACCAATATTCTAAAGATTACCAAGGTTACCGACTAATCGACCCGGTTTAGTTTGGATATATAATCAGACAGCCTGCATACGATATCTGTATCGTATGCAGGCTGTCTGATTATATATCTGCCTTTAAGCGGCAACAAGCAATTCTCTGTTCTGGCCCCGGTCACATAAACCTTCTTTTGATAAGTTGCTCAAATTGTTGCGTGATAGGATTTTGTGTGTCCCATCCGAGTTTCAGTCGAAGCTCTCTTTCTGACCAGGCATGTGCTTCGTGAAAATTATTGAACTTATTCAGCGTGATGATACTGCGCTCATACATCGACTCATCCCCACGGAATAGTTCACTGATATAAAGATACCGGTCGTTCACACCAATGGCACTGGAGAGGTTTTCAATAGGCGTACTTTGCATTTTGTGAGCCCATTCTTCCTGCGGCTGTCCCAATTGTTCATTAAGTTCTCTGTATTGTTGCTGCTGATAATTATTATTGTGACTGGAACTAAGATCCTTTATGAGTGGTTGATTTTGAACGAGTGTGGGCGCTTCTCCCGCCATGCCATAATCGGCCCAAGTGCTGAAGTTATCGGAAATAAAGGCCAGATGCCTTTTTTTCTCTTCTTCCGTCTGCGTGATCTGCAGCGGGTTAGATACCTGACGTGGTGTATTTTGGTCAAAATCAGGCGCTTGTTCAACCGGCACCTGTATTGAAGCTGCCGGTTGCTGTACTATCTGCTCCCCGGTTTCAGATTTACGCGCTGAAGAGTCGGTGAAAACAGGGGGTATTTCAGGATGTTGCTGAATGTCCGGGCTGTTGTTTGGGACACTGGTGGGGTATTCAGTTGCCGTTAGAGGCGAGATGGCTTCCTCTTGTTCTTCTGCGAGAGGAAACAGTTCTTTCTGGACTGGTTCCGGATCATGGTTGCGTGCTGGTAAGCTTTTTTCTGCTGCCGGTGTCAGTATTTCGGTCGGGGGCACCGGTATGTTTCCAAAGCTATGATTATCAGCGGCCTCACTGGGTTTTGCTTCTGTAATAATGGTTGGTGGTTGTAAAGTGGAAGGACTGCCTGCTCGAACAGCAGCTGAGCGTTCCTCCGAGGGTACATGACTAACAACAGGTTTGCCGCTAAACGGCATAACTACGCTTACATTGCCGTTTTTATGAGGTATATTGCTCTTATTTGCGTGTATATATTGAAGCTCAGCAACAATCAGTTGCGCAGTAGACAGCATGCTATGTGTACTGCCTTCGGCGGCTTGAGATTGTAATGAATCTATTAGTCTATGTACTTTTTCCAGATTTATTTCCTGGTTTTCCATAATCAAATGCAGAGGGTTTCCTGAATATATAATATTTTTGACCTTTTAATCCGAGTTTTAAAGTTACAAAGGAATTTACTCAGTGGGGAGATTCATTTACATTATTTTATATAGGAAAATGTTAATATATAGATGAACGCCCCAAAGAAGGGATTTTAATATGTTCATAGAGCCAAGTTTAACAGGAGACAGAAGGGGATGGATAGAAGTGATCTGTGGGTCGATGTTCAGCGGAAAGACTGAGGAACTGATCCGCCGATTGAAACGTGTCCAGATCGCTCATTTAAAGGTGGAAGTCTTTAAATCTTCTGTCGATACACGATACAGTGAGAAAGAGGTGGTCAGCCATGACGAAAATAGCCTTCATAGTACATCCGTAGAGAGTTCACAACATATTTTGTTGCTGGCTCAGGATGCAGATGTAATAGGTATTGATGAAGCGCAGTTTTTCGATCCTGAAATCATTCATGTCTGTGAAATGCTCGCAGCCAGAGGTGTACGGGTCATTGTGGCGGGGCTGGACATGGATTATAAAGGTAACCCTTTTGGCCCCATGCCGGCCCTGCTGGCCATTGCGGATTATATTACCAAACTTCATGCGATCTGTGTAAAATGTGGTAATATCGCCAGTATCTCTTTTAGGAAAGCAGCTGCTCAATCTCAGGTGCTCTTAGGTGAAAAACATGAATATGAACCCCGTTGTCGAAAATGTTATGAAGAGGGTATGAAAGGTCAGGTCCGCTCCTGATCCAACCGAACAAATTGAACGTCTAAACATCCAAATCAGTAAGCTTTGAATCGTTATGTTATTGCACTCATTAAGAAGGATTTACTGCTGGAACTCCGTCAGCAGTATACCCTTTATGGCATTTTCTTATATGTTGCGTCAACCATCTTTGTAATCTATATCACGATGGGCCAGCCAGAAGAACAGGTATGGAATGCTATGTTCTGGGTGGTCCAGCTTTTTGTCGCTGTCAATGCTGTTGCCAAGAGTTTCTTACAGGAGTCCAAAGGAAGGATGTTGTATTTTTACGCTATTGCAGGTGCCCGGGATTTTATCTTATCTAAAATCATTTTTAATGGGCTGCTGATGATGGTAATGACGATCCTGAGCCTGGGATTGTTTACTTTACTATTGGGCAATCCTGTTTATAATATGTGGCAGTTCATTGGGCTGTCATTGCTGGCTGGCTTGGGACTCAGTTTTATTTTTACTTTCCTGGCAGCGATCGCGGCCAAGGCTCAGCAACAGGCAGCGCTGATGGCGGTCATGGGATTCCCGATCATTGTTCCGCAACTACTTTTACTGGGTAAAATATCTAAAATTGCTTTTTCTCCGGCCTTGTATCAGGGACTTATGTCTTTTATCGGGCTCTTGATTGCTTTTGACATATTGATCATCGTGTTGGCCTTGATTTTATTCCCCTTTCTCTGGAAAGACTGATGTCTTTTGACTATAAAGCGCCATGCGGCGCAAACTTTGTCTTTTTAAAAGCCGGTTTTGGAAATAAATGAGTAATTTCGCTCTAAACAAATAAGGGAAGAAATGCTAAAAGGATTACTGGATCTGCACAACTTATTACGTTGGCTGATTTTGATTTTGCTCTTGGTCAATATCATCAAGAACTATGCGGACCTTAAAAAACCGTTTGCCAAAGCTCATAAAAAACTAGGGCTATGGCTAATGATCTGTGCGCATATAACACTGTTGGTAGGGCTCGGAATACTGGCTGTGGATCTGAGCGCCCTGGCAGACAAGTCTGGTATCATGTCCAATGAGGCATTAAGATTCAAATTTGTGGAACACCCTGTGGCAATGATTATTGCTATCGTGCTGATCACTATTGGTAAAGGAGTGGCTAAAAAAGACATATCTGATCTTAAAAAGCACCGTAAAGCAGCTACGCTGTTTCTTATCGCACTTATTCTTATTCTCATTATGATACCTTGGTCGACCTCATCACTGGTTCCCGGTATGTAAAATATATATGGAGGATAAGGAGGTTTTAAATGACTGCTGACAAAAATTGAAGCGGGCGTTTAAAACCTTTTTAATTTTAATCACTACACAACAAAAAAAATGCCCGCACTAGCAGATATCAGAATTGTATTTATGGGAACCCCGGATTTTGCCGTTCCGACGCTTAAAAGACTGGTGGAAGAGAATTTAAATGTCGTTGGTGTGGTTACCGCACCTGATAAACCTGCTGGGAGGGGTATGCAATTGCAAAGCAGTGCGGTTAAACAATTTGCAGTCAGTGTAGGGCTGCCAGTATTACAGCCAGAAAAGCTCCGTGATCCGGCTTTTCTGGAAGCATTATCTGGTTTGAAAGCTGATTTACAAATCGTCGTGGCTTTTAGAATGCTGCCCGAAGTGGTCTGGAATATGCCTCCCATGGGGACGGTCAATCTCCATGCATCTCTTTTGCCGCAGTATAGGGGAGCTGCACCTATTAACTGGGCTATTATTGAGGGGGAAAAAATAACAGGACTCACTACCTTTAAGTTGCAGCATGCCATTGATACTGGTAACATTTTATTGCAAATGGAAATGCCCATCGCCAATTCCGAGGATGCTGGATCGCTTCATGACAGAATGCAGCAAGCGGGTGCAGAGTTGGTTTTTGAGACTGTGAAAGGCCTGGTGACGGGCACATTACAAGAGCGGCCACAGCCAGAAGCAGCGGTGCTGATGCCTGCTCCCAAGATCTTTAAAGAAACATGCAGGATCGATTTTAATCAGCCTGCTCAGCACATTTTTAACCTGATTCGAGGATTGTCGCCATTCCCGGCCGCCTATACGGAGTTGGATGGTAAGATGTTTAAGATCTATCAGGCCCATATTGAGGTAGGTAAGCCTGGACTGAAACCTGGCGAGTTGTCAACAGACGGAAAGACCTATCTCGGGTTCAGTTGCCTGGATGGTTTTATTGCTGTTGATCAGCTTCAATTAGCTGGTAAAAAGAAAATGTCGGCTATCGAATTTTTAAGAGGGTATCACTTTGAGCATAAATAGATGACTGGTTTATTTTAGGGAATATTTATAAAGGACGGGTTAAAACCACTCCTGGAAATTATCAAACCTTTTTTGCAGATGCCGGGCCGTTCAACATGGAAATCCCTTACATTTGCGAGAACTAACGTTAAAATTCAAGAAAGTATGGGTTGGCTATACGTGATTTTATATTTGGTCGGATGGCCAATTGGCGTCTACGGAATGTTTAAAAAGGCAGGGATCGCTCCATGGAAAGCGTTTATTCCTTTTTATAATACTTGGATCATTTGTGAGCTATGTGGCATTAGCAAAGTATGGTTTTGGTTACAGCTGCTGCCCTTTGCGGGTCAGTTCATTACGATCTGGATTACAATCATCTTTGTCATGCATTTTGGACGTTTCAGCCTGATCGATCATGCTTTGACAGCTATTATTCCTTTTGTCTTTCTGCCCTATGTCGGATTTTCTGATAAGGTGAGGTATATTGGTCCTGAGGGCGTAAAGCTTTACAAGAAAACGACGATCCGCGAATGGATCGATGCCCTGGTTTTTGCGACGGTGGCAGCGACAATTATCCGTACATTTATCTTTGAAGCTTATGTAATCCCCACCGGAAGTATGGAAAAAACCCTATTGATCAATGATTTCCTTTTTGTCAATAAAATGAGCTATGGCGCCAGAATTCCTGAGACCCCCATCAGCTTCCCCTTTGTTCATAACTTTATGCCTTTTTCTACTACGCAGCCTTCCTATTCCAAGGCTGTTCATTGGCCGTATAAACGCCTGCCCGCTTTTACGGAGGTTAAAAGGAATGATGTTGTGGTATTTAATTTTCCAGCTGGAGATACGATTATCAATGAGCCCGGTTTTGGTTCCGCCTATCCTTATTATCAAGTACTGCGGGATGTATACCATGGAGACCGGCAAAAGCTATTAGCAGAACATGAAATTCTGGTACATCCGATGGATAAGACCGATAACTATATCAAAAGGTGTACGGCTGTGCCGGGTGATACCCTACAGATCATTAATACAGAACTCTATATCAACGGCAAAAAAGCCTATGTGCCACCCACATCTCAAATGGAATATCTGGTAACAACCAATGGCAATTCTTTCTCAGATGCCTATCTGCGGGATGAATTACAGGTAAAACTGGAACCGGTGAACGAAGGGGATGTACCAGAGATGGAGCAGGAAAACCCCAATCTTTATAAATTTGATGTACGTGCAGCTGATATAGAAAAAATTAGAAAATTACCGAATGTTGTGAGCGTACATTATGCGATCCAGAATAATAAGGATCTATTCCCCTTTTATGATCATACGGATAGTAGTTGGACACCAGATAACTTTGGGCCACTCTGGGTCCCCAAAAAAGGCGCGACTGTTACCCTTACTTCCAAGAATATTGCTATCTACAGAAGAATTATTCATACTTACGAACACCATACACTGGAAGAGCAAGGCGATACATTTGTTATTGATGGTAAAAAGACCAATCAATATACTTTCGAATATAACTACTATTGGATGATGGGGGATAACCGTCACCGGAGCCAGGATAGCCGTTACTGGGGATTTGTTCCGGAGACGGCCATAGTCGGAAAGGCTTCCCTGATCTGGTTTAGCTGGCAAGATGGGCCTAGATGGAAAAGAATATTTAAGTCTATTCAATAATGGCTGTGTAATTGATCCGGCTGGGCGGAATAACTGAAAAATATCTTGTATAAGATAATATAAAAGTAAGAGCCTGCTTTGTAAGCAATAGTGTTACTAAGGCAGGCTCTTACTTGTATCCTTTCAAGGATTGTATTTACTGGTAAAAATGGTTCATCTATGTAACTATACCATTCAATCTATTAATGGCTGCCGTAGTAACTGGCGTGAACAGGTTAATGAGGTTGTCTTCGGGATCCCGAAACAACAGGGAGCGATTGCCCCAAGGCATATTTGTCGGAAATTGAATAATATAGGGTGTAATTAAACTGGAGAGTCTGTTAAATGCGCTATCGACGTTCTCCACAAAAAACTCAATGATACTTGTTTTATTTTGACCTGCCTTAATAATATTATCGGCTCCAAAGAGCTTGAGAGTTTGGGTACTGCCTATCGCCAGGGTGGCCGACGGCGTTTTTATTTCTGCAAAATCAGGGGTATACCAAACAGGTTTAACGTTCATGATTTTTTCATAGAAATCGACCATTTTTTGTATATCACCTGCGATAATTCTAACTGATGCAAGACGCATAATGTTATTTTTAATTTATAAAGAGTTAATGATTCCATAGCAAAGTACAGAAAGGGGAGTGACAGCAGTATGGCAGCCATTTTTCTTGTTTATTCTTTTAACAAAATGTTGTTGCATTGTTGATCTGTCATTGGAACGCATTATGATCCGTCGAGCGTTCGATAAGGGCGGATATTTAACAGAACGGCTAAGATCTGCCAGTATTTAAAATCCTGACTCACGTAATTTATTTTAGATAGAGGATTGTGTGATTGATCGGCGAGGTAGGAATTCGCTTCCAAACGGATTGATTATAAGCCGTTCCAGTATTAAATTATCATCATTAAACTATTAACAAAGCAGGTTTAGGACCCTGTTGGTAACATTAAGTTAACCTTCTGGTAATATTGGGATAATTAAATCTTGATTTCTTTGTGCCAAATATTAGAATCGTATGATCAGGATAGGTAATTACCTAATTGTTATTCTATTGTCTATTTGCAGCACATCTTCCTTCTTGAAAGCCCAGGTTTTTAATAGTGATGATTCCTCTTTTGCAGCCGGAACCCCAAAAACAGGTCGCCTGTGGGGATATGCTTTCGGTGATTATGCAATAAAAGCACATAGCGATTCTATGGTTAGAGGAGGTGCCAATCAGTATACCGGAATGAAAGAAAGTGAGAATGCATTTGCTTTTAGAAGGATCTATCTAGGATATGATTATAATATCAGTAAAAAGTTTTCCACGGAAATTTTGTTGGCTGCGGAGGATAATGTCACACATACCAATGCAGCAGGTAATACGACTACTTCAGGTGATTTACTGACCAATAATAAGTATACTTTTTATATCAAATACGCAAATCTTCGTTGGCGAAATATCTGGCGCGGGACAGATTTAATCTTAGGACAGTCGATGACACCGGCTTTTTCTGCAAATTCCGAACGAGTATGGGGGTATAGGAGCGTCGAAAGAACCGTTGCGGATATTCGCAGGACACCTTCATTTGATCTAGGCGTTTCATTGCAGGGCAGATTTGATAACGAAGGCAATTATGGCTACGACCTTATGGTGGGTAATGGCACCAGTGCTGTCCCTGAAAATAATAAGTTCAAATGGTTTTATGGGGATTTATGGGCCAGTTTTTTCGATAAAAAATTAAAGATTCAGCTGTATGGGGATTATGAACGGTTGAATTGGACGAATAGCTGGCATCATGCACGCAATATGGTCAAAGCTTTCATTGGTTATGCTGACAAGTTATATGCACTGGGTGCAGAAGGCTTTATCAATCATGGTCAGAATGATGTTGCTGGCATCAGCGGCAGTAGTGCAGATACACTCAATGCCGATGCGCTCGGTCTCTCTTTTTTTGGACGTGCCAGTATACTGCCCGGTAAATTAATGGCCTTCTCCAGAATTGATTTTTTTAATCCGGATCGCCATTATGACAACCAAAAATATGAAACCTACCAAGGATTTTCTTCTCATTATGATCCTAACACGAAGGAAAAATTCATTACTGCGGGACTGGACTTTACACCCGTAGGTAATGTTCATATAATACCCAATGTCTGGTATAACAGTTACGATGGAAGGCAGGCTAATCTGACCGGAGTAGAAAAACATGATTATGATCTGGTCTACCGGCTGACCTTTCATTATGTGTTTGGAAAATAGTAGTCTTCAGATTTTGATTTAGGCATCAAGTAAATGGGCTTCACATGCCTTAAGAAAACATAAACATTAAATAAAAATAAAAATGAAAAAGATACAATTCAGATCATGCATATTGGCATTTGTGGCTATAGTGACAGTCCTGTCGTTTACTGCATGTAACGGTGGTAGTTCTGGTACAGGTAATGCCGGGATTATCGGCGCCGGAAGTTCCTTTGATAACCCGTTATTTTCTAAAATGTTCTCTGTCTATCATGATTCGACCAAAATCCAGGTGAACTATCAATCCGTAGGCTCCGGCGCTGGTATATCGCAATTGACACATAAGACAATTGACTTTGGTGCTTCAGATGCGCCCATGAATGAAACCCAGATGAAAGCGGTTCAGGGAGATGTTTTACATATACCGGTCACGGCCGGAGCGGTTGTTATCAGTTACAACCTGCCAGGGTTTACAGACTCTATAAAGCTCACACCTGGTATCGTTGCGGATATATTTTTAGGGAAGATAAAGAAATGGAATGATCCGGTCATTGCGGCGGTAAACCCGAATGTGGTTTTGCCTGCGATTGATATCGTCGTGGCACATCGTTCAGACGGAAGCGGGACATCGGCTATATTTACTTCTTATTTATCGAAGATCAGCCCCGAGTGGAATAGTAAGGTGGGGAATGGCACTTCTGTTAACTGGCCTATCGGCTTAGGCGGTAAAGGTAATGAAGGTGTTTCAGGACTGGTTAAGCAGACTCCGGGCGGTGTTGGCTACATTGAGCTGGCTTATGCGATCCAAAATCATATGCCTTATGCGAGCATTCAGAATAAGGCAGGCAACTTTATAGTGCCCTCTATTGAAAGTGTTACTGCTGCAGCCGACATCGATATCCCACAGGACGGAAAGGTATTGCTTACAAATACGGAGGCTGCACAAGGATATCCCATTTCTGGCTTTTCATGGGTATTGATCTACAAAGAACAAAATTATAACAATAGGACGCAGGCACAAGCTACACAGCTTGTTCAGCTGATTAACTGGATGATTCATAATGGACAGCAATTTAGCAGCAAGTTAGATTATGCGCCACTTTCCGGTGCAGCGGTTGCTACAGGTGAAACTATTTTAAAATCGGCGACTTACAATGGCCAGCCCATTTTAAAATAAGCCAGGTGTTGGAAATAGGTATAGGTGACTGATACGGCCCCAGGTAAAGGGGCTGTATTAAAGCCTCTGAAACAAAAAAACTATTTTAGAATGGATTCAGTTATACATGACATTGGAGCTTCGTCGCAGGTGCAAAGCGCTGTTGTACCCCAGACAAAGGCAGGTACACATAATGAAAGGCTGTTACGGCCGGGCCGAATACGTAAGGGAATCAGAAGGGAAAGATTTTTCAAAAAGACCTTGTCTTTTACAGGTTTAATGATTATACTGATTGTCTTTGGAATTCTGGCCACGCTGTTCTATCAATCTCTGCCGGCGATCCAGTCACTCGGGGCACGTTTTTTCTGGAGCAGCACCTGGAACCCCGTAGAAAATATTTTTGGTGCGTTACCTTTTCTGGTGGGAACACTTATTACTTCTTTTTTAGCATTGATTATTTCCGTTCCCTTTTCAATAGCTATTGCCGTTTTTCTCGGAGAGTATTTTCCTAAAGGAGGTTTTTCCAATTTTATCAAGAATACTATTGATTTGATCGCAGCAGTACCCTCTGTTATATTTGGTTTTTGGGGTTTCTTTGTACTGGTTCCTATTATCAGGATACTGGAAATGAAATTTGGGATTATGCCTAACGGCGTAGGCTTATTTTCTGCATCATTGATATTGGCGATTATGATTATCCCATACGCTGCATCTCTGGGAACGACAATGATTCGTATGGTGCCGGCCTCCTTAAAGGAAGGGGCTTATGCATTAGGCGCAACCCGGTGGGAAGTATTGCGCAAGGTCATTGTCCCCTATTCTAAATCAGGACTTTTTGCGGGGATCCTTTTGTCACTGGGCAGAGCCATAGGCGAGACAATGGCGGTTACTATGCTCATCGGGAACGCGAATTTTCTACCCAAAAGCATTTTTTCGCCGGGTAATACCATGGCCAGTGTGATTGCTAATGAATTCACGGAGGCGGATCACCCTATTTATGTATCGGCCTTGATTGAAATGGGGCTGTTCTTATTTCTGGTGACTTTTGTTATAAACCTAATAGGCAAAAAAATTATCAAACGCGCGACCAGCAACAATGGTTGATATAATTTACCCTATGAATGATCGATTAAAACTCCGGATTTTTAAGAATAAAGCGATGCAGGGCGTCATTATTGCGTTGACCTTTCTATGCGTTCTTCCGCTGGCCTTTATCCTGATCTACATTATAAAATCGGGGATAACAGCTATCAACTGGGATTTTATAACAAATATTCCAAAACCCGTTGGAGAAACAGGTGGTGGCGTCGCCAATGCGCTGTTGGGGACCCTGATTATTATTGTCGTGGCAACTGTTATCGCCGTTCCCATTGGTATCCTCTGTGGCGTGTATCTGAGCGAAAATAAAAAAAGTAAAATCGCGTATTGGGCAAGTGTTTGCGTAGATATTCTCCAGGGAGTGCCTTCCATTGTGATCGGAATTGTTGCCTATTTTTGGATTGTGCGGCCAATGGGAGGTTTCTCGGCATTGTCGGGCAGTATTGCCCTGGCCATAATGATGTTTCCCATTATTATCCGCTCCACAGAGGAAACACTTAAACTGATTCCTGATTCACTTAAGGAAGCAGCTTATGCACTGGGCATGCCTACTCATAAAGTGATCCTGAAAGTGATCGTTCCTTGTGGATTTAGTGGAATAATATCAGGGGTAATGCTTTCTGTTGCCAGAATTGCCGGAGAGACGGCGCCTTTGCTGTTTACTGCCTTTGGCAATCCTTTCATAGAAACCAATTTATTAAAGCCGATGCAAAGTTTACCTTTGCTGATTTTCAATTATGCGACCAGTTCCTATAAGGATTGGCAAAATCTCGCCTGGGGCGCTTCACTGGTGTTACTGGTCTTTGTCCTGGCGCTTAATCTTCTTACAAAATTGATGACGAGAAAATGGAAAGTACAATTATAAAAGCAATTAACTATAATGCCTATTTTGGGGAGAATCAGGTCGTCAAAGACGTGAGCATGGACATTCCGCGCAACAGCGTTATCGCTGTTATGGGTCCCTCGGGTTGTGGGAAAACCACTTTTTTAAGAGGCATTAACCGAATGCACGAACTGGTACCGGGTGCACATGCCGACGGGAATATATGGCTAAACGATGAAGATGTGATGGAGATGCATCCGATTGTTGTACGTCTTAAAATTGGTATGGTGTTTCAGCGGCCCAATCCTTTTCCTAATCTGAGCATTCATGATAATGTCCTTGCCGGCTATAAACTCAATGGGATAAAACTCTCTAAGTCAGATAGAGAAAGGATCGTGGAGGAGTCATTGACGAAGGTAGCTCTTTGGAAAGAAGTTAAGGACTCCCTGATGAAAAAGGGGACTTTTCTTTCGGGTGGTCAGCAACAGCGTCTCTGTATCGCTAGGGCTGTTGCAATGCAACCGGAAGTGCTCTTATTTGATGAACCGACTTCGGCCCTGGATCCGATTTCTACTGCTACGGTAGAGGAGCTATTTAAAGAGCTGAAGAAGAATTATACACTGATCATCGTCACCCATAATATGCAGCAGGCAGCCAGGGTCAGTGATAAGACGGCTTTCTTCTATATGGGAGAACTGGTCGAATACGATGAAACAAACCTTATGTTTACCAACCCTGCAGATCAACGGACACAAAATTATATAACCGGTAGATTCAGTTAATGGTCTATTTCCAAATTAGCAAACTATGGCACAGATAGAACTTGAGATAAAGAGCCTGAAAGAAGAACTTGTCAATATGGGCGACCTGGTTAAAGCGCAACTCCAGAAATCCAAAACGGCGCTTAAGAATTTTGATAAGAATCTGGCCCGTGAAATAGTGGTTAAGGAAAAACGGGTAAACGGCTATGAATTGAAAATTGACCGTGATTGCGAGAATATCCTGGCACTCCGGACACCTGTCGCTATTGACTTAAGATTTATATTAGCGGTACTGAAAATTAATAACAACCTGGAAAGAATAGGAGATATTGCGGAAGGCATTGCTAAATATATCATCCATACAGAAACTAAGTTTGCATCCACCTTGCTTGAGCAATCCAAAGTCTTACAGATGCTGGAGGTTGGTATATCTATTTTAGAAGATGGACTTGCTTCCTTCGAACATGAGAATACGATTCTGGCAAGGAGTATTTTTTTAAGAGATGAATTTTTGGATGAAGTGAACTTTCAGGCGATTAATTTTACAAAAACATATTTGGCCGAGCACCCTTCAGAAATTGACGAAACACTTTATATCCTTTCCATTATCCGCAAATTAGAACGGGTGGGGGATCAGGTGAAAAATATTGCAGAAGAAATCATATTTTACATTGAGGCAAAAGTCCTTAAGCATAACAAAGATGCACAGCCATAACTACACTATTTGAGCGAAACAGGTTGAAGTTGAGAAGAATGCGTTTTCCGTGGTTAACTCTCACAAACTCAGCTTTAATCCTACGGATCAGCTAAGCGGTAGAGCATTGTCTTCACATTTTAAAATATCATGCAGATATCCGTCTGGAACGCCCGTCCAGATATTACTTAATTGAAAGGTGGTCAAGCAGGCGGATTTTCTTTGCCAATACATTATTATCACGCAATCATGCTCCGATAAGAATTGGCCTTTGGGTTCATTGACAGTTCTGGCAATAGTTTGTCTATTTCTTCCAATGATTCTATTGCTCGAAGCAAACTGATAGGTGATGACCATGTAAGGCCGGTTGGCGTACCATTTTCGGTAATTGCATATTAGCAAGCTGGTTAATTTTATGTTTTTGCCTGAAAATTGCTCACTGTTTCACTAAAATAGCCTAATTTGATTAGGCGAAGATATCAGCTTATCAGTCTGTCGGCTGAATTTGCTGTGAATAGAGGAATTGGATTTATAACCAGCCGTTCAGCAGAGACAGGCTTTAAAATTTATTTATGGAGAAACATTACCAATTTGCATATGATTACTTTGATTCAATAGATGACTTAACGCCTGAGGAAAATGCTTTAATACAGCGTGCCAGACAGCGGGCGCATCATGCCTATGTACCCTATTCAAATTTTGGGGTCGCTGCCGTCGGATTGCTGGAAAACGGTATGATTGTAGAAAGTACCAATCAGGAGAACGCCAGCTATCCGGTTGGTATTTGCGCCGAAAGAGTATTGCTTTCGACTATTTCTTCTGTTCATCCTGACATCCGTTTATTAAAGATGGCCATAAGTTATTATAATCCCGGCGGTAAGGACCAGGCGCCGATTGCCCCATGTGGCATGTGCCGGCAGGCACTGCAGGAGCAGCAGTTGCGGTTTGGGCAACCCGTGCTTTTGCTGTTGTCGGGACAAGAGGGCAGTGTCATCCGGGTGAAGGATTCCATGGATCTGCTGCCGTTTCATTTTTCCGCAACAGACTTGAGAGGATAAAGTGTTTCCCGTTTTTGGGTGGTATACTGTTTATAATTGCCAGCTACCCACATAATAATTTTCAAAGGGAAGAAGGGCTTCCTCAACCGGGGTGTTTGCTGTTTTAAAGATACCAAATACTGAGCTGCCTGAGCCAGTCATGCTGGCATATGCCGCTCCGAGATCATATAACGTCTGCTTGATTTCTTTGATGGCTGGAAACTGCCTGAAAACGGCATGTTCGAATTGATTATGAAGCTGTCCGGACCAGTTTTCAGGGCCTGATCCTATGATCTGTAGTAAAATTTCCCGGGTTGGCCCTGCCTGAGGCTTTATTTGCTTGAAAGCCGTTGCCGTCGGTACATGGATATGGGGACATACAAGTAGCAAGGTATAGCCTTCGAGCGATAATGGCGCAGAAACAAGTATTTCTCCCTTTCCGGTTGCTACCTGAGGCTCATTTTTAATAAAAAAAGGGCAGTCACTGCCCAGCTTGTCTGCATAAGCATGCAATTGTTTTTCCGACAGCTGCAGGTTGCCCAATTGGTTTAATATTTTGAGCGTAGCGGCGCCGTCGGCGCTACCTCCTCCGAGTCCGGCGCCCATAGGTACACTTTTATGCAAATGCATGGCTACCGGCAGAAGCGCAGGGTAATCTGTTTTAAGCAATTTGTATGCCTTAACACACAGATTGCTCTCTAATGAGCCCTGTACAGGGAGCCCCGAGGCGCTATATTTAATCGGGAGCCCTGGAATGTCGGAGGGCTGAAAATCAGCTTCGGCGGGTGGCAGCTTCTTGGCCCATAATGAAGAATCTGTTATCTGCGTACGCGCAGACATCGGGATGATCTCTAGGCTATCGGAAAAGGGAATAGGATAGAAAAAGGTCAATAGATCATGAAAGCCATCGCTTCTTTTGGCTGTAATATAGAGTCCCAGATTAATTTTTGCGCCCGGTGAGACAATCATGGTTCCAGATTTTAATCGGATGACTGCTATTTGTTTTTACGCATATTGATCTCATCACGGATAGCAGCAGCCTTAATATAATCTTCAGCTTCCAATACCTGATCCAGCATTTTCTGCAATTCAACTAAACTTAAATGAGAAAGATCATTTTCTTTTTTCTGTTCTTCCGGTTGACCGGCCGTATATGTTTCCGAGGTACCTACGGATGAAGTATTCATTTCCAGCGAAGCGCTGTCCAGAATATGTTCATAGGTATAGATGGGACAGCCATAGCGAACTGCCAGGGCGATCGCATCACTGGTACGGCTGTCAATTTCTGCAGATTGATGATCGTTCATACAAACCAGAGTCGCATAAAAGACACCCTCTTGCAAATCATTGATAATCACTTCCAGCACTTCAATATTAAAGGCAGATGTAATATTTTTGATCAAGTCATGTGTCAAAGGACGGGTAGGCTTCATTCTTTCAAGGGCCACTGCGATAGCCTGTGCCTCAAAGCCGCCTATGACTATTGGCAATTTACGCAGCCCGTTTACCTCACCCAATACAACGGCATATGATTGAGTACCGGACATACTATGTGATAAGGCAATTATTTCTAATTCAATCTTTTTCATGCTTTCCTACCTTCTCTTTTTTCGAGTTGAACGACAAAAATAAAAAAATCAGCGCGGAATCCTTACAAATTGGCACACAAAAAACAATAACCTCTGTATTATCCAATTATATTACATCATTTAGGGGCATTTTGCGGATGCTCATGTTAATATAACATAAGAATTGGCCAAGAAATGACATCAGATTACTGAATTATTATAATTACTTTGGATATCAAAATCGGACTTAATTCCTAACTTACCCAAAATTGTAATATGTCAAAAAATAAGTATCTATTTGCTTTTGCACTGGTTACTTCGCTATTCTTCATCTGGGGCTTCACTTATGGCCTCCTGGATGTCCTCAATAAGCATTTTCAGGAAACGTTGCAGGTGACCAAAACCCGGAGCACACTGTTGCAGGCTGCTTATTTTGGTGCTTATTTTTTGATGGGTCTTATTGGCGTCTTTGTAAATAAGTTTGATTACAAAAAAGGGATCATTTTTGGACTGTTGCTCTTCGCTATCGGCGCCTTTCTGTTTTATCCGGCGGCAGAATCCTTTAATTTTAATTTCTTTTTGCTGGCATTGTTCATTCTGGCTGCCGGTTGCGGCTGCCTGGAAACAACCGCTAATCCTTATGTGACCGTCTTAGGAGATCCTGCCAGATCGGCGAATCGTCTGAACTTAAGCCAGTGTTTCAACGGCCTGGGATCTTTTTTCGGCCCTATCCTTGCCAGCCAGCTTTTTTTCTCTCATGGTAACAGCGATAACCTGGATTCGGTAAAGAGCGTTTATTTAGTTATTGGTGTTGTAGTTTTGGCGATTGCTTTCTTATTTATTAAGACAAAATTGCCGGAGATTAAGGAGGCGGAAGCCGAGCATCTGACCAGTGAAGAGGATAAAAAGCCATTGGGAGCCCATCCGCATTTTATCTTTGGCGTCGTAGCGCAGTTTTTTTATATCGCTGCTCAGGTTGGCGTAGCGGCTTTATTTATTAATTATTGTACTGAGAGCGGCCTTAAGATAGATAACGCGCTGGCATCTAAATTACTTTCTCTGGCTCTGATCTTATTTGCGGGAGGACGTTTTCTTGGAACATTTCTTATGCGTACCATCGCCCCTCAGGTACTTTTGTCCATATATGCAATTGTAAATGTTGTGCTTTGTGGTGTCGTTTTATTACATATGGAATGGATTTCCATCGGAGCACTCGTCGCTATATTCTTATTTGAATCTATTATGTTCCCGACAATTTTTGCTTTGGGAATCAAAGGGTTGGGCTCGCATACGAAGAAGGCGGCCTCATTTATGATTATGTCTATCGTTGGCGGAGCAATTGTTCCTTATGTTATGGGGATACTGGCCGATCGTTATTCCACCGCTGCGTCTTATGTGATACCTATGGCATGTTTTCTGATCGTGGCCTGGTATGGATGGAAGGGATATAATAGTGGTATGGTAGATAGTGACACAGATGTAAAGGTGGATTTTGCCAAACATTAGTTTAACAGGAGAAAATAATAGAAAAGATTATGAGAACATATGCTTTAGCATTGGATTTAAAGGATGATCCGGCTCTAATTAGAGAATATGAGGCCTATCACAAAAATGTCTGGCCAGAGGTACTGACGAGTATAAAAGAGAGCGGCATTCAGTTTATGCAAATATACAGAACAGGTAATCGGCTTTTTATGCAGATGACTGTAAACGACCGTTTCAGCTTTGAAAAGAAGGCTGCCGCTGACAATGCTAATCCAAAAGTAATAGAATGGGAAGAACTGATGTGGAAGTATCAGCAGGGACTTCCCGGGGCGGCGCCGGGTCAAAAATGGATATTGATGGAAGAGATATTTTCTCTGGAAGTCTAACTTAAGATGTTTAACGTAAAACACTAATTTTATAAAGAACAGTATATGAAGTTTAGTTTGACAGGCAAAAATGCGTTGGTGACAGGTGCCGGCAGCGGGATTGGCCAGGCTACCGCGCTCAGTTTTGCCCAGGCAGGTGCTCATGTTTGGATTGTGGATCTGAATGAGCCGGGTGCAAGAGAAACAGAAAGACAAATTAAAGAAAAGGGTGGAAAAGCCAGTGTGCTTCTGGTCAATGTTACAGATCAGGCAGCTGTTGAGAAAGCGTACGCCTCACCTGAAACAATCGACATTTTAGTCAATAGCGCAGGCGTCTCCCATATTGGTAATCTGGTCGGTACAACTGAGGCGGATTTTGACCGGATCTATCAGGTGAATGTAAAAGGTGTGTATCTCTCTATGCAGGCTGCGATAAATCGTATGCTGGAAACAAAAAAAGGTGTGATCTTAAACCTGGCCTCCATTGCTTCCAGCGTAGGTATCCCTGATCGTTTTGCCTATTCTATGAGCAAAGGTGCGGTACTGGCTATGACGTTATCTGTCGCCAAAGATTATGTGAAACAGGGAATCCGTTGTAACTGCATTTCTCCGGCAAGGGTTCATACGCCATTTGTGGATGGTTTTTTAGCAAAGAACTATCCCGGCAAAGAACAAGAAATGTTTGAGAAACTTTCCGCCACACAGCCAATTGGCCGTATGGCCACGCCGACGGAGATTGCAGATCTGATTTTATATTTATGCAGTGATGAAGCAGGCTTTATTACTGGTTGTGATTATCCCATCGATGGCGGCTTTATTAAATTGAATAATTAATACATGAAAAATATGTATGGGATGTCGAACGTCGAAATGCGTGCTTCCATACTTCCAGGAAAGAAAAATAAGTAAAAATATGAAACTGATAAGATTTGGTGCAGTAGGTCAGGAAAAGACCGGTGTTTTAATAGGAGACAAACGTTATGATACTTCTGGGTTTGGACAGGATTATAATGAACAATTCTTTGAGAATGGCGGATTGGAAAAACTGGCTGCTTATATAAAAGAAAATGAGGGAAAACTGACAGAAGTCGCAGATAATGAAAGGTGGGGTAGTGCAGTAGCCCGGCCATCGAAAATTATTTGTATTGGACTGAATTATGCAAAGCATGCAGCAGAGACTGGTGCCCAGATTCCTAAAGAACCGATTGTGTTTTTTAAAGCAACGACAGCACTCTGTGGTCCTTTTGATAATGTCATCATACCAAAAGGCTCTGTAAAAACAGACTGGGAAGTAGAGCTGGCGGTGGTTATTGGTAAAAAAGCCTCCTATGTGGAGGAGGATGAAGCGTTGGACTATGTAGCGGGTTATGCGCTTCTCAATGATTATAGCGAAAGAGAATTTCAGATTGAAAGGGGCGGCCAATGGGTAAAAGGCAAGGGTTGCGATACATTTGCGCCTTTAGGCCCATATGTGGCTACAAAGGACGAAATTGCCGATCCAAATAATCTGCATCTCTGGTTAGACGTCAATGGCAAAAGGCTGCAGGACTCTTCCACCTCTGACTTTATTTTTAATGTCCAGCAATTGGTGAGTTACCTGAGCCAGTTTATGACACTGTTGCCAGGAGATGTGATTTCCACGGGTACTCCGGCAGGTGTCGGCCTGGGGATGAACCCCGAGCCCTGGTACCTTAAACCGGGTGATACGGTGGAATTAGGTATAGAAGGATTGGGTAGCTCCAGACAAACGGCAGTGTCTTATGGAAAGAATTGATGCACATCAGCATTTCTGGATATACGATCCTGTGAGAGATAGCTGGATATCGGAGGATATGTCAAAGATCCGGCGAGATTTTTTGCCAGGCGATCTTGCGCCCTTACTGAAGGAAAATAAAATAGATGGCTGCATTGCTGTCCAGGCAGATCAGTCATTAAATGAAACAGATTTTCTGCTGTCACTGGCCGCTAAAAATAATTTTATTAAAGGGGTTGTCGGTTGGGTGGATATTAAAAGTAACGATCTCGATCAAACGCTTGCATTGTATGTCAATCAGCCTTTACTTAAGGGCTTTCGCCATATTTTGCAGGGGGAAGAAGATATCCAGGCTTTTTTGAAAGATGGTCTTTTTGAGAATGGTGTTGCCCGTATCCTTGACAAGGGGTATACCTATGATCTTTTGGTATATCATAACCAACTTGAAGGCCTTCTTCCCATGGTTAACCGCCTTTCGGAAAAAGGTGGACGAAGGCTGGTGCTGGATCATATGGGAAAGCCTGATCTAAGAACAGGCGATATCTTGAATTGGAAAAAAAATATTAGTCAGTTGGCAGCCAACAAGAATGTTTATTGTAAAGTATCAGGGTTGGTAACAGAGGCGGACTGGCTTCATTGGAAGCCAAAGGAACTTAAGGCAGTTTTAGACACTGTATTGGAGGCTTTCGGCCCAGAACGTCTTTTGTTTGGCAGTGACTGGCCGGTATGCCTGCTTGCAACTAGTTATGCTAAATGGCTGGAGACATTGGCCGTTTATTTTGAAGGGTTCAGTGAGTCGCAAAGGGACGATATATTTGGCGGCAACGCGATCAGGTTCTACGATATTAATATTTAATCAACATTTATAATTGCGTGTTATGGATTTAGGATTGAAGGATAAAGTGGTTATTGTAACAGGTGGAGCGAAAGGTATCGGAGCAGCTATCGCTTTATTACTAGCTCAGGAAGGTGCCCAAGTTGTCATTGTGGGTAGAAAAGCGACCGACAATCAGAAGAAGCTCAATGAGATTATCCAGGCTGGCGGTAGAGGTTATGCGATCGAAGCGGAGCTCAATAACCCGGAAAATAGTAAAAAGGTCATAGATGAGGTGTTGAAAGCATTTGGGAGGATCGATGGTATTGTCAATAATGCCGGCCATAATGACGGTGTTGGACTGGAGAAAGGCAGCTATGAGGGTTTTATTGAATCGATACACAAAAATGTTGTCCATTATTACTTATTGGTTCATTACGCATTACCAGCGCTAATCGCCTCTAAGGGTAGTATTGTTAATATCTCTTCAAAAACCGCAGAGGTAGGCCAGGGCAATACGTCCGGCTATGCAGCGGCCAATGGCGCAAGAAATGCCCTGACAAGAGAATGGGCAGTGGAATTGCTCAAATACCAGATTCGGGTTAATGCTATTGTGGTGGCAGAGTGCTGGACGCCTCAATACGAACAGTGGATTAAGGCCCTGCCTGATTCTGAGGAAAAACTCGCCGATATCACCAGCAGGATTCCTCTGGGTAACCGGATGACCACTGCGGAAGAGATTGCCAATACTACGGCATTTCTACTATCGGAAAAATCATCACATACAACCGGACAATTGCTCCATATAGATGGCGGGTACGTGCATCTGGACCGGGCACTGGCCAATGCCTGATAGTAAGGCAACAACTTTGATCATTAAATAAACTATATAAGGTGAGTAAGAGAAAAGTTCTACAGGTACATCCCAAGGATAATGTACTAGTGGCACTGCAAGACCTGCAAAAGGGCGATACAGTGACCTTTGGAGGCAATGAATACGTGTTGAAAGACACGGTAAGAGCCAAGCACAAGTTTGTAACAAAAGACCTGGAAACAGGTGGACAGGTATTTATGTATGGTGTTTTGGTGGGTAAGGCCAAACAGCCGATAGCAAAGGGAGAAGTTATTAATCTCGGCAATTTGGCACATGCTGCTAGTGACTTTACCATTGGCGAGCGACATCTGGACTGGCACCAGCCCGATACCACGAACTTTGAGGGGAAGCATTTTATGGGCTATCATAGAAGTGACGGTCGGGTAGGAACGGCGAATTATTGGTTGGTCATCCCACTGGTGTTTTGTGAGAATAAGAATCTGGGGAAACTGGAAAAGGCACTGGTGGAAGATCTGGGTTATGGTAAAACAGAAACCGTCGATATGCAGTCTGTCCAACTCATCGATCTTTATAAAAACGGTAAAAGTGTTGAAGAAATCTTATCAGCGGATCTTGCCCATGAAGTTACAGCCCCTAAGAAAGAACGGCTCTTTAAAAATGTAGACGGTATCAGGTTTTTGAGTCATACCGGCGGTTGTGGCAGTACAAGGGAAGATTCAGATGCTTTATGTGGCCTGTTGGCAGGTTATATAACTCATCCTAATGTGGCTGGCGCAACCGTGCTCAGCCTTGGCTGTCAACATGCGCAGGCCAGCATCCTTAAGGCAGAAATTAAGAAGCGGGCTGCCGACTTTGATAAGCCTTTATATATACTTGAGCAACAGAAAATCGGTGTTACGGAGACTTTTTTAAGTGAAGCGCTAAAGCAGACTTTTGCCGGGCTTATGCAGGCCAATCAGAATGAAAGGCAACCTGCATCACTCAGTAAGCTATGCATCGGCCTTGAATGTGGTGCCAGTGATGGCTTTTCCGGTATTTCTGCCAATCCCGCCATCGGCTATACTTCGGATCTAATAGTAGCGATGGGCGGCTCTGTTATTCTTTCGGAATTCCCAGAACTCTGCGGTGTGGAACAAAACCTGAGTGATCGTTGTGTGGACCAGAAGACTGCGGAAAGGTTCTCTTATCTTATGAAAACATATAACGATCGGGCTGTTGCCGTCGGATCGGGATTTGATATGAATCCATCCCCTGGTAACATAAGAGACGGCCTGATTACTGATGCGATCAAATCAGCCGGTGCTGCGAAAAAAGGGGGTACGTCTCCGGTAACGGATGTGCTTGACTATCCTGAAAGGCAAAGCAAACCCGGACTCAATTTACTCTGCACACCCGGCAGTGATGTAGAATCCTGTACTGCTGAAGTAGGTGCAGGCGCCAATATCGTACTCTTTACTACAGGTTTAGGTACGCCTACCGGTAATCCGGTTGCCCCGGTCATTAAGCTGGCTACTAATACGGCGCTTGCAGAAAAAATGCCGGATATTATCGATATCAATACCGGTACCGTGATAGAAGGAGAGGAGACTATTGAACAGGCAGGAGCCCGCATCTTAGATTATGTCATTGATGTTGCCAGTGGCAGAATTGAGATTGCCGCTGAAAGGAATCGCCAGTATGACTTTATTCCTTGGAAAAGGGGCGTGTCGTTGTAGAAACGAGCGCATTTTTCGATCATATGTTTAAAACAGAAGAAACGGGCCCATGTAGTGTGACCCGTTTTGCTCTTTAGGAACGATAAATATTTCTGCCGACTACAGCCGCATACCTTTGCTTAAGATCGATATTTGTTGTTTTGTGTCTTTATCAATGTATTAAAAGTTACAGTTGTCCGATAACGAATTATGGTGAATGATAAAAACAGTGGATAGGGCGGAGGTTGATTATGATTGGCTAAAAAGGTGCAATCGATGCCGTTAACGATTGCGGAAATAAAAACTGACAAACGCTTGCCTGCATTCAATATTAATTTTAGGTTTGTTAACAAGTTCGTGCTTGATTTTCTTAATTTAAAAAACGGAAAATATCTAGAAAAGAATTGATTTTGTCAGGATGGTTTATCGATTGCAATAACTTCTATTGATAAATGGACCCGACCACCAGCTGATATGAGAATAAAATAGTATCGATTTTGGTTATCGATTGCACACTTGTTCTATCAGACGTTTCATGACAGGTTGTGCGGTCAGTTGTTTCTGCTTTCTCCAACGGCAGACAGGAAAGGTATGGCTTGTACTATCTTATATTTTATGTACTGAGTGAAGTGCTGGCGTTGTGGCAAATCTGCACTAGTAGCAAATAACTGGTTAGAATCGGAGGAAATAAAATGAATTCTGGAACAGCCGGAGGTTTAGGCCATACTCTGATTTTATTAACAGTTAGCCGGTACCTGGAATGTAAACAGCCCTCGGGCCATAAATATATTAGCTCTTGATTTTTAATGATTAAAAACAAAATTTAAGAATGAAAACAAAAATAGAAGAAAAAGGTGTCAGGTCAATATTGCTCCTCGCATTTTTACTGCTGATTAGTTTGGGGACTTATGCCCAGCAGCAAATCGTAAAGGGAACAATAAAAGATCGCCAGGGCAATCCTGTAAGCGGCGCAACCATTCAGTTGATGAATGACAGAAAAGTAGGGACGACCTCCGACGGGAATGGAAAATTCTCGCTGCAAGTGCCACAAAATGCAAAGCAGTTAGAGATCAGCAATGTAGGCATGCAATCTCAACAGGTGAATATCGTTACAGGGCGGCCCATAGATGTTGTTCTTATACCTGATATCAGGAATCTGGATGAGGTGGTCGTTGTGGGTTATCAGACCGTAAAAAGAAGGGATCTTACCGGTGCAGTATCTTCAGTCGCGGGCAAAGATATCGCAGCAGCCCCGGTAGCCAATGCGGCACAGGCTATACAGGGCAAATTACCAGGTGTAAGTGTGGTGACACAGGACGGCCGTCCTGACGCTTCTGTTGCAATCCGCGTGCGTGGTGGCGGATCTATCTCTCAGAGTAATGATCCATTGATACTGGTAGACGGTATCAGCATCGGTTCTCTGAGTGATATTCCGGTGGATCAGATTGCCAGTATTGATGTGTTAAAAGATGCGTCTTCCACAGCCATCTATGGTGCACGTGGCGCCAATGGTGTTATTCTGGTGACAACCAAGGGGGCGAAGGCTGGTAAGGTAGCTGTTACCTATAACGGATACATTAAAGTAAATACGCCCACTAAATATTTAAAGGCTATGGATCCATATGACTATCTAAAGTATGTTTGGGCAAATGCTGCCGCGAACGGCGCAGCTTATCAAACAGTATTTGAGAAGCTCTATGGCCTGGGCACTCAAGAAGGTAATAATACCGGAGGATTAGATAGTTATAAAAATACTCCTCTTTATGACTTGCAGAAGAAAGTGTACAACAGTTCTGTATCTCATAACCATGATATTACGTTGTCTGGTGGAACAGATAAAACAAAATTATTCTTTTCCGGTAATTTTATTGATGAACAAGGAATGAAGTTGAATTCATCCTATAAACGCGCCAATATCTCCTTTAAGGGCAGCCAGAAATTATTTGATAATGTAGATATCCATCTGGATGTCCGGTATACGGACGTACGTGACTTAGGAAATGAAGGAACTACAAATGGTAGCGGCTCCCTTCTATCTTCTTCGTATAAATTCCGTCCCATCGCCATGAATGATATACTGGGTGACACCAATGCTATACGCGAAGGCAATATGGAGCAATATGGAAAGAATTCTACTTGGGATACTTATAGTTCTTTAAGCCGAATTAAGGATTATGACCCCCTGGTCATGGATCAGCAGCTCCGGGGCACAATCGCGATGAACTGGAAGATCATTAAGGGATTGACCTATCACACAGATTTTTATTATAGCAAAGGCTGGAGTCAGACGAAGATATGGTCTGGAGCGGTCTACAATAATTATCTGGATGATGCAACGGGAGAAAAGTTGTATGCCGGGGCGGCGGATTACAGCAAATCAGACAGCTGGAGCGACCGGTGGTCCAATACGTTGAATTACAATACAACTTTTAGTGATATTCACGATATCAATGTGTTGGTAGGACAGGAAGTTTCCAACTCCGGTGGAACTGCATTGCGTATTTCCGCCAATCACTTCCCCGCAACATTTTCCAAGGATAACGCTTTCGCCATGATTAATCAATACGATCAGGCTGTCGGCACCATGTCTTTTTCCTCCGGTATCAGCACGCCTAATCGCCTGCTTTCCTATTTTGGAAGAATCAATTATAGTTTGATGGATCGTTATTTATTTACGGTGACGATGCGTGCAGACGGCTCTTCAAGATTTGCACCGTCACGCCGGTGGGGATATTTTCCGGCTGCTGCCGCCGCCTGGAGAATTTCAGATGAAAATTTTATGAAAAAAGTAAGTTGGCTCGATGAGCTTAAATTGAGAGCGTCCTATGGTCAGGTCGGAAACGATGGAATCAGTTCTGACCTGTGGTCACAATTGTGGACATCAGAGACGGACCGAAGGTGGCAATATGTCATTGATAATCATTATCAGGCCGCTTATGACCTCGCTTCTGAGCAGATGTCCAATGCTAATTTAAAATGGGAAACGACCATTACCCGAAATTTGGGTCTTGATTTTACGCTTTTTCATAAGCGCGTGCAGGGTACCATTGATGTATATAAGAACACGACCAAGGATCTGTTGATGCTCACCTCGATTCCCGGGATTACCGGCTTTACGTCCACCTACGCAAATATTGGCCAGACCAGCAATAAGGGCATCGAAATCTCCCTTTCAGCGAATATTTTCAGTAACAAAGACTGGAATATAACTGCAAGTGGCAATATCAACTTCAATAAGGGAAATGTAGATCAACTTGCCGCGAACGTCTCCGGACTTTATGGCACCCAATGGGCGAGTACCAGCACTTATCCGGCCGCCGATTATATCCTGAAGGTGGGCAGCCCAGTCGGCCTGGTCAGAGGATTGGTTTATGATGGCTTTTATACCACTGATGATTTTGACTATGCCGGAGGTGTTTATACTTTGAAGCAAGGCGTAGCAGATGTAGGGTCATTTATCGGACCTGTACATGGCGTAGGGGCTTCCGAGCGGCCGACAGGGCAGATTGCCTACCCGGGACTTGCCCGATATAAGGATATTAATGGAGATGGTATTATAGATGATCAGGATTTGACGGTCATCGGCAATACGAACCCGGTGCATACCGGTGGTTTTAATCTGAATGTAACTTACAGAAGCCTGGATTTTGGGGCTTATTTTAACTGGAGTTACGGCAATGATGTTTACAATGTCAATAAACTCGCTTCTTTGTATGGCTATAAGGAATCCGGTGTGTATGAAAATAAGCTGGCTATCCTGAATCATGCGTACAAAATTTATGATATCCAGGACGGCCAGCTAATACGCCTCAGTACGCCTGAACAATTAGAAGCGGCCAATAGAAAGGCAAAACTGCCTCTGGCTTACAATGAAAGTGGGGTCAGCTCTTCACTTGGTATCGAAGATGGGTCTTTTCTGCGCCTCAACACAGTGACATTGGGATATAGTTTGTCTAAAGATTTTTTGCATAGAATCGGGCTAAACAGCCTGAGAGTGTACGCAAGCGTTTATAACTTGCTGACCATCACTGGTTATTCTGGCCTAGATCCGGAAGTTAATACGAATACTGCGCAAGGACACGCTGTTTATCCGACAACAGGCATGGACTGGGGGGCTTATCCCCGGGCCAGATCTTTTGTCTTTGGGTTAAACCTTAATTTTTAATTTTTTAACCGTAATGAACATGAAAAAAATACATAATTATATACTGCTGGCTGTATTTTGTCTGGCATTTACCCAATGTAAACGCTATCTGGACACTTCATCACCTGCCAATACAGACGATGATTTTGTTACATCCACTACGTCAGAGACCTTTAAAACACTCTCCTGGTGTTATGCGAATTATCGTCAGAATTGTGCAAATGCGCTATACAGTTGGAATGATCCCATCGGTTCAGATGCTGAAATGTATCCTGAGCAGACTTCAACCAATAACTTAAACGCCATTATGCAAGCTGATGCAATGCCGGTAGATGCGATGGCCGGCCCTTTTAATAGTTTATACAGCACACTTGCCCGGGCAGCGAAAGTTGCGGCAATTATTGCAAAGAAACCGGCATATCAGGCGGATGTCGCGGCCGGTAAGACAACTGACTGGACACAGTTGTATGGAGAAGCAATGACCATAAAAGCATTTTGCTATTTTAATCTGGTCAGGCATTTTGGAGATGTCCCATACGGATATGAGAATACTTATGTCGAAGATTATTCATTAAGTTCACGTTTTGATATTTATGATCAGTTGATCGAGTCTCTGAAAGCAGTAGCGCCGCTGATGTATACTCTAGGCGAAGGAGGAATTACGGCTGAGCGGTTCTCAAAGACATTTGCCGAAGCCTTGATCGGAAAGATGGCATTGTATGCAGGCGGTTATCAGACCATTCGTACAGACGTTAAGGACTTGTATGGTTCAGTACAGTTTTCTACGAAAGGGAAAGATGCGCATGGATGCATTTATGCCCGTAGGACAGACTATTTAGGTTATTACAAAACAGCAGAAGAATATCTGCAAAAGGCCATAGACGATAAAGGATCTGCTTATCTTATTACATCCGATGAAAGAACTTATGCGGATAATCCGTTTCAGCGGCACTTTCAGTATATGAATGACCTGCAGGTAAGCCCTGAGTCTCTATTTGAGGTAGGTAATATTCAGGGAGGGCAGAGCGGTCAGACAACCACCAGTGAATATCCCTATGCATTTGGACGCCCTTCAGCCGGAGGTGGTTCTAATGCCGCTCCGAATAAAGTGTTTGGTGCAGTGCGTGCGGTGCCTGTATTCTATTATAACAGTTACCAGAAAGGAGATAAAAGAAGAGATGCCAGTATAACGGTTACCGGAAGCACTGGCGACGGTAACGAAGCCATACTGGCCTTTGTACCCGGATCTAAGCTTGATGGTGGTATTGCGCTGAATAAATGGGACGACAACCGCATGAATCCGCCATATACGGCCGCACAAAGGCAATCGGGAATTAACTTTCCGGTGATGAGGATGGCAGATGTCATACTGATGCTGGCAGAAGTTAAATCGGCATTGAATGAATCTTCAGCTGCTGTTGCGTTGGTCAATCAAATAAGGGAAAGAGCTTTTGGTAACGCTAATCACAATCTTGGAGCGCTATCAGGAGCGGCTTTGAATGATTCTATCTGGCAGGAGAGAAAACTGGAGTTCTTTGGTGAGGGAATACGTCGGCAGGACTTGATTCGCTCTGGAGAGTTCTCCGAAAGAGCTATAGCGGTGAGAAATGAAATGACTGCAATGATTGATGATTTACGTGCAAATGGATATCATAAGTTTGCAGACGGTAAGGTGATTTCCAATTATATTTGGGTCAAAAAAGTTACTTTGGCTAATCCATTGACCTATGATGCACCGGATATGACAGATCCCGCGCTGTTTCCAGGTTGGAGAGGCCAGTATGACTGGAGTACGACCAGTGTCAGTGGCAAGGTTAAAGGCACTGAGCATAACCTGGCTATCGAGGGATTATTTTCCTTTATTAATCCCAACAGTGCTCTGGCAGTCAGTCTTGAAGCCGACGGGTATACCAAGGTTAATTGGGGAATTGACCTGGTGAATAACCAGTCCAGTTATGACCGGAATATACTTTCGGGCATAAAGACAGCGCAGGATCCTCCTCGGTATTTCTTCCCGATTCCTTTTGAAACCATTAGTAAATCCAATGGAAAGATTACGAACGGCTATGGATTGGCTCAGCAATAGGAACATATGCTGAGTAGCTAAGCATGAGAACTATAGCTTTGCATAGTTCTCATGCTTGTTTAAGTGTCACAATAGAAAAGCTCTTGATTTTTCCTGTATTAACATTTGTGATGTGCAATGACAGCAGAAATTGCTCATATGGTTGGTTTAGTGTTGGTAATCTGTATTTTTTTCAAAGAACTATATCGTGTTTAAAACGATGCCAATATGATGAACTATTCAAAACAATCAGTTCAATATGGGATGTTTTGTTTGTTTTTCCTACATTTGATATCGAAAATCAAACAAAAACTATGAACAAAACAGTCTATGTATTAGCCGCCACTGCACTAATGGCGACTTCATTTAACGCTATGGCACAAAAACCAGAAGATACAGAGGTTTATACACCTGTCCCTGCCGTTGTTACTCCAGGGGCCAATAATCAGGATGCACCTTCTGACGCCATCATATTATTCAATGGTCAGAATCTTGGTCATTGGGAATCTGTTAACAATCCTGGCCAGCCGGCAGGCTGGGACGTGGCAAACGGCATTTTGACCGTAAATAAAAAGGCCGGAAACATTCAGACCAAAGATAAATTTGAAGATTACCAGCTTCATATTGAATGGCGGATTCCCGCTGATATTGAAGGTGAAGGGCAGGGTCGCGGAAACAGTGGTTTGTTTTTAGCTTCCATAGGTTCTGGTGACGCTGGGTATGAACTGCAAATCCTGGATTCATATAAGAATAAAACCTACACAAATGGCCAGGCTGGCTCCATTTATAAACAAGGGGTGCCGCTGGTGAATCCGGCACGTATGCCAGGTGAATGGCAGACATATGATGTGATTTGGACAGCTCCGAGATTCAATGAAGATGGTTCCCTTAAATCTCCTGCGAAAGTAACGGCGTTGTTCAATGGTGTACTGGTACAAAATGATTTCATTCTGAAAGGGCCTACTCAATATATAGGACAACCTTCTTATGATAAGGCTGCACACGGCCCAAGTCCTATTAAATTGCAGGCACATGGTGACGCTAGTAAACCAATTAGTTTCCGCAATATATGGGTTAGAAAGCTCTAAAATGTCAGTCAGTATTTTTTGAAACCGGCAATTATTAGGTTTATAACAAAGCAGGGAAGTTGTAGTCAAAGCTGCAGGCTCCCTGCTTTGTTTTTATCAAGTTGCATCACCTGTGAACCCACAAGTGAATACTGTTTTTAGGAATACGGCCCGATTAGCAGGCGCTATAATTCGGATAATATCCGGCACAGAGAAACGATGTTCAGATTACAATTTTCCATGCTGGTTTTGGCTAGTTAAAATTATCTAAGTTGATGGTTTTTAGTCGCTAGCTGCGTTTTTTTTAATATCTCTTCTGCCCATCCTGTGGCGATGTCCAGTTGTTGCGGCATGGAAAGCCTGGAATTGTCCAATGTGATAGCATCTTTGGCCTGCCGAAGCGGGCTGATTTTTCGGGTGGAGTCGATTAAGTCTCTTTTTAACAGGTTTTCTTTTACTTCCTCCAGTGAGATGTCCGGAAATTTGGCTTTAAGCTCATCGTAACGTCTGTGGGTCCGGACTTCAATGCTAGCAGTCATAAAGATCTTCAATTCAGCCTTGGGAAATACAGTCGTGCCAATATCTCGTCCATCCATCACAATGCCTTTCTTTTGACCCATTGCTTGTTGCTGGGCGACCGCAAAATGGCGAACAGCCTCCAGGGTGGCGATATCGCTGACATGGTTACTGACCCGCATGGAACGTATGGCTTTTTCCACATTTTCTCCGTTGAGCCATATATCAGACTGCCCTGTTGCCGCATTATTGACAAATTTCAACTTAATCTGTCGCAGGCCTGCTTCAATGGCGGCAGTATCCTTAATGTCGACTTTGTTGTCAAGAAAATACAGTGTAATAGCCCGGTACATGGCTCCACTGTCTATAAAGATATAATTCAGCTGCTTAGCCAGTTGTTTAGCCAGTGTACTTTTGCCGCAGGAAGAATAGCCGTCTATCGTAATGATGATCTTTTCCATGAGACAAATGTATAAAAGAAAAAGACTTCCATCAAAAATGGGAAGCCTTTTACTTTTTCTAATGATCGATCCGTTTACTCTGCCTCAGCATAACTTTCAACAGGTGCGCAGGTACAGATGAGATTGCGGTCACCGTAGGTGTTATTAATCCGGGCGACGGCTGGCCAGAATTTACTTTCTCTGATGTATTCCAGCGGGAAAGCTGCAGACTGACGGCTATAACTGTGTTCCCAATTATCCATGCAAATCACGTGTTGGGTATGTGGTGCATTTTTGAGCACATTATCTGTTTTATCGGCCTCACCGCTTTGGACAGCTATGATTTCTTTATAGATATTGATCATTGCATCACAGAACCGGTCAAGCTCTGCTTTATCTTCGCTCTCTGTTGGTTCGATCATAATTGTCCCCGGTACAGGGAAGCTCATTGTCGGAGCATGGAAGCCATAGTCCATCAGGCGCTTGGCCACATCTTCTGCTTCGATGCCTGCAGATGTTTTAAACGGACGAAGATCGACAATAAATTCATGAGCGCAGGTACCGTTTTTGCCGGCATACATGATCTGAAAATATTCGGCTAACCGCACCTTCATGTAATTGGCATTTAAAATAGCGTACTCTGTAGATTTCTTAACACCCATCGCTCCCAGCATCCTGATATAGGCGTAACTGATCAGCAGAATAGAGGCGCTGCCGTAGGCAGCGGCACTTACAGGCTGGCCTTTGTCCAGGCTAAAATGGCCAGGCAGGAATGGCAGTAAATGTTGCTTCGCACAAATAGGGCCTACGCCGGGGCCGCCACCACCATGTGGGATGGCAAAAGTCTTATGCAGGTTCAAGTGGCATACATCAGCGCCGATATATCCCGGAGCCGTATATCCTACCTGTGCATTCATATTTGCTCCGTCCATATATACCTGACCGCCATTATCGTGGATAATTTCGCAGATCTCACGGATACTTTCTTCAAAGATACCATAGGTAGAAGGGTAAGTGATCATGAGTGCACCCAATGTATCTTTGTACTGCTCAGCCTTATTACGTAAATCTTCCACATCTACCAGACCTTTTTCGTCGCTTTTTACAACAACAACTTTCATACCGGCCATTACCGCAGATGCCGGGTTGGTGCCGTGTGCCGATATGGGGATCAGCACTATATTACGATGCTCCTGATTATTCGCACGGTGATATTCCATAATGGTGTTCAGGCCTGCGAATTCTCCCTGCGCACCACTATTTGGTTGAAGGCTGCAACCGTCAAATTGTGTGATGGTGGACAGATAGCTGCTCAGTTCATCAATAACCTGCTTATAGCCGGCTGCCTGATCCTGAGGTACAAATGGGTGAATACTGGCAAATTCCGGCCAGCTTAGCGGGATCATTTCGGTAGCTGCGTTCAGTTTCATGGTACAGCTGCCCAGAGAGATCATGCTGGTATTCAAAGCCAGGTCTCTTTTTTCCAGTTTCTTAATGTAGCGCATCATTTGTGTTTCACTATGATGGCTATTGAAAACCGGATGTGTTAAAAATGCAGAAGTGCGCTGGAGAGCAGCAGGGATTTTGCCGGCTGCGCTGATCTCGCTGTCAAATCCGATCGTTGCTTCATCAGTACCTTTGGAACTGGCAAAGACAAACACGATATCCAGGGCGTCCTTTTGTGTAGTAGTCTCATCTATGGAGATACCAATAGTGCCATCCGTATAATATTGAAAATTGATCTGATTTTGAAGGGCAATAGGTTCGATCACACCGCGGTCAGCACGAATCCTCAGCGTATCGAAATACGTGTTATTCAACTGTTCAAATCCGAGCGTTGTCAATTCTTCTTCAATCGCTTCCGCGATAACATTGATCCTGGAAGCAATATTCTTAAGGCCTTCAGGGCCATGATATACCGCATACATAGCAGCCATATTGGCCAATAGTGCCTGTGCAGTACATATATTTGAAGTTGCTTTTTCTCTTTTGATATGTTGTTCTCTGGTCTGTAATGCCATTCTCAAAGCATTATTGCCCTGGGCATCAACACTGATTCCGATAATACGGCCGGGAATACCTCTTTTAAAGGTTTCTTTTGTAGAGAAGAAAGCTGCATGTGGCCCGCCAAAGCCTAATGGAACACCAAAACGCTGGGCGGAACCGATTGCCACATCTGCTCCTAATTCTCCCGGAGAGGTGAGTAAGGTTAATGCCAGAAGGTCGGTAGCCATAACTATATACCCGCCTTGATAATGTACATCTTCTATAAATCTCCGATAGTCTTCAATTGTACCGCTGCTGTTTGGATATTGTACAAGTGCGCCAAAATAGGAGTTATCAATACCTGCGTTTTGGTAATCGCCAAAGACAAGTTCAATGCCTACAGGCTTTGCCCGCGTTACCAGGACATCTTTTGTTTGTTGGAAAACCTGATTGTCTACGAAAAATCTGGGTTTATCCGTAGTGCGGGGATTGACATGGTGGAATAACATGGCCATGGCCTCTGCGGCTGCCGTAGCCTCATCTAATAAAGACGCGCCGGCCAGTTCCAGGCCTGTCAAGTCACTGACGACTGTCTGGAAATTTAAAAGGCTTTCCAGGCGGCCCTGGGAGATTTCGGCCTGATAGGGCGTATAGGAGGTGTACCACCCCGGGTTCTCAAATACGTTTCTGAGAATAACCGACGGCGTAATTGTATTATAATAGCCTTGACCAATATAGGTTTTGAATACTTTGTTTTTAGATGCGACCATCCAGATATCCTGCAAGTATTCCTGTTCGGAGATACTTGCCGGTAAATCCAGCTCACTGGGAAGATGGATGTTTTTGGGGATTGTTTTTTCTACCAGGGATTGGGTAGAGCTTTCTCCGATGGTTTCCAGCATTTGCCGGGTTTCTGCCTCATTAGGCCCGATATGGCGCCTGATAAATTCCGTGGATTGTGCGTCAAATAAATTCATTTTCTTAGTTGGTTCTCTATTTAAAAGATGCGCAAAGATAACACTTGTTTGAAGATAAAAACCGTTGATCATTCTCTGTTTCGCAAACGGTTGATAAAATGTGCAGATCTCGATTTAAATTTTACAAATTTTTTAGTATAAGTATCAATTATTCAGAAGTTTATACATTAAATTGATGCTGCTTTGTGTTTGATAGACCTGCTTAGACCAGGCATAAGATTATCATAAATCAAAATTTGATATTATCGCATTTCTGTTGAAGAAGATTTGAAGGATTTTATGGCTTTCCCGATAGGGGCCGAATAAAAGTTTTTTCGTAAGCCCGATACCCAACCTTTGTTTGCCCCCTGAATAAAAACACAGAAGGATACGAAGTATCAGCGTGAAAATGAGTATCGATAATTTGGAATAAGGTGCCGCGTGTCAGCCCCGCCTCCAGGGAGCCAATATAAAAAGTCCGAAGATATCTGCTTCGAACTTTTTATATTGAGTACACTAACTGGTGATTACACATTAAATAAGAAATGCATAATATCACCATCTTCCACTATATAAGTTTTGCCCTGAACGGACAGTTTGCCATTTTCTCTACAGGCTGCCTCGGATTTGAATTTCACAAAGTCGTCAAATTTGATGACTTCTGCACGGATAAAGCCTTTTTCAAAATCAGAATGGATCACACCCGCAGCCTGCGGCGCTAAAAAGCCTTTGGTGATTGTCCAGGCCCTGACTTCCTGGACACCTGCCGTAAAGTAGGTAGCAAGATTCAAAAGCTTATAGGTTGATTGGATCAGACGGGCAACACCACTTTCTTTTAGTCCCATATCTTCCAGGAACATTTGCCTGTCTTCATAACTTTCCATTACGGCGATATCACTCTCGATGGCGGCACTGATAAAAATCACTTCAGCTTTCTCGTCTTTGACTGTGTTTAGTAGTGCTGTTGTATGTTGGTTCCCCGAAATAACAGATCCTTCATCTACGTTACAGACATATAACACCGGTTTAATAGTTAAAAGACAGAGCTCATCCAGGAATTTTTGTTTTTCTTCCCTGGATATATCAAAACTGCGGGCGTTTTGGCCGGCTTCCAGATGGGCTTTTAATTCCTTGAGGATCTCGACCCCGCGTTGGGCGTCTTTATCTCCGCCCGATTTTGCCTGCTTTTCTGAGCGACTGATCTTTTTCTCTATAGTTTCCAAATCTTTGAACTGGAGTTCAATATCAATGATCTCTTTATCCCTAACGGGGTTAACACTGCCGTCTACATGGATAACATTATCATTATCAAAACATCTTACCACATGAATAATGGCGTCGGTTGCCCGTATATTGCCCAGGAATTGATTGCCAAGCCCTTCTCCCTTGCTGGCGCCTTTAACCAGGCCTGCAATGTCTACGATCTCAACTGTGGTAGGTACCACCCGTTGAGGTTTTACCAGCGATTCCAGTGTCGTCAGACGGCTATCCGGCACGGTGATGACGCCGACATTCGGCTCGATGGTACAAAAAGGGAAGTTTGCAGCTTGCGCTTTGGCGCTGCTAAGTGCATTAAAAAGGGTGGATTTTCCAACATTTGGAAGTCCTACAATTCCTGCCTGTAAAGCCATTCTTTAATCATTTTGTGGGTGCAAAAGTACGGTAATTTCTGGTGTGGAGAAACAAAAAACGCCGCAAAGACAAATTAAGCCCAGTTTGAATACTATGGCTGTTTTGGTATGTCAATGGTTAAACGCTGAAGATAATTGTGTAAGATTTAATCGGTTGATTATAGAACGCAAATATATTTTCTGGTCTCTGCAAGCTGTTTTGCTACTTGTCTAGATAAAAGTATGTAATTATGACCTTTACAAGGGAGGTGCTGTCGGTCATGGCAGAATATTTCGATAAAGACACCGGACAAGATCCGAGTATTTAATTCCCGACCGGATTATTTGTCAAAGTGGTTTGAGACAAATAAGAAGTTTGGTGTTTTATTTTGTCAAGATAAATTAATTATGGTTCATGATAGAGATTGGATTGGATTATTGTTTGTAAATGCAGAAAGACTACCCGTCGTGTTTTTCATATATTGCCAGATTTGTTAGACGATTTTTTCCAATCCTCTGCGTAATAAATCGAGCTGTTTAATTTCATAAAAAAAGGATATTTCTTATTTATTGAAATTGAATAATTTGCGAAGATTTAACTGCTAATAGAATCTGTGGAAATCTCTGATCGTATTGAATATACTTAATCATGTATTTCTTACATTTATTTAATTAATAAAGAAATAAAAGTCAGTATATTTGCTGGAAGCGGCAATCGTCCAGACCTGTAATCAGCCTTTTAACCTTAAAAAAAGGGTGCCTCGGCTTAGATATTTTATTTATACAACAAAAGTATTGAAAAAAACGCATACATATTATGAGCTTTGATAAACTACCTGGCGGTTTATGGCCAGTGATGTTGACAGCATTTAACGAAAAGAATCAAGTAGACATTGACGGGTTGTCCCGGTTGACTGATTTTTATATACAGTCAGGATCCAATGGCTTGTTTTCCAATTGCCAGTCCAGTGAGATGTTTCAACTGACCGATGATGAGCGGTTGCTTGTTATCCGGACTGTTATGAAGACAGCAGGTAATAGAGTCCCGGTCGTGGCGACCGGCACCTTCAGTACATCAATGAAAACGTCTGCTGATTTTATCAAGCGGGTGTATGATACCGGAGTGGCGGCGGTGATTGTTTTAAGTAATCATCTTGCGGACCTGGGCGAAGATGAGGATGTTCTTATGAAAAGGACGGAAGAGCTCCTGGGGTTAACAGGCAATATCCCTTTGGGGTTATACGAATGTCCCTATCCTTACAAGAGATTAATCTCTCCCAAAATGATGAAATGGATCGGCGAAACCGGACGGTTTTTCTATCATAAAGATACTAGTTGTGACCCGGAAGCCATTAAACTGAAAGTGAAGGCAGTGGAGAATACGCCATTCGCTTTTTATAATGCAGATACGCCCACCGCGTTAATGTCGTTGCAAAATGGCGCCGTAGGTATTTCTCCTATTGGGGCCAATCTTTATCCGGAATTATACAGCGCACTCATTAATATGTATAATGATCGGCAAAGCGAAGAAAAATTAAACTGGCTGAGTGCCCGGCTAACGGTCATGGGTACTGTTGCTGATTTATGTTATCCATATTCAGCTAAGCTATTCTTACAGAAAAGAGGCTTTAAAATTTCATCAATTTGCCGGGTCGTCCATGAGAAAATGAAACCAGACGGTTATTTGAAGATTAAAGCTTTGACAGAAATGTATAAGGAAACAAAAGAACTTTTAAATATATAACAATATGCGGACGATAGATTTGGTCGTATTTCTTGCTTACCTGATTGGAATAACACTGTTTGGTAGTTCTTTTTTTAAGAAAAACAAATCTTCCTCGGAATTCACGCTTGGGACCAGCAAGATTCCTTCGTGGGTTATCACGATGTCTATCTTTGCCACCTTTGTCAGTAGTATAAGTTTCCTGGCGTTGCCCGGCAATGCCTATATTACAAACTGGAATCCCTTTGTTTTTAGCATTTCCATTCCAATTGCGCTATGGATCGCTGTAAAGTATTTTGTTCCACTGTATAGAAAAGTAAACAGCCCGTCGGCTTATACTTTTCTTGAACAACGTTTTGGTCCATGGGCAAGAATATATGTCTCTGTATGTTATCTGCTCACTCAGTTGATGCGCGTCGGAACTATTCTCTATCTTCTTGCATTGGCTTTAAATGCTATTATCGGCTGGGATATTGCAACTATTATTGTTATAACGGGGGTTACAGTTGCAGTTTATTCACTGTTGGGAGGCTTTCAGGCCGTCGTCTGGACAGATGCTATCCAGGGAATTATTTTGATTGCCGGGGCCCTTATCAGTGTCGCGTATATTTTATTCAATATGCCTGAAGGTCCCGGACAACTGTTTTCTATTGCGGTTGCAAATGATAAGTTCAGCCTGGGTAGTTTTGGTACCAGTTTGACTGAACCTACGTTCTGGGTAGTGCTTGTTTACGGATTTTTTATAAACCTCCAAAATTACGGAATAGATCAAAACTATGTGCAACGTTATATGGCATCCAAGACAGAAAGCGCTGCAAAAAAGTCCGCTTTCTGGGGTGGTGTACTCTATGTCCCAGTCTCATTGATTTTTGTTTTTATCGGCTCGGCGCTTTTTTCTTATTACCATTCCGGTGCTGCTTCATTGCCGGTCGAATTACAGCAGCCAGGTATGAGCGACCGGATATTCCCCTATTTTATCGTGAACCAGTTACCACCGGGTTTGACTGGTTTATTGATTGCCTCTGTTATTGCTGCGGGAATGAGTACTGTGTCTACTAGTTTTAATAGTTCGGCTACTGTTTTTTTGACGGATTATTACAAAAGATATAGCAAAGAACCTGTTTCTGACAAAAAGGCGTTGCGCGTACTGTATATTTCATCGACCATAATTAGTATTATCGGCATTCTTGTTGCCATTGCCATGATAAATGTAAAGAGCGCACTGGATGCATGGTGGAAATTGGCATCAATATTTAGTGGTGGTATGCTTGGATTGTTCCTGTTGGCGGCGTTTACCAAGATTACCAAATCGACGGGCGCACTGATTGGTACGATTACAGGAGTATTGGTGATTTTTTGGCTCAGCCTTTCTTCCTTATTGGCAGGCGATTATAAATGGTCTGTTCATCTACATAGTTTTCTGACCATTGTTTTTGCGACGGTGGCTATTTTCTTGGTGGGATTTCTGGTTTCCATGCTGGGAAATCGAAAAAGAGATCATCTATCAATCAGTGAATCCTAGCGGCTCTTTGCGGACAGATGCATTTGATTGGGACTTTACGATCTGTGTTTCTCATGAAAAAATATAATGTAAGAAAAGACTTTACCAGCAGCTTGTTGAAAGATGACACTATTTGAGTGCCGTAAGTTATCATTATTGAAAAAGTAAAGGTCAATTTGCTATCTTTATATTGTAGAATCAACAATTGAAGCCATCAATAATTTTAAATAGATATGCAACATATTCAGGTACCGACATTTGCTAAAAAGAAGCGACAAGGGCAGTTAAAAAAGAAATATATTCATATTCGTATACTAGCCTATGCTGCTATCTTGTTTTGCAGCCTATTTATGATGGGGTTGCAAGTTTATGCCCAGCCTGCGGTCAAGCAGACTTCAGCTCCGGCTACCCGGCCTAATATTATACTGCTGATAGCTGATGATCTTGGCTACGGCGATGTTGGATTCAATGGTCAGAAGAAGATACGTACGCCTCATCTTGACCGGCTTGCTTCTGAAGGGAAGGTATATCATCATTTTTACGCTGGCACCAGTGTCTGCGCCCCTTCAAGGTCGACTTTGCTGACGGGACAGCATACTGGCCATACTTATATCAGGGGAAATAAATCAGTGCCGCCCGAAGGGCAGGAGCCTTTGCCCAAAACGGGAGTGGGGCTGGCGGAGTTATTGCACGGAGCCGGATACCATACCGCAGCCTTTGGTAAATGGGGACTCGGATTCATTGGCAGTACGGGAGACCCGCTCAACCAGGGATTTGAACATTTTTACGGTTATAATAGCCAGTCGCTCGCACACAGATATTATCCAGATCATTTGTGGGAGGATGACCATAAGGTGATACTCTCCCAAAACGCTAATTTTACCAAACAGAAAATATATGCACCCGATTTAATTCAGCAGAAGGCGCTGGATTATATTGATCGGCAGCGTTCCGACCAGCCGTTTTTTCTTTTTTTACCTTATATCCTGCCTCATGCTGAACTTGTTGTTCCCGATGATTCAATTTTTAGATCCTATAAGGGGAAATTTTCAGAAAAGCCTTATAAGGGAAGAGATTACGGCCCTGATGCCATAAATCATGGCTATGCTTCCCAGCGATATCCACATGCGGCCTTTGCCTCTATGGTTACACGGCTTGATCTGTACTTAGGCCAGATTGTGGATCGCTTAAAAAAGCGAGGCCTGGACAAAAACACAATAGTAATTTTTACAAGTGATAACGGTCCCCATATTGAAGGTGGTGCTGATCCGGCGTTCTTCAATAGCAATGGCCCTTTTAAAGGTGTAAAGAGAGATCTGTATGAAGGAGGTATAAGAGAGCCGTTTGTGGCATACTGGCCGGGGAAAATCAAGGCCGGGACTACCTCCGATCACGTAAGCAGTTTTTGGGATCTCTTGCCCACCTTGGTGTCGCTGGCAGGAGCCAGTCAGTCAATACCTAAAAATATTGACGGTATCTCCATGGTGGCAGATCTATTGGGAGTTGACGGGCAACAACAACATGATTACCTTTATTTTGAGTTCCACGAGCAGGGAGGCAAGCAGGCCGTCGTAAAAGGCCCGTGGAAAGGGATCCGCTTACAGGTGGATGAAGACCCCAATGGAGCATTACAGTTGTATAATATAAACGAAGACCCAGGAGAAACAAAAGATCTTGCAGACCGCTATCCTGAGATCGTTCAACAAATGGCAAAAATCATGAAGCAAGCCCACAAGCCTTCTCTGCTTTTCCCATTTGCGCAGGAAAAACAATAAGTCGGTTCGATTTTTAGCGCCTCAGCACTTGTTTTAGCGGATTTAACGTGTTTAGTATTAATTATTAATAAAATAAGTTTATATTTATATATGTTAATAGCGGTAGTTGTTTATGTATTTTTTTAGGTAAATTTTGCATTGCTTTTTCTATAAGAACATATAATAATTATTTTACCCATATAACTGCAAAATCGTTATTCTTATCTTCAATATGTTGATTATTAATATTTTATAATATATTTTATTCACTATACAACGTGGCTTTTTATTTTTGTTTCGCAATCGATACTGGCATCGTTTGCGTAACTTTATTTGTGCGTGACTGCTTTTTGTTAACAAAAGTCCGATATCTTCGTTACAAATCATATAAAGATTTAACTGGGAATATTTCATTTCATATCCATCTTTTTTTTTAAAATGAAGTTCATGACGTTCTGTTTTTTGCGCTTTTTGAGTTTATCGATTGCGCAAACGAGTGTTAGTGTTGAGTTACAAATGAGACAGTTCGGAAAGCTTTAGTGGACGTTCACCGGCAAAAAAATCTGTTTTGGGTCGGTTTGATTTTTATGGCAGAAGTGAGTTTAGAACTATTGACGCGAAAAGGGGAAACAGACGATCTATACCGGCTAGAGACTGATGAAGCTATATATGGCTCATTTTATTTTAACGATAGGTAACTTGTATTTGTCGTCTTAGCGGATACAGAGGACTTTCAAGTTCGGAATGATTACATTCAAAAGGGAAATAAGGTATTGATTAATTATATAAATCACTTAGCCGGGTATTTTAACCACTAATAAAATATGATGCAAATGAGTAGAACCCCTTCTTGTGGGTGATCGAAAAAAATTTACCGATAATTTTTCAACAGGGCGGCAGCATTTTTAAAGCTACAAAATGATTGTGTTTTGTAGGTAAGGGACTTTTATGCTTTTGCGGGTTGAAACAAATGTTCAGTAGTTTACTTTTTAATATACAAATTTAAATCTGCATGTATGAAGAGAATAATTCTATTATTGACCTTTACCTGGATCTCAGCGCTATTATTTTCGCAAAAGATTACTGGTTTGGTTACCACCGAAACAGGAACACCAATGCAAGGCGTTTCTGTTATCGCAAAGGATGCGAAAGGCATTAAATTGAGTGGTGTTGTAACGGATGCGTTTGGAAAGTTCATTATGGAGTTTTCCCAAAAGCAAAAACCAAAGTCAATCAGTTTTACCATGACTGGTTATATTCTTGTGGAGCGGGCAATTATTGCCGGTCAGGACTCTATGCATATTATTTTGAAAGAGGACGAAAACTCCCTGAATGACGTGGTGGTGGTGGGTTATGGAACCGTTCAGCGTAAAGACCTTACCGGATCAGTTGTGTCCATCAATGAGGAAGAATTAAAAGACCTGCCTGCCACCTCTGCGTTGCAGGCGATTCAGGGGCGTCTGGCGGGGGTAAACGTAACGGTTACAGAAGGATCCCCTGATGCTGCGATCAATGTGCGGGTTCGCGGAGGGGGCTCTATTACGCAGGATAATTCTCCCTTGTATATTGTGGACGGATTTCAGGTGCCTAACATTAATGATATTGCTCCCCAGGATATAAAAACGATCGATGTTCTGAAGGATGCAGCTTCTACGGCCATCTACGGTGCCCAGGGAGCGAATGGTGTTATTTTGATTACGACAAAATCAGGTTCAGCCGGAAAGTCTGACATTACATTCAACAATTACACTGCACTGAGCCACGTTTACAGGTTGACAGATGTTCTTTCTCCATATGAATACGTGTATTATCAAAGAGAGCTAGATCCAAGCATGAGTGAAAATGCCGGGTTCTTTGGTTCATATGGAAAATGGGATGATATTGATATTTATAAATCTAAACCAGGGATTAACTGGCAGGATAGTTTATTTGACCATACCGGTGTACAGCAAAGCTATAATGTAGGCCTTAGCGGAGGAGATAGATCCCTGACTTATAATTTAAATTATACCCATGATCAGGAAGACTTTATTATGCTGAATTCGACCTACAAACGTGATTATTTTAGTGGGAAACTCAAAAAAATCATCAGCCCCAAGCTGACCTTCGATTTTAATGCCAGAATGTATAATACGGTTATCACCGGTCCCAGTGTGTCCAGCGGAAAAAAATTGCGGGATGCGGTAAAATATGCGCCCGTCAGAAGTTTAACAGCTCCTGGAGCAGGCGGGCTGGGCTCAGATGAAGACGCCACTTCAGCGGAGGCTTTGAGTTCTTTAAATGATCCTATCTATAACATTGTTAATGAATATCGATATCAAAACCGCTTTAATTCAACTTTTAATGCGGGAATAACCTGGAAAATAGCCCATAACCTGACGTTCACCTCGAAAGGCTCTTATGCCTTCGTAAAAGACTATACTGATAATATCTTTTTAAACAAAACGGGTGAATCCAGTGCCAATGGCGGTCAGCCAGTCGCCAGAAGGAACGATGAAAAAGGTTATATGTGGTCGGTCAGTAATGTTTTGGATTACAGGTTGAATTTGAATGGTGGCAAACACCGTCTTAACGCGATTGTTGGTCAAGAATTGAGCAGCCGTCAAAGTAACGAAACAGCTTTGAGCTCAAAATTTTTTCCTATAGACTTTACAGCCGATGATGTATTGGCTATGTGGAATTACGGGACACCCGACCCGACGTATACAACAATAGGCGAGCCTTCCAGACTGTCTTCTTTTTTCAGCCGTATCAATTATATCTATAATGACAAGTATATTTTGACCTTGATTGGACGAACCGATGGAAAGAATGTGTTTGCCCCCGGGCATCAATGGGGTTTTTTTCCTGGAGTTGCCGGAGCATGGAGGCTGTCAGATGAGGGTTTTATGAAAGGAATGAAAGGGTGGCTTTCTGACGCAAAAATTCGTTTGAGCTATGGTGATGTGGGTAACGCGAGAGTTGGCTCATATTGGAGACAGCAATATAGCTTTATTTCTCAGACGAATCGCCTGATCTACTTCGATGATAAGGCACAAAGTGCCCTTAGAACCTCCAGTACACTTAAGAACGAAAATCTGACCTGGGAAAGCACAACCTCAGCTAACCTGGGGCTGGATCTCGCTTTTCTGGACAACAGGTTGACCTTTACAATGGATCTGTATAATAATACAACCAGAAACCTTATCCTCAATGTCGCATTACCTTCCAGTTCTGGCTATGTGACCCAGTACCAGAATATTGGCAGTACACGAAACAGGGGACTGGAGTTCAGCGTGAATGGGAACCTGGTCAATACAAAAGACTTTAATCTGTCTGCGTCGTTTAATATAGCCTTTAACCGCAACAAGGTCCTTGAGCTGAATGGGGCGGACGAAATGATTGTGTCCTCAGGCTGGGGCGTGAACATCGGTTCTGACGATTATCGGGCAATCGTTGGACAACCCGTTGGACTAATGTATGGATATGTAAGTGACGGGTTTTATACTTTTGATGACTTTGATTATTCTGAAGAGCTGAAAAGGTGGGTGATCAAGCCAGGTGTGGCCGATGCTTCCAAAGTTCTGGACCGGTCCGGCAATTATTTTGGGCCGGGTCATATGAAGTTTAAGAAGCTGCACCCATCAGCTGACGGCGACAATTTTATCAATGCAGATGATGACAGAAGAGTGATCGGACATGCTCAGCCTAAACATACGGGTGGCTTCTCCTTTAATGCCAGTTATAAGAGCTTTGATCTCACGACAATGTTCAACTGGTCCTATGGCAATGATATCTATAATGCGGACAAGATCGATTACACCACTTATGCGTTATCCAAAAGATATCAAAATATAAGCACACTGATGAGCCTGGAAAACAGATTTACGACAATTGACCCCGCCACGGGCGCCAATATTATGTTTGGTAATGATGCCAATCCTGAGCTTTTCAGGGAATTGAATAAAAATGCGCGTATCTGGAGTCCTATGATGACAAATTCTTCTATTATATCTGATTGGGCTATCGAGGATGGCTCCTTTTTACGCCTGAGTAATGTTACTTTGGGTTACACTTTGCCGCAAAAGATTTCTAAGAAGTTTCTGATTGAGGACCTGAGGGTATATGTTGCCGGTTATAACATTTTTGTATGGACACATTATTCCGGGCAGGATCCTGAGGTTAGCACACGAAACAATCCATTAACGCAGGGGGTAGACTATTCAGCCTATCCCAAATCGAGGAAAATACTTTTTGGACTGAATGTCAGATTTTAATGTCTGCATTAACAACGTTCGTCTTCTTGATGATCTCCTTTGCAGCCTTTAGGCTTTCGTTGGTTAATAATTAAAGAACAAAAAAATATACAGATGAAACATATACTGATCATAATTTCTGTACTGACCGTTTTGGGCAGCTTTTCCTGTAAGAAGTTCCTGGAAACTTCTTCCCCCTCCTCTTTAAGCCCTGAAACGGTTTTTAATTCTCCTTCCATGGCCAAGGCTGCCGTAATGGGGTTATACGGTAAGATGACCGATACTTATATATATGGGCAGAAGCTCTCCGTAAACTGGCAAGGGGTTTCCGATATTGAATGTAACCGGGCATTCTCTGAAACCGGATATAACTCTACCAGCTCTGACGCCGGAGCTGGTAACTTTTACGGCAGCCAGTATAATTCGACAACCCGTTGGTCCGGACTCTATGATTTTGCAGAGATCTCCACAGCAGCGGTTGACGGTATCCGGCAGTCGCCGATTCTGGAATCTGAGGCGGCCAAGATGAAACCGTTGCTGGGAGAGGCACTGGTAATGCGTGCTTTGGCCTATTTTAACTTGGTTCGATACTGGGGCGCGGTGCCTTTTAAACGGGAAGCCTCTAAATCAGATTTGTCCAATGTGTATCTGGGTCGTACTGATATAGATACGATCTATCACTATATCGTCAAAGATCTGCAGGAAGCGGTTGATCTGTTACCCTGGCTGGGTACGAATGCTGAATACAATTCGGCCGAAAGGGTTACGAAGGGTTTTGCGATGGGCCTGCTAGCACGTGTTTCTTTATTTGCCGGCGGCTGGTCTCTGAGAGACGCTAAGTTGTTTCCCGATTCAAAGGCGGAACACAACAAGAATATTCCCGAGACGCCGGATTATTTCGTTGGCCGGCCGCAGAACTGGAAAGACTATTACCAGATCGCAGCGGATATTTGCGCAAAAATGATCGCCTCACCGGATAACCCACATAAGCTTGACCCCAGTTATGTTGACATCTGGAAAAGTGTGTGTGGGCAGATGCCTAATCCTACGAATGAAAATTTATTTGAGGTGGCTTTTGGAATGGGTGACAATGGTGATATAGGCTCACTAATGGGTTATGTCGTGTCGGGCAACACCAAGTATGGTACGAGAGGATTTGGCGGTACGTATGTCACCTCTACAGCGTATTATTTCTATTCTTTTGACAAAGCGGATACCAGAAGGGACGCAACACTTTCCTGGTTTAATTATACATCCGACAATAAAGAAGCAATGGGATCGGATCCAATAAACGTACCTTTTGCCAAATGGCGTATTTATTGGACAACTCCGGGTTTTCAGGCACTCCAGAAAACGGCTAATTCCAGAATTGCTACCGGGATTAATTGGATCCTGATGCGATATTCAGATGTGCTGCTTATGTATGCTGAGGCAATGAATGCTTTAAAAGGACCGGATGTTGCCAATCCCAATGCAGATGGGGTAACCGGGCGTCAGGCGTTGGAAATGGTTCGGGCCAGAGCCTTCGGCGCCGGTGCACCAGAGATTACTAAGTACGACCCAGATTTTTTTAAGGCAGTTGTTAACGAAAGGGCCTGGGAATTTGGTTGTGAATCGATCCGTAAACAGGATTTGATACGCTGGGGGCTGGCCTATACCAAAATTGAAGAAATGAAAAAAACCTTATGTCAGATGTTTGACGGCACTAAAGCAGTCAAGATCTTTGATAAAACTTATCAGCCATCAGATTTCCCTCAAACAGTGTATTACAAATTTAAGCCGGATGGCGAGTTCATCGATCCAGAATCCCCTAATTATTATAAGGAATTACCGGCAGATCCCGGCGAGCCCTGGATCGCCGTAAAATGGTTCCCACAGACGACTATGAAGCCGGAGACGGGTGCAAAAGCCACCGACAGATATATTATATACCCGATCCGGGTGCTAACGGCCGCAACGGGGCTCTATCCATCCTATGACTATTCTTCATTTTTGGGAACATTGACTCATGGATCCGAGATCCAGGCTTCTTTAGCAACCTATCAGATGGGTAATGGAACTATCTATTACAGATACCCCTATGCAGTATATTATGAGGATATGTATGAATCCAAAGGAGCTATTCAAAGTAGCTACGGATATTAGTTGTTGATCAATATTCGAAATTAAAACATAAGAAATGAAAAATATTTTATTCAAATTAATGGCCTTTATCCTTATCGTTTTTTTTGCGGCGAGTTGCCAGAAAGAGGTCAATAATTGGGACGTCGATCCCTCTCATGCTCGCTTATTTAAGCCATTGACTTTCGAAGTACAGACTACTGCGGCGACTTCAGTCACGATAAACTATACCAGATCGATCGGAGCTACCAAGTACATTTTCGAGTTTAGTAAAGACAGCCTTGAGTTTAAAGATATTGTACGTACGGTAGAAATACTGGCTGATACATTAACCCCCTTTTCCGTGTCACCCACACCAACAAGAACATCTTATCACACGGTGTTCGAGGACCTGGATGGGACCTCCGGTTATTCTGTCAGAATGAAATGTGTAGATTCAACCGGAAATGAATCTAAATATTCTGAACTCTATTTTATGACGCCGGCGGAGCAGTTATTTGACAGATCTGAACAGTCGACAGATAATATCCAGATGTTCTGGCAACCAACCGATAGGGTAACTCACGTGACCGTCAGTGATCCGGTTACGCTCTCTGAGATAAAAAAAGTCACACTGACTGAGGAGAATAAGGCAGATGGATCAGTCCTAATCCCTGGCCTTAATCCGGGCACCTCTTATAAGATAGAAATTTTTAATAACGATGTGCTCAGAGGTACCATGATCCTGCATACTACGGGCATTAAAGGCGCTGTAATTGTGCCTGTTGCATCCGGGGATGATATTAATGCCGTACTGGCTGAACAGGTCGCTGAAGGACACTTTGCCGTAACCTTGCTCTTTAACGCAGGACAGAATTATGACATCGGATCAGTAGTTCTGCCTTCCGGTCTGACAGACCTTAGCTTTACCGGTGAAAGAGAAGTTTGGGGTGACAATGCAATGCCATCAACGTTAAATATAAGTAATGTTGCGCTGGAAGGCAATGCATTTGGATCGTTGATTTTTCAAAAGGTAAAATTAATTGGAGGAACAGGTGATTACCTGATAAATATGGGTGATGATAACGTTGATGTCGGGCAGTTCGCTTTTGCAAATTGTGATATTGAAAACTATAGAGGTGTTGTCAGAGTACAGAACAAGGCCATTAGGCTAAGCCAGATATCTCTTGCAGGAAGTATAGTGAAAAATACGGGAGGTTATGGCGTTATCAACGTGGGCGGATCCAACGTCACGTTGGATTCTATTAAGGTAGACAGTAATACGTTAATTGACATGGCAACGCAATTAATGGATGTCCGTGCGGCCGTCCCGCTTATCCTGGTCAATAGTAATACAATCTATAATCAAAATGTTGCACTTACTCAACTAATCCGCCTGGATAAGAATAATTTGCCATCTTCTTTTACAGCAGAGAATAACATTATTTCCGGTACAAACGCAGGAGCGCCTTTAAAGGCCTTTAGCCTGGATTATGCTGGCTCCTTTGCCGGAAGTTACCGTACCACAGAAATGGAAATCAGTCAGGACTTCCCGGAAATTACCTTGTTTGAGGGAAGTTCCACGGATTTATTTGTGAATCCTGCGAATGGCGACTTTTCCATTATTCCGTTAAACGGGTTTGGAGGAACAGGCAAGGCCGGTGACCCAAGGTGGTTTGTGAGTTTGTAAGGTTGTATAATGGAGAGTTCCGGTTGCAGGAGCTCTCCTTGTTGTCTATAAACATATTAAATACATATGCATGAAAAATATAGGAGTTGCAACTTTAATGAAGGGGTTAAGTAGAAGATACCGGCCTTATATTACCATAATACTGGGTTGGTGTATGCTCTCATCGTTTGCATGTAAGAAGGTGAGCTCTCTTTATCCTCCCGTTGATGAACCGGCCCCTTCTATTATTGATGAGCCCCAGCCACCGGAAGACACTGTAGCGGATCACGATCCTGATTTTGATACGGATTGGGGCGATACGATCAAAGTGCCTGATATTTCGGGCAAAGAGTTTTTGATAACCGATTATGGTGGTGCAGCCGGTGCCAAGGATAATGCGACAGCTATTCAAAAAACTATTGATGAGGCAGCAAAGAATGGTGGCGGAACCGTTGTTATTCCTGCCGGTACTTTTATCTCTGGCCCCTTACACCTAAAAAGTAATGTGGGGCTTAGAATCTCTGAGGGCGCAATTCTAAAAGTTCTGGCATATGAAGATTACCCGGGAGCCGGAACGACAGAGAAAGTGGCCTCTTTTTTAGATTTAACCGGGACGACAAACGTGCTTATTGATGGCAAGGGCGTCATTGATGGGCAGGGGGAAGCCTGGTGGGAGGCCTTCAGGGCCACCAAGCCGACTGGCGGGATTGCCAGACCGGCTCTGATCAGTTTTGATGACGCCCGTATTATTGAGGTAGCTGGTATAACAATCCGGGACGCACCCAATGGGCACATCAGCATTCACAGAGGGAATCGGCATGTGACGATTTCTGGCGTGACGCTGAACTCCCCGGCAGATTCTCCCAATACGGACGGCATAGATGTCTGGTCGCCGCACGTAAATATCCTTAATTGTGACATAAGCTGTGGAGACGATAATATTGCTATGGATAATGAAACGCGGTATATGACAATTAAGGGTTGCTCTTTTGGCAGAGGCCATGGGTTGTCTATCGGCAGCTATACTTCGGGAATTGATCATATCTATGTCAGTGACTGTGTATTTGATAAAACTGATAACGGGGTACATATTAAATCCAGCAGAGATCGCAGCGGAATTGTCGAGAATTTGGTGTATGAAGATCTAACCATGACGGGGGTTGGCACCCCGATCAATATCTGTGAATATTATCCCGATAAGACCATTCCCTCCGGCGGTGGAGCCGATCAGGCGCAACCTGTCACAGCGTCAACGCCTCAATGGAGGCATATTTTCCTGAAAAATATCAAGGCTACGGGATCTGCCAACGCTGGGCTCTTATGGTCTGTTCCAGAATTGCATATGAAAGACATTGTTTTTAATAATGTCCAGATTGAGGCAAAAACGGGTATGAGGATCAACAATGTAGATGATTGTGTGTTTATTGGTGGCTCAAAAATTACGGCAGGAGCGGGTAAGGCGATCAGTACTTACGGATCTACAGTCTCAGGAATTGATTTTGCGACCGGAGCGCCAACAGAGTAATAGGGTGCCGAATTTGGCTATAGCGCCCAATTTCACTTTCCCATTATCTTGATAGAAGTATTCATAAAAACAATTAAGCTATGAAAATACATAAGACCGGAATTACAAGGCTTCTCTTTGTTTGCACAGTCCTTTGTCTGAGTAGCATGTTATTCGGCTTGCCGTCTGTCTGGGCTCAAAATCGGATGTCAGCTATTGATCTGTCCGGCAGTGACTGGTCCATTTGCCTAGATACGGCGGCAAAATGGCAGCAAGACTCCTTGTATGCACCCCCGGTGGATCTGTCGGCGGTACCGGTCAACATACCCACAGGCGGCTGGCAGTTGTTAGATAATAACCCATCGGAGATCCGGACGACATTACCTGCAACAGTTGAAGAGTTTTACTGGGGTCAGAATGGAGACAAGTTCGGCGTGGACGGCAATTATTTGGGTATTTCCTGGTTTTCGACGAAAATACATATCCCGGCAGAATATCGGCATAAACATGTCCTTCTAAAGTTTGAAAGTGTTCGTTTTCGTGCTGAGGTGTTTGTTAACCATAAGCTGGTTGCCTATGATCTGGTCAACAGCACCCCTTTTGACGTAGATATTTCGGGAGCGATGCTGCCAGGTGAAATCAATAGCATAGATGTCCGTATCACGGATCCAAATGGTAATTTCGACTGGAGGGATTCCCAGAATTTTATGTGGGGGACCTACCGGACCCAACCTTCCCATGGCTTTGGAGGAATTACGGGCAAAGTGTGGATGGTAGCAACTGATTCTGTCTATATTGAAGATGTTTTTATAAAGAACAAGCCCAGGCCCACAGAAGTCGATGTAGAGCTGACAGGAAAAAATATGACAACTGAGCTGAGTAAGGGATGCTATGCGTTACAGGTGAAAGAATACAAAACGGGTAAAATTGTCTATAGACGTGAATTTGAGGCCGTACTTCAGGCAGGTTCCAATACCCGAAAGTTTACCATTAATTTGCCGAATGCTGCGCTCTGGGATGTAGATCACCCCAATCTGTATGTGCTTACCGCGATCTGGAAAGGTAACGGCGGAGCCACCGACCGGTTCGACCGCCGTTTCGGATTCCGCTGGTTTGAAATCAGAGACAATCATGGTGATCAGCAGTTTTACCTGAATGGTAAACGTATCGTACTGCGCACAGCTATTTCTTGGGGATTTTGGGCCATTAACGGCATTGCGCCCTCAGACTCGTTGGCCCGTAAGCAGATAATGGATGCCAAACGTCTGGGTTTGAATATGCTTAATTTTCATCGAACAATTGGGCAGACGAATGTTTTGGATGCAGCAGATGAACTGGGGCTGCTTTATTTCGAGGAGCCTGGGGGTAATCAATTTCCGGAAAAACTATTCTACCCTAAAGATGCGCTGGAAAGAAAGCAGGCTGATTATTATTTTGCGGTCAGGAACGAAAAATTCTTTCGTATGATCCGACGGGATCGCAGTCATCCGTCACTGATTATCTATAATATGCATAATGAGCGTGGGGCGCTGCCTCAGCCCATTGATAAAGCCCAGATGCGTGCCGGTCGTCGGTTAGATGACTCCCGGATTATCACATATAATTCCTGCAATGGTAATATCAGGGTAAGTGAGCCTGATCCGAAGTTTAAGCTACATTTATTGCCCTATGATACCACATTTTATGACTATGGATGGTTTGATCAGCATCATGCCGGTGGGCCTGGTGTCTATCATGATAATCTGTACAGAAATCCGAAAAATTATGCAAAATATACCGATCATAAAGATGAGATCATGTATTATGGTGAAGAGGGAGCAATAGGAACGCCGGCCCGTTTGCAGTTGATTCGCGAAGACATCTTAAAGCGGGGCAAGAATATAGGGTGGGAGTCTGATGCCTATTTGAAACTATATGACGCTTATAATTCCTTTCTTTATAACAACGGCTTTCTCGGGGCCTTTCCCAATGTGGACAGCCTGACCAGAAAAATGGGGAATGTAGCTTATTACTATCAGGGAAGGGTCATTGAAAATGTACGGATCAATAATACTGTAGATGCCTATGCTATTAACGGATGGGAATCTATGAAGCAGGAGAATCACTCTGGTATGGTAGATGATTACCGGAATCTGAAAGGAGACCCTGATTTAATTGCCCGCTATAACCGCCCGCTTTATATTGCGGTTAAGCTGAACCACAAAGTAGTGCCCACAGGTGATACGGTTACTGCTGACTTTTATATAGTGAATGAAAAAAATATCCATGGGATTGCCGTGCTTGAAATTCAGGCAATTGATCCGGATGGAAAGCGCCGGCTACTCGGAAAGGAAAAAGTACTGGTAAAGGGCGGTAGTGAATACGGACAATTGCTGGTATCCGGTATTAAAATACCGATTGAGCATGCTGGATATTCCAGTGTGAAGGCAATTCTCAGGCAGCGATCAGACAGTGTCTGTGCGGGCTCAGATCAGCTGTACGCGGTCAAGTTTGATACAACTGGCGTATCTGACCAGATACAGGTCGCCGACACTTCGGGTAAGATTCAGGCCTATTTTGATGCCATAGGCGTCAAATACCGTAACTACCGCTCGGGATGGCCTGAAGGAAACGTTTTGGTTGTCGGAGCTTTTGCGCCGCGCCAGACAGGGAATCCTTTAGTAACCGATATTTTAGAGTGGGTGAATAACGGTCATAAATTAGTCGTTCTTAGCAATACTGAAGTTTGGGCTACACATTTGGCGAGAAAAGAAACCATTGATTTCAGAGGTATTAAACAAATGGGGACCAGTTGGTATGGCGGCAATTATTTTGTGAAAAGTTCACCTTTGTTCCACGGTTTGCCGCAAAATTGCGTGTTTAACTGGGAATATCAATGCCTGGCCACTTATAACAAGCATAGAATCGGTATGAGAATGTTTAACGGCAATACGGTTGTAGGGGCTGTTTCGGATCACAAGCAGGAAGTTTATTCGGCATTAAGCGTTGTGCCATTGGGAAGGGGAAAGATCATCTTAAATGCGCTGGATATTACCTCTTGTATTGAGAATATTAAACATCAAAAACGTACGGAAGGGGATGGAGAGAATGCTTCCATGGATACGTTCAATTCATTTGCCGATAACCCCGCCAATGTAGTGGGGCAGCAGTTACTGGTCAATATGTTAAAGGACTGAAACGTTTCGTATAATTATTAAAAATACAATAATGTTTGTAGAGGAAATCAAAAGTGTCTGGCAGGGGCAAAAGACAAAAGGTTACTGGATATTTCTCATCTTATCTATATGCTTGGCTTCTTTTACGCTTATCGATCAGAAAGAAAAGCCGGTCATCTATATTATCGGCGACTCTACCGTGCAAAACAGCGATGGTAATGGCCGGAACGCCTATTGGGGTTGGGGGAGTTTAATATACCCATACTTTGATACTTCACGCATTTCCATACGTAATCACGCAAAGTCTGGTACCAGTACCCGGACTTTTATCCTGGATGGACGCTGGGATAGAATTATGGGGGCTCTTAAAAAAGGTGATTTTGTGATTATGCAGTTCGGACATAACGATCATGCCGGCGTGGATGATACAGTCAGGCAGAAGGGGTCGTTGTTGGGAATAGGAGATTCGACCAGAGAAATCATTAGCATCCGTACCCATCAACCGGAAACGGTGCATACTTATGGTTGGTATTTGAAAAAATTCATTACCGAGGCTCAGCGTAAGGGGGCTACGCCGATTGTTTGTTCTCTTGTTCCCCGCAACCGCTGGGACCATGGCCGGGTGGTTATCGAAGCGCATTATCCAAAATGGGCTGAACAAGTAGCGCGGGCAAACGGCGCTTACTATATTAATCTCAATCGTATTATAGCGGCTCACTGGCTTTCGCTTGGAAGAGACAGCGTCAATCATTTTTTTCCAGGAGACGGAACACATACCAATATTAAAGGAGCGAAGCTTAATGCGGCCTGTGTGGTGGAGGGGCTAAGGTCATTGGACGGTTGCCCCATCCAAAAGTATATGAAACCTTGATACTAGATAAAGGCTCTGTTAGGAAGTTGTAAAGAAAGGCGGGTAACGCCAAAGTTAAATATTCAAAAATCAATAGCACTATGAAAACTAAGTATATTCTTTCAGTGGTTATACTGAGCTTGAGCTTTTTCGGTCTTGAGCATCCTAAGGCTTACAGCCGGGAGAGGGCTACCGTAATTCCCCAAACGCCGGTTGGAACTATTTCTTCAGCTATTACTACTATAGACCGGCTCTATGATGCTGTTGTCGACGTTAATGGGAAGGGAGACTATGCCTCTGTTCAGGCGGCTATTGACGGTGCACCGGCTAACCGGAAGGAGCCCTGGAAAATATTCGTTAAGAATGGACGCTATGAAGGGTTGGTAAGAGTCCCGGAAGATAAACCGTTTATCTATTTGATCGGACAGAACAGGGAGAAAGTAATTATAACATTTAAGATCAATTGTGCCAATCCTGAAAATCCTAAAGATGCCGGTCAGCCGTACTCCAAAGTCAAATTTCAGCAGTCGGATTGTGCCGTGGTAGTCGTGAATGCACCGGATTTTTACGCGGAAAATATTACTTTTGAAAATGCATATGGTGTAGAAGCCCAAAGCGGGCCACAGGCACTGGCTATTCGGACAAATAGGGACCGGATGGCCTTTTACAATTGTAAATTTCGATCTTTTCAGGATACCTGGATGACCAGTACTAAAAATAAGGATGACAGAACATATGCAGATAGCTGTTGGATAGAAGGTGCTGTGGATTATTTTTATGGTGGTGGAAATGCCTATATTGAGAATACTACTTTTTATAATGTACGCAGCGGATCGGTTATCGTTGCACCCAGTCATGACGCAGGCACCAAATGGGGATACGTTTTTCAACATTGCACCATAGATGGTAATGCAGCCGCTGCTGACGGCCGGTCAAAGCTGGGACGACCCTGGCATAACCAACCTATCGCAGTCTTTTTAAATTCCACCATAAAGATACCGCTTCAGCCGGAGGGCTGGACTGACATGGGGCCTGCTGCGAAGTTGTTTGCAGAATATAACAGCCGTGATGATAAGGGGAAACTGATCGATCTAAGCCAGCGCCGAACATGGTACCGGCAAAGTAAAGGAGAAGGCGGAAGACGTGTAGATGGTTTACAGGCCGTGCTAAGCAAGCAAGAAGCGGCAAAATATAGCTACCATAATGTTATTGTAGAAGAAGATGGCTGGGATCCCAGAACTTTTTTTACAGAAGCCGCTGCTCCGAGTCATTTAAAGTGGTCAGCCGGACGTCTCATTTGGCAGGGAAGCCCGGATGCTGCCGGCTATATTGTGTTCAAAGAGCATCAGCTGATTGGCTTTACAAAGGATGTTTCATTTAAGGTTGGAGGGAATGCTAATGGGAGTTACGCTGTAATGAGTGTAAATGGATATGGTTCTTTAGGGAAGATGTCTGGATTAAATTCTCTTTAATGGATGGCGATATTCGTATGTACAATCAAAGTGATTGTCAGAAAGTTTATTGTATTTGGCGCAATTAATGTATAAAAAATAATAATATGAATGCGATTAAGAGTAATAGTTATTGGGTGGGGGTAATATTGTCGGTCTGGTGTATTATGCAACCTTTAACCAGTTATAGTCAGCACGAAACAGACCTGATTGCAGACAATATGTTACTTTATCAGCGTTTTAACGGCGGCTGGGCGAAGGCTTACCATAACAGGAAAATTACCTATGATCATGTTTTCAGCGCGGCGCAGAAAAAGCAGATTAAATCACAACACGATCTAAAAGATGCAACCATAGATAATAAGGCGACGACCAGGGAAATTAATTACTTATTAAAGGCTTACAACAAAACCCACGATTCTGCTTATCTTGTATCAGCGGAAAGAGGGCTGGACTATCTGCTTAAAGCTCAATATGATAATGGCGGCTGGCCACAGTACTATCCGGACAGTAGCCTGTACCGCAGTCAGGTAACCTTTAATGATAACGCGATCATTAATGTGCTACAATTATTAAGGAATGTAGCCCGTCAAAAGCGAGAATTTGCTGCTGTTGATCCAAAATATGTGCGCCCCTGTAGGGAAGCTGTAAAAAGAGCAATAGACTGTATCCTGAAAACACAGATTGTTGTGGACGGGCGGAAGACAGCCTGGAATCAGCAATACAATAAAGTAACCCTGCTTCCGGAAAAAGCAAGATCCTTTGAACTGGTAGGCTTGGCTGCGTCAGAATCAGCTGCCATTGTTGATTTTTTGATGCAGATACCACAGCCTTCAGATGCAGTGAAAGATGCTGTAAATAGCGCTATGACATGGTTTAAAAAAGTGGCTATCAAGGGATATCGCTTTGAACATATTGTCGCCCCAAAGGAGTCTACTGGCAAAGACGCCATTCTGGTTAAAGATGCAAATTCGGTCATCTGGGCCAGGTTCTATGAAATTGGTACGGACAGGCCTTTTTTTTCCGGCCGGAATAGTGAGAAAAAATATGATCTGAAGGAGATTGAGGATGAGCGGCGGGCCGGATATGCCTGGTATGGAAGCTGGCCGGCGAGATTAATTGACCAGGATTATCCTGCATGGCTTTCGAAGTATGGGCGTTAATGTTTTGTATGTTTTGGGTTTTTCTGCCAAAACCTGTAGTTTTAAAGTGTTTGTAAAACAATAAATAATGACGATTCAATCAAAAAAGCTTTTTAAGCAGATTATCTGCGCAACTTTACCTGTTTTTGTTGTAGTTAGTTGTATGGGGCAGGCGCCATTGCAATTGAACTATGACCGGCCGGCAAAAAACTGGAATGAGGCATTGCCTCTCGGCAATGGCCGGTTGGGTGCAATGGTCTTTGGCGGTGTTAATGAAGAAAGGCTACAGCTTAATGAAGAGACGGTGTGGGCCGGAGAGCCCGGTAATAATATCCCCGAAAATGTATTTGACAGCATCGTTGAAATCCGGAAGCTTCTTTTTGCTAAACGATATAAAGCGGCGCAGGAGATGTCTAACCGGGTTTTCCCGAGAAGCGCGCCTAAGAATAGTAATTATGGAATGCCTTACCAGCCGGTGGGAGATCTTTATATCCGGTTTGCCGGACATGAAAACTTTAAAAATTACCACCGGGATCTGAATATAAGCGATGCCACTACGCATACTTCATTCGAAGTAAACGGAGTACACTATGACAGGGAAATTATTTCTTCCCTGGCAGATAATGTGATTATCGTTCGGTTAACGGCTGATAAGAAAGGCGCAATTAACTGCACACTAGGCATGAGCAGCCCGCAGGTTCATCATAAGATCGGCACTTCGGATAAAACGCTCATCCTTAAAGGCCACAGTGGTGATGCCGATAATAAAAAAGGCAAAGTACAGTTCACTACTCTGGTAAAACCGGTGGTCGTGGATGGCATTGTCAGTAGCAGTGACAGTAACTTAACTGTAAAAAATGCGAGCGCTGTAACGATTTATGTGTCAATCGGCACCAACTTTAACAACTATCATGACCTGACGGGTGATGCAGATAAGCGTGCTGCTCAGTTTTTGACGGCAGCTATCGGCAAGCCTTACGATAAGGCGTTGCAGGCTCATGAAGCGATTTATCACAAGTATTTTGACCGTGTGACATTTCAATTGGAAACGCCAGATACTGCTAAAGCAACGACCGATCAACGTATCATAAACTTTGATTCCAAATATGATCCTTCACTTGTTGCCTTATATTTTCAGTTTGGCCGGTATTTGTTGATTTCATCTTCTCAACCAGGTGGACAACCTGCGAATCTACAGGGCATCTGGAATGATATGGTCAGCCCGCCCTGGGACAGCAAATATACTATCAATATTAACACTGAAATGAACTATTGGCCTGCTGAGGTTACAAGCCTACCGGAAATGGCACAACCTTTATTTCAGATGGTAAAGGATCTATCAGTGACAGGACAGCAGAGCGCCCGGAAGATGTATCATGCAAGAGGGTGGAATGCCCATCATAATACCGATCTTTGGCGGATTACCGGACCGGTCGACGGTGGATTCTATGGTATGTGGCCGATGGGGGGTGCCTGGTTGAGTACGCATTTATGGCAACATTTTCTATATACTGGTGACAGGGCATTCTTGAAAGACAATTATCATATTCTAAAAGGGGCGGCACTCTATTTTGTGGATGTTTTACAAGAAGAGCCAGATCATCATTATCTGGTTGTCGCACCTTCAATGTCCCCTGAACATCAGTATATGAGAGGCGTAGGATTAAGCGCGGGAACGACTATGGATAACCAAATCGTTTTTGACGTTTTCTCGCAAGTAATCAGTGCCAGCAGGTTTCTAGGGGAAGACCGATTATTTGCGGACACGCTGTCCCGGTTAATCAAAAGGTTGCCTCCAATGCAGATAGGGCAATACGGTCAGCTACAAGAGTGGCTGGAAGATTGGGATAAAGAGCATGATGGTCATCGCCATATTTCTCATTTGTACGGGCTCTTTCCAAGTAATCAGATATCTCCTTATGAGCATCCGGCGCTATTTTCTGCCGCGAAAACGACTTTGATCAGTAGAGGAGATGTGTCTACCGGATGGTCTATGGGGTGGAAGGTCAACTGGTGGGCCAGGATGAAAGATGGTAATCATAGCTGGAAACTTATTCAGGATCAGTTAAGGCCGGCGCCTGAAAGATCAAAAGGTGAGGGAGGGGGAACTTATCCTAATTTATTTGATGCGCATCCGCCCTTTCAGATCGACGGTAACTTTGGCTGCGCCTCCGGCATAGCGGAAATGCTGTTGCAATCACAGGACGGCGCTTTGGAAGTTTTGCCTGCGTTGCCTGATGCCTGGCAAAATGGAATGATAAAAGGATTGATGGCCAGGGGTGGGTTTAAGGTAGACATTAGCTGGAAAAATGGCCATATTACCAGCCTTAAGATTCATTCTACCCTGGGAGGTAACTGCCGCCTTAGGCTTCCGGTAAACACGCGACTGACAAGCCGTAATGCTACCTTGAAACCTGTTAAAGACAATTCAGCTAATCCAAACTCCTATTATCAGGTTGCTGACATTAAAGCACCGTTAATTAGTCAAAAGATCAAAAAAACAGATTTACAGATACCCGCATTTCCTAAGACTGTACTATTTGATTTTGCCACTGATAAAGGAGGAACTTATGTATTCAATGCCCCGGGCAAATAACGGGCGTTCAACACATCTATAAAAATTTGAAAATTATATTTAATATTTAAACTCGATCATGAAAGTAAATAAGCTATTATTACTGTCTTTATTATGCAGTTCTGTAAGCTATGGCTATGGGCAGCAGCCTTATGTGTCCAAAGTATGGGTGGCCGATCAAAGAAACGGTACTTATAAAAATCCCATCATTAATGCGGATTATTCTGACCCCGATGCTATCCGGGTAGGAGATGATTTTTATATGGTCTCTTCTAGTTTTGAAGATATACCCGGACTGCCTATTTTGCACTCTAAAGACCTCGTCAACTGGACGATCATCAATCATGCGCTAAAAAAGCAGATTCCTGCTGAAGTCTTTAATACACCCCAGCATGGAAATGGCGTCTGGGCACCTGCCATCCGTTATCATAACCATGAATACTATATCTACTATCCAGACCCGGATTTTGGCATATATATGATTAAGACCAAAGACCCCGCCAGTGACTGGTCGGAGCCCGTATTGGTCTTTGCGGGTAAAGGAATTATTGACCCCTGCCCACTCTGGGATGATAATGGCAAAGCCTGGCTGGTACATGCATATGCCGGTAGCCGGGCAGGAATAAAAAGTGTCATAGCCATTGCTCCGATGAATACTGCCGGTACGGCTGTTACCGGTGAAGACAAAATTGTGTATGATGGTCATACGGATGATCCGACGATAGAGGGCCCTAAGATATATAAAAGAAACGGCTACTATTATATTTTTGCGCCTGCCGGCGGTGTGTCAACCGGATGGCAATTGGTGCTTCGTTCAAAGGATTTAATGGGACCCTATGAAAGAAAGGTCGTAATGGATCAGGGAAAAAGCCCGGTCAATGGGCCTCATCAGGGTGCCTGGGTGACCACACAGACGGGACAGAATTGGTTTTTACATTTTCAGGACAAGGAGGCCTATGGCAGGGTCGTTCATTTACAACCGATGCAGTGGATAAATGACTGGCCGGTCATTGGTGTCGATAAGGATCATGATGGAAAAGGTGAGCCGGTTATGACATACAAGAAGCCGGATGTTGGTAAAAGCTATCCGGTCCAGACGCCCCAGGAATCTGATGAATTCAACGAGAGAAAGTTAGGTTTGCAATGGCAATGGGAAGCCAATTCCAGCGGCAGATGGCTAATGACCGGAAATGATGGCCATCTTCGGCTCTATGCCAATTATACTCCTGACGCCAAAAATCTTTGGGATATACCCAATATACTGGCCCAGAAGTTTCCGGCGGACCAATTTGTCGCAACCACTAAAGTTCATTTTACCGCGAATGAAAAGAATGGACAGCAACAGGCCGGGCTTGTCGTATTAGGGCTGGACTATGCAAAACTTTCCATTGTTATGAAAGACGGCGCTTATATTTTACAAAAAGGTATCTGCAAGGCATCAGATAAAGGAAATCTGGAAAAAGACACTTCGGTAGTAACTTTAAAAAAACCGGAAGTGTGGCTCAGAGTGGCAATATATAATCCAGCTCCTAACCAAGCGCTTTGCAAGTTTTATTACAGTCTGGATGGAAAAGAATATCAGGAAATATCGGGTGACTTTACGCCGGCTCCAGGTAAATGGACGGGCGCAAAAATTGGGCTTTTTGCTATCGCAGCGAAAAAGACGAATGACGTAGGATATGCAGATTTTGACTTTTTCAGGATAACACCACTAAATGAGGAAAATTAACAGCCCCCGGATATTGATGTGATCAAAAAAGGCCCGTGTAATCACTAAAAAATAGTCGCATTACACAGGCCTTTTTTGATTCTTGTAGTAATTACTGTTTATGGGCAGCGGAAGAGGCGCGGGCAAAGAAGTCCGGCTCCAGTACAATCTCACTGAACTCTTCCAAAGGTCTTTTGCTTTCAATTTGCCTGATTAATAACTCTGCGGCCTGTGTACCCATGGCTTCAGCTTTTTGTTGTATAATAGAAAGCGATGGGTTTAAAAATTCAGTAAGGTCCAGATTAGAGAACCCGATAAGCGCCATTTGATCAGGAATTTTAATATCATGTTTGGATAAGTAGCGGTAACAGCTGGTCGTTATTTTATCCGCACAGGATAGAATGGCTTCTGGTGGATCACTTAGCTGAAGTAACTCATCCATTACACGTTCTACTTCTTCAAAAGAAAGGCCGCCATGTTGGCAATATTTGATATAGGCATTCTGATGAGGTAATTGATGCTGCTCCAACGCTTCATCGTAACCTCTTTTCCGCTCTTTTATAATTGCCAGATTATCGGGATTGCCGATAAAGGCAATTTTCTTATATCCATTTTGAATCAGATGAGCGGTGGCATCATAAGCACCTTTAAAATTGTTGGACCTGACTTTATGGCCCTCCACTGCTTTAGTGATCCTGTCAAAAAAGACAATAGGCATGCCCCTGTCAAGTAATTGTTGTATATGTTCCAGACTCTTGGTTTCAGAACTGAGTGATATCAGCATCCCGTCTACGGATTGAGATAGGTTACGCACGGCCTCCTGCTCTCTCTCAAAATTCTCAAAAGTCTGACTGATAATAACATTATAGCCTTTTTCTTTGGCTACGGATTCAACACCGGCTATTATTTGTGAAAAAAAGCTGTTTGCAATTTCAGAAATGGTTATACCCAGTGTCCGGCTTCTGCGTTTTTTCAAGTTAAGGGCAGAAGGGTTAGGCCGATAATTGACACTCTTGGCATAGGCTACCACTAATTTTTTAGTTTCTTCGCTGATCTCATAGCTATCCCTCAACGCCCTGGAAACTGTAGAGGTGGACAGATGAAGTACCTTTGCTATATCCTTAATAGTGACTGACTCGAATTTCATTTGCCTTATGTGACTTTAAATTTTAATATGAGCTCAAACAGCGCATGGAAGATAAGCCATTTTACCAAAAAACATGTATATATTTTAATCAGATACATGCTTGCAATCGTTATCGGCAACGATTGCGGAAAGGAAATTGCGCTATCGATTGCAACTGAGTATTGGAATGCTTAAAACTTTCTGTGGCGAGTCTTCGGAAAACGGAGCAAGTATTTAAGATGCTGAGAGTATTGGGAGACCTGTATTGGAATAACAATCTGGTGTCTACTCACAATCCGAAGGAGATTTTTAATATGGATATTAGTGGGGGATATGCTGCTTTAATAATGAAGATGCTGGCCTACGCCGAGAGACGGGTAAAATCTCTTTGTTAGCTTGCCTGCCTGCTAATTGGAAAAACGGTCACTTAAAGAGATGGCGCTACGTGGAGGCATTATAATGAATAAATTAAACTAGAGCCCGGATCAAATTCAGGCCGTTTTTACAACTAAGGTTAATCAGAAGGTGCAAGTTTTGATTAGGGGAAAACTATATGGTGAGATTGCTTTGAAGGCTGGCAAGCGAAATGCGTTTCGTTTTCCGATAAAATTTTAATAATTCTGATTTTACAACAAGGCTAGTTCATTGATTTTCTGATTAAAAGTTATGGCTGCGGTGATGAGAATCTCCGGGACAGCCCTACTGGTATCGATTGCGTAAATTATTTGCGCAAAATACACTCATTTGTTAGTAGATGCGATTAACTTGCCTATAACAAACCTGGCGGAGTTAAGAAGAATTTGTCCCAAATAAAAGTCAAAGAAGTCCACATAGTAATTAATAATTGTATTGATTATTAATTGGTTTTAAACAGTCAGTTTATAATCCTTTGGCCAGGGATGCACAGCGAAAAAATAAAATTACACTGAAGCAATGAATACGCACAAATGGATACAGAATATGCAGCGATACTTGCGTTGGCCGAACGTCGGCTTGACGATTGTAGTAATGGCCTGCATGTCGTTTTGTCTATTGATGCAACATAAGACAACTATTTACATGATCGGCGATTCAACAATGGCAGATAAGTCGGTTAAGGCTTATCCGGAAACCGGCTGGGGAATGCCCTTTCACTATTTTTTTGATTCCACCGTCGTCGTGGATAACCGTGCCCAAAACGGTCGAAGTACAAGAACTTTTATAGAAGAGGGCAGATGGAAGGATGTATTAAAGACACTTACCAAGGGGGATTATGTATTAATTGAATTTGGGCATAACGACGAAGTACCTACCAAAAGAAGCTATACCCCTCCTGAGGCATTTACTGCAAATTTAAAAACCTTTGTAGAACAGACCAGAGAAAAAGGAGCCATTCCTATTTTGTTGACACCCGTAGCCCGTCGTCATTTTGATTCAACGGGTATGCTCATCGATACCCATCCGGTTTATGGGCCATTAGTCTTGCAGACCGCGAAGGAAGAAGCTGTACCTTGTATTGATTTGCAGAAACTCAGTATGGACCTGCTTCGTAAATTGGGACCGGAGCGCTCGGCTATGTTATATAACCAGCTGGAACCGGGTGAACATCCTCACTATCCTAAAGGTGTGAAGGATAACACGCACTTTAATGAATTAGGGGCCAGGAAAATGGCGGAAATGGTATTACATGAACTGTGTAAGCTGGATTTGCCTATTGGCCAACACTTGAGTCCTAAACGATAGAATATAGCTTGCTTCCTGTACTATCGAATTGACAGGCGATCAAGTTAATTCTCTTTTTTAATAAACGTATTAAATACACTAGTTTACTCATGCAACATCACGTAAAGTCTACAAGCTCTGTTAACTGCAATTACGGAAGTTATTTTAAACAGCTGTCCGGCAGCTTGAAAACGATTTCTATGATTGCTATAATTTCTATAATGGGGCTGATCAGCTGCACCGGTGCAAATGATAGTAAGACAACTGAAAGTCTGACTGGCTGGAACAAGTTGGATAGTATTAAAAAAGGAATTGTTGTGCCGACTTTTGCGGATAAGGATTTTTCCATCATGGATTACGGTGCCGTGCAGGATAGTACTGCGGACGCTTTGCCTGCTATTAGAAAAGCCATAGAGGCTGCCAGTCAAAATGAGGGTGGAGGCAGGGTCGTTATACCCGCTGGCGTTTATCTTGTGAAAGGCCCGATTCATTTAAAAAGCCATGTTGAACTACATTTAGCTAAAGGGTCCCGGGTAAAATTCAGCACTGACGCAGCAGACTATCTGCCTGTTGTGCATACCAGATATGAAGGGATGGAAATGATGAATTATTCGCCGCTGATATACGCTTATCAACAACAGGATATTGCGCTGACCGGTGAAGGGATATTAGACGGTCAGGCAGGTAATGAGCACTGGTGGTGGTGGACCGGAGCTAAAGGATTTGGCTGGAAAAAAGGGATGCCTTCGCAGGAATCTGCCGATAATAAACCCAGATTGAGCCAGATGAATAAAGATCAGGTGCCTGTCGAGAAAAGGGTGTTCGGAGCGGGGCATTATATGCGCCCGACCTTTGTGGAGTTCTATAGTTGTAAGAATATCCTGATTCAGGGCGTTACATTGATCAATGCGCCATTTTGGATATTGCATCCGACCCTCAGCCAGAATATCACGATAGATGGTGTAAGTACCCTAAGTTATGGCCCCAATAATGACGGTTGTGATCCCGAGTCTTGCACAGATGTCTGGATTAAAAATTGTCATTTTGCAAATGGTGATGATTGTATTGCCATTAAAAGTGGACGCAATGAAGATGGCCGGGCTATCGGTATACCTTCCAAGAATATAATTATAGAAGATTGTTTTATGGAAGATGGACATGGCGGGATTGTTATTGGCAGTGAAGCATCCGGAGGAGTGGAAGATGTATATGGACAGAACCTGAAGATGAACAGCCCTTCACTAGACAGAGCCATCCGTATCAAATCCAACAGCTGCCGCGGTGGTATGATGCGTCGTTTTTATTTTAGAAATATTGAAGTAGGACAAGTGCATGAAGCCGTGGTGAAGATTAATATGTTTTATGGTGGAGGTAATGAAGACAGCTGCAATTATACGCCAACCCTGGACAGCGTTTTTATAGATCATATCAACAGCCACAAAAGTGAGTTTGCGATCAACTTACAGGGTAGAGATGATAAACCGGTAACCAATATCTATATTGACAGCTGTAATTTTGAAAACGTGCGTGAATCCAGTATTATAAAAAATGTAAATGCTATAGAAATAACCAACTCCAATGTGAATGGAAAGGCGGTGGACGCAAAACAGATTATCGCACAGACAAAACAAAGAGTCCATGAACAAAAATAAAGCCTTCTTCAGTCAACCGGTTAAAAAACTGCTGTTGGCAGGCGGCCTGCTGATCTTGGTTAGTTTTGCCTGTTTGCCAACACAGAAGAAAGTTGTGGTGTGTTTTGGAGACTCCATTACTCATGGCGCCCAGGTAGATGGTCATAGCTGGGTCTGGTATTTACAGCAAAATGAGAAGCCGACGCCTTATACTTATGTCAATGCCGGCAGGAGCGGAAGAAAGACGGCGGACCGGGAAGAATTATTGCCGGTGCTCGAAAAGTATCCGGCTGCTGCTATGTATGTTTTTTTTCTGGGTGTAAATGATCTGAAAAATGGCAATGATACGATGGTGGCCGGATGCCTGAACAATATGCAATGGATGATTGACCAGGTTAGAGAAAAAGATCCTAAGGCAAAAATCCTGTTATTGGCGCCTTCAGATATCAATACGGAGATTATGAACGAAATTAACAAGAAGAAACAATATAATACAAACACAAGGCGCAGCCTTCAGCAACTCGAGGGGGGCTACAGAGAACTTGCCAGAAAGAATAAGACCGGATTCCTGTCCCTGCTTCATGTTGTCCCGAGACTTGCTTATGCGGACGGCTTACATCCGGACAAGGAAGGACAACAGGCATTATATAAAGCAATCGGAAAAAAGATCATTTCCTATGACGGCGCTCAATAGAAGTAAGCAAGTAAATAAAGTAAAAGTAAGCTATAGGATAGCCCTATTGACGATGTTATGTGTTTTGGTTACCGGAACATACAGCCGGGCATTTGCCGGTTCGTCAGTTCAGTCGTCAATACAAAGTCGACAGGAAAAGCCGGATACGATAATCGTTGCCAGGGACGGTTCAGGTGATTTTACCGGTATTCAAAAAGCGATTGAAGCAACTAAAGCCTATCCACTAAATAGATGGATCATCTTTATTAAAAATGGTGTATATACAGAACAGGTAAGGATCCCCGCCTGGAATCCCCGTGTCACCCTGGTCGGGGAAAATAGAGCACATACGATTATTCGGTTTGGCAGTTATTTTGGCCAGGTCAATAAGGGCCGAAACAGCACGTTTTATACCGCTACCGTGAGTATAGAGGCTACAGATGCTATCTGCAAACATCTGACAATAGAGAATACGGCGGGCCCCGTCGGGCAGGCAATTGCCTTATCGGTATCGGCAGACCGTTGTTTGATTGAAGACTGTACGATTAACGGTCATCAGGATACTTTTTTTGCCACCGGCGCTTATACGCATGTTTATCTGAAAAGCTGCCTGATCAGCGGTACCACTGATTTTTTATTTGGGGATGCCACGGTCCTGTTGAGCTATTGTACCATTCTTTGTAAGGCCGATTCCTATATTGTTGCCGCCTCCACACCGGATGGGCAATCATTTGGATTCGTACTGGATCATTGCAGGCTCCAGGCTGCAACCGGTGTGAAGCATGTACTGTTGGGGAGGCCATGGAGGCCATACGCAAAAACCGTTTATCTAAATACCATCATGGGTGATTTTGTTGCACCGGTTGGATGGGATAACTGGCGTAGCAAAGCGAATGAATCAACGGCTTATTATGGTGAATATAAAAGCTACATCGAGGGTGTCAAAGATGAAGCTGTGATCCGGGATCGGGCCAGATGGTCGCATCAGCTGACTCGCAGGGAGGCAAATAAATATACACCGGAAAGCGTTCTGGGCAAATGGGTTAATAACCTTTAACGCATTGCTCATATATATGGTCCCTGACATCGATATCGGGAACCATTGCGCAAATTAAGATAATCGTTTAACGCTTCCATACAGGGAGAATAGATAGCTTTGGAACGGTCCTGTTTGGTGAATGGTGAGAAAGGCCAAAGCGGAATGATGGTTATGAAATTGTATTATGCTTCTTATTAATATATAGCTATTGTCAACAGTTTTAATTTTTGAATTGATTAACCACCTTAAACAAAATCATTAACACATGCGTCATTTAATTATTGTTTTGAGTTTACTCTTTAGTTGTCTGCAGGCCTTTGCCTGGCAGCAGCCTATCAGAGGTAAGGTGACTGACAGCGCAGACGGTAGTCCGCTCGCGGGCGTTTCTGTCGTGTTGGTTGGTACAAAAACAGGCACCACAACGGATATCAACGGTAGCTTTAGCTTAGCGGCTGCAGCAACGCAGCGCGCCGTATTGGAATTTAAGTTTGTCGGCTATAGAACGGTGCAGAAAACGGTCACTGATTTTAGCCAGCCTGTAGCCGTTCAAATGGCGGCAACAGAAGGCGTGAACAGCGATGTAATCGTCGTGGGATACGGCACTATGAAGAAAACAGATTTGACCGGTTCTGTTGTTTCTATCAAAGGTGATGAAATTACAAAAGTAGCTTCGACCAATGTTATGCAGTCCATTCAGGGTAAAGTTCCCGGTCTGGATATTACCAGCGGAAATGGGTCTACCAGCTCTTCACCCAGTGTTCTATTGCGCGGCCATCGCTCAATAGCGGGTAGCAACGGTCCACTGTATATTATTGATGGGGCAATTAACGGTCATGTCGAGGATCTGAACCCAAATGATGTAGAATCCATGGAAGTCTTAAAAGATGCTTCAGCAACAGCAATATACGGGTCTAGGGGTGCCAATGGCGTCATTATTATTACTACAAAAAAAGGAAAAACAGGCGCTCCAAGGGTTTCGGCGAATGTCTATGCCGCCTCTATCAGAGATGCAGGCTATCCACATTATATGACTGGCCCCGAATATGTCGATTTTATAAGGGAAAGCTATCGTGCAACGGGTAAATGGAACAGCCCCGAAGATGATAGTAAGATCTTTAACGCCAATGAACTGGATGCCATTGCCAACGGAACCTGGACAAATTATCGTGATCTGTTGCTTCGTAACGGAAACGAACAGAATTATAAGGTTAGCGTTAGCGGAGGTTCTGATAAAACCAAAGCGTACTTTTCCGCAGGTTACAATAGAAAAAAAGGGTTATTTAAATTCGATCAGACAGATAAGTTTACAGCCCGGTTAAATATCGAACATACAATCAGTAAGATGTTTAAAGCAGGATTAAATAGCCAGTTAACCTATTATAAGATCAGTGAAGAAAGGGACCCCCTGAACGGTGCAAATAAAATTTCTCCGCTTGGCTCCGCCTATGACTCAACGGGGCAGCTGGTGATCTATCCGAATAACGGATCACAGATAAACCCACTGGCTGATGAAGAAATTCCGAATAATTATGCTAACAATACGAATACTACCAGAGCACTGATAACAGGATTTTTAGAAATCGATCCATTTGAAGACCTGACGTTACGTTCTAATGTTTCGGTGGGGCTGGCCAATTCCAGACAGGGAACATTCAACGGGCGATATTCCATCAGCAGAAACGGATCTGATCCAAGATCACAATATAATACTTCGAGGTCTACTAATCTTCTTTGGGAAAATATCCTTACCTATGATCATACCTGGGATTTACATCATTTAACGTTGACGGGCGTAACGAGTTATCAGTCCAATCAAAGTGATAACGGGGCTGAACAAGGCGATGGACAGCTGATACCTTCTCAATCTTATTACGGTTTGGGTAATGCCATTAGTGGTTTGATTGCCTCAACAGGCTATGAAGAGTCTAAACTGGTATCGTTCACCGGCAGGATAAATTACAGCTTTAATAACAAGTACTTGTTAACATTGACAGGGCGATCTGATGGTTCTTCCAAACTGGCTCCAGGTAATAAGTGGGCTTTTTTCCCGTCCGTGGCTGCCGGTTGGCGCATCAGTCAGGAAGATTTTATGAAATCTGCGACCGCGGTCAGTGAATTAAAACTGAGAGCCAGTTATGGGGTGACAGGTAATGATCCGTTGGGCGCCTATGCGATCCAGAGTCTGTTAACTAATATTTCATTTGCCTATGGTGATGAGTCTGCGCCGGGATACACTTTTAATTCGCAGATAGGTAACAGCGAACTTAAATGGGAACTCTCGGGTACAAAAAACATCGGACTGGATTTCGGCCTCTTTAAAAACAGGATTACCGGTACGATTGACTGGTATGATACGAGAACAAAAGATTTATTACTTCCGAGATTATTACCAACTTCCACTGGTGTGAGTTCTGTGATCCAGAATATCGGGAAAACCAGAAATACCGGTATTGAAATATCCTTGAATACCCGCAATATTGAAAAACAGAATTTTTCATGGAACTCGGCTATCACCTTTACACATAATAAAGAAAGCATCGAGCAGTTGGCTACAGGTGGGGGAGATGATATAGCGGATGGCTGGTTTATCGGTTACCCCGTTTCGGTCTTCTTTGATTACGAAAAACTGGGTATTTGGCAGACAGATGAGGCTGATGAGGCTGCCAGCTTCGGTCAAAAGCCCGGTGAGATCAGGGTGAAAGACCAGGATGGTGATGGAAAGATTACCACCAGCGATCGGGTTGTTCTGGGGGCAGCGGCTCCGAAATGGAGCGGGGGCTTCTCTAATACTTTTACCTATAAAGGATTCGACCTGAATATCTATATGTTTGCACGTGTCGGGCAGATGATCAATGCCAACTACCTGCGTTTTAAAACCGGCACACCGGAAAATCAGGCCTTGCATGATTACTGGACTCCTGAAAATTCAACCAATGCATTTCCAAGGCCTAATGCAGGCGGCGGTCTTCAGTATTTAAGTACCTTACAGTATATCTCGGGATCTTTTCTAAAAGTCAGGAATATTACTCTGGGGTATACCTTGCCCGCTACTTTTATGGACCGGCTTAAAATGAGCAGCATCCGCTTTTACGTTTCTGCTGTGAATCCACTCACCGTATCCCATACAAAGGATTACGATCCTGAAAGAGGCGGCTCGGAGAATTTTCCGATGACCAAATCCTTTTTGATAGGAGCCAATATCGATTTATAATCCTTAAAATGAACTAAGATGACTTTTAATAATATAAAACATACACTTACTGTATTTGGCGTGTCCTTGATGGCCACAGCCTTATTTTCCTGCAACAAGACGCTTGAACAATATAATCCGGGCGGATTGACCGCAGAAGCGGTCTATTCAACGCCCGAGGGTTTTGAAACCTTGGTGAATGCTGCCTATTCCTATGAAAGATGGTGGTACGGTAAAGAAGAAGGCTACTGCCTTTCTGAGATGGGCACAGACATCTGGGCTTCCGGTCAGGCGGCTCCTGACCCCGGCCTGACAGACTATCTTCATCTGGAAGGTGCTGACAATTATGTCGATGGATTGTGGCAACATCTGTACGCTGCTGTGAACGTTTGTAATTACGGGATTCAGCATATTGACGAGGCAGGCCTTGATGATGACACAAAGAAGATCAGAAATGCCGAATTGCATTTTTTGAGAGCTTTTTATTATTGGCATATTGTAGAAACATGGGGAGATGCGCCGATGCCTACAGAAGCAACCTCCGGCATTCTGACTACTGCAACACGAACTGCTACAGATGACATTTATACGCTCATCTTTGCGGATCTGAAATCCGCTGTGGCTGATTTGCCTCCAACTACAGACGATTATGGCCGTGTCACTGAACCGGCGGCACAGGCATTTTTGGCAAGAATGGATATTACCCGTGGAAATAATCAGGAAGCGCTGGATCTGGCAAATACGGTGATCAATGATTATGATTTTAAGTTGGTGCCGAATTATGCTGATTTGTGGCCCATGGATAAGCAGGCGGCAGCAGAAGCCAGTGAGGTAATTTATGCTGTCAATTATTCAACAGATTTAACACTAAATGACCGTCAGGACGATATCCTTTTCCCGAACGGGCATAGCCGCGGCGGAAATAACGGACATCTTGATTTTCTGATGAAGTATGATGCGCTGCCGGGGTTGCAGCGTTCCGTTGAGTATGGGCGTCCTTTTGTGCGCTTCATGCCAACGAAGTTTTTAATGAATCTGTTTGACCTTAATGCCGACAGCCGTTTTGCCGGGTCTTTCCAGACCGCGTGGTTATGTAATAATCTGGCGACGGCACCCAGCGGCATGACCTTGGGTGATACAGCTGTAGTAGTAACCAATAAGGTTGTTTCTGCTGGGCAGAGAGCGGCAAAGAACTACCGTATTTATGATATTAATGATACATATGAGCAAAATGGTCTTATTAAAGATAATCAGCATTTTGTACAATTGAGCAAGTTTATGGATCCGACCAGATCCTCGATTAATGAACAGGTGAGTGCCAGAGATGTTTTTGTGATCCGTTTGCCGGAAATGTACCTGATTGCTGCTGAAGCTGCCATGAAGCTAGGTAAGAATCAACAGGCAGCAGATTATATAAATGTGGTGCGAAAGAGAGCCGCCTTACCAGGTAAGGCAGCTGATATGGAAATTACGGCCAGTGATGTGAATTTAAATTTTATTTTGGATGAATATGCCCGCGAATTTGCGGGAGAACAAATGCGCTGGTTTCTCCTAAAAAGAGAAAAAGAGTTGCTCGCCCGCGTCAAGGCGGACAACCCCGATGCTGCCAAGAATATCCAGTCGTATCACAACCTGCGCCCGATCCCTCAGAGTCAGATTGATGCTGTTACTAATCCAGATGAATTTAAACAAAACGAAGGCTATCAATAACAGCAGTTTTCATACAAAACAAATATTAATAATGACCAGGATGATTTTCGAACAAACACAATATAAAACAGTAACTCGTAACAGGCTGCTTTTACAGCGTATAAGGAAGACTGTTGCACTGATGGGGCTGTTGAGTCTGGGTACGCTGTACGGTTTACCCGCTCTGGGGCAATCTGCACCACTCGATTATGATATTCCTGCCAGTATTCTGGAATTGGAGAAGATGGAGCTGCCTGCATTTAGAAGCGATACTGCTTTTATTGAAAAATACGGCGGTAAAGCTGACGCCGTTACCCTCAACACGACGGCTATTCAGCACGCCATTGATGCTTTGTCTGCCGGTGGTGGCGGCGTGGTGTATATCGGACCCGGCCAGTGGATTACCGGCCCGATTGTATTGAAATCTAATGTTAATCTGCACATTGCGCGTGGTGGCTTATTACAGTTTTCCAGTGACTTTGACCAGTATCCATTGGTAACGACTAATTATGAGGGATTGGGGGCAGCGCGCTGCCAGTCCCCGATTTCCGCTAAAGGGCAATCGCATATTGCCATTACTGGTAAAGGGATTATTGACGGTGCGGGTGATGCCTGGCGAATGGTAAAAAAAGATAAGCTTACAGCTTCTCAGTGGAATGACCTTGTCGCATCCGGAGGTGTTGTTGACAGTAAGGGCCGCATCTGGTATCCCTCTGAGGGCTCCCTTAAGGGATCCACAACAAAGGATGCGGGTGTGCTGAAGGAGGGCAGGACAACGGCGGACTTCAAGGACATAAAAGATTATCTCCGCCCCAATCTACTTTCCCTTGTCAACTGCAAAGATGTCTTACTCGAAGGTGTCACTTTTCAGAATTCGCCAGCCTGGTGTTTGCACCCGCTGCTTTGTGAACGGATGATTATCCGGGATATCTACGCTAAAAACCCGTGGTATGCCCAAAACGGTGATGGCCTGGATCTTGAATCCTGTAAAGATGTTCTGATTGAAAAGAGCAGTTTTGACGTCGGTGATGATGGTATCTGCATGAAATCCGGCCGTGACGAACAAGGAAGAAAACGTGGCGCGCCCACTCAAAATGTGCTGATTCAGTATTGTACAGTTTATCATGCACACGGAGGGTTTGTTATCGGCAGCGAGATGTCCGGCGGTGTAAAAAACGTCGGGATCAGATATGCGACCTTTCTAGGTACGGACATCGGTTTGCGCTTTAAGACGACGCGTGGCCGCGGCGGAATTGTAGAAAATATCTATGCTTCCCATATTAACATGAATAGCATAAAAGGAGATGCCATCCGTTTTGATATGTATTATGCGGCCAAAGATCCTATTGCGCTGAATGGAGAAAAACGAGATACTCCTAAAGAAGTATTGTTGCCTGTAACGGAAGCAACGCCGCAGTTTCGTAATTTTTATATTCAGTATATAAATTGTCAGGGTGCAGAACACAGCTTATTTTTTAGGGGGCTACCTGAAATGGCTATTAAAGATATCCATTTGCGTGAGCTTACTATGCAAACGCATAAGGGCATAGAACTGATACAGGCTGATGGAATCCAGATCCGGGACATGCATGCTATCCTTACAGGCGGCCAGGGTCCTGCTGTAAGGCTTAATCACGCCACGCATCTTTCATTGCGAAATGTAAAGATGGAAAGCCGGGCATCCGAAGGCATCTCTGAAGCCGGGTGGATTGTTTCCGGCCACGGGAACGGCCCGATTTCTCTGGAAAACTGTACTATAAATGGCAGACAGGCCACTAAGTCAGATTTTAAGCTGATAAGTGGTGCAGAAACTACTTCCATTCAGATCAAGCCATAATGAGTCAGGGTGCACTGAATGGTTGCATATCTAATCAGCCCCCAATTATTATCTAACAATAAAATGAATATTCAAGTATGTTTAAAGTACGCATTAATCGAAAACCATTTAAGTTATGGCGACAGTCGGCATATGCAGTGGCAATCATCTGTTCCGCAGCGCTCTGTTCATGTGGGCAGTCTAAAGCTGATAGTAGTGGTCAGGAGGGTGCCGGACAGATAGAAGGCATTGTGTCTGCCGAACAAGGAGTTCAGGCGGACTCTCTGGTCAGACAAATGGCTCGAACCGTGATGACTATTTGGAAAGACCCGGCCATTACAGGACAACACTCCTATAGAAACTGGAGTTATGATGAAGGAGTGATATTAAAAGGATTTGAAAATATATGGGAATTGACTGGTGATCCGGTGTATTATAATTATATCCAGCACTCAATGGATGATTTTGTCGACAAAAATGGTGTTATCCGCAGATATGACTCTACTTCATATAAACTGGATGACATTAATAACGGTAAGGTCTTACTTACCCTGGCTAGAGTATCTGGACAAAAACAATACTGGAAAGCTGCCGCCAGTTTGCGTAATCAATTGCTGCACCAGCCTCGGACGTTTGACGGGGGGTTTTGGCATAAAACCATTTATCCTAACCAGATGTGGCTTGATGGTCTGTATATGGCTGAACCATTTTATGCTGAATATGCGATGCTGAGTGATGAAGACACGGCATTTAATGATATAGGAAAGCAGTTTGTGTTAATGGAAAGGCACGCGCGGGATGAAAATACCGGTTTGCTTTACCACGGATGGGATGCCGCTAAAGTGCAGAAATGGGCTGACAAGGAAACTGGACTGTCCCCTAATTTCTGGGGCCGCGCTATGGGTTGGTACGGTATGGGACTGGTGGACGCGCTGGATTATTTTCCAAAGGGCCAGCCTTATCGCGACTCTCTGATACAGATTCTGAATCGCTTTGCGGAGGCTGTAGTTAAGTATCAGGATAAAAACAGCCATGTCTGGTGGCAGGTCCTGGATAAGGCGGGAAAAAAAGGAAATTATCAGGAAGCGTCCGCGTCTTGTATGTTTGTGTATACACTTGCAAAAGGTGTTAGAAAAGGCTACTTACCTGCCAGTTTTGAAAAGGCCGCCAGCGAAGGATTTGCCGGTATCGTCAAAACATTTATCGGCAAGGACAGCACCGGCATGACAGTGCTCAACGGCACCTGTGAAGTAGCAGGATTGGGTGGCAAACCATACAGGGACGGAACTTATGAATACTATATTAACGAAAAGCCGAAAGTGAATGATGGTAAAGGCGTAGGTGCGTTTTTATTGGCGGGAACGGAGATACAAATGGCTGCACAGCTACATTACGGACGCTCTAATGGTGAGGCGAAAGAAGTGTTACTGGATAATTTTTATAATAATGAGACTAAGATTAACCCGGCAGGTGTATCCAAGCCAATGCATTATACATGGAACGACAGGGCAAACAGCGGTTTCTCATTGTGGGGTGACATTTTTGAGTCTCTGGGAGCTCATACCGCTATGCTGAAGGCAGCACCTTCCGATGACAATTTAAAGGATGCAGATATTTATATTGTTGTTGATCCTGATACCGAAAAAGAGACCGCCCGACCAAATTATGTCGACCAGTCAGCTATTGAGGCTGTTAAGGAATGGGTAAGTAAGGGGGGCGTCTTAGTTCTATTAGCCAACGATTCGCTTAATGCCGAATTTGAACATTTTAACCACCTGGCAGAAACCTTTGGAATCCATTTTGACGGTAATAGTCTAAACAGAGTCCAAGGGCACGCATATGAACAAGGCGCCATTGCCATTAATGCCGATGATTCAGTTTTTAACGGTGTTGAAAAAGTCTATATCAAGGAGCTTTCATCTATCACACTGAAAGGTGGTGCAAAAGCTGCACTAAATACGGAAGACGGCCATGTAGCTGCTGCAATTAGCCATGTTGGCAAAGGTCTTGTGTTTGCGGTAGGCGATCCTTGGGTATATAACGAATATGTCGATGGTAGAAAACTACCCTTACAATTTGAAAATTACAAAGCTATGACCGCACTTAGCAAATGGTTATTGAAAAATAGCAAGTAAATCAGAAACAGAAACCAAATTTATCATCATTATTATTAAACAATAAAAGACAGATGCAAGAGAGTATGGGGGCCGGAAGATTAAGTGAGGATTCTTTAAAGACTATCGAATCGGTTGTCGTGCCCCAAAAGGAGATATTTGAATTGCCCGAAAAGATTTTGCAATTCGGGACCGGGGTATTGCTTAGGGGCCTACCTGATTATTATGTGGACGAGGCCAATAAACAGGGTATTTTTAACGGACGTATTGTTGTTGTTAAGTCTACCGCTCAGAATCGTGCTGATGATTTTCAGCAGCAAAATGGACTTTATACCCTGTGCCTCAGGGGATGGCAAGATGGAAAGGCGACTTCAAGGGATGTCATCAACAGCTCGATTAGCCGGGTGATAGACAGTGTATCAAACTGGCCAGCAGTGCTGGAGACAGCAGGCAATCCAGAAATGAAGATCGTATTTTCCAATACTACGGAAGTGGGTATCGTGCTGGATGAAAAGGATCTGCTTCAGGAAGATGCGACGCCACGGTCTTTTCCCGGCAAACTGCTGGCTTTTCTATTGAAAAGGTTTGAGCTGTTCCAGGGGGACCCGGAAAAAGGTATGATCATCATTCCGACAGAACTTATTACCGATAATGGCCGTACGTTGAGAAAGATTTGCCTTGAACTTGCGCGGATAAATAGCCTTTCTCAGCCGTTTATAGAATGGCTGGAAAATAGCAATGAATTTTGTGATTCCCTGGTAGACAGGATTGTATCCGGCAAAATGGAATCCGCACAAGAGGCCGAAGAATTTAAAAAGTTAGGTTACACAGACAAGTTAATGATTATGTCTGAGGTCTACGGCCTTTGGGCGATCGAGACCGCCAGTGAAAAGACGTTGGATGCCCTTTCATTTCGAAAGGTCGACCCGGGAGTCATCGTTACGTCCGATATTGAGAAGTATCGACATATGAAGCTTTTCTTGTTGAACGCGCCACACACTTTTACCTGTGTAATTGCGCAGGCATTAGGGTTCAAGTTTGTCAATGAAGCTATGTCTGACAAAACGTTTGAAAGTTTTATCAGGCAATTACTGATCGAAGAAGCTGTACCCGCTGTAGCCGGACCCGACATTACAATCGAAGAGGCCACTAAATTTGCAGAGCAGGTTCTGGACCGGTTTAAAAATCCATATATTGATCATAGATGGTCAGATATCAGTAAACAAATGACGTTAAAAATAGGGATGCGATGCTTGCCGCTGATCAGCGACTATTATGTTAGGTTCGGCAAGCTGCCTAAACAGATGATCAGGGGGCTGGCAGCCTATTTATTGTTTCTTAAAAACCAGAATATGGAAACGACGTCTGCGTCCACAGAGCTGAATGGAAGAATACTCCCGCTGACGGATGCCAAGGCGGCGATCCTGGCGGAACACTTCAGTGACAAAGCGAATAGTACCGAGGTACTTATTGCACGAATATTGCAGGATGAGCGTTTATGGCCGGAGGCGGCCATTAAGGCAACGGCCGGGCTACATGAACTGGTCGCAGCCACCGCAACGGCCATGGAAGGAATGGGTTTGGGTACTCAAATTAAATTATAAGAAAAATGGGACAGAAGGTATTAACCGTACAGCCGGCAGATAATGTTGCCGTGGCTTTACAGGATCTGAAAGCGGGAGAAAGGGTAGAGGTTAATGGGAATACCGTTACTCTTCTGGATGACGTACAGGCAAAACACAAGTTTTTATTGAATGACCTCAGAAAAGGGGACAGGATTATAATGTATGGAGTTTTGGTGGCCATTGCCAACGAGGATCTAAAGCAGGGGAATATTTTAACGACGGCGAATGTACATCATGCAGCATCCGGGTTTGAAGTAAGAGCCGGACATTTTGAATGGGATGGGCCTGACACGACTGCATGGAAAGAGCGTCAGTTTTTAGGCTATCATCGTAGCGACGGGAAAGTTGGAGTGGCCAATTACTGGTTGGTTATACCCATGGTTTTTTGTGAGAACAGGAATGTGGAAGTGATGCGGCAGGCACTTACTCAGGCCCTCGGTTATAAATCTCATGATAAGTATAACGATTTTGCCAGGCAGCTGACAAGTTTGTATAAAGCGGGTAGGTCGACCGCCGAGATACTGGATGCCGATTTTAGCGGAGCAGATGAATGGGCAGAAAATCCTTTGTTGCCTAATATAGATGGTATTAAATTTTTAACCCATCAGGGCGGCTGCGGCGGCATACGTCAGGATGCCATTACACTGTGCGGTTTACTGGCAGGATATATAACACATCCTAATGTGGCAGGTGCCACTGTTTTGAGCCTGGGCTGCCAGAACGCGCAAATTAGTATTCTGGAAGAAGAAATTAAAAAGCGGTCACCGGATTTTGATAAGCCGTTGATACTCCTGGATCAGCAAAAAATTGGCAAAGAAAAAGACCTTTTGGCACAAGCCATCAAGCAAACCTTTGCAGGTATGATGGAAGCCAGTAAGCAAACGAGGCAGCCGGCGAGTCTTGACAAACTGACTCTGGGGCTGGAATGTGGCGGATCAGACGGATTTTCTGGTATTTCGGCTAATCCGGCCGTAGGCTATTGTTCTGACCTGTTGGTCGCCATGGGAGGTACAGTAATTCTGTCAGAGTTCCCCGAGTTATGTGGTGTAGAACAACAACTCAGTGACCGGTGTATGAACCGACAGGATGCACAAAGGTTTGCCGAGCTGATGAGCAAGTATAGTCAGCGTGCAGAAGAAGCGGGGTCCGGATTTGATATGAACCCTTCACCGGGCAATATCAAAGATGGCCTGATTACAGATGCCATTAAATCAGCGGGAGCTGCCAAAAAAGGAGGAACATCGCCGGTAAGTGCTGTATTAGATTATCCCGAGCAGGTAACGAAGTCAGGACTCAATCTTTTATGTACACCCGGAAACGATGTGGAGTCTACAACCGCTGAAGTCGGCAGTGGTGCTTCTATAGTACTTTTCACGACCGGACTCGGTACCCCCACCGGTAATCCTATTGCACCCGTTATAAAGATATCCAGTAATACGATTTTGTATAACAAGATGAGTGACATCATTGACCTGAATACCGGAACCGTTATTGAAGGAACAGAGACCATTGAACAGGCGGGGGCGCGAATACTGGATTTTGTTTGTGAAGTTGCAAGCGGCAAAAAAGTAAAGGCCGTCATTAACGGGCAGGATGATTTCATACCATGGAAGCGAGGCATTAGCTTGTAGTGGGAATTAGTTTACCCGGTTTTATAGGATCTTGTGGTAACATGAGTTTTGGATTTGTTTGTAATAATGGGGGAACCGCCTGTACACATATTTACAGAAATATGCTGCTCGCAGGCGGTTCATTTTTGATGGGTCTCTAACGTTGATTTGCCGGATTTTGCCTATTCTTTTATGAAAATGATTTTCTCCTGGATATCGCCTTCGACGCTTTCGGCAAAATCGGTTAGTTTGCTGAAATCTGCTGCGCTGATTATTTGTTTTGTAAGATCTAGCTGGCTGACGATCGTCAATTTTCTGGCATCTGCATCGTAACTATACTGGCTTGTATAGTTACCAAAATCGTAGCGCTCATTCTTGCCTTCAGGCAGTGATTCAGGATGGAGCCCTTCCTCCAGCAAAAATATGGTCGTGTCCTTTATCTGGTACGGGAAGGGAAAGTAAAAGTCCGCTTTGCGTGTACTGTCTTCCTCGGGCGTATAGATAAAACGGCTGAAAGGTCTGGAACTTACAAAAAGTTTATTGCCAGAGCTGAAATCGGGATATTGATCATATTTCAGGTCAATCTCAAAGTTATAGGGGCCTTCTCCTTTGGCGACCTCTGTAATCGATATGGAATCTGTTTGCTTTAATCCGGTATATTGATCCAGAAAGTCCTTTTTCTCCCTTTGTTGCTTTTGATATAATTGATAAAGGAATAGTTCTTTGTAGGCGCCAGTCCCTGCAAACTGGCTATGCTGAACAGCAGATCCGTCTTTACGGAGTTGCACGTGTTGAGTGGTCGTTAATGTATTTTTATGATCAGTCGTAGCTGGTGTCTGAATCAGTTTGCCTCCATCCGGCGTTAACAGCAGACCGTAATTTCCCGCAGTTGAATATCCCAGGGTGCCGAAGTTTAACAATGAACTGGTACATTCCAGCCAGGTCGTATCCTGCTCTCCTGTTAACTGGGGAATGCAAAGTATTTCGTGGTTAAAACAATAGATTGGAAAATCTGCTGAAATCGGCATATCTGGCCTTTCCATATTAATAAGCACCGGATAACTCTTTATGCCCACGGCTGCGAGTGCAGCCTGCATAAAATGGCTGAGGGCCTTACAGTCTCCGTATTTTTTGGTGCTGACAACAGAGGCTGCCATTGGTTTCCAGCCGCCTATACCCAACTGTATACTGACATAGCGCATATTTTGCTGCAAGTAATCATAAAGTATCCGGGCCTTACGTTCCGGGGTAGAAGCTTCCGCTGTCATGGCTTGATAAAATGCAATCTGGTCAGGCTTAAGCGCTGCGTCATTTTTATTTAACAACGTAACCCAGTCGCCAAAATGTGCCCAGCTGTCCATTTTGCCTTCGTAATCATCCATGCTGAAATGATCGGCTGCCATGAATACGACAGGGAGATATTTGAACTTTGGTCCGGAATTGCTTTCCAGTGAGAGGGCTGGCAGGTTTTTTACTTTCCATGAATAGCTGCTGGTTACACCATTGGTTTTTGCCTCAGGAGTAATCTCTGTATTATAATTTTTAAACCTAAAGCCCAGCTGCGTGGGGATAGAGATCTGGTAACTGCTTTCCTCTACAGACTGATCTGCCATTTGAATAACAAAAGCGGGGTATTGCAATATGCCCTTGTATCTGACAGTATAGTCATATTCTACGGTGATCGGATAAGAGGGAGGGCTGACCTTGAAATAGGTGATGCTGCCATCGTCGATCAGCCCCTCGCCAAAGCCACTGGACATTAAATCTTTCTTGCTATATTGCTGTATCTGTATCCCATCCTTGTTATATACATGGATGGTGGCGTCGGTGAGGGCCATGAATTTAGAATTCTGCGCTGTAAAAATAAGACTTCTGTCTGCTTTTGGATTTAAAACGGTATACACTTGATGATAATGGACAGCCGCATTTTGGGCATCTTTGACTTTTATCTGTGTATTATCCAGCCGCACGACACTGTTGGCGTCCTTTAATAATGCAGCGTTTATTCCGGAAGTAGGGTATTTACTTTCCTGTGCCGGCAAAGTAGAGGATGTGATACTTATGGTAATTATGCAGATGCTTAGTTTATAAAATAATCGCATGGCGAGGTTGCTTTGAGGTTACATTTTTTTGAGTACGATCCGCTCGGAAAGCAGCTCATACATTTTTTTGTAATAAGCCTTGATGTCGGGATATTCAATGGCGGCGTATTCTGGGCGAAGGTGTTGAATCTTTAACTGGAACGCCAACTGATCCTTTCCGGACTTCTGAAAAATCCGTTTAAAAAGAATGCTGCTGTCAGGCATCCGCATTATCATGGATTTCGGCATAGATTCCAAATCAAAACCTGGTGGCAGATTAATATAGCCGGTGATCTGGAGGTCTTGCAGAAAGCCAAAATTAATGTTAGTCTGTCGTTTATCTGCGGTAAATGGATTATCGCCGAGCCCCAGAAAGAGATCATAGGGGATAAGGGTGTATTTGCCGGATTGTTTTGCCTTGCCGCTATAATTAATTTGTACATCCAGCGGCTTTTGCCAATCGTCTGCATTGTGAACATCGAGTGAGTCGATATTGATCGTTATATCGCCAGTCTGGTCAAGTTCGGATTTAAGTTGTTTTTTGCGGTAATCGGCAAGGCGCATGTTTCTGGCGTAATCGGAATAGGTCGCACGGCCAATACCTGTAAATTTGCCATTTTTGTCTAGATTAAGCGATACCGTAATGGTTGATCTATCCTTTTTGCCATTGTCGAAGATCGTCATCCAGCCGCCCTTTTTCTTATCCACTACAAAACCATAGGTATATTGTACATCATAAGGAATGAGGTTGACAGGGTTGTACTTATCAGCCGCATTGAGTATATAGCTATTGGAATCTAATTGTACCATCGCCATCGTACAATTGAATTGCGTTATGTCAGGATAGGTTTTATGTACGCTGCCATTATCACGGGTACTGACAAGGATGGGGTAGGCAGATATATCATTATCTCTCAACAAATCGATCAAAATCATATTAATATCTGCTGCTGTGCCTTGCTTTTTATTCCAGCAATCTTTTATTCCTGCATCTGCAGCATATACCCTGTTATCGCCATTCCAGGTCATATATTGCTGGACGAACTCGTAGATAGCTGTCACTTTCTCCAGTGGCGTTTTACAGTTGGAAAGCGCTGCATTTAACGAATCAGTCCCTTTTATATTTCGTCCGAGCTGCTGACCAAAATAAGTATTTTCCAAAAGATCTTTAGTAATATTCTCCCAGGTGGTGCCTATGGGAATAGAAGGCTGGCCGGGAGGATTGATTCTGGTCAGATGAAAATCAACCCGCTGCATAAAATCATTGGTACCGGCCATGTAAGGCTCATCGTGCATGCTGGGAATGTTACTCATGGTGTAATAAGAACCTTGGAGCCCGTCATGCTTAACTTCCATTTCCTGACGCCTTACGGCTGTATATGTGAAATCAAAATATTCAGGGATTAGCAGGTGACAGCAACTATATAACGTCGGATACTCATGCTGGAATTTCCATGGAGCGATGCCGCCGATCGTCTTTCGGAATATCTTGTATTTATATTCAAAGACGCTCCCTTCCTTTACGCCCGGCAAGGCGAAACTCATTTCTGAGTATTCATCATCCAGTTTTTTGCGAAAGGCTTCATTGCCTTTCATTTTGGTGCTGACAACCTTGCCGTCAGGTCCCATATTGTATACATAGCCTTCTACACCACTTATTGATGCATATCCACCTTTGCTATAATAAGTAAGTTTTATATTGGCGGATTCGGCGCCAGCGGGCTTTAAAACTTTGAAGCGCTTCCTGATATAGGTTTCTAACATCGGTACATTGCCATTGAGATTATATTGGACATTACTTTCCTCAAAAAGGCACACGATATCGGCACCTGGATCAAAATCACAGTCTTTCAGGGCCATTTCTTCATCGGATATCCTTCCGAATTTCATTAATTTTTTTTGCGCAAAGCTGCACACGGTTATTGCCAGCAAAAGCAGCAGAAGAGTTGGTTTTCTCATATTTTAAAATATTAATATCTGTTAGTTCCTTGTAAGCAGTAACAAATCTACTGTAAAAATAATTGCGACAAAATTATTTTTTTTACATTTTCTTGACAATTCATGTCCTCTGCCAGGAATCTCCGAAAAATCTGATGAAAAATCACCTGATGTTAAATTTATTGCCTGTTTTTTTCCTTTAAAAATTTCTAAACCCTTACCTTTGCCAAAAATTGAAAATAGCGGTATTTTACCGCCTGGTTTCACAGTATTTTTATTCAAAAAAGACACATTAATTCTTTGTCATTTATGGCTAACAAAGGTAAAATTAAACAAATCATCGGTGCGGTCGTAGACGTACATTTTCCTGATAATCAGCAATTGCCTGAGATCTACAATGCGTTGGAGCTTCAAAAGGAAAACGGCGATAAGCTGGTTCTTGAAGTACAGCAGCATCTGGGAGAGGATAGTGTAAGGACTATCTCTATGGAAGGTACAGAAGGTCTTGTACGTGGGACAGAAGTAGTAGATACGGGCCGTCCGATTACCATGCCGGTGGGGGAAGGCATTAATGGTCGTTTGTTTAATGTAACTGGTGATGCCATTGATGGTCTGCCCCAGATTGACAAGACGAATGGTCGTCCTATTCATAATATTCCCCCTGCTTTTGAAAATCTGAATACTTCAACAGAGGTACTGTTTACAGGTATCAAAGTAATTGACTTGATCGAGCCTTATGCTAAGGGAGGTAAAATCGGTCTTTTCGGTGGGGCTGGTGTAGGTAAAACCGTATTGATCCAGGAATTAATCAACAATATTGCTAAAGGCCATGGCGGTCTGTCTGTATTTGCCGGTGTAGGAGAAAGGACCCGTGAAGGAAATGACCTGCTTCGTGAAATGATCGAAGCCGGCATTATGAAATACGGCGACAAATTCCAGCACTCTATGGAAGAGGGTGGATGGGATTTGAACACTGTAGATATGGAAGGATTAAAAGATTCTAAGGCAACCTTTGTATTTGGTCAGATGAACGAACCTCCAGGAGCCCGCGCCCGCGTAGCTTTGAGTGGTTTGACTATCGCTGAGTATTTCCGTGACGGAGATGGTACCGGTAAAGGTAGAGATATCCTTTTCTTTGTGGATAATATCTTCCGTTTCACGCAGGCTGGTTCTGAGGTCTCTGCCTTGCTGGGACGTATGCCATCAGCAGTAGGTTACCAGCCGACGCTTGCAACCGAGATGGGATTGATGCAGGAAAGAATTACTTCTACAAAAAATGGTTCTATTACTTCTGTACAGGCGGTATATGTACCTGCGGATGACTTGACTGACCCTGCTCCGGCTACAACCTTTGCTCACCTGGATGCAACGACAGTATTATCCCGTAAGATCGCTGACTTAGGTATCTATCCTGCGGTTGACCCATTGGATTCTACTTCAAGAATCCTGACGCCTGCGATTGTTGGCGAAAAGCACTATGCTACAGCTGACCGCGTAAAACTGATCCTGCAGCGTTATAAAGAACTACAGGACATCATCGCCATCCTGGGTATGGATGAGTTAAGCGATGAAGATAAACTGACAGTATCCAGGGCTCGTAAAGTACAGCGTTTCCTTTCTCAGCCATTCCATGTTGCTGAGCAGTTCACTGGTCTGAAAGGTGTATTTGTAAGCATTGAAGATACGATTCGTGGTTTTAATGCCATTATGGACGGTGAGGTGGATGAATATCCAGAAGCGGCATTCAACCTGGTAGGTACATTGGAAGATGCAGTTGAAAAAGGTAAAAAGCTGTTGGCACAGGCACAGGGATAATCGTGTTTAAGGGGCTATCAAAAGATAATCCACAGCCGACCAGATCTGTTACCAATTAAATTGAATTTCATGCTTTTAGAAATATTAACACCGGAAAGAAGAATCTATAGTGGGGATGTATATGGCGTTCAGTTGCCCGGTATCAGTGGCCTGTTTGAAGTGTTGAATCGTCATGCACCAATGGTGAGTGCGCTTACCAAAGGCCAGATCAAAGTTCTGGTCAATGCAAAAGGCTCCAATAATCAACTATTCTCGATTGAAGGCGGATTTGTTGAGATTTTGGATAACAAGGCAACTGTATTGGTTGAAGGTGCTTCAGAGGAAATCTAATCTTCTCTTCTTTGATGCAAACCTGCACATAGATAATGCTTTTGAAATAAGTTAAATCTATTAATACAAACGGGACTTTCAGCAATGATCTGAAGGTCCCATTTTGTTTGCAACGGATTTTGGCTTGCAACGCTCCATCAGGTTTATTATTTGAAATGATTTGTTTTTTCCAAGCTGTTTTTGAGCTGCTCGTTTATGGCGGACTGGTGGATATCATCAAATGGGAAGATCAGTACCATCCGATATATTAATTTTTCATCCGCCTGATTCGCCTCACAGCAATAATGTACTATTTAATATAGGGGGCTGCGTCCCTGTATCAATATCCATCTGCATAGTCAGCCGTAGCTGCTAACATACACGGGGGAACTATGACTTCAGCCCTATTTACCTTGTTTATTTGCGCCCGCAGCATGTTGAGAAGAAAGTACATGCGGGTTACTAATAGTGGCTTCATAGGCCGGCTGCTGGTAAGGCAGATTTTGTTATCGGGCTGCCCACCGTTCTTCATAAATGTTGTTTAATTGCCATAACCGCTGATTACTTGTGGATGGTAAAATACCGGAAGTGGGGAATTGATGCGAACGGGAAATCTGCTACAAAACACGCTCATTTTATGATTAGACCAGACGCACCAGTATGGGTCGAACGACACTTTCGATACAGTAAATACTGCATATTGATAATCGTTAAGAAAAATATATATTTTGTTAAAATTGGCCATAATATACATGAAAAATATTAATAATATTTTAATATTATTGAACTGTATATTATATTAATATGAATATTATTATATTATATTTATGTTATTTGCGCAAATTTTATTTTTTATTTAACTAAATTTACGTAATTCTGTACTTCAATTCAAAGAGATATTACTATCAAGCAAAAGTATTTCCCTTAATAAATGTTCATTTTAAGTAAGAAAATGTAATAATATGAAACTACAGCATTTACTGTTTTCCTAGCGGGCAAGTCGGATGGTTTACAAATATTAATTAAGATCACAGGCAAGGGCGCAAATTAATTAAATAGCATTAACGGAGCCGGTTTTCGGATCTTATCTATTTCTTATTCTCTTTAAAACTCTTGTATGAATTTACCAAAAATTAAAACTGTCAAGGGGCTTAAGCTTAATCGCATAAGCCTCTTCTATCTTGGACGGCCAGAGTTCACCTATCCTGTTACAAATAGAAAAAGGGATATATTGAAACCCATTTTATTGTCCTTATGGATGGCCATTTTGTTATTAATTATAATACCTGCCGAAGCCCAAAACGGTATGGTCGATACACTCCATGGGAATGTATATAATCAGGCAGACGGGACACCTGTGTTTGGCGCCTCAGTTACTATCAAGGGTACGACGCAGGGAACGCTGACGGACTCTGCCGGGAATTTTAGAATACTTACGAGATTGCCTGTTATTCTTACAGTAACAGATGTGTCACATCTGCCTCAGGAAGTGCCTATCAATGATAATAAGTTTGTTAGTATAGGATTACAGGCTTCGACGCAAAGCCTCAATGATGTTGTTGTTGTCGGTTATGGAGAACAGCAGCGTGGCCAGGTGACAGGCGCCGTCAGTACGGTTGATGTCACGAAGACTTTTCGCGATCGTCCTTTGAATGATCCGATCAAAGCTCTACAGGGCGTCGTACCCGGGCTCGCTGTTAGTTATTCTAATGGAGGACTGACATCAGCCGCGACCATACGCATTCGCGGTGTAGGGTCTCTTGTAGGTTCCGGTAGCCCGTTAATTATGGTAGATAACGTTGAAACGGATGATCTGTCCGTATTGAACCCAGATGATATTGAGAGTGTTTCCGTATTGAAAGATGCTGCATCAACGGCCATTTACGGTGCCAGAGCCGCCTTTGGTGTTATCCTGATCAAAACCAGGAGCGGGCGTAAAAACCAGCCAACTTCCATACGATATTCGAATAATTTTTACTGGAGCAACCCGACGATCTTGCCAGATTTTGCTGATCCTACCCTGGGATTGCCTGGTTTGATTAAGGCGGATGAGCGCTCTGGTGTAACACCTGAATTGTTTGGAATGAATTTAAATACGCTTTTGGAAGGGATTAAGACATGGAAAGAGAAATATGCGGGAAACAGAACATCAGATGAAATGATTCCGGGTGAAGACTTTGACATTACGGATGATGCTGCGCCTTATTTTTACCGGATCTGGGATGTTAAGAAAATGATGCTACGTACTCAACCGGGCCAGCAGCACAATATCCGGATTTCCGGTGGCAGCGACAATATTGCCTATTATGTTTCTGCTGGTTATAGCAAAGATGGCGGTATTATGCGGGTACATCCTGATCAGGTACAAAAATACAATATCTCCACCGGCGTAAGCGCAAATGTTACAAAATGGTGGGATTTGAATGTTAAGATGTTATATCGCAATTTTGAATATGATTACCCCTTTGGTTATTATGGCGCTACCCAGAACTATTTTTACTATATGTGGCGCTGGGGGGCCTATTGGCCATATGGGACATATCAAGGAAAATATTTTAGAAATATTCCGGCCTATCTGAACGCGGCCCAGGATAATACCGTCATTGATAATTATAGCAGAGTTGATCTGAGCTCTAATATTAAAATCACCAAGGATCTGAATCTCCATGCCGACTATAGCATTGTTCGTGATAATGTAATCCGGCAAAATACGGGGGGACCGGTCATGGCCTGGAACAGTTGGACGGTGGGCGCGCCTTATCAGAATATTTCTTCCTCTGGGTACGATTATACATCCTCTAATCAGATGCGTGACAATATGAGTGTGTTTAATGCCTATGCTACCTACGATAAACATTTCGAAGGAAAGCATCATTTAAAACTCATGGCAGGTATTAACGCACAGAATAATAATGATTACGACTTTACAGCTAAGCGTATGGAAATCCTGGATCCCACTAAAGGTTATCTCAGTCTAGCTTCAGGGGAACAATATGCTTCCGATGATGCCAATCAAGCAGCGTTTGCCGGATATTTCGGACGTGTTAACTATGACTATAACGATAAATATCTATTGGAACTGGATGGCCGTTACGACGGTTCTTCTTCTTTCGCAGAGCAAGACCGGTGGTCCTTTTTTAGTTCAGGATCTGTGGGGTACAGGATTAGTAAAGAAAGGTTTATGGATTTTATCAAACCTTTTGTTTCTGATTGGAAGTTCAGAGCTTCCTATGGTGCGATCGGTAATCAGGATCTGGGCGGTGACAACAGATATCTGCCACTGATGAACGCCGGAGCTGTAGATTGGGTGGTGGACGGGGTTGCCGCTCAAGGAGTTGGTGCTCCTAATGCGGTGGCAAAATCGCTGACATGGGAAAAGATTACTACGCTAAATATAGGTACCGACATTAGTATGCTGAACGATAAAATCTCGCTCTCGTTAGACTGGTTTCAACGGACTAATGATGGAATGCTTACACAAAATGCGGTGGCAAATACCTTTGGTACGACTGCTCCCTGGATCAATGACGGAACCATGAGGACCCGGGGTTGGGAATTAAGTGTGAATGGCAATTTACCTGTCAGTAGAGACCTGGCTTTCTATGGATCTTTGACATTAACTGATTATAAGACTGTGATTACCAAATGGGATAACGCTTCGAAGCTCCTGTCCCAAAATTATTCCGGTCAGACATATGGAGATATCTGGGGATTTGAGACAGACAGGTATTTTACGGACAATGATTTTGATCAGGATGGAAACTATGCTACAGGCATTGCAGATCAATCCGGACTTGCCAGTGGTAACTTTAAATATGGTCCGGGCGACGTCAAATTCAAAGATCAGGATGGAAATGGTGTTATTGACGGCGGTGATTTTTCGGCTAATAATCCCGGTGACCTGAAAGTAATTGGTAACACACAACCGCGGTATATGTATAGCTTTCGAATAGGAGGTGTCTACCGTAATCTGGATTTCGACTTTTTCTTCCAGGGTGTAGGCAAGCAAAGCTACTGGGGGACAGGAGATGTGGCCATGCCTAACTTTAGAGGTGGTGATATTTTATATGCCCACCAATTGGACTACTGGACACCGGAAAATACAGACGCCCGCTATCCCAATCCTTATGCAGGTAATGGCAGTGGTAAAATCCCTGGTCTGGCTGCAGGCGGTAATAACTTCTATCCACAATCTAAGTACTTGCTAAATACAGCCTATCTACGCCTGAAAAATGTGTCGATCGGTTATACGCTACCTCGTCAGTGGCTGAGTAGATTTAGCATAAAGTCTGTCAGACTGTATGTCAGCGGAGAAAATTTATTTACGATTTCTGATTTGGGCGTACCATTAGATCCAGAAGCCCTGGATGGGTATAGTGCATCTACCGGAAGAACTTTCCCGATCCAAAGAATGTATTCATTTGGCGCACAAATTCGCCTCTAAAATTATCTGACGCTTAAATTAAAAAATTATGAAACGCTATATAAACAGATATTATTTACTGGGTCTGTTCATACTGATGGTATCCCTGCTTACAGGGTGTGCTAAGTTTGTGGACAAGCCGCCGCTGGATGAATTTTCCAATGATGAGTATTGGACCAGTGAGACAAACGTCAGGACCTATAATTGGGGCTTTTATGAGATGTTTACAGGCTTCGGCACCGGCACCAACGGGGACTTTTATTTTTCCTGGCTCTCCGATGATCAGACTCCTGCAGGATTTACTAATTTTGTATTGACGCCTCCCGCCTCGGACAGTCGCTGGACCTTCACAAATATAAGAAAGGCAAACATTATGCTGGAGAATATTGACAAAGTTCCGATGGATAACGAAGCAAAAAGTCATTGGAGAGGAGTCGCTCGGTTTTTTAGGGCGCTGGCTTATTTTAGGCTCGTGAAAGTATTCGGGGATGTACCCTGGATCAATAAATCGCTGGATATTTCTGAAGACGATATTATCTATAAAGCCAGAGACTCAAGGGGCCTGGTAATGGATAGTGTATTGGCGGATTTGAATTTCGCATATGAAAACTTACGTCAGGATGATCAGCCTAATACAGTTAACAAAGATGTAGCCCTGGCATTGATTTCCAGAGTAGGCTTGTATGCTGGCACCTATCGCAAGTATCATACTGAATTAAAATTACCGGATGCAGATAAATTTCTAATAGCTTCTAAAGAAGCCAGTGAAAAGCTGATGACCGCAGGATATGTCCTGAATCCGGATTTTAGAACCGTTTACAGTTCATTAGATTTAAATGGTGATAAGGAATGTATATTATACAAACAGTACGAACCCGGCGTATTGACGCATTCAGTGATCGGTTATACGAATAGTAGTACCACCATGGCGGGTCTTAGTAAGAATGCAGTTGAATCTTATGTTTGCACAGATGGTTTGCCGATTGAACTTTCTACACATTACCAAGGAGATGGTGATTTGGAACACACAAGGATGAACCGTGATAAGCGATTATTAGAGTCTATCAGTGATTTTCTTTGTTATAAAGGTCATCTCGTTGGTGGCCTAAGCGCTTCCACAGGCTATCGACCAGCAAAGTTTTTGCAGCCGGATGATGAAAATCAATTAGCCCCTTATAATAGCACTGATGCACCGATATTCTGGCTACCTGAAATCCTGGACAACTATGCCGAGGCTTGCGCGGAATTAGATGATATGGGAAAGTATACCATAACTCAGGCGGATCTGGATAAATCTGTAAATAAATTGAGAGATAGGGCGGGTGTGGCTCATCTGCAAGTCTCAGGCCATCAGGGAACGGCCATTGACGGTACGATTTTTACAGACCCTGTCAAAGACAGTGATGTGCCTTCTCTGATATGGGAAATTCGTCGGGAAAGAAGAGCTGAGTTGATGATGTGCGGGTTTAGGTTCTATGATCTGATGCGTTGGAAAAAAGGAGCGTATCTGGATAATACGAAGAACCCTGACATATTCATTGGGGCAAAGGTGCCGGCCAATGACGATATCAAACGCACATCTGATGGTTATCTGCTTCCTTATAGTTCGGGCAGTAATAGAATATTCGAAGCAAAAAATTATTTGTCTCCTGTACCTACTGGCCAAATTGCACTTTATCCGTCTGATATACAAGCGGGTATGCAAAATCCTGGCTGGGGTGATTAAATCTATAGTTCAACAAGTTAGATTGGTGATCATAGTGATGGCCTTCCTGAAGCAATTCGGGAAGGCCATTTAAGTTCAGTCTTTCTTGTGGTATATTTTTAACTAATCCGCGATATCACTAACTAGAGGTCTATTGTCTTTTCTATCTCTTTGCTCATATTTTATTTTAAAAGCAGATAAATTGGGGATATATTTTCTTTTTCTACTAAGCTCATACTGATAGATTCCTTGCCCCAATGCGGTCATGAATGGAAATCCTATGGATTCGTAATCATATTTATTGTCGTTTATGATGCCATCTTCATTGACATACAATGTGCAGCTTAACATAAATTCAATATGATGCTTAAAGTCAACGACGTAGGCGATATCGGTTAGGAAACCATAAGACCAGCCAGGTTTATTGAATACCCGGACATAGGAAGGGATTTTATGTCCTTTGCTTCTAAAATAGAATTTGGTAAAACTATCGAAAAATTTGCTGGTATCATATTTTGGATAGTTCGTCTCACCTGGATACTGAGACATGTACTGCAGTAGGAATTGCCGGTCAGCAGGCCGAAGATTAAAGCTGTTTTTTACAGGTACAGCATTGGGGAACAGAACTGCTTTTAGCATATTGGTTAAATCCTCGAGGCTGGTTTTATTCCCTTTCGTGAAATCATAAGGCCCCTGGATGATGCTGTCTTTGCTATCCATATAAGCCTTACCGATTCGTATTGGCGTTCCGTAATCAAAACTGTCTGTATTATAAGCTGGCGGTTGCCGGTATTGCAGTTTCTGGCTGGCCGATACAAATCGTATGGCATTGGTATGGCGATTCTGATCATCGTTCATAGGGTAAAACCTTCTATTGATGCGGCTGTTTAAGTAACCTTTTTCCTGTAGCTGTTTATTTATATACTGCTGACCCAGGAATTCATAGAGCCGATTATAAGCGTCATTATCGCTGACCAGGAATATACGTTTGATATAAGATGCTATTGAAGGAAAGCTGCTTTTTGAGGTACTGTCATTATGGATGGTTTGTTGCTTGGTATAACTGCTGTCTGTCAGCATATAACTGTCTTTGTTGACCCCATACCTGTCCAGGCCGTGCAGCTTTTCCAGGCTGAGAAAACTAAGCGGCATTTTTACCGTAGAAGCAGGATTAAAATAATAGTTTGGGCGGCAGTGGTAGCTATAAGTCTTAAAATGAGGTTGGTTATGTTTATCGCGGTTAATCTGGGTATAGATGATTTGCAGCCGGTATTTTCCCGGATGGCGGAACACTTGCTGGAAATTATGGTCGGTTATTCCTGCGGCGATCTGTTGCAAAAGAGTCTGCTTCTGAGCCCAAATGCCGGTTTTTGACCCCTGGGCATAAAGGACACCTGTCGCACCATTCAGCAGCAGGTTTAGATATAAAAGAATGCGCGTTCTTGTTATCATACAGGAAAATTACTCAGAAATTGGATGAGAACCAATAGTCTTGGGTAATTTTCATGTCTCTGAAACTATATGCCATAAAATCAGTAACTTCACTGACTATATTTTACTACGCCTTTTGTGAGATGACCAAGAAGTATATGGCAACAGTAGGGGCGAATTTATTTTAAACATCACCAGCTATGATATCCTATTCTAATTTTGCCTGCCGATACATTCGGAAGCATAATCTGATGGCTGTATTTTTAATGATAACGACAATGACTGCGATAATGCCAACAACGTATGCCCAGGTTTCATCTAAATTAAAGACGGACAAACATTTACAGACGGAACTGGCGCACCTGCTGCATGACTTTCACGGCACTGCCGGGGTTTATGTAGAGAATCTGCGTACAGGTAAAATCGCTACGGTGAATGCAGATACGATATTTCCGACGGCGAGCATCATTAAAGTGCCGATACTCCTGGGCATTTTCGATAAAATAAAGAAAGGCACTTTGCAATATAATCAACCATTATTATATGACACGTCCAGGTTCAGAGGAGGATCCGGACTGATGCAGTTTTTTAAAGACAGCACTAAAACAAGTCTGGATGTGCTCATATCGTTAATGATCGGGTACAGCGATAATGTAGCGGCGCTATGGTGTCAGGAATTGGCGGGGGGCGGCGCGGAGATTAACCAGTTGCTGGCCAGGATGGGGTTTAAGGATACAAGAGTAAATTCCAGAACGGCTGGCAGAGATAGTGCTTATCATCTGTACGGCTGGGGACAGACGACACCCCGGGAAATGGCCGGCATATTGAAACTGATCAGGTCCGGTAAAGCCATAGACAGGCGCAGCAGTGATTGTATGTATCGTCAGATGAGCCATATTTTTTATGATGGCTATGCGCTCTCACAAATACCGCCCTATATACAGACTGCTTCCAAACAGGGAATGGTCAATGATTCCCGTTCAGAACTCGTTATGGTGAATGCGCCCCATGGTGATTATGTCTTTTACATTGCTACTAAAAACAACCTGGATGAGCGCTGGGAAAAAGACTGCGAAGCCTGGGTGCTGGCCAGAAAGGTCTCCGCTTTATTATGGCATTATTTTGAGCCGAAAGAGGCGGCTAAATGGCATCCGGCCAAAGAGGCATTAAAGCTGGTGCCTTAATACCTCTTGTGCCGGATATATTCTTTGTTTGCCTAGTTAAGCCTAGTTAATCTCCAGGCGGCTGCGTTCCAATAATTTGCCGTCTTTATATATTTCGTAAGGGTACCAGCCGGTACGTAGGAAGCTGCTTTTACTCAATATGAGTTCGCTGTCCTCAAATCTGGGTATTTTAAACAACACAGAGGTGCCATTTTGTTTATAGATCGTCATCGAGTAATCTGACAGATCCCGCTCGGGGAATTTTAGGACAATATAGCCATCGGCATTAATGTATAGAAATTTAGAAACAGGTCTGAGTTCGGTTGTGGAACTAGCCATGGCTGCAACTGCATTATATTTAACGTATTGAATCGTACTGTCATTGACAAAATACAAGGTGTCACTCGTATTATTGATAACTGAATCTTTTAAGTGCTGAAGCTGCTTAAAGGCAAGTTTTCTGGTATTTGTTCCCGTGACCGTAATCATTTTACTGTTATTAAGTTGACCAAGCAGGTTGTCCGGTACAAATCCTGTAGCGATCTTTTTGGCTTTGGTAAAATAATAGCTGCCATTCGTAAGCATATAGTACAGACGGTAGTAATCCGCACCGGGTGCGGGTTTGTTGTCCGTATAGGCATTTGCTTCGAGGGTGAGGTTGTTGACAGAATAGATCGTCCGGAACCCTCTAATGCTGTCCGTAGAACGCTGGATATTCAATACTTTCAGACGCTCCCCGAAATTATTTTTCCAGGAAAGAACGGTTTGCTGTTTGGGCCCTTTCATAATATTAAAATCAGGAAGTGCGGGTTGTGCCAACAACGCTGTAGACATACAACAAATCCAAATCAGTAAAATGTATTTTTTTTCTATCATGTTTAACCTTTCTTGCAGGCAACAGAGGAAAACCTTCCTTTTGCCTTCTTTTGGATAAAATTGGGACAAATGTAATGCAAAATATGCTCCATTTATTGCCCCTGAGACGGGCCTTTCAATAACATAGTGTGTCTGGTGATAGAGAATCGTTACCCTGCAGACCACCTGTGTGTAAAAATAAAACCCGGCTATCCTCAGACAGTTCAGCGTTTTGTAAGTAATTTTTTAGTCCATAAAAAGCTTTTGCAGTATAGACAAAATCTAACGGAAGCTTAACAGTTTGATACGTTTTGTTCATAAAATTGATTAATTCCGGCGTTTTTTTCGCATATCCGCCAAAAGTATAATCAGTGATTATTTGGTAATTTTTACGGCAGTCCTGCTTATCAAGTAACGCCTCCATTTCGACCGTAATCGTATTTTGGTTATTGAGCACAGCCATTCCAATCACTTTCTGATAGGGCAGCGCCCCTTGAATCAATCCAGCCATGGTGGTTCCTGTACCGACGGCAGTGACAAGATGCGTGTAGTCCCAATAAGGGACCGCTTTTAACATGTCCCGGATACCAGCTGCACCTTGAATGCCATAACCTCCCTCCGGTATCCAGTAATAGTTGCCGTCAGGATCATGCATTGCCTGCATCCTTTGTTTATCCTTATAGTCCGTCCGGCTGACAAAGATGAGCTTCATGTTATAAGAGAGGGCATTTTCCAGCGTATGAGAGAGTACACTTGGTTTTTCACCACGTATAATGCCCATGGAAGTTAAACCTTTCATCCTGGCTGCATAGGCAGTTGCTACAATATGGTTGGAGTAGGCGCCCCCGAAGGTGGCAATGGCCTTTGCTCTGTTTTGCTCCGCCTGCTGAAGGTAACCTGAAAGTTTAAACCATTTGTTACCGCTAACAATTGTATGTATTTTATCCATTCGCAAAATGTCTACAGGCCACCGCTGATGCGCATGTGTGTCATTGGGCAGCGATTGTATTGGAATGACGGAAAACATCAGAAAATTTAATTGGAGTTGAAACGATAATATTTTAGTTTCGCCAAAGTTTAAACAAATTATCCAATTATGAAACAACCTACCCTGGTAATTTTAGCGGCGGGTATGGCAAGTCGTTACGGGAGCCTTAAACAGATACAATCTTTTGGACCTTCCGGTGAAACAATTATTGAATACTCTATTTATGATGCTATCCGCGCCGGGTTTAAGAAAGTGATTTTTATCATTAGAAAGGATTTTGTCGAAGATTTCAAGGAAATATTCGAACCTAAACTGAAGGGCAGAATTGAGGTAGACTATGTATTTCAAGAATTAACAGCCTATACTGACGGCTTTGATATTCCTTCGGAAAGAACAAAGCCTTTTGGTACTGCGCAGGCGATTCTTTGTTGTAAAGGCAAAATTGACGGGCCTTTTGCTGTGATCAATGCAGATGATTTTTATGGAGCTGACGCCTTCCAGAAAGCTTATGCCTTCCTGGATGCAAAAGTTGCTGATAATGTATATGGTTCTATTGCCTATAAATTGAAAAATACCCTGAGTGATAACGGATCCGTCTCCAGGGGAGAGATCATAACCAATGGTGATGGGCAGATGACAGGTATTGAAGAAAGATTGAAAATATATAAAAAAGACGGTAAAATTGTTTTTGAGGATGGTGACACTGAGACTGAAATGGCACCCGATACATTTGTATCTATGAACTTTTTCTGTTTTGATCCATCTTTCGTGGAACTGTGCGCCTCGGAGTTCCAACCTTTTTTGGAGAAGAATATCACCGATATTAAAAGCGAATTTCTGATGCCAAAAGTTGCAGACACATTTATCAAAGAGAAAAATGGTATTATTGATGTAATACCAACTGACGCTAAATGGTTCGGTGTCACGTATAAAGAGGATGCTCCGGTCGTAAAAAAAGAACTAGATGAACTCTTAAAAGCGGGTGTATATCCTGACAATCTGTGGGCATAATCAGATAATCTGTAGATAAACTCGGAAAACTGTAATTTTAAAGTCAGCCAGCCATCTATAGATTATAAAATATTAGCAAATGTTTTATAAAACATAACCTACCTTTATATTCTAAATTAAAAATAAGTAGTATATGGTAACCAAAAAATACAAAATCCTTCTTTGCGAGGATGACCAAAATTTGGGAATGGTTTTAAAGAACTACCTGGAACTCAATGATTACGAAGTGGTCCTGGAACGTGACGGCCGGCTTGGGCTGGCTGCCTTCCAAAGAGAAGGAGCTGATATTTGCTTATTGGACGTAATGATGCCTCATATGGACGGTTTTACATTAGCAGAGGAAATCCGGGATATAAATCCGGATGTACCTTTGTTCTTCCTGAGTGCCAAAACCATGAAAGAGGATATTATTCAGGGATATAAACTGGGTGCGGATGACTATATCACTAAACCCTTTGACAGTGAAGTTTTATTACTGAAGATAAAAGCGATTCTGAAACGGAACGAAGAGGTCAATAAAGAGAATGAGTATGTTGAATTTGATTTAGGTGGATTCCATTTTAACCCTCGTTTGCGTCAGCTAATACACGGAGATGAAACACATACGCTTTCTCCAAAAGAAAATGAACTCTTGAAAATGCTCGCCGAGCATAAAAACGATCTTTTACCCAGAGAGAAAGCATTGAAGAAGATCTGGGGTAGCGATACCTATTTCAATGGCCGTAGTATGGACGTCTATATCGCCAAGCTCCGTAAGTACTTAAAAGAAGATGATCAGATCGAAATTGTCAACATTCACGGCAATGGCTTCCGTTTGGTAGCGCCGTAACGCAGATAAGTTGGCTATTTTGCAATAAATGCCAATAAACAAAGAGCCGATTCATTTGATTTGAATCGGCTCTTTGTAATTAATGGGAATGGCTGCTCGTTATTTATGGTGTTTTTTACTCATGTAAAAAGTCAGCTTACCGCCACTCGTAATATCTGATTGTGTAATTGTTTTGCTGTCCAGTTTTTTACCATTGAGCTCTACTTTACTGACATAGACATTTCCAGGTGACTGATTGATCGCTTCTACAGTGAATGTCTTACCATTTTCCAGTGAAATACTGGCTGACTTCACCAGTGGACTGCCCAGACTGTAATGATCGCTACCCGGTGCGACTGGATAGAACCCAAGAGCGCTGAATATATACCATGCACTCATTTGTCCGGTATCATCATTACCGCCTAAACCATCCGGTCCGTTATGGTACTGTGATTTAAGGATCATTCTTACGGTGCTTTGCGTTTTCCAGGGTTCAGTGGTCCAGTTGTATAAATACGCGATATGGTGGGAAGGCTCATTGCCGTGCACATAGTTGCCGATCAGCCCATCTCTGGTGATATCTTCGGTATGCGCAAAATATTTATCGGGCAGATAGGTTGTAAATAGCGCATCCAGTCTTTTAATAAATGCTCTGTCTCCGCCTAGTAACGCAATGAGTCCTTTAGGGTCATGTGGCACATATAAGGTATAATTCCAGGCATTTCCTTCTATAAAACCTTCTCCAGAAGTTTCCAAAGGATCGAATTTCTTCCTGAACTGACCTGCCTTATTTTTGGGACGCATGTATCCTATGGAAGGGTCATATACGTTTTTGTAGTTTTGTGCTCTTTTTGTAAACTGCTGATATATTTGTTCATTACCCAGCTTTTTTGCCATTTGGGCTACACACCAGTCATCGTACGCATATTCGAGGGTCGTTGAAACAGAAGTGGCACTCATCGAATCTGGGATATACCCGTATTTTTCGTAAGCAGGAATATTATCATAGAGAGGATTAGTGGCCGTCGTTACGGCAGCCTCCAGCGCTTTTTTTGTATCAAATCCCGCAATATTTTTGGCAACGGCGTCTGCAAGTACAGAGACGGCGTGATAACCGGTCATGCACCAGCCTTCATTGGCATAGGTAGACCATACGGGCAACATGCGTATAATGCTTTGATCAAAATGCTTCAACATAGATTCTACCATGTCCCCGGCTCTTTTGGGTTGCAGGATGGTAAATAATGGGTGAAGGGCCCGGTGCGTATCCCAAAGGGAGAAAGTTGTATAATTGGTAAAACCTTCTTCTGCCGCGTTGTGTATCTGTTGATCCAACCCTTTATATGCTCCATCGACATCCATGTAAATGGTTGGATTGATAAAGCTGTGATACATGGCCGTGTAGAAATTGATCTTATCGGAATCACTGACTGTCTGTATTTTTACTTTTTCCAGTTGCTTTTCCCAGGCCAACTGCCCTTCATTTTTAATTTTGTTGAAATCCCAGCCGGCAGCTTCAGCTTTCATATTGTCCAGTGCGCCCGTGTAGCTGACCGGAGAGAGGGCCATTTTAATCTTGACTTTTTCTCCTTGAGTCGTATTAAAATTAAAATAAGCCCTGATGTCGTGTCCCTGGATCAGCGGAAAGTTTTTAGTTACATCAAACCTTCTCCAAAAACCGATGTATGGCTCATTGGTAGAATAATTCCTGTAGCCATAGCTTTTGAAGGGTTTGGAGAATCGCATGGCAAAATACTCCGTTCTGTTTTTAGCCCACCCGTTCGTCTGCCTATAACCGACAACGGTGGAGTCATCCAGAACCCGTATATAGGTCCAGACGTCTTTGCCAGGGTAATTGTATAAATTATAGGTCATATCCAGAATGATATGTGCGCTGTCTGAGGCCGGAAATGTATATTGATGCATACCCACTCTGGTCGTAGCGGTAAGCTCTGCCTTAATACCATAATCTTCCAGTTCAACACTATAATAATTGGCTGCTGCCGTCTCGGTCTTATGGGAAAAACGGGAGCGGAACCCGCTATCTGGATCTGTTGCTGTGCCGGGATTAAGTTGTAGCTTACCTACAGTTGGCATTACAAGGAAATCTCCGAGATCGGAATGCCCCGTTCCATTAAAATGTGTATGTGCGAACCCGACGATGGTCTTATCATCATATTGATAGCCGGCACAGTATTTATAGACATCAGGCACATACTTGCCGTCTACACTATAGGGAATGGTGTCGGTCTCTGGACTGAGTTGCACGGCACCAAAGGGAACGGTGGCTCCAGGAAAAGTATGCCCCATACGCTGTGTTCCGATTATGGGCTTGACAAATTGCACCAATGGCAGGTCCTTTTCAGATTGAGCAAAATTCGTTTCGGCTATAAGTGTTAGACAGCCTAACAGTATAACTGTTCTTTTTATCATTCTTTAATATTTAATGCTTACTTCAGTCACTGACCAATAGGTTTTTGGCTACTTCACTGCTGATCATAACAGGCGTGCGATTACCAATACGGATCACCATGGAATGGTCAAATTCCTGGATCTCTTTTACTTCGATCTTATCGTTTATGGTCATTTTGATTTTATCCAGATATTGTAGAAATGCTGTAGTATGATTGGCGACGCCAATCAGTCTGAAACTACCAGGCTCTTCCACCGTAATCAGCGGAAAGGTCTGGGACTGTGGCAGCTGTCCGTTCTTGTCCGGGATGGGGTCCCCATGGGGATCAAATTTTGGGAAACCGAGCAATTTATCTAACTGGCGGATCAGTTTATCGGATTGGATATGCTCTAATTGTTCAGCAATTTCGTGCACTTCATCCCAGGTGAAAGCCAGTTTGTTGACCAGAAAAGTTTCCCAGAGCCGATGCTTGCGGATAACTTTTAACGCCAGTGCTTCACCCTGAAGCGTCAATGCAGCCCCATCAATCCGGTTGTAATCAATCAGGTTCTTTTCATTTAATTTCTTGAGCATCTCTGTCACAGTTGCAGGGTTGATATGCAACATTTCTGCAATTGAAAGATTGGCAATCTTCCCTTTACTTTGTCTGGAAAGGGTGTATATAGTTTTTAAATAGTTCTCTTCTGTAAAGGAAATGGCTTGTTCCATAATAATAAAATTGAGTGCACGTTTAATACTGGTAAAGTTATCTTTATCTTCCGGGCAAACCTAATGATCATTCATGAAAGTTTGCGATTAGAAAAGACCTATTTTGCAGGTCATGAGAAGATATGTTAATCAGTCTTTTATGCACATTCAATCTGGCCTTATTAACTTTTTTATTGTTCTATCAAGAAAAGCCAGACCCGTCGAATGGGTCGTTTTAAGCCTACTGGGGTTGTTCCTGGTTCTCCCCGCCAGCAGCCATGCCCAACAGCTTCCGCAAGATAGTATAGAATTGCAAATTCAGAGGTTGGACAGCAGCTCGTTAGATGTTCATTTAGGATTTATTAGCAGTTTTCCTACAATTGATTCCTGTAAACATTATTTACAGTTACTTCCGGCAAAGTTACAAGCTGCAGGCTATATTGGTGCTTCTGTAGATTCTTTCTGGCAGGAAGATGCTCATCTTATGAAAGCTAGTCTTTATATAGGCCCAGCTTATAAATGGGCCGCAATAGAATTATCCGACGAAGAACAGGCAATTCTTGAAAGCCAGCGGATCTATCCCCGTGATATAGCCGGAAGCGTTGTCAAACCAGAAATCATTAGAACCATATTAGAGGGGCTCATCAATTATTATCTGGACCGGGGTTATCCTTTCGTCAGAACCCGACTGGATAGCGTCCGTTTTGAGCCAGCCTCCGGCCATCAAAATCAGATGAGCGTCAGGGCAAAGATATCAGTAGATAAAGGTCTCCGGTATACGATCGATACGATTCTGATTAAAGGAAACGCACAAGTTAAGCCCCGTTTCCTGAGCCAGTACCTTAATATTCATCCGGGAGAAGCTTTTAATCAGTCTAAAATACAGGCAGCTGACCGGTTACTTAAGAATCTGCCTTATGTTAAATGGAATGGCCCATCTCAAATTAGTATGGGTATTTCGGGAGCAACCCTGAATGTACTACTAGATAAAAAGCCGACCAACCAGATCGATGCGCTGATCGGTTTTATGCCAGCGGGCGGCGAACCGGGAGGCAAACTTCAGGTGACAGGCCAGGTTGCCTTATTGCTCAAGAACGCATTTGGCAGCGGAGAAATGATCAATATTAACTGGGAGCAATTGCAGCCACAGTCGCCTAACATCGCACTTGCTTTTCAACGCCCTTATATTATGCACTCGCCCTTCGGGCTGGATCTTAGCTTTAGTCTCTATAAAAAGGACTCCGCTTATGTGAATGTTGCAGCCAATATCGGAACTACTTATCAGTTTTCCCCTTTACAGACGGGCCGGATATTCCTGAATTTGGCTTCTTCCAGACTATTGGACGTGGATACGCTGACCATAATTGCGGAAAAACAACTACCCGAGATTATGGATGTCCATTCTGTAAACATGGGTCTGGGGTATCAGATAAATACAACAGACTACCGGTTCAATCCCCGAAGAGGCACAGAACTGGATCTGGAAGCCATTATCGGCAATAAGAAAGTCAAAAAGAACAACGCTATTACCCAGATTACTCCAGTAGACGGTTTTGACTATGCGAGCTTGTACGACACGGTTCCGTTAAGCAGTTATCAGGTGAGAGTTCGCCTGGCAGCGGCTAAATATTTACCTGTAGGCAAATATGGTGTCCTCAAACTGGCAGCGAATGGAGGGCTGTATCAAAGTGCTCACATTTTCGTAAATGAGATGTTTATGGTAGGAGGATATGAGTTGCTCCGGGGATTTGATGAGCAAAGCATTTATGCGACCTCATATGGAATAGGGACGCTGGAATACCGGTATCTGATTGGCCAAAACTCGTATTTTTTTGGATTCTCTGATTTTGGGTATGCCGGCTATCACAATCACATAAAGAATATAAATAACGGGTATCTAAGTTTCGGCCTGGGAATGGCCTTTGAAACAAAGGCTGGCATTTTTAATTTTAGTCTGGCCACTGGTAGAGGGGGAGGTAATAGTTTTGGCCTGAATCAGGCCAAAGTACATATTGGCTATGTGACCGTGTTTTAATATCAAAAAATCCGCAAGCGTTTAACACACCTGCGGATTTTTTATTATAATAAAGTATATATCCAATTATGCGACCGCTTTTTTTACCAGATCAGCAGCTTCGCTCAATAAAATAGCTGACTGAACTTTCAAACCACTTTCATCAATAAGCTTTTTCGCTTCTTCTGCGTTAGTTCCCTGCAGTCGTACGATAATGGGAATTTCAATATTGCCGAGTTTATTAAAGGCTTCAATGACACCTGCGGCCACGCGGTCGCAACGAACGATACCACCGAAGATATTGATCAGAATAGCCTTGACATTAGGGTCCTTCAAGATAATCCTGAAGCCAGCTTCAACAGTTTCTGCATTGGCAGTGCCGCCTACATCCAGAAAGTTGGCAGGATCTCCACCGCTGAGTTTGATCATATCCATCGTTGCCATGGCCAGGCCTGCACCGTTAACCATACAACCCACATTACCGTCCAGTTTAACAAAGTTCAGGTTGTATTGGCCTGCCTCAACTTCAGTAGGATCTTCTTCTGTGACATCTCTGAGGGCCTCGATGTCCGGATGGCGCATCAATGCATTTTCATCAATATTAAGTTTACAATCGACTGCAATGATTTTATCGTCGGATGTTTTAAATAATGGGTTGATTTCCAGCATGGAAGCGTCCGTTCCAATATAGGCGTTATACAGATTGGTCACGAATTTGACACAATTTTTAAAAGCCTGACCGGAAAGACCGAGATTAAAGGCAATTTCACGAGCCTGGTAAGGCATCAGTCCACCACCTGGGTAAACCCATTCTTTAAAAATCTTCTCCGGTGTTTTTTCAGCGACTTCTTCAATGTCCATACCGCCTTCGGTACTATACATAATGACATTTTGTCCTTTGGAGCGATCCAGCAGGATAGAAAGATAGAATTCTTTGATCGGCTGGTCACCCTCATAGTAAGCATCTTTAGCGACAAAGATCTTATTTACTTTTTTCCCTTCAGGCCCCGTTTGCTTGGTGACAAGTACACCTCCCAGGATATTACGTGCAACGGCAGCTGCTTCCTCAGCACTTTTAACTACTTGAACACCATGCTGTTCTGTTCCCTGTATGGTCCCTTTACCACGTCCGCCGGCATGGATTTGTGCTTTGATAACGGCGAACTTACTGTTGGTTTCCGATTTTATCTGACGATAGGCCTCTTCTGCGGCCATTACGGAGTCAGCTGAGATGCCTTCCTGTACAGGTACATTATATTTTTTCAATAATTCTTTTGCCTGGTATTCATGCAAATTCATAAGACTACATTTAAGATTTATAGTGGCACGAAGATAAGCCAACTCGACCAATGTGCAAAGGTTGATTTCTAACTTGATCGTTTCCTTTAAGGTTTGTCACCGTGACTGAACAGAGAAAATTTCAGCCGTTAAAATCGACTGAGGTCTTTTAGCGCGACTTTTCCTTCATAAATGGCTTTACCGACAATAGCTGCCGCACAACCAATGTCTGCCAATGCTTCCAGATCGGTCATAGAACTGACACCTCCACTGGCAATGAAGTATAGTTCAGGAAATTGTTTTATAATGTCTTCGTACAAGGGAAGGGAAGGTCCTTGTAAAAGCCCATCCTTGGAGACATCTGTACAGAAGATGTTTTTTATCCCTTTTTTGTGGTATTTTTTAATAAAATCAAATACAGACAGATCAGTCGTCTCCAGCCAACCGCCTATTGTAATGAGTTCATTTTTCACATCTGCTCCCAGTAGGAATTTATCTGCACCATATATGTCGATCCATTCAGTGAACAGTGCTTCATTTTTAACGGCGATAGATCCTATGGTGGCGTATTTAGCTCCGGAACTGAGTACAATCTCAACATCATTTTCGGTTTTAATACCACCGCCAAAATCAATGTTCAGGTTCGTCGCCGAAGCAATATTTTCCAGTACCTTCCAATTGGTTACTTTACCGGCTTTGGCACCATCCAGGTCGACGAGATGCAGCCTGTTGAGGCCAGCGGCTTCGAAAGCCTGTGCTACTTCAACCGGGTTTTCATTGTATATGGTTTTCTGATTATAATCGCCCTGGGTCAGACGGACACATTTGCCGTCAATCAGGTCTATGGCGGGAATGATTTGCATATATGAAATTAAGTATTTTGATGATCGTTAATAAAGAATGCGCAACAAAATTGGGGTGTTGCGCATTCTTTTATCTATTAATTAGAACTATATGATCTTATCCAATTTTTGCCTGCAGATTTTTATCCAGTGCATCAAGGAATTCCTCCGTGGTCAGATAGTGTTCTCCAGCTTTAACGTCTTTACCGTACACGCAAATAGCGAGATCTTTGGTCATTTTGCCACCTTCAACGGTTTCAATACAAACTTTTTCCAGGGTATTGGCAAAATCGATCAGCGCTTGATTGTCATCCAGCTTACCACGGAATGCAAGGCCTCTGGTCCATGCAAATATGGAGGCAATCGGGTTGGTAGAAGTCTTGTTGCCTTTCTGATGTTCACGGTAATGGCGCGTAACGGTACCATGTGCTGCTTCCGCCTCCATGACTTTTCCGTCAGGGGTAACCAAAGTTGAGGTCATTAGACCTAAACTGCCAAACCCTTGTGCAACGGTATCGCTCTGTACATCACCATCGTAGTTTTTACAGGCCCATACGAAATTACCATGCCACTTTAAAGCAGAAGCCACCATATCATCGATCAGGCGATGCTCATAGGTAATACCTGCGGCTTCAAATTTAGCTTTGAATTCATTTTGATAGATCTCTTCAAAAATATCTTTGAAACGACCATCATATTTTTTTAAGATAGTATTTTTAGTAGACAAATACAGTGGCCATCCTTTGCTTAAAGCCTGATTGAAACAAGCATGTGCAAAGCCGCGAATACTTTCATCTGTATTGTACATCGCCATAGCAACGCCATCTCCATTGAAGTTGTGTACCTCATATTCCTGTATAGTTCCGTCTTCGCCTTCGAATTTGACGGTAAGCTTTCCTTTGCCTTTGGTCACGAAGTCTGTAGCGCGGTACTGGTCACCGAATGCGTGACGGCCAATACAGATAGGAGCTGTCCAGTTGGGGACTAATCTTGGTACATTCTGACAAACGATGGGTTCACGAAATACAGTGCCATCCAGAATATTTCGAATGGTACCATTAGGAGAGCGCCACATTTTTTTCAGACCAAATTCGGTTACACGCTGTTCATCCGGTGTAATAGTCGCACATTTAATACCTACGCCATATTGTTTGATGGCATTGGCTGCATCTACAGTCACTTGGTCATCTGTCGCATCACGGTGTTCAACACCGAGATCATAGTACTTAATATCTAAATCCAGATAGGGGAGGATCAACTTGTCTTTGATAAATTTCCAGATAATTCGGGTCATTTCATCGCCATCCAATTCCACCACTGGATTGGCCACTTTAATTTTTTCAGCCATTAGTCAACAACTATTTTAAATTTTACAATAATGTGTACAAAAATAAGGGAATGTGGTTAAAAAAGGGCAACCTAAATGCGAAATTTGAATTATATAAAAAAATGTTCTATGTATTGATTTTTAAATGGTTGTGAGATAATGGTAGCTAATGAACAATTGTTTTAACGATTTGGCGTATTTGTCAATCGAAATTATTTGTGTTTAAACTCGGTTGGCGAACATTTATTAAAAAGTAAAGCCAAATAAAATATGAGGAATGGATTAACGAAATTAAAATAGCTGATGTCAAACCTGGAGTTAAGTATACTGTTATAAAATCCGTTAAATTCAACTGTTTTTGCAATAAGTGATAATGATACAGTAACTAGTAAAGTTATAGTGCAGGCTTTTATAATGCTTTCCAGATTATTAATAAAAAAGGAGTATACTATAGCAACAAGAATGCAAAGGAGGCTGAGGAGAAAAGGCAATTGACTGTTTTGGAGATAAAACGGATTGTATCTCATGAAGTTGTCTATGGTTTCAACATTTTGAAATACAATAATAAAGGACAAAATGACAATAAACAGAAATATGCCAATAAAAAGCCCTTTATTTTTAAAGCTCATTTTGAAGAAGCGTTTAAGCAAAAGTACGATTAAGGGTATGACAGTCACAATTCTCGTCATGATCAGCATTGCGCTACCGATGCCATTAAAAAGAATGTCTTTTTTTCTGCCTCTTTTATAAAATTTTTCAGACAAGGTAACAAAAGCTAGAGTCAGTATTGAGTTAGAAATTATGTCACTTTTTACGTAAATATCATAACAATAGGCAGACGAAAAAATTATCGTCATCAATGCCCAAAACCGAACGCGATATGACTTAAAAAAAATACAAATGAGGAATAAGAATATTATGAAAGTGAAAGATTGCAGATATCCAACGTCCCCCAGCAAATAGAAAGGGATTCCTATGAAAATTAAGGCAGGTAAATTTGAAGACCGTCCTTGTAAATGATCTATCGCACTATAGGGGTATTCGTTATGTAACAATGCTTTTATACAAACTTCCATAGCTGACCATCTGTCAACTTGTAAGGAAAATTTATCAACATGAATATTTAGCCAGATGGAGAATAATAAGAAAAGTGAAGATCCAATAAAAAAGAAGAGTTTATAGGTATTCTCTTTTAAACAATATTTTAAATTTAAAAAAAGAACCATCAATAGAAAAAGAGAATAGCTTGTAGCCAAGGCCCAAGCATCAATATAGTTTTGTCTGATTCCATATTTATATACGATCAGTGTGTTAATGATAATATATATCGTGTAAAAAATATATACTTTTTTGCGGAAATTGGCAGTTTTTATTTCGGAAGCCTTATTCATAATGTCCACTGAATCATGTAGATGCATAATCTTTAATTAGCGGTTTATATTCAAATATAGGCTTATTTAATAATAATAAGTATTTTGCCGATAAAGTAAACAAAGCCGCTAAATTGCCTTTTTTGCCGCTTTCGGAAAGATGTTTTAACTTAATAGACTTCTTAAAGTCAAAAGGTTTTAGCCTTTTGCGGCCAAAGAACCATTATTTTTAATAAATTTGTTGAATAAAATATTGCAGATTTGGAAAATCAGGAAAAACAGAAGAATTTAAGGGCCTTAGGGTATACTGCGCTTACATGCGGGGCACTGGTGGTCGCATTAATTTTTGCGAGTTGGACATTACCGACTCCTCCTCCTGAAGTAATAGATAATGGTATCGAAGTAAACCTGGGAAATTCTGACCAAGGGATGGGTGACATTGCTCCACAATTGCCAGGAGAACCCACCTCTGATGATCAGACACCAACCGATAACCCACCACCGATGGTGGCCACAGAATCTGCACCTAAAGAATATAAGGAAGTGGCTGATAATGCAGATGACGTTCCAGTGATTAAAACCTCTCCAAAGCCTAAGGAAAATAAGAAGACCGATCCGAGAGCGGTAGAGAAATCGGTAAAGAAGGCAACCGCTAAAAAAGTGATTAATAAAACGCCTGCTCCGCCAAGCCCCAAAGCTGTTTATAATGGGGGCACTAATAAAGGTACGGGCGGCAATAACGCGGACAGTTATAACGGCAAAAGAAACCAGGGAGTAGCTGGCGGCAATGGAGATCAGGGTAAAATAAACGGAAATCCTGCCTCAGATAACTACAATGGCAATGGAGGAACAGGAACCAGTGGTATCAGCATTCGTAGTGGCCTATCTAACAGAAGATTTGTCGGAGACCGAAGCTTCACCGGTAAATTTAATGAAAATGCAAAGGTGGCTGTGGATATTATCGTTGATAAAGCGGGTCATGTGACCAGTGCCGACATTAATCCCAGAGGGACGACGACCACCAATTCTACTATTTTAGGTATCGCTAAAAGAAAAGCCAAACAATTACGATTCAACCAAGGTACAGTGGACGCGCAGACAGGGACCATTGTTTTTAATTTTAAATTAAATGGCTAAAGTTTGACTGGGCTAGGGTATTGTGTGCTAACTTGCGCATAATTATTTCTATCTTTCCATGGATTATAGTCAAACGATTGAATTCTTATATGCGCAGCTACCGATGTTCAGTAGGGATGGCGCCTCTGCATTTAAGAAAGACCTCAGCAATACATGGGCACTCTGCGAGGCCCTCGGCCAACCTCAAAACCAATTTAAATCGATCCATATAGCCGGCACAAACGGTAAGGGGTCTTCCAGCCATATGCTGGCTGCGATTATGCAGGAAGCCGGGTATAAAACAGGTCTCTATACATCTCCGCATTTATATGATTTTAGGGAACGTATTCGGATAAACGGTACAGTTTGCACAGAAGAATTTGTTATTCGATTTGTAGAGAAGATTCAACCTTTATTGCCCGTCATACAGCCTTCTTTTTTTGAGATAACTGTAGCCATGGCTTTTGATTATTTTGCTGAACAGAAAGTAGACATTGCCATCATTGAGACAGGATTGGGAGGAAGACTGGACAGTACGAATGTTATTTTGCCGGAACTCTCGCTTATCACGAATATAAGCTGGGATCATATGCAGTTTCTGGGCGACACATTGCCGCAAATTGCAGGAGAAAAGGCGGGTATTATCAAGGAAGGCAGGCCGGTCGTTGTATCAGAATATATCACGGAAACCAAACCGGTATTTGAATCTGTATCAGCGCAAAAGCATGCCGATCTGTTTTTTGTTCAGGATCTATGGACTGTAACGTCCACGCCATCCAAGAGGGACACAGGCAGTAAAGAGTCTTTATTGAAGATACTTGCAACACGTCATGCAGACGTTAGTGAGCAAGATGATCAGAAGTTGTCGGGTACTTATCAGTTAGATCTGACGGGCAATTATCAGGTAAAGAATGTCGGAGGGGTACTAGAAACAGTGTTTCAGATGCGCCGTTTAGGCTGGAATATAGCTGGACCAGCCGTAAAACGCGCGCTCAAAACAGTTAAGCCGTTAACAGGTATAGCCGGCAGGTGGGATGAAGTATCGGCCCGTCCCTGGATTATCACAGATGTAGGGCATAATGTGGATGGTATCAGGATGATCCGTCAGCAGCTCAGTCTGACTGGTTATAAGAAGCTTCATGTCATTACTGGTTTTGTAAAAGATAAGGATGTCGCTGCCTCTTTGAAGGAACTGCCTAAAGCAGCGCTTTATTATTTTACACAGGCACCTATACCCAGAGCCTTAGATGCCCTACAGTTAGCGTCATTGGCCGCCGGTTTTGGATTATCGGGTGAGGCATATCCAAATATGGAAATGGCACTTCGGTCAGCAATAAGTCACTACAGGGAAGGTGATCTGATTCTTGTTTGTGGCAGCGTGTTTCTCGTCGCGGAAGTCAGAGGAGCGCTCCAAAGACTACAATTTCCATAATAATCAGAATTACAGTTTTGTAAAAAAAAGGAAGCCTAAAAAATTACGCTTCCTTTTTAAGTATATTTTATAGGACAGGTCAGGCGATCTCGATGAGGTAGTAATTCTTTTTACCTTTTTGTACCAGCAGGTATTTATTATGCAGTAATTGTTCTGCCGTTACTTTGTGCTGGATATCTGTTACTTTCTGACGGTTGATGCTTACGCCGCCGCCCTGAATCATTTTACGGGCTTCCCCTTTACTGGGGAAAACTTTAGTTTCCGCTAAAAAGCTGACAACATCCGGTTCTGTATTGAATATCTCTTTGGAAAAGTTTACTTTCTGGACGCCTTCCATATTTTCCAAGTCTTCGACAGATAGCGAGTCCACGGGGGCGTGCTGATTATTGAACAGCTTTTTGGTGACTTCAAGTGCGGATGTCAGCGCTTCGTCTCCATGCACAAATTTGGTAATTTCTTCCGCCAGTTTTTTCTGTAAGATTCTGTCTTCAGGTTTTTGCTCATGTTGAGACAACAATTCATCGACTTCGGCTTCGTTCAGAAACGTAAAGATCTTGATCCAGTTTTTTGCATCTTCATCTGTACTATTTAGCCAGAACTGGTAGAACTGGTAAGGAGTCGTTTTCTCTGGATCCAGCCATACATTCCCCTGTTCCGTTTTGCCGAACTTTGTGCCGTCTGCTTTTTTAATAAGCGGGCATGTAAAGGCGAATGCCTCTCCGCCGGCTTTACGGCGAATCAGTTCCGTACCGGTCGTAATATTACCCCACTGGTCGCTGCCGCCCATTTGTAGCTTCAGGCCTTTCTCTTTGAAAAGATGGTAAAAATCATAGCCTTGCATTAACTGATAGGCAAATTCTGTGTAAGAGATGCCTGTGTCACCGGTAAAGCGTTTTTTGACACTATCTTTGGCCATCATGTAGTTGACAGTGATATGCTTGCCGGTATCACGCAGAAATTCAATGAAAGAAATCGTTTTGAACCAATCATAATTATTGACCAGTACAGCGCTGTTTTCGTCGTTTTCATTGAAATTCAGAAATTTAGACAATTGATTTTTAATACCTTCCACGTTCTTTGTCAGTTGATCTTCGTTTAGAAGATTCCTTTCATCACTTTTGCCGCTGGGATCGCCGATCATACCGGTGGCACCTCCTACGAGTGCATAGGGTTTATGGCCGGCTTTCTGTAAATGAACTAATAATAATATAGGGACCAGACTGCCGATATGCAGGCTGTCAGCGGTTGGATCGAATCCGATGTAGCCAGAGATCTTTTCCTTTAATAATTGTTCCTCTGTTCCCGGCATGATATCCTGGATCATGCCTCTCCAACTTAGCTCTTGTATTAAATTCATCTTCAAAATTTTGGCAAAGGTAAATGAACCGGGCTACAATATGAAACCCCGGGTTTGAAAAGGTATTATAAGCGTATTTGTATTAAAGTAAATAATAATGTAATGTCTGGTTGAAAACCATGTTTATATTTTGAGGAAAAAGAACCAGTGGCGAGCCAGCCGTTGCAATAATATGACCCGGAAATCGTTAAAGGATAGATGAGGTATTGGAAGCTGGCCTTTTTTGCTCCATTACTGCTTAATACTTTCAATGAATCGAATGAAGCGACTCAAAATAATTCTGCTTTTCACAGTGTTTTGTGGGATGTCTAAACTGGGTATCAGCCAGTTCAGAACCTATTCGAATGAATTTATGAATATTGGTGCCGGTGCCAGAGGCCTTGGAATGGGGGGAGCACAAGTCAGTTCAGCCACTGATGCAACGGCCGGCTATTGGAATCCCGCCGGGCTTAGTTATGTAAGAGATATACCTTCCATATCTGCCATGCATGCTTCTTATTTTTCGGGAATTGGTAAGTATGACTTTTTAGCGGGAGCGATTCCCCTAAATGATGATAAAAGAACTTTGGGCATTACGGCTATCCGATTTGGTGTGGATGATATTCCAAATACCTTGTTTTTGGTGGATCCGCAAACAGGCCAATTAAACTATAATAACATATCCGCCTTTTCATCTGCTGACTACGGTTTTTTACTTTCTTATGGGCAGATGCTGAAGAATACACCGGATATGCAGATATCATTAGGAGGAAATGTAAAAATCCTATACCGGCATGTAGGGAGCTTCGCCAATGCTATAGGACTGGGTATTGATGCAGGATTAATGATCCGGACTCCGACCTGGCGTGTGGGTGTCGTCGCCCGAGATTTAACGACAACCTATAATGCGTGGACGTTTAATTTTACGGACAAAGAAAAAGAGGTCCTTTATCTCACCAATAATGACATTCCTACCAAATCTACAGAATTGACCCAGCCGAGATTAATATTAGGGGGGGCTTATAATTTTGTGTTCAATGAGAAGTTCAGTTTATTGGCTGAGACCAATCTGGATGTGACTTTCGACGGGAAAAGAAATACATTGATCAGCAGCGATCCTATCAGTATTGATCCACATTTGGGTATTGAAGGGAATATTTTGGATAAAGTATTTGTGCGGGCCGGGATCTCTAATTTTCAGCGAGGGTTGGCAGATTCAGATACCACTAATCAGAAACGAGTCTGGATTTTTCAGCCAAGTCTAGGTGCAGGGTTTAAACTAGGCAATGTGATGATTGATTATGCATTTACCAATCTGGCCAATCAATCTAATCCTTTGTATACACATATATTTTCTTTACGGGTAGATTTAGAAACCAGGCGAAGATATTAGCGTATTTAGAAGAGTATATTTTTAATGCTATTTTCTTTTGAGATGACAAAAAGGAATTTACATATTTATTGGGTGCTACTGGGAGGGATATTTATGTTGCTTGGCAGCAATAAGATGCATGCTCAGACATACAATAATGAGTGGGTTGTTTCTGGTAAAACCTATTATAAGTTCAAGGTAGGATCTGACGGATTGTACCGTATTAGTGGGAGCAGCCTGACGGGTGCTGGGCTTACGGATGCTACGGGCAGTAATCTCCAGCTGTGGCGCAATGGGATCCAGGTGCCGATCTATACCAATACCGCTGGCACTCTCGGCGCAGGTGATTATGTAGAGTTTTGGGGCGAACACAACGATGGGAGCGTAGACGCGCAGCTGTTTAAAACTCCGGGTGACCAGCTTAATAAGGCCCGCAGCTTTGAGGGTGACAGTGCGACCTATTTTCTCACAGTTAATACGACGACGGGCGAGAATCTTCGGTTTAAGCCTGCTGCTAATAATGTGACCGGGCAGGCCGGCAGCCTTACGGCGGAGCCCTATTTTTATTATACTATCCAAAAAGACCTGGGTACCACCTTTAACCGTGGTGCCGCCACGGCTTATGGCTCCTCTTATGTATATATGTCTGATTATAAGGGTAAATGTTTCGGCGTGGTCATAAAGGGCTCCAGGAGTACGACAGCGAGCTTTAGTAATTTATATGGATATACGGGTGCTACCGGAACGATCAATGCGGGCATGGCCGGAGCCTCAACGCTGGGCAGTAACCGCTCGATAACAGTCAAGGGGGGAGATGGCGCCAGCAGTACTTCCGCATTGGGTAATTTTGAAGCTAAGGTCATATCCGTTGGCAGTGCCCGGATCGGCTCCAGTTACACAGTAACTGTCACGAACGGGAGTAAGAATGCGAATGACCAGGTCAATGTCAGCTTCGTATCCTTACGGTATCCGCGCAGCTTTAATTTTGGGGGTGCATCCAGTTTTGGATTTGATCTTCCTGCCAGCAGTAAGGCCCGGTTATTAAATATAACGAACTTTTCAGCCGGGGGCAGCACGCCGGTCCTGTATGACCTGACCCATGGGCTGCGTTATGAGGCGGTTGTCAGTGGCAGTATGTATCAGTTTGTCCTGCCGGCGATGGATTCCAGTCATCTGGCCCTGGTGGGGCAGAGCAGCAGCAGTTATACGCCGATTAGCGGCGGCGCCATTACCAGACGACAGTTCCCTGATTTTTCCAGCAGCGCCCAACAGGGAGATTATCTGATTATCTCCAATAAAGCCCTGTATGGAAGCGGGGATTATGTATCCCAATATGCGGCCTACCGCCGTTCATCTGCCGGAGGCGGTTATAATGTCCATATCTATAATATAGATGACCTGGAAGATATGTTTGCCTATGGGGTACATTCCAGCCCACTGAGTATAAGGAACTTCCTGCGTTATGCGCGCCATACGTTTTCCATTAAGCCCAGATTTGTGTTTTTAATTGGTAGGGGCCTGACCTTTGATAATTTGCAGGGGTCGAATGCCACGAACCCAGAGTATCAGGCACAGGCGCTGGTTCCGACCTTTGGGTGGCCTGCTTCAGACATCATGCTGGCATCGGACAACAGTCAGCCCATTGCCGCCACACCGATTGGTCGTCTGTCAGCTGTCAAGCCAGAGGAGATCAAAAACTATCTGGACAAGGTAAAAGTCTACGAAGCTGCACAACAGAATAATGACCATACTATTGAGAGCAATAGCTGGAAGAAGAACGTGGTGTTTATATCGGGAGGGACTAATACCTCTGAAGACAATTTATTTACTAGTTATCTAAACAATTATCGAAGTATTTTAAATGATAGTTTATATGGAGCAAATAGTTATTACTTGAGCAAAATAACCTCAGATCAGGTGTCCTCAGGTGATGCATCTGCTTTGAAGCAATATTTTTCTATGGGGATAGGCTTAATCAGCTATTTTGGACACGGCGCGAGTACTACAATTGGTTATGGTGAGTTAAATGATCCTTCTGTATTTAATAATAATGGTAAATATCCGGTAATTTTTACCAGTGGTTGTGATGTAGGCGACTGCTACAGTTTTATGGCAGGGAGAACCTCTACAATTAACAATATTACAGAGCGATATTTATTTGCTAAAGACAAGGGCAGCGTAGGCTTTGTGGCAGAAACCTTTCTCGGCGTAACTTCTTTTCTTCAATACTATAATTTAACCCTGTATAAAGATTTGAGTATTACAAAATATGGACAGCCCATTACTGCCAGTATGCAGGAGAGCCAGGCCGTTATGATTGCATCAGATAGGCTGAAGGTAAGCGATACAGTTACCAATTATGCGCATGCTGAGCAGACCAATTTCTTTGGAGATCCCGCGATTGCACTTAGCAGCTTTACAAAACCGGATTTTGCTATTGAGGACGATCAGGTATTGATGCCAAATACAGTATCGATCACCTCAGAAAAGTTCCATGTCAAAGCTTATTTATATAATATTGGCCGTGCTGTTGGAGATTCTGTAAAGGTGTCTGTGCAGCAAAAGCTGCCGGATGGGAGCCAGGTTACACTATTGGAAAAGAAAATAGATGCGATTCGTTATAGAGATTCTCTTGATCTGGATGTAAGCATTGATCCAAATAAGAGTGTCGGAAGCAATGAAATTATTGTGCATATAGATGAAGACAATAAATATGCTGAGCTAAGTGAAACAAACAATACAATAACCAAAAGTATTTTTATTTATGCCAATGGAATTACGCCGGTTTATCCTTATGATTATTCCATTATTCGTAATGCCAATGCTGCTCTGGTTGCTTCAACCTCAGATGCACTGGCAGAGAAAGGTAGTTATGTGATGGAGTTGGATACGACTGCTTTATTTAATTCCTCTTTCAAAGTAACAAAGACGGTAACATCTATTGGCGGGGCTATTAGTTTTGACCCTGGTATTACGTATAAAGACAGTGTCGTTTATTACTGGCGTGTGAGCCCTGTTCCTGGTACGGGCGAAGATTATCGTTGGGCGAGTAGCAGTTTTCAGTATATCACTGCTAAGGGTGGCACTGCATTGGAGGGGATGGGCCAAAGTAATTATTGGCAACACACTCGTTCCTTAATGAATGGGATAGGAATAGATAGTGCTGGCAGACAATGGTCATTTGATGATTTTTTACATTCCTTTTTGATTTCTCATGCAGTTTATGGTTCCGGTATCCCTACAGGATGGAGTAATTTTGCTCTGCGCTATGATGGTGAGCTAATATCAAGCTTTCAATGTACAACTTTGGGGAATTCATTAATGTTTAATGTATTTACGCCAGAAGGTGTTCGTCCCTATATAAATCAGCCGGTTCCGGGGATTAAGCAGACCGTGCCCAATAGCGATATAGGAGGGTTTATGGGTTCTAAAGCTTCGTGTGCGAACCATCCCTATTCTTTTGACAAGGATCCCGTAAATTATCCCAACACAAATAAGTATAACTTTCAGTTCACTTATAAAACGGCTGCAGACAGGGATAATATAGCACGTTTTATGGATTGGATTCCGGCTGGCTCCTATGTGATAGTCCGGCTATTTGTCGTGTCACCATTTACATCGGTGCCTTTAGTGGATGCATGGAAAAGTGACCCGAGTGGAAGCAATAGCTTATATCAAAAGTTTATTGATCAGGGCTTAGCTGCGATAGATGATTTTACCAGTGCCAAGGCCGGATTATTTATTTACAAGAAATCGGATAAGGGCTTCACACCGTACCAGCAATTAACAGCAGATTACTTGGGCCAGATACAGGTTTCAAAAAGTTTGACCGGCAAGGACTCCGTAGGGTATGTTACCTCTCCTGAGTTTGGTCCCGCCAAAAGCTGGCGTTCGATACAATGGAACGGCCGTAGCAAGGAGATAACCAGTACGGATCATGCCCGTATTGACGTTATAGGTATTGGGGTTAATGGTTCCTCTACGATACTGCGCACATTGAGTAGTGATCAGCAGGATGTGGGTATATCTTCCATAGATGCCAACGCCTACCCCTATTTGCAATTGAAGTTAAGAAATGTCGACAGCATCAATTACACGCCTTATCAGCTAAGATACTGGCATATTCTTTACACGCCTGTTCCTGAGGGTGCATTGGCTGGTAATATTGCCCTGGAGACAAAAGATACTCTGGATCTGGGCCAGGATCTGAATTTTTCGATTGCCTTTAAGAATGTCAGTAATCAGGTATATAGAGACTCCATTAAGGCAACTGTTACGCTTAGAGATAAGAGCAATCAGCTTTATACCATCCCGGTTAAGCGACTGAAACCTCTACAACCGGGAGATACAGCAATGATTCATATTACGATTCCGGGAGACACAAGTGTTTACAATGCAGGACACCCTGAAGCCAAGATGCCTGTTGGTACGATGAATCTGGGTGGCGCATTGACATTGGGTCTGGATATTAACCCATCCATGAATCCACTGGAAATGAGTCATGATAATAATTTCTTGTATAAGACAGTTTATATTCGAACAGAAGAACACAACACACAGTTAGACGTAACGTTTGATGGTATTCATATCCTGGACAATGATATCGTTGCAGCGAAACCTGTGGTCGCGATCCGGGTAAGTGATGATTCAAAGTATTTATTATTAAATGATACTTCAGTTGCCAAAATCTCCTTAGTCTATCCGGATGGCACTGTACGGAATTTTGGCTACAACTCAGATACATTGACTTTCAGTCCCGCAACTGACAGTACTAAGAATGAGGCATTAATTGATTTTAGACCGTATCTGACCCAGGACGGTACTTATGAACTTATTGTAAAAGGACAAGGCAAGACGGGGAATGTTAACTCGGCTACTGACTATAGTGTTAATTTTCAAGTGTACAATAAGCCAATGATCTCAGATATGTTTAATTATCCTAATCCATTTACCAGTTCGACGGCTTTTGTATTTACCATTACCGGATCGCAGGTGCCACAGAATATTCGTATACAGATATTAACTGTAACTGGGAAAATTGTAAAAGAAATAACTAAAGAAGAGTTAGGCCCGTTACATATTGGAAGAAACATCACTGATTATAAATGGGATGGTACAGATAATTATGGGCAAAAATTGGCCAATGGCGTATATCTATATCGTGTAATTACTAATCAGGATGGCAAAAAACTCGATCACTTTACAATTAAGGACACTAACGGTAATGAGATCAACACAAGCAAGTACTTTACTAAAGGGTATGGAAAAATGTATTTGATGCGATAATGGGTTGGAGAAAAACGGCCACTTTACCTATCTTCGTGCAAATTTTAAATATAGGACAATGAAAGTTGTTGGAACAGGTACCCGAGTACTCAATTTTCTGATAGATACATTATTGATATTTATTATAGGATATGCTTTTAGCAAGTGGTATAATTTCCACGTATTGTATTGGGGATATACGCCCCTTCCGCCCTATAGTTTCTTTTTTATTAGCCTTTTTGTTTATTATTTTGTTTTTGAGGCAATTTGGAGTAGGACACCAGGTAAGTGGCTCAGTATAAGCAAAGTGGTCGATAAGAATGGGAGGAGAGCTTCCTTTATCCAGGTTTTGGTGAGGTCACTAGTCAGATTAGTTGTAATTGACATGTTTTTCATTCCGTTTCTGAGTGGCAGAACGCTGCATGATTATTTAAGTAATACTTATGTTGTTGAGGCTTGATAGGTGTTTTAGAATAATTGACTTTGGGCCATTACCCTAAAGATTTCGGAGTCAGAAAATAGACTTTCGAAGCTGCCAGAATTCTGGATCTTTTTATTATTAATCAAATATATTGTATCAACATCTTTTATAGTTGCTATTCTATGTGCAATGACAATTATTGTTTTTTGCCCTTTTAACTTTTCTATACTTTCTTTGATTATATTTTCTGTAGTTGAATCGAGAGAGGATGTTGCCTCATCCAAGACTAATATTGGGGAATCTTTATAGATCTCTCTTGCAATAGAAATGCGTTGTTTCTGACCTCCTGAGATGAGAATTCCATTATCTCCTAAAATTGTATTCTCTTTTTCTTTTAGTTCTTGAATGAACTCATAAAGAAACACAGTTTTAATTGCTTTCCAAAATCTTTTCTTATTTGCCTCATTTGGGAGATCAAAAAATGTTACGTTGTTAAAAATGCTAGTGTTGAAAATGACCGTATCTTGAGAAATGTAGCCAAAGTTGTTTCTATAACTATCGATATTCAATTGATGCAAGTCCTTGTCATTAACTAGGACTTTTCCCTCATCGGGAGGGAATAGACCCATAATTAAATTGGCTAAAGTTGTTTTGCCTGCGCCACTTTGTCCAACGAACGCGATTATGCTATTTTGTTTGATTGTAAGGTTAATGTTCGCAATTATTGTTCTGCCTGATAGCATTACTGACGTATTTACAAGTTCTATCTTTTCAATTGGAAGTTGTAATTTAGTCAGCGGATAGTGTTCCTGATTTAGCTTTATCTCTGAATTTATTTTTGAAACAGAATTCATGCTACCAATGTTTTGTAAAAATGACAACCAAGATGATTGCAATAGGGTAAACTGGATGAGACATCTGTATAACAATAATAGACATATCATTATCCCTTCTAAGGATTGGCCTAGCATTTTAGTTTGAAAAAAAATGATAAGACAGATAATCAAGATAGCAATTGGCTCTTTTACGCCTTCTGTTATTGCATACTGCTTACCCATTTTTAAATTCAAAAGCTCAGTCTTTTGAATGATTTGAATTAGCTTTTGGGAATATCTACTAAGATAACTTGTGGCCTTTAGATATTTGAAATGATTAATGGCTTGAGTGAGGTGGCTATTGAAAACGTCTCCGTGAATAGATAGATCAATTGACGTTTCTTTTGTTTTTTTGAAATAGGATTTATATAAGAATAAGGTAATACTGGATAGTATTATTAACGAAAGTGAAATTCTAAAATCTGTCATTAAAGAGAGAGCAATATAGGTTAATAACATTGTTCCATACTGGACACAATTGAAGTAATAAGTCATCGTTATATAAAGCTTATTCACTTCATTTACAAAGTTATTTTGTATTCTGCCTGCATCCAGCTTCGTGAACCCAGCATAGGATAAATTCGATAGTCCATTGACCAGGTTTTTTTGGATGCTGGTTACAAATGTTTGTTTCATTTTAGCTAAATAAAACATTTGCAAAAAGCGAAACAAACCTTTAATTGCGAACACGGTTAATATCAGGAGAAGTATTGATAATGTTGTTATTTCGATGTGAGTAGAGTGCATAATCGAAACAAAAGCATTCAGAAACTTTGAATTTGCTGCATTAACGGTACTATCGGAGTTGTTGAATAACAATAATGGAATAAATAATGATAATCCTATTCCATCAAACAAACCTATGATTATATTTATTAATATATAATTATATATTTTATTATTTATTATAGAATAGTAAAATTTAAAATATCCTAATATGGAGTTGCTGTATTTTAAATTTAACATTAAGCTTTAGAGTTTTTGTAAAGTTAGTATCATTGTAATAATTTGTATGGATTTTTAAATAAAAAATATGATCAATGTGTTATGGCTTCCGAGTTGGTATCCAACCATTGAGTCTCAGCAGAACGGAGATTTTATCTACAGGCACGCTCTAGCGGCGTCAAATTTCGCAAAGTTGGCGATATTATTTGTCCAACCTTCTTCTAAAGTTGATAGACTCGTTGAGCGTAATTTTGATATTAATAATAATATTAGTGAGAGGGTCCTACTATTTCCTAGGTTAGGTAGATTCCGCGTGTTTAATTTTATAGCTTTATTATACCTCTATAATAAGGAGTTTAAATCTTTATATAAAAATGGGATTCATCCAAACATTATTCATGTTCATGTCTCTTTCAGAGCCGGGTTGATAGCTCTTTGGTTAAAAAGGAGATACCAAATTCCTTATATTATAACTGAACATTGGTCATATTTTAATAAGCCGGGAAACTTAAATTATGCCAATAGCAGTTTTTTTATCAAATGGACAATTAAAAAAATATTTAGAAAAGCAGATTATATTTTACCAGTTAGCAATGATTTATCAAGCCACCTGAAGCGTTTTTTTCCTTTTATTAATCCTATCGTGGTGCCTAACGTAGTAGATCCTGCATTGTTTTATTTAACTAAAGCATGTAACAACCGAAGGGAGTTTAAGTTCATTCATGTTTCTTCTCTTAATGAATTGAAGCAGCCATATAAGATTGTAACTGCTTTTGAAAAAATTAGATATAAATACAAGAGGGCTGTTTTAGAAGTAGTGGGGCCTGCAAGTTCTGAGCTAATGGAATATGTTTGTGAGTTAGGACTTCCAAAGGATTCAATTGTGTTTTATGGGTTAAAGGAACACGAAGAGGTTGCCTCCTTGATAAGGGAGGCAAATGCCTTCGTTTTATACAGCACAACAGAAAATTTGCCTTGTGTAATATTGGAAAGCCTTTGTTGCGGCGTTCCAGTTATTTCATCTTCTGTTGGTGGTGTTCCGGAAATGGTGGACGATTCCAACGGTATTCTGGTACCTCCAGGCGATGAAGAGGTCTTGTATAAGGCTATGGAGTCTATGATACTGAATTATGACAAATACAACAGGCAGAGAATCTCCGAGGATGCACAGGCCAAATATAATCCCGAAGTAGTTGGCAGGCAAATAGTAGAGGTCTATGAGAAGGTATTGAAAAAAAAATAATCCGGCAATTGCCCGCCGGATTATTTTGGTCATCTTTTTGTTGAGGCAGATTACAAGTAGTCGTCATCAAAATTCCTTCTTACTTCCGCCACGTAATCTTTAATTTCTTGTTCCTTTTCTTTTTTGCATATGAGCAGGGAATCTTTTGTGTCAATTACAATACAGTCGTCCAGACCCTGTAAAACGACTAACTTCTTATCCGGTGCACTGATCATACATTTCGTAGCATCAATAACTACGATGTGTTTTCCTGTAACGGCATTACCTAAGTAATCCTTTTCCAGGTTCTCATAGGCACTATTCCAGGTACCCAGATCACTCCAACCAAAGGACGATGGGATTACATAAACATTCTCGGATTTTTCCATAATGGCAAAATCTATTGAGATATTGGTGCAAAGCGGATAGATACGTTTAATAGCTTCTTGTTCCTCCGGTTTATTGAAGTTGTCCCTTTCTGCATCAAACACTTCAAATAACTCGGGCTGATGTTTTTCGATAGCATTTAGAACACTTTTTACACGCCAGATAAAAATACCTGAGTTCCATAAAAATTCACCACTTTCTAGAAATACCTTAGCCAGTTCCAGATTGGGCTTCTCGGTAAAAGTCTTTACCTTATAGATATCAGAAGCCACCTCTCTGGTTTCATACTGGATATAGCCATAGCCTGTATTTGGATAAAGTGGTTTGATCCCCAGTGTAACAAGTGCATTTAAATGGGCGGAAAAATCAAGTGCTGTTTCGACTGCTTTTGTAAATTCAATAGTGTCCATTATGATATGGTCACTTGGAGCGACAATTAAATTCGCATCCGGATCCTTAGCCAAAAGTTTCATGGAAATATAAGCTACACAGGGAGCAGTGCTTTTCCTGCTGGGTTCCCGGATAATATTTTCTATAGGAAGTTCAGGAATTTGTTCATGAGCCAGTGCAGCGTATTCTTCCGTGGTGGCTATAAAAATATGGTCTAGCTGTATAAAAGGAGCGAACCGTTCAAAGGTCTGACGGATTAATGTCTTTCCCGTATGCAGTATATCCAGAAACTGCTTAGGTTTAGCCATTAGGCTTTTGGGCCACAACCGACTGCCGATTCCACCCGCAAGTATTACAACATAATGGTGTTCATTGTTTTGCACAGAGTAAATATTATTGATCGATTGCGAAGATAACGAGATTATCCTAAAAAAATAATACCTGTTATTTTTCGCTATTTTTAATGGGAACCCTGCTAAAGTGGCACCAATTTAGCCATAAAATGCAAAAAAGTCAATAATAAACCATAGATATACGTTTAAACATTATTTTTGTGGTTATGTATTTTAATTGGAATGACAGTATAAATTTAATGAAGAAAATGACTTTTCGGCGTTTTTGGAATGCCGCAAAGGTCACGATGAGTTTTGAATTGAGCAAAATTCGTAAAAAGCCAATTCAATGGGGCTATCCCATGTCGATTTCTTTTGAACCAACGACTTCCTGTAACTTAAGATGCCCGGAATGTCCAAGCGGATTGAGAGCGTTTACAAGAGAAAAAGGAATGCTGAAAAATAATTTTTTCACTGATACAATTGATGATATATATAAAGAAATATTATATCTTATCTTTTATTTTCAGGGAGAACCTTACCTGAATCCTGATTTTTTGAAAATGGTCCGATATGCGCATGAGAAGGGCATCTATACGGCTACATCCACTAATGCGCACTATTTGACCGACCAAAAGGCAAAAGAGACCATTGAAAGCGGGTTGGATAGATTGATTATTTCGATTGATGGGACGACCCAGGAGGTCTATGAACAGTATCGAGTCGGTGGCAAGTTGGAAAAAGTTTTGGAAGGGGCCAGGAATATCGTAAAATGGAAGAAAAAGCTCAATAGCAAGACTCCTTTCGTATTTTTCCAGTTTTTAGTGGTTAAACCCAACGAGCATCAAATTGAAGATGTAAAAAAATTGGCTAAAGAAATCGGGGTCGATCAGGTTCGTTTTAAAACGGCGCAAGTTTATGATTATCAAGATGATCCTAATAATCTGATACCTACTATTGATAAATATAGCCGGTATAGAAGGGATAAGAATGGAGAGATGCAGGTGAAGAGCGGAATGAAAAACCATTGCTGGAAGCTTTGGCAGTCTAATGTAATCACCTGGGATGGGTTAGTCGTTCCCTGTTGTTTTGATAAAGATGCCATGCATCGTTTGGGAAACCTGAAAACACAGTCGTTTAAGGAGATTTGGCATAACGATAATTATAAGCAATTTCGGAGGGAATTGATGGCCGGTAGAAAAAACATTGATATTTGTGCAAATTGTTCTGAAGGGCTGTCTGTATGGGAAGATTAATAAAGTAATAATGGAAGACAAACTTAAAAATATTGATTTCCCTGAATTTAGGAATGATTTTCATCTGGTTAGATTAAGCATTTTTCTAACAGAGAGCTGGCTCATGGATTCTGTACGCAAATTTTTTGATGAATTCGATATTACAGCACAACAGTATAATATTATGCGTATTGTTGAAGCCAGCGAAATCCCATTAAGTATTTTGCAGATCCGTGAAAGAATGCTGGAGAAAATGTGTGATGCAAGCAGGTTGATCGATCGGCTTATATTAAAAGAACTAGTTATAAAGAAGGTCTCAAATATTGATAAAAGGCTGGTAGAGGTCTATCTGACCCCTAAAGGATTGGATCTTTTGTCGGACATTAAAGGGAAGGTCGGTGTCCTTGAAAAACCTATCCGTGACAATATTAATGAAGAGGAGGCGGCTACGCTTTGCGCCCTACTCAGTAAAATGAGAGGAGCTGACCCGGATAAGTGCTGTTGAGTACACATCTTTACTTATCATTTTGCATTCATTATTGTTCCTTATTGTATTATTTATTCAAGTATGTTAAAAACAAAATTCCAACAGTCGTTAAGGTTTTTATTTATTGTTTATTTTATCGGAACCTTATGTATTTCAGGGCGAAGCCAATCACTTCCCCCAAAATATGAAATGCGCGGTGTTTGGATTGCCACAGTTATTAATATCGATTGGCCCAGTAAATCAGGTTTAAGTACAGAGCAGCAAAAAAAAGAATATATTCAGATTCTGGATAAGGACAAGGCAATGGGAATGAATGCCGTTTTTGTTCAGGTCAGACCGGCTGGCGATGCCTTTTACCCTTCTCAATATGATCCGTGGAGTGAATACCTTACAGGTAAACAAGGGAAAGCACCTGAGCCATATTATGATCCTCTTAAATTCATGATTGAGGAAGCCCATAAAAGAGGCTTGGAATTTCATGCCTGGATTAACCCATACCGGATGGTTTTCGATGTTACAAAATCCTCTGTAGCGTCTAATCATATTACTAAGCGACACCCGGAATGGTTTGTAAAATATGGCAAACAACTCATTTTTAATCCAGGATTGCCAGAAACTGTTAATTATTTGGTCGGTGTCGTAAAAGATATAGTGCATCGTTATGATGTTGACGGAATTCATCTGGATGATTATTTTTACCCATATCCGACTTCCCAGCATTTTAATGATGACGCTGCCTATCAGAAATATGGCAAAGGTCTGAGCCTTGCCGATTGGAGACGGTCTAACTGTGATACGGCAATCAAACGGGTTCATGATGCGATTTTACGTATCAAACCTATGGTCAAATTTGGTGTGAGTCCGTTCGGCATCTATAAGAATAAATATGTGGACCCTGAAGGCAGCGACACTAGAGGATTGACCAATTATCATGATCTGTATGCCGATATTCTACTTTGGCTAAAAGAAGGCTGGATCGATTATGTTGCTCCACAACTTTACTGGAAAATAGGGAAGTCTGGCCAGGATTTTAGAATTTTGCTGGACTGGTGGGCGCATCACACTTATGGAAGAGATTTGTATATTGGACAGGCTGTTTATCATGCAGATGAAAGAGACGTCTCGGGCTGGGCTGATACTAAGGAATTACCGAATGAAATTAAATTCCTGCGCCAATTCCCGAATAAGGTTCAGGGAAGCTTATTTTTTAGTAATAAATCTTTTAATTCTAATCCTAATGGCTTTGTAGACAGTCTTAAAAACAATTATTATCGCAAACCTGCATTAATCCCACCGATGCTCTGGATTGATAAGAATCCTCCCAACGCACCGGAAATATGGGCTGGAAATGGAGGGAGTCCGCAAATTCAGGGAGCACTGAATGAAATCTCTAAACGTGAGATCGTTAATAAATACGTATTGTACACCGGAAGAACCATCGAAGCGTTAGGTGAGCACCCGGAACAGATTATTGTGGGCAATAATAAAGGCGATCTTTTTCAGTTTGCTTTAAATAATAGTAATATTCCGTCTAACAGCAAGAAGTTTTACGTCTCTGTTACGAGTGTAGATCGTGAAAATAATGAGAGTGCAGAAAGTAATATTATCCGCTTTGAGAAGAAAAGCGATGGGACCTGGCAAGGTTTTAACGGCCATTAAAAAACACTGCTTAAATAAGAACAGTTGGTAGTAATTGCGTAATTTAGCAAGTCTATCCGATCAAAATTGATATGTTAATCACAACAGGTATGAAAAGATATTTACTATTTTTATTAGGTGTAGGGTATGGACTTATTTTGCATGCACAACCAGAGCGGTGGCAGCAAAGAATTAAATATACCATCGATGCAAATATGGATGTAAACACCAACAAAGTGACCGGTAAAGAAAAAGTTATTTACTGGAATAACTCTCCTGACACCCTTCATCGTCTTTTTATACATCTGTATTGGAATGCATTCCAGCCAGGCAGTATGATGGATGTACGTAGCAGGGAATTGGGTAAAATAATATTGGGTAAAAATAGAAAGGGGCAACCTGTACATGATTGGGATCCCCGGGTAAGAGATAGGATTTCCAAATTGACTGACAAGCAAATAGGCTATCAGCGTGTAAAGTCTCTGAGAATAAATGGAAAAGAGCAAGAGCTGACTGTCCATGAAACGATTCTTGAGGTGACACTGAAAAATCCGATTCTGCCACATTCATCCACTGATCTGGCCATTGACTTTGAGGCGCAGGTTCCCGAACAGATCAGAAGAAGCGGGCGTGATAACGAGGAGGGTGTTCGCTATAGTATGAGTCAATGGTACCCCAAACTAGTTGAATATGATTACCAGGGCTGGAACGCAAATCCTTATATTGCAAGAGAGTTCTATGGTGTCTGGGGCAGTTATGACGTAAATATTACGATAGATAAAAATTATTTAATTGCTGGAACAGGTACTATTCAAAATCCAGATGAGGTTGGGTTTGGGTATGGAAAGACGGCTGGAGTTCCACCAAAGGAGTCAGCAACTACTACCTGGCACTTTAAGGCGGATAGTGTTCATGATTTTGTATGGGCGGCGGATAACCAATACAAACTGATAAAGCGGCAAATTGAAAAGGGGCCTCTGTTTTATTTTGTATATAAAAGAACATCAGCTACTGATGACACCAATTGGAATCTCCTGGCAGACTCTGTTGCATATGTCTATCCATATATTGCAAGGACTTTTGGTGCTTATCCTTATAGAAATTATTCTTTTATCCAGGGCGGTGATGGAGGTATGGAATATCCTATGGCGACCCTGATCAAGGGGGCTAGTCTGGGGACAGCTTTACATGAATTCGGGCATAACTGGTATCAGGGAATTCTGGGAAGTAATGAGAGCTTATATCCCTGGATGGATGAAGGGGGAGCTACCTATTTCCAGACCCGCATTTTTGGGTGGTTACATCATGACAGCACTTGGTATGACCAGAGCTATAAATCATACTACTATTTGGTGAAAAGTGAACTGGAGGAGCCTATGAGTACGCATTCAGATCATTATAACACCAATTATGCGTATGGAGCTGCTGCCTATGGAAAAGGGGCAGTCTTCTATGATCAATTAGGCTACATCATTGGTAAAAAGAATATGGATGCTTTTCTACTCAGTTATTTTAACACATGGGGTTTTAAACATCCCAACCCAAATGACCTGATCCGCGTAGCAGAAAAGGTGAGCGGCCTGGAATTGGAATGGTATAAAAGATATTGGATCTACTCGACTAAAACAATTGATTATGCTATTGGCAATATCTCGTCTCAGAACAATCATGGTGTTGTCGAGATCATCCGTAAAGGAGAGATGCCTATGCCACTCGATATACTGGTAACATATAAGGATGGTCGGCAGGAAATGTACAATATTCCATTGGGGATGATGTATGGGCATAAACCAGCTGACAATAGTTACTACACTTGGATATTTGCTCCGGAATGGCGTTGGACAAGCCCCACATATCAGTTAGAATTAAGTAGGCCTAACACAGACATTAAATCTGTAGAAATTGACCCCTATGGGCAAATGGCCGATGTGGATAAACTAAATAACAGTTTGCAATAATGTAGCCCCGGAATGTATCTGTTATAACTGGTTCGGGGGAAACAGATAAGCCGTCTTTAAAGTAATTTGTAAGCGGATTCTTTATAGATTTTAAGATTTAAGTCCCCGTGTTTATAAGAACACGGGGACTTTATTGTTAAATGACCGGACCACTTTAAAGCACCATCTTTTCAAATAGCTCCTCGAAAGCTTCCGATGGGTCAACAGACCTTCCAGGATGGATGCGGGAGCTTTGAATAACGGTACTTCTTACGGCGGTCAGCCATCTGAATCTGGAAGCCGGGTCTAACTGTGCAATAGGATGATTTGATATTTTTCCCTGGGCTATCGTAACAAATGAATCCAGATGCGCTGTGATTTCCTGGATATTAAGCGCTTCCGCGCACAGACAATGTATCCTGTCAAGATTTAAATGGTACTTACAGTCCAGATAGGATGTAGCTTTACAATATACGATCACACCTACATTGATAAACTCCTCACGTTCTACGCGAGGCATCAGTCGAATGACAGCATATTCATATAAGAGCGGCTCTTGCATCAATGGCTTTATTTACGAAAATTTCAGAATGTTGTACCCGGTACCAGATAAAATTAAAATAGGTATCCTTGACTTGCTTAGGCGAATACTGGTTGTCATATTCCTTTAACCAATTATCAGGAATCAAGTCGATAATCTCACGCAGTTTTTCAGCAGTGATAAGGTTTTTGGAGATTAGATCCGCTTTCTCCAGTTCTGCTGCCTGCGGTAGTAGGATATGATCTTTAATCAAAGCAAATTCGCTTTTTTTGCTGGTATCATGTCCTGTCCAGTTATGATGAAAATATAAAGCCGCCCCGTGATCTATTAACCAGAGTTCACGCTGCCAGGTCAGCATATTGGCATTTCTTGCTGTCCGATCCATATTAGTGATCAGCGCATCCAGCCAAACAATTCTGGAAGCCGCTTCAGTATCGATCGTTGTAACGGCCGGATCATAGGTGATGGCGCCACTCAGGTAATGCAGCGCCAAGTTTTCTCCGACACTGGCTTTGAGTAGGTCCTGTATTTCCTCATCGGGTTCGGTTCTGCCAAATGCACTATCCAGGTTCGCGAAGACAATTTCAGGAACTTTAAAGCCGAGCAACCTGGCCAATTCGCCACCGATTAATTCGGCTACCAGCGCTTTGATGCCTTGGCCAGCTCCCCGGAATTTTACCACATACGTAAATCCATCATCCGCCTCTGCAATGGCGGGAAGAGATCCACCTTCTTTGAGCGGTGTAACATAGCGTGTTACCTGAACACTTCTGATTTCTATCATAAAATTTTAATAGGGGACCGTCAGATACTTCATAAAATCTGCGCTATGGAGCGATTTTAGACTTTGAGGTCCCGGATAATATTATCAATTTTTGTTTCCAGCTCTGCCAGGCGTATGTCAAAGTCCTCTTTTTTGGCCAGAGTGGTCTGCACGCTAAAATAGAACTTGATTTTAGGTTCAGTGCCTGAAGGGCGCGCTGATATTTTCGATCCGTCTGCCAGGATAAATTGCAGTACATTACTTTTGGGTAAATCTATGGACCAGTTGGCTCCTGTTTGTAGATTCTTACCTTGTTTGAGTTGATAATCAAGTAATTGCACTACTTCAGATCCGTTTAGCGATTTAGGTGGGTTTTCCCTGAATGCCTGCATCATTTCAGCGATCTCTTCCTGTCCGCGCATACCTTTTCTGGTAATGCTCTTGAGTTTCTCATAGAAAAGGCCGTATTCAATATATAACTCAATCAGTTTGTCATAGAGCGTTTTGCCCTGGTTCTTTTCATAGGCAGCCATTTCAGAAAGAAGGGCTACCGCAGAAACTGCATCTTTGTCTCTTACCTGGTCGCCAATCATCAGCCCAAAGGACTCCTCTCCGCCGATGACATAATGCTCTTTACCTGTCTTTTCGCGGATCATTTCAGCAATCCATTTAAATCCGGTAAGGACATTATAACAATGAACTTCATTGGCGGCAGCTATTTTATCAATCATCTCTGTGGTCACAATAGTCTTGACAACCATGTCTTCAGGACGGGCGATCTTTTTAGCTCTTCTGGCTTCCATTACATAGGTAAATGCCAGCACAGCGGTTTGGTTGCCATTCATAAGTATCCAATCGCCTTTGTGATTTTTAATGCCGATGCCGACTCTGTCTGCATCCGGATCTGTCCCCAATAGGATATCCGCATCCAGGTCGGTCGCCATTTTAAGACCGAGACTCATTGCTTCTGCTTCCTCAGGATTAGGGTAAACTACTGTTGGGAAATTGCCATCCGGCGCCTGCTGAGCTTCTACGATATGGATATTGTTAAAACCAAAGGCCTTCAGTACATCGGGTACCAACTTGATCCCGCTGCCATGAATAGGGGTATACACTATTTTTAAATCTTTTTGCTGACTGATGGCATCCGGATAAACACTTAGGCCCTTTACCATCTTGATATATGCTTCATCCACTTCTTTCCCGATGAGCTGAATCAGTTTTTCACCGCCAGAGAATTTCACATCTTCAATATTTTTTATTTTAGACACCTCGTCCATGACGTTGACGTCGTGGGGAGGTACTAACTGTGCGCCATCATCCCAATAAGCTTTGTACCCGTTGTATTCTTTGGGATTATGTGAAGCGGTGCATACAACGCCTCCTTGACAACCTAAATGCCGGATAGAAAAAGAGAGTTCAGGTGTCGGGCGCAAGTCATCAAATAAGAAAACCTTGATGCCGTTAGCGGCAAATACACCCGCCGCGGTTTCCGCAAAAAAACGACTGTTGTTGCGGGGATCGTGTGCAATGGCGACTTTGATTTCCTGGCCTTTGAAGGATTTTTTTAAATAGTTTGCAAACCCCTGTGTGGCCATACCCACTGTATATTTATTCATACGGTTCGTGCCCACACCCATAATGCCTCTTAAGCCACCGGTGCCAAATTCCAGATCCTTGTAAAATGCTTCTGTTAGATCTTGAGGATCTTCTTGCTGCAGTCTCTTAATTTCTGCTTTTGTCTTGTCATCATAGTTGCCATTGAGCCAACTATCTATTTTAGCCTGAATCAGGGCCTGATCCTGTGTATTTGACGCCATATTTGTTGATATTTTTAAGGTGAATCTTTTTTGTATAGTGTTTGATAACTACTTACCCAGCGTATCGAAAATAACGCCTGTTATTTCCCCATTCTCAATCTCTACCCGAATATGATCCTCTCCGGTGGTGGCCAGAGAAAGCCCAACGTAATCCGGTTTAATGGGGAATTGCCGGTGCATGCGTTCGATCATGACCAAAGTTTGTATACGGCGTGGATGGTAAGCGAGCAGTGGTCTTGTCGCATACAGCAGGGTTTTACCTGAATTGCTGACATCATCTATAATAATTATGCTTTTGTCATTAAAGTCTTTATTTTCAGAAAGCGTTACCTCTGTAGGATGTATTTTGTCCAGAGAAACCGTTAATATCTCTATAGGACTTGTAATATACTGTTTCAAAAAGCCTTCCAGCTGCCGGGCCATTGCTGTGCCGTTTTGCTCCACACCAACAAGCGTAAGTTCCTGATGATCGTCATTTAGGTTTTCTGCGATCTGTAGCGCCATACGGTGTAATTTTTCTCTGGCAGAACTCCTGTTTAAAATAAAATCTTTTGCCATAATAATATTTATAAGTGAATGACCGTGAGAGTTTTTCCTAAGGCCATTTTTTTTGTTACTGTTTGAAGGCCTAAAATTATGGATATATCAGTTATAATCTGCTATAACATTCATAATTATCAATTATCTTAGCGCATCAACTGTAAAGTATGCATATTGTATCGCAATTTTTGTTTGTAGCGCTGTTCTCTGTAGCCATATGGCAGTTTACAAAAAAATGCAGACAAATTAGAAGAAATATTAACCTCGGTCGTGAAAAAAAGATAACTGACCGCAAATCTGAGCGGATAAAGAACGTTTTTTTATTGGCGCTTGGTCAGAAAAAGATGTTCCGTAATCCATTGGTGGCCATATTGCATTTGCTGGTGTATGCGGGCTTTATCATTATTAATATTGAGATACTGGAAATTATCTTGGATGGCTTATTGGGATATCACCGGCTTTTTGCCGGTATCGGGGAGGTGTATATTTTTCTGATTAATGCTTTTGAAATACTGGCATTATTAGTGCTGGTCAGCTGCCTGATCTTTTTACTACGCAGAAATGCGGTCAAGGTAAAAAGGTTGGTTTCCAAAGATCTGAACGGCTGGCCGCATGATGATGCCAATTATATATTGATTGCAGAGATTACGCTCATGTCGCTGTTTCTTATTATGAATAGCTGCGATACAGTCCTGACTGCCAGAGGTGTAGGGGAGTATGTCAATACGCCATCGACGCATTTTCTGATTTCCGGTGGGTTACATGGCATTTTTAACGGAATGGGAGATGCCGCGTTGATCGGTATAGAAAGGACGGCCTGGTGGCTACATATTATTGGTATCCTGGCGTTTATGAACTATTTGCCTTACTCTAAACACTTGCATATTATTCTGGCTTTTCCTAATGCCTATTATGCGAACCTGCAGCCAAAAGGAGAAATGGACAATATGCCGGATATCCAGCAGGAAGTATTATTGGCGATGGAACCGGAAAGAGCTGTTAGCGAACCCGCTGCAGGCGAGGGTAAAGCGCCGGCACCCTTTGGTGCAAAGGATATCTTTGATCTTAACTGGAAAAATCTATTGGATGCCTACAGTTGTACAGAGTGTGGACGCTGTTCCGCAGCCTGCCCGGCAACCAGCACCGGTAAGGCGCTCAGTCCCCGGCTCATCATGATGAAAACACGTGACAGGGTGGAGGAAGTCGGCAAAAATATCCAGAAAAACAAAACCTTCGAGAATGATGGCAAGAGCCTCCTGTATGATTACATCTCAGTAGAAGAGCTCAACGCCTGTACAACTTGTAATGCCTGTGTTCAGGAATGTCCGGTGAGTATCTCACCCTTAGATATCATCCTTCAGATGCGCCGCTTTCTTGTTATGGAAGAAAGTAAGGCACCGATGGAATGGAACAGTATGTTCCAGAATATTGAAAACAATTTTGCGCCTTGGCAGTTTTCTCCTGATGACAGGGATAAATGGATGCAAGAGGCCTAATCGCGAATGCAAATCCACGAGACCATGGAAATATGCAGCATAGAGACAGATTTATTTAAACTGGATGGGGGAGCGATGTTCGGAGTGGTCCCAAAGACGCTTTGGGAGAAGGTGCTGCCAGCTGATGAGCATAATATGTGTGATCTGGCCATGCGGCTTCTGCTTGTCCATGAAGCTGACAGATTAATTTTGATAGATACCGGAATAGGCAATAAACAAGATGAGAAGTTTTTTGGCAGGTATTACCTACACGGTCCGAACAGTCTGGACGATTCTCTTAAAAAACAGGGTTATACAAGAGCGGATATTACTGATGTTTTTCTGACACACTTGCATTTTGACCACGTCGGAGGGGCCGTTATTAGAGAGAAGGCCACAGGAAAACTCATACCAGCATTCCCTAATGCCGTTTACTGGTCCAATGAACTTCACTGGGACTGGGCCACTCATCCTAATGCCCGGGAAAAAGCTTCTTTTCTTGAAGAGAATCTGCTGCCGTTGAAAAAGAGCGGGCAACTGCAATTTTTACCCACAGCAACTTCAAAAGATAGCAAAACAGACCGACTTTGGTCAGATGAATTATTGCCTTTTACGGAGCATTTTTCCTATAAAGTCGTGGGAGGGCATACAAGAGGCATGATGATTCCCTATATCAAGTTTGCCGGGAAGACCTTAGTGTATGTTACAGACCTGATCCCGACCATAGGGCATTTACCTTTGCCATATATCGCCAGTTATGATGTGTTTCCGCTCCTGGCCATGGATGAAAAAAATGACTTTCTTAAGGCAGCCTTGGAGCAAGAATATATAATATTTTTTGAACATGATGCTGAAAACCAATGCTGTACCGTTAAAATTAATGAAAAAGGGAAGGTGGTTCCCCGTGAAATCTTTACTTTGGAGGATCTAAAGAGTGGCAAAACTCCTTAGAAACTCTTAAAACGAATCCAGATGATAATGAGGAAGTACAATCTGATCGCCCTGAGCATTATCTTTTTATTTTTTTCCAGTTGTTCAAGAGGCAGCGTTCCGGGGCGCATTGATCGGCTGAAAGCAGAGCGGGATATGGCCTTAAACGGCGATAAGCCGGTAGAAATTGGTAAAAAAAGTAAAAAATCCAAGCCAAAGCATACAGATAACAAAACAAGGGGCGGTGCAGGCGACCATGCACCCGAACCAGTCAAAGCGGACCCATATTATGTAGATACCGCTTATGCTAATCAGACCTATGAACGCCTGGCAACAGCGTATGCAGATACAATCCTGGAGAAGCCAGCGCGAGATATTAAAGATGTTGAATATGGCGATAGTTTTGTAGGTACGACTAATTTTAATCTGCGGAAACCTCAATACGTTATTATCCATCATACCGCACAGTCTTCATTAAAACAAACCCTGCATACTTTTACGCTGGAAAGAACCCAGGTGAGTGCTCATTATGTAATTAGCAGAGATGGCAAAGTGCAGCATATGCTCAATGACTATCTTCGCGCCTGGCAAGCTGGCAATGGTAAATGGAATAATATTACGGATATGAACTCCTGTTCTATCGGTATCGAGTTAGATAACAATGGTTTTGAACCTTTTACAGATAAACAGATTGATGCCCTGATAGCTGTTTTGCAGGGGCTGAAGGAGCGGTTTGACATTCCTCAGGCTAATTTTATCGGTCATGGCGACTATGCCCCGCTGCGTAAAAACGATCCTAATGTCCATTTTCCGTGGGCTAAGCTAGCGGAAAAAGGTTTTGGGTATTGGTATGGGGATACATCAGGGGTGGAAGTGCCAGCTGATTTTAATGAATATCTGGCCCTTCGTATTATCGGATATGATGTTTCCAATGTGAGTAAAGCGATCGTCGCTTTTAGAAGGCATTTCTGCGGAACGGAATCCGGAGATAAGGTATTATCACCCAAGGAGCGGAAGATTTTGTATAAGCTGTATACTAAATACCTCTGATCACGGGTTACCATTAAAAGAATTGACAGGATAGCGGTTGACGGACCGTTAGGTGACTATAATTGTTAATAGTGGAATGCCTTAAAATGATGTGCCGGTTGTATATAACTAACAATTAGGGACTGGGGACAATTTGTAAAGAACTTGCAATTAAGTTGTTAAGCAGGAGATCTTGTTAAATATTATAGAGGATAGCCCTTATTTTTGAGCGATGCCTCATTTTATATATAAACGGTGCTCAATGGGTAATTGTAGTGTAGCTGGTCCGCAACATTTTTAAGAACCGTCGAAAAAAGACAATGAAGACCCCACGGGTTTGATCCATAGATCAACAGCTGCTCTTCTATAAAGCGCTCAGGATAAGCAATAAATATGGCGAAAATAAAAAAAGCCTTTTTTTGTAATAATTGCGGCTATGAAAGCCCGAAATGGTTGGGTAAATGCCCCAGTTGTGGCAGTTGGAACACATTTGTAGAAGAAGTGATTCAGACAGGCAGCCGTCAGTCGCCTAATAGCTGGTCAGATTATCAGATAGCCGACGATAATACGGGCACCCGAAGGGATACCCGTATTGTGACACTGGATCAGATCGAGACCCAAAAGGAAGTTCGGATTCTGACCAGTGATGCGGAGATTAACCGGGTTCTGGGCGGCGGAATTGTCCCGGGATCCATCGTGCTTGTGGCCGGAGAACCGGGAATTGGTAAGAGTACGCTGTTTTTACAAGCCGGACTTGAATTACAAAACTATCGTGTATTATATATCAGCGGGGAAGAAAGTGAACAACAGATTAAAATGCGTGCAGCGCGAATCGCCGTACACAGTGATCAGTTTTATTTACTCACTGAAACGCTTACACAGGAGATCTTTAAAGAGATCCGCAAATTAAGGCCTCAGCTGATTATTGTGGATTCGATTCAGACATTGCAATCTAACATTATCGAATCGTCTCCGGGTACAGTATCACAAATCCGGGAATGTGCTGCCGAGTTTCAGCGCTTCGCAAAAGAAACGAATACGCCTGTTTTTTTAATTGGCCATATCACCAAGGATGGCAATATCGCTGGTCCAAAAATCCTGGAGCACATGGTCGATACGGTACTACAGTTTGAAGGCGACCGCCATTACGCTTACCGGATACTCAGAACCCTGAAAAATCGCTTTGGCAGCACAGCTGAACTAGGTATCTATGAAATGACCGCCAGTGGCATGCGTGCTGTTAATAACCCTTCAGAAATTCTGATCACACAAAAGACAGAACAGTTGAGTGGCAGCGCTATTGCGGCCAGTATGGAGGGGATGCGACCTTTGCTGCTGGAAGTACAGGCCCTTGTCACGCAAAGTGTTTATGGAACACCACAAAGAACTGTCAGTGGGTTCGACCTTCGACGATTACAGTTGCTGTTGGCTGTTTTAGAGAAAAGGGGCGGTTTTCTGTTCGGGATGAAAGATGTTTTTATTAATATCGCCGGCGGATTAAAAGTAGAAGACCCTTCTATCGATCTGGCCGTGATCTCAGCCTTGCTCTCTTCATACGAAGATAAGCCGTTACCACCCACTATTTGTTTTGCCGGTGAAGTAGGGTTGAACGGAGAGATCAGAGCGGTAAACAGGGTCGAACAAAGAGTAGCCGAAGCAGAGAAACTGGGTTTTGAACAGATCATTGTCTCAAAATATAATAAAAAGGGATTTGCCGATCAGGCTAGAAACATACAGGTGGTGGCACTTGGTAAAGTAGAAGAGCTCTATGATCTTCTATTTAGAGAATAATCTAAAAAAATTAAAAACTTATAGTATTTTAGCCTCATCATTATACAAAATTTTAAAATATATTCATGCAAAACAACCAAACGGTGCAAAAAACACAATGGGGACAGTTCGGAACCCTGATTATTGTTTTCTTCTTCTGGGGCTTTGTGGCTGCCAGTAATGACATCCTGATCCCTGTCTTTAAAGAAAATTTGCACCTCTCTCAGGCATATAGCCAACTGGTTTCCTTCGCCTTCTATTTCGCTTACACGGTGGGCTCAATCATCTTTATGGTTGTCAGTGAGACCCGTAAAAGAGACTTATTGCAAGATCTGGGGTATAAAAATGGTATCTCTGTAGGTTTGATAATATCTGCGGCCGGCACTTTACTTTTTTTTCCAGCCGCCCAGTCTTCGTCCTTTTTATTGTTTATATCTGGCTTGTTTATAGTGGGCTTAGGATTTGCCTTACAGCAAATTGCGGCCAATCCACTGGCTGTGATCATGGGAGACCCTAAAACCGGATCTCAGCGTTTAAGCCTGGCAGGAGGGATCAATAACTTTGGGACTACTATCGGCCCGTTAATCGTCAGTTTTGCCATCTTTGGATCCGTCACGGGTGATCATTCTCATGCCTCTATCAGCAGTATTAAAGTCCCTTATCTGGTATTGGGGGCTGCGTTTATCTTAGTCGCTTTGATCTTTAAATTCTCCAAAGTGCCCAATAAAATTGATCTGGAACAGGTCGCGGAGGAGGAGTCAACCGAGGATGATAAAATCCTGCACAGATCCAGTGTCTTTAAGTACCCGCAATTAGTGCTGGGTATGATTGCACTTTTCCTGTATGTGGGAGTGGAAGTATCTACGGCTTCCAATCTTCCGGAGTTTATGAAAGAGCATCTGGGTACTGCAACAGAAAATATTGCACCATTTGTATCGCTTTATTGGGCCAGCCTGATGATTGGCCGCTGGACCGGCTCTATTGGCGCCTTTGATATCTCTCAGGGAGCAAAAGGAGTACTCAGAGTACTGATGCCTTATATTGCTTTTGGTGTATTTCTCTTGGTCAATAAGATCGCCCAACATGATGTAACACCCTTTTACATCTATGTAATCATCATCTTAGGGCTGATCATCTGTGATTATCTGAGCAAAGGAAATCCAGCCCGTCAGCTATTGATTTTCAGCATCATGGGTATAACTGCGCTATTGATCGGCATTTTCTCTGACGGCATGGTGAGTGTTTATGCCTTTATCAGCGTGGGCTTGTTTTGTTCCACTTTATGGCCCTGTATTTTTACATTGGGGATAGCAGGCCTTGGCAAATATACCAATAAAGGCTCTAGTTTGCTGATTATGATGATCATGGGTGGAGGTGTGATGAGTGTATTCCAGGGGCTTTTGGCCTCTCCCGACCTGTTGGGCATTCAGTTCAGCTATTTTATCCCGGTATGCTGCTTTGCCTATCTGGCCTTCTATGCCTGGAGAGTTAAAAAAATATTAGCAAGTCAAGGCATCGATTATGACGTAAAAGTCAGCGGCGGGCATTAACTTTGCACCCGGAAAAAGAATTTATACAATGAACCTGTTAAATTCAATAAAGCAATCATCGTAAATACAACTATGTTATCTATTCCTATTTCACAACAAATGGCCATTGGTATTGATATCGGTGGTACCAACACGGTATTTGGTATTGTAGACCACCGGGGCGAGATCGCTTACCGGGGGGCTATTTCTACAAAAAAGCATGACAATGTCAATGATTATATAGATGAGCTATATGCAGCCATCATGCCCGCTCTCAATCAATTTGGCAGTGATAAACTGGTGCGTGGTATCGGTATTGGAGCGCCCAATGGCAATTATTATAATGGTAACATTGAATATGCGCCGAATCTGCCCTGGAAGGGGAAGATCCCACTGGCTTCGCTCATCCAGCAAAAGTTCAATCTGCCTTCTGCTTTGACCAACGATGCCAATGCAGCGGCTGTCGGAGAAATGACCTATGGTGCCGCTAAAGGGATGAAAGACTTTATCATGATTACACTGGGAACCGGTGTAGGAAGTGGAATTGTTGTGAATGGGGAAATGGTATATGGACATGACGGATTTGCCGGCGAGCTCGGGCATACGATCATCATTCCAGGAGGCCGTAAACATTGGTCAACCGGAGCTGAAGGATCGTTGGAAACCTATGCTTCCGCTACTGGTGTCATGTTGACAGCTCTTGAATTACTCAAGAAGTATCCAGATAAACCCAGTATCCTGCGTCATTATGAAGACAATGAAATCGATAGTCGCCTGGTGTATGACTGTGCCATCCAGGGTGACGATATTGCCAGAGATACCTATACTTTTACTGGAGAAATTCTGGGCAAGGCCCTGGCTAATTTTGTAATGTTCTCTTCACCCGAAGCAATTATTCTGTTTGGCGGTCTGTGTAAGGCTGGTGCATTGATTTTTCAGCCGGCTAAAAGAGTGATGGAGGAGAATCTGTTGCCGATCTATAAAAATAAAGTACAGATTATCCCCAGTGAGCTGAAAGAATCAGATGCAGCTATTCTGGGCGCCAGTGCACTGGTTTGGGAACTCAAATAAAGCCTGGAGAACTGGCATAACGCTTTATTAACATTTTAGGAAATTCATTAACGACGCCTGTTGCGCAAATTGAATAAATTCGCTGACAGGCGTTTGTTATGAGACAAGACAATATTCGTCAACAGTATATATAATAAAAGCAACTATTCATGAAACGTATAATGATTGTATCAGCAGCCTTGCTCTTTCTGGCAAGTTGTGCTACCAACCCAGGGTCAGTAAATAAGGACGATGTATTGCAATATGTGGATCCCTATATCGGGTCGGCCGCTCACGGACACGTATTTGTGGGTGCGTCAGTGCCATTCGGAGCAGTTCAGGTAGGGCCGACTAATATCACCCAGGGATGGGACTGGTGTTCGGGCTATAACTATTCTGATAGTGTGGTAAGGGGGTTTTCTCAGTTGCATCTAAGTGGGACCGGCATTGGTGATTTGGGAGATGTTCTGATGATGCCTTATCTGGGACCTCTTCGTACCATGACAGGTACCCAGCAAGATCCTACATCGGGTTACAGCGCACATTATTCTCATGCCAATGAACAGGTCGCTCCTGGTTACTACAGCGTAAAACTATCTGACAATGATATTCAGGTGCAGATCACGGCTTCACAGCGTGTAGCTTATCAGAAATATGATTTCCCTGGTACAGACAGTGCCCGTGTGATCATTGACCTGGAACAGGGTATTGGCTGGGATGCACCTGTCAAAACCCATATTGCCCGACTCAATGACACGACACTTGTAGGATACCGCTTTTCCAAAGGTTGGGCGAATGATCAAAGGCTTTGGTTTGCGATCCGCAGCTCTGAACCAATTAATAGGTGGGATGTGTTTGACTCCTCTGCTTTTAAATCTAATAATTCTTTAACAGCCGTGCGTACGAAAGGTATAATCTCTTATGGAAAGGATCTGAAGTCTGTCTCCTTTAAAATCGGTATTTCTCCGGTTAGTTCTGAAGGGGCGATTGCCAATATAGATGCGGAAATTCCTCATTGGGATTTTGAGGCCGCTAAAGAAAATGCGCAGGATAGCTGGAGAAAAGCACTCGCTAAGATAAAGATCGAGACACCTGATACTGCCAAGAAGCGGGTTTTTTATACAGCTCTATATCATTCTATGATCGATCCGGCTTTATTTAACGATCATGACGGCAGTTACCGGGGTACTGATAAGAAAGTATATGAGAAAGCTGACTTTCAGAATTATTCTGTTTTCTCTTTATGGGATACTTACAGAGCGTTAAATCCACTCTATACTTTAATTGAAAGGGATCGGGTCGTGGATTTTGTAAAATCCATGCTGGCCATTTATCAGCAACAGGGAAAATTGCCGGTATGGCACCTGATGGGCAATGAAACCAATTGCATGGTCGGTTATAGTGCAGCCCCTGTGATTGCAGATGCGATCGTTAAAGGGATTGACGGATTTGATACTGATTTAGCAATGGAGGCTTTGGTCAAAACGGCCAATACTGATGAATTTGGACTGAACTATCTTAAGAAGCTGGGATATATCCCTGCGGATAAGGAAAATGAGGCGGTATCCAAAGCGCTGGAATATGCTGTGGATGATGGTAGTATTGCGCTAGCCGCTAAAAAGCTGGGCAAGCAGGATATTTATGATACGTTTTCAAAAAGAGCCCAGTATTATAAGAGGTATTTTGATTCAACCACTGGATTTATGCGGGGTGTCATGTCTGATGGTCATTTTAGAACGCCGTTTAACCCGTTCCAGTCTGTACACAGAGAGAACGATTATACAGAAGGAAATGCCTGGCAGTATATTTGGCTGGTGCCACAGGATGTACATGGTCTGATCGGTCTGTTTGGCGGAGATGCTGCATTTGCCAAGAAACTCGACAGTTTGTTTATTGTAAAGGGCGATATGGGCGCTGAAGCCTCTCCGGATATCTCTGGACTGATTGGTATGTATGCACAAGGAAATGAACCTGAGCATCATGTACCTTATCTCTATGATTATGCCGGACAGCCCTGGAAGGCCGCGGAAAAAGTAAACGAGATCGCTACAAAATTCTATACAGACAAACCAGACGGGCTTTGCGGTAATGATGACTGTGGAGAAATGAGTGGCTGGTACGTCCTTTCATCGCTGGGCTTCTATCAGGTCAACCCGGCAAACGGCATATTTGTCTTTGGCACACCATTTTTTGACAAGGCCACAGTTGATGTGGGTGGTGGCAAGAGCTTTACTGTAATTGCACGTGAACTGACTGGTAAAAATATTTATATTCAGGCCGTAAAACTCAACGGGAAGCCTTATGCTAAATCTTACATTACCTATAAGGATATCATTAGTGGAGGTACGTTGGAATTCACCATGGGGGCAACACCTAATAAGGATTTTGGTACGGCGCCATCTGATCGCCCGAAAGACCAATAAAGCAAGCCCACTGAGCATAATTCTAATGTTGGTTTACTTCTCTTAAAAAAGCAGCTATTTTCAAATCTGGTCTGAAAATAGCTGCTTTTTTTACCCTGTAGCAGGTTTATGCTCATGTACTAACCGATAAGTCAGGCAGAAGGGGAGGTTTTGCCGGCGTTATCAGCTGCGTTTTTGGCGGCATCTGCCGCTGCATTAGCAGCGTCACTGGCTTTGCTGGCTGCGTCTGCTACTACATCGCTGGCTTTGGCAGCCGCTTCAGCTTCGGTGCCATTAATTTTGCTTTTCAGGTTCTCTGCTGTTTCCTGGGTCTTATCTTTTAAATTTTCCCAGGCGTCTTCAGCTTTGTCACCGAGACCAGCAGTTTTTTCCTTAACGGCATCCATGGCATCGCCGGCCTTTTCTTTGGTAGCATCCCAAATATCCTCAGCTTTATCTTCAATGTTTTCCCAGGTTTCTTCAGCCTTGTCCTTTAAATGAGACAGGCCTTCTTTAGCTTTATCAAAGAAGCTCTTTTCCTCCTGCTGATTATTTTGTTCACTCATAATTTTAATCGGGTTTTAAGGTTTAAAAAAATGTATGAACAAGTTAATGAAAATCAATCTAATTCTGGCATTTCTCCTTAATAAATTTTCGTTATTTCTACGAGGATGAACCTGGAATATAAAAAAACTGCCGAACACGGGATGGGACGGCAGTTTATATTATAAATTATTTTTATAGGCTATTGGATCACTTTTTCTATATGGGTGAACTGCCCCTCACTGTTCATGCCTTCCAGAATGATCCGGTAGGACTTTGTGATATCATTATTGAAGAACTTAAAACGCAGTTCATGATCCTGGGGTGTGGTCATGATCAGCGGGTTCCAGTAAAGAGTAGAGCGAACATCTGTCTTGCTCCTGTCCTGAGTGAGGCTTAGGTAATCCGGTACATAGAATTCTTTGATTAAAGAGTAACCGGCAATCGTTTTATGCGGCATACCTTCGCCTTTTTCTCTCTGTACATCGCCGCCTTTACGGGTATAGACGGCAATGGCGCCTCCCGGGCTACCCCCGAACCCGCCCATAAAGGGAGGTCTGAATACCTTCACCATAGCAATATCATTCATACTGATATTGGAAAGCTGGCTGGCATCACTGATCGGCATTTCATCCAGAAAAAGTGACGGAGAGCTGCCTCTCCAGGTCATACTTGGGGTGCCACTCTGCGCGTTGCTTATCTGCAACCCGGCTACCCGGCCCTGCAAATAACTAAAGATATTAAATGAACCCTGCGCTGCGATATCATTCATCACGTCAAATGTGTAGCCATTATCGCTTTTGAATAGCCCGCTGGTGTATTTATCATTGAGTTTTTCTTCCGGCGACTTGGCTTTTGTCGTCACCTTTACATCTTCCAGGTTGGTTTCCATATGGGTGGCCGCCCAATATTGATCATAGAGCCGTCTGCTGGCGGCAAGTCCAGTGGTATCGTAAACCCGGGCCTTAATAATATCATTGATATCCATTTTTACCTCGCCGGGTGATTTAAGCCTATCCGGCATAAAATTGATGGTCGCGGTTCGTTCCATGGTATTTTTCTTACCTGCAAATTTGTAATAGACTTGCAGAGAATCAAAAAAGATGGTATTGTGATCGTTGAATGAACCATCGCGCTCTAAAGGCACCATGATAAATCTTCCGGCCGTATCTTGCTTGGATTTTGTGATGGCAACTAGTGTGCCGCTGGCAGCGATTTGAGCGGGAGAGGCGCCATAAACCTTGCCCGAGAAAGTCAGGTAATTGGTATCGGCTGGATATGTGATTTTTGGGTCTTCATGTTGCATGAGTCGATCCCAGTTATACCTTCTCCATCCATGTGTCAGCATGACCAGATCAAGCTGTTGACGGATTGCATCCGTTGTGTCAGAGAAGTAATAAAACGGGTGGAAAACGCGGCCTTTGATTTGGGAAGTCAGTAGCATCCGGGAGATCAGGTTGCTGGAGCTGTCAGCGCCGACCGTTGCGTCTGTGACTGATACAGAAAGATTGGCGGGAACAGAATCCGGTACATTTACCACAATTTCATTTTGTCCCCTTTTATCAAAACTCAGTTTCGAGAACCCCACTTCCGGATGAAACTCAGCCTCACCGTTGTTTACAAATACGATCCTTTCTGAAACAGGCTTCCATGCCTGATCAAATAAGGTAATCTGCAATATGCCACTGGGGAAGGCTGCAGTAGGTATGGCACCACTGACCATAGATTTGTCCTTCAATGATACATTGGCCATATAGACCAATTGCTGATAGGTAGTAGCAACGATATGCAGGGTTTTAAAATTTTCCGGTGCATTCTCGGTACGTTGAACGGCAAATAAAGTAGAGCCTAGAGTGGGTTTGGCAACAATAGAAGCTCCACTGGGTTTAACTTTTGGTAACGAGGTGGTATGGCTTTCGCCTTTGTCATCTGTCCAGGTAGCGGTATAGGTGGCATCTGCATTAGCCAGGATGTGAAAACTGCCCATGCCATCATGTTCGGGTTTGATGGTAGCGACTTCCTTGCCGTCGCCATCTTTGACCACGCCGGCAACTTTCACCGGTTGACCGTACTGATTCTCGGCCATAAACGCGACACGGGTGTTCAGACCTGCTATCAGATCGCCTCCTTCGGGGAAAAAATATAACTTGGCCACTGTCGCTGGTGGTTCGCCTTTGATGCGTTTGGAGGCCGGTTGAATTACAGTCAGGTCTTGATTAAACAAAAATGATGTGTCAAAGTTGAGCATCCATTTTGTATAAGCTCTCACGTGTATCAGATTTCCACGAATACTATCGGGAACCGAAAACTGCCCCCTGGTGGCTCCATTTGCTATAGGGTAGGCGTCATGGGCCAGTATTTTACCAGTCTCATCACTGAAGTCTACATAAAGTGTCTTACTTAGTTGATCGGGCATTATGCCCGATACAAGGTAGGCTTTAAACCAGATATCATCTTTAGGCGCATAATTGTGCCGGTCAAAATGCAGATGGATTCTTTCTTGTGGGTATTTAGCACCGTAATTATTAATCAAAGTATCGATGCGTTGGGCGCTGGCAAATTGAGTGCTGCCGGCTGCAAGGCCTGCCATGAACACCGACAGCATCCTAAATAAATTTTTTCCAAAACGCAGATTCATGTGTACAGTGGGTTTATAATTAAATGAAGTAATATACAAAAAATATCCCTCGAAGTTAAGGGATATTTCTATAGTAGCTTTAACGTAAGGCCAGGTATCTTATAATGTTTTCTAAAAAATACATTTAATAAAATGTTGAATTGCAGCTAAAACGGAGGGGCATCAAAGCCGTCGTCAAATTCACCTTCATTCATTTTGCTTGGCCGGCTGATGAAAAGCTGCGCGTCGCCACTACCGGCTGCGCCACCATCTCCAGGACCGCCTGGCCCTCCGGCCGGCAATGCCTGCCAACTACCCGGATTAAAGCCGTTGTCTCCTGCGTCCTCAAATTTCTGGATATCAAGCCGAGCCCTGAGTTTGATGGTTTCCAGGGAACCGTTACGGTGTTTGGCGATCTTAATCAACGTTTCTCCTTCAATAGATTCACCATGTTCATTACTATTGATCTCGTAATAATCAGGACGGTATATAAACATCACCATATCAGCATCCTGCTCGATCGCCCCCGATTCTCTAAGGTCACTCAATTGGGGGATCTTGCTTTCTTTCCTGGATTCCACTGCACGGCTTAACTGTGAGAGGGCAATAATAGGAATCATCAATTCCTTGGCCAATACTTTCAGATTTCTGGAAATGGTACTGATCTCCTGCTCACGGTTGGAGTTTCGGTCTCCTGAACCACTCATCAGCTGCAAATAGTCGATGACGATCAGCCCGACTTTATTTTTATTGACTAGTCTGCGCGCCTTGGCGCGGAACTCAAAGATGTTTAGTGCGGCTGTATCGTCGATAAAGATAGGTGCCGTTTCCAGCGGTTTTATTCCTTTAGCCTGCAGCTGTTTGTATTCATATTCCTCCAGATTACCTCTGGATATCTTTTCCAGTTTAATTTCACTTTGGGCGGAGAGTACACGCTGAACTAATTGCGCCGAGCTCATTTCCAAAGAGAAGAAGGCGACCGGTACCGGATTAGTCGGGTGCATAGCCGCATTGCGGATCAGGTTCAGGGCAAAAGCTGTCTTACCCACGGCGGGACGTGCCGCCAGAATAATCAGGTCACTGGGCTGCCAGCCGTAGGTCACTTTATCCAGACTGGCAAAGCCGCTAGGAACTCCGGAAATCTCATTGGTCTGTAACCGTAGCTTATCAATGCGTTCCAATGCTTTGGCCAGCGCATCTCCGATATCATCATAATTTTTCTTCAGGTAATTATTGGTGATATTGAAGATCTTTTGCTCCGCATCATCTAATAAGTTGAAAACATCTGTACTCTCTACATAGGCTTCTGTGATAATTTCACCACTGATTTCTATGAGTTTGCGTTGAATGAACTTTTCCAACAGGATACGGGCATGGGTCTCGATATTGGCAGACGAGCTCACTGACATCGTCAGTTTGGAAACATAAAAGGCACCGCCAACCAAGTCCAGCTCCTCGCTGGCCTTGAGTTCCTCCACAACGGTCAGCATGTCAATTGGCATATTCTTTTGTGCCAGCTTTTCACAGGCCTTAAAAATACGCTGATGGGCATCAACATAGAAGCATTCTGCCCGAATAATCTCAATGACATTATCGAAAGCCGCCTTCTCCAGCATGACCGCACCTAAAATGGCTTCTTCCAGATCTCTTGCCTGTGGGGGCACCTTGCCATACATCATTGTATTGATGTCGGTAGACGGCTTTTTACGGCCGACCTTGCGGTTAATATTCGATAAATTGTCCATTTATATAAAGTAATTTAAGTATATGTTGTCTTTTCTGCTAGGGAATATCACCCTCCCGTCTTGTCATCGCAATTTGGTAACAATTTAGTTACAAAAATTTAAAATGACCTTTTATGATGAGCGAATATAGGAAGGCTGGGATTGCCAAAAAACTTTGTTTAGTTGATTATTTTTACATACCCAATGCACAAAGATATTAACAGTTTTCCTAAGAATATGCACAAATATTATAAAGTTATCCACTATTTTTTGGCTTTATACAGTAAATTGGAGATTTTATCCCCAAACTTATGTGCAAAAAGAAATACCTTGTATCAATAGGATCACCGCCGGATTTTTTGCTATTTTTTAAAGATTATTTCATACCCGGGGAGTCTTTTTTTACCAGGAAAATGTCTGTGTTTTTTGGGAATTTTGGCCCGGCGAAAAAGAAAAATGGGCAGTTTTTAACTGCTGATGTCATTAATAGTTCAAATTGACGGACCGGAAGCAGTTGCTCCAAAATCTATAACCGGGCGGCGGGCGGAATGGCCGGCGGTTTGTTAAGTTAAGCGGCCTTTCCTTCCTCCAATAACTGTGCAGTTTGTGGGGAATGGAAAGAAGCGTTACCTTTGCCCGCCAGGATTTATTCGGGAAAAGTTAAAAACTTGTCTGGCTGTGGTGGGCAGCCAGCGCTAAACAAAAACGGCGAGGTTGCTCCATCGGAAGTGCCTGTAAAACCTGAAGTAAAGGCTATGCAAGAGAAAAAATCTGAACGTAGCCGGGCCGTCACAATATGACAGAAATGAAAATAGGTATTGTAGGGAGTGGGAGCTGGGCTACAGCGTTGGCTAAGTTATTAACTGATAATCAGGTAGAAATTTATTGGTGGTTCAGAAATACACCCGCCATGGAACATTTTCAGCAAAGAGGTCATAACCCGACCTATTTGTCGAAGTCCTTTTTTGACCTGAGCCGGATTACCTTTAGTGACTCATTGCCTTTTGTTGCACAGAATGCCGATATCCTGCTATTGGCAACGCCCTCTGCTTATCTGCAGCAGGCATTGGAGATACTGCCTACTGATTCTCTCGACCAAAAATTAATTATATCTGCGGTTAAAGGAATTCTTCCTGAGAAAACAGAGCTGATCAGTGACTATCTTCAGCGGACGTTTAATATACCATTAGAGCGGGTCTATACGATTCTCGGGCCCTGTCATGCAGAAGAAGTCGCCAGCGAGAAATTATCTTATCTTACTTTTTCCGGATTAGATCCGGTTATGTGCCGGAAATTGTCAGATTTGTTTGAAACGCCGTATCTGAATACGCGGGTTAACCATGATGTCATTGGTGTTCAGTATGCAGCGGTGATGAAAAACATCTATGCGCTGGGAGCAGGAATGGCTCATGGCTTGGATTACGGAGATAACTTTTTGAGCGTCTTTATCGCGAATGCGGCCAGCGAAATGGTGGCATTCCTCCAGAAGATTACAGCCTGTAGACACCTGCCTGAAACGCCTGATTATGCCAGCTCCGTATATTTGGGCGATCTTCTAGTGACTTGTTATTCACTTTATAGCCGTAACAGGATGTTCGGTACTATGATCGGTAAAGGATATAGTGTGAAGGCTGCCCAACTGGAACTGGGGATGGTGGCTGAAGGGTATAATGCCAGTAAGTGTATTTATGATTTAAACAGGCAGCTGGCTATGCAGTTACCGATTGCGGGAACTATTTATCGTATCCTTTGGGAAGGAATGCCTGCAGAAAAAGGATTCCTGGCTTTGGAAGGTATTTTGAATTAGTGACTACAACAATCAAACAAACAGATCTACTGCTATACTGTCCGCAAAATGCTTCCCCTTGCGGGTGAGCATCAATTGCTCATTTTCAATTGTAAGTTGCCCTTCATTAAGTGCTTTCTGTGCTTTTTGAACAAGGGCGGCGCCGGCCAGGTCGCCAAATTGTTTTCTAAACGCGCCCAGGTCCAGACCTTCCATGAGCCGAAGCCGGATCATGATCATTTCATTGATCTGGTTGTCCAGACTGAGTACTTCTGTTGTAGAGACATCTTTTCCCTTAGTGATCCCTTGTATATAAACCTGATTATTGTCGACATTCCACTTTCTGGTCATTAATCCATCAAAGGAGTGTGCGGCCGGACCCAGGCCGAGATAGGGAAGGCCTTGCCAGTAACTGCTATTGTGGCGACTCCGACAGCCAGGTGCTGCAAGATTAGAGATTTCATAGTGTTCGAAGCCTTGAAGGTCGGCCCACCGCATAAGCTGATCAAATTGCCGGCTTTGTTTGAGGCCATTCAAAGGCGGTAGTTTCCCCTTTTCAATCATTTTAAACAACGCCGTTCTGGGCTCTACGGTCAGCGCATAAGCAGACAAATGGCGGACGCCCAGATCGGCAGCTTTTTGCAGGTTCTCCTGCCAGCCCTGGTCAGAAAGGTAAGGCGTTCCATAGATCAGGTCCAGTGAAATATCATGGATGCCGGCATGCTTTGCGGCGGCGACGGCCTGATAAGCCTGTTGGGCATTATGGGCCCGATTCATCCATTCCAGATCTTTGTCTATAAAAGACTGTACACCGATGCTTAACCGGTTAATTCCTGCCTGCTGCCAGTTTTGAAGTGTTTCCGGATGAATATCATCCGGGTTAGCTTCCAGGGTAATCTCTGCTGTAGCTCCTACTGGATAAATCTGCCTGATGCATTCAATTAATTCCGCAATCCAGGCAGCGGGTAAAATAGAGGGTGTGCCACCGCCAAAATAGATGGTTGAGACAGGGCCGGCGTCGCTTTTAAAAAAATCTTTTTGCAGGGCGGCTTCCTGTATAAGGCTGTCCTGCATCTGTCTGATATTATAGCGGGTTGTTGAAAAATGAAAATTGCAATAATGACAGGCTTTCCTGCAGTAGGGGATATGTATATAAATGCCGGCCATAGTTGAATTAGAATGACAAAGTTAGGGTATCTTCAGCATTAAGGCTTGTCCAGGCGTTGCTTTTGCTTAGTGACCTGCACGAATATTGTAAGGGAAAAAGCCACTTCTCTATGTCATGCATAGAGAAGTGGCTTTTTAAAATATACGCCCGCAAAGAATAAAAACTATTCTTCCTCGGATTTTACTTTTCCTTTGTTTTTAGCGATCACTTCTTCAGAAATGTTGTTAGGCGCAGGAGCATAGTGATCAAACTCCATTGTGGAAGCTGCTCGTCCGGAGGACAGTGAACGCAGTTGTGTTACATAACCAAACATTTCACTCAGCGGAACTTTCGCTTTGATCACCTGTGCATTACCACGGGTATCCATTCCTTCCATCAGCCCACGACGGCGGTTCAGGTCACCTGTAACATCACCCATGTACTGATCCGGTGTCGTAACCTCAACTTTCATGATCGGCTCCAGTAGTACTGGTTTTGCTTTACGACCGGCTTCACGGAACCCGGCTTTCGCACAAAGCTCAAATGACATGGCATCAGAGTCTACGTTGTGGAAGCTACCATCAAAGATGCGTATCTTCATGTTGTCCACCGGATAACCGGCCAGAACTCCTGTTGTCATTGCAGTTTCAAAACCTTTCTGGATCGCAGGAATAAATTCACGAGGAATAGATCCGCCCACAATATTATTCACGAACTGGAAGTGTTTACCTTCATTTTCTTTCATCCACTCTTGTTCTGCAGGCCCGATCTCAAACTGGATATCCGCGAATTTACCGCGACCACCGGATTGTTTCTTCAGTACCTCACGATGCTGGATCGTAGACTGGAAAGTCTCTTTATAAGCCACCTGAGGATTCCCCTGATTAACTTCTACTTTAAACTCTCTTCTCAGACGATCGATGATGATCTCCAGGTGAAGCTCACCCATACCACGCAGGATAGTCTGGCCAGTATCTTCATCTGTATTTACGCGCAAGGTAGGGTCTTCTTCTACCAGTTTAGCGATAGCCATACCCATCTTATCCACGTCAGCCTGTGTTTTAGGTTCGATGGCAATAGCGATTACCGGTTCAGGTATAAACATGTTTTCCAGAACGATCGGATGTTTCTCATCACAAAGAGTATCACCGGTTTTGATTTCTTTAAATCCAACCGCAGCTCCGATATCACCTGCTTCGATAAAGTCAACGGGGTTTTGTTTGTTGGCAAACATTTTCATGATACGGCTGATACGCTCATTCTTACCGCTTCTTACATTCAGCACATAAGATCCCGCGTCCAGATGACCGGAATAGACACGGAAGAATGCCAGGCGGCCGACAAATGGGTCAGTCATGATTTTGAATGCCAGGGCTGCAAATGGTTCTTTCGCGCTGGGCTTACGTACCAATACTTTTTCAGGATCGTTGGGATCGTGTCCTTCGATAGCTTCGATATCGGCAGGAGAAGGCAGGTAGCGACAAACGGCATCCAATGCTGTCTGTACGCCTTTATTTTTAAAGGAAGAACCACACATCATCGGAATAATACTCAAATCGATACAGGCTTTTCTGATCGCTTCATGGATCTCATCTTCGCTGATGCTGTTAGGGTCATCAAAGAATTTTTCCATTAATGACTCATCATACTCAGCAACGGATTCGATCAGCTGTGCACGCCAGTGTTCTACTTCCTCTATCATATCTTCCGGAATGGGCACCTCAGTATAGGTCATACCTTCAGTAGAGTCATCCCAGATAATACCAATATTTTTGATCAGGTCTACTACACCTTTAAAATTATCTTCAGCTCCGATAGGCAGCTGCAGTGGAACTGCATTGGCTCCCAGCATTTCTTTAACCTGATGCACAACATTCAGGAAGTCTGCACCGGAACGGTCCATTTTGTTTACAAAACCGATACGGGGCACTTTATAGCGGTTAGCCTGACGCCAAACAGTTTCAGATTGAGGTTCCACACCATCAACGGCGGAGAAAAGGGCAATCAGACCATCCAGTACGCGCATAGAACGTTCTACCTCTACAGTAAAGTCTACGTGGCCTGGGGTATCGATGATATTGAAGCCGTATTTTTTGGTTGCTGCAGTAGGCTGACCATTATCGGTTGGAAAAGGCCACTGACAGCTAACTGCTGCAGAGGTAATGGTAATGCCCCTTTCTTTTTCCTGTTCCATCCAGTCAGTGGTTGCACCACCATCATGAACTTCACCGATTCTGTGAATCATACCAGTGTAACGCAAAATACGCTCAGTAGTAGTGGTTTTACCGGCATCGATATGCGCAGCAATACCGAAATTGCGCTGTAATTTTAAATCCGCCATATAATTTTTGTTTTATAGATTGTGTTCAAAAAACTGCCCGAAACAAGCTGAATTTAGCTTTTAAGCGGTTTTTAAGGCGCAAAGGTAATAAAATTGATTCAATTCAATGTTAATTTCACGGGATATTTTAACACCATTTAGCCTGTCAGATGAGAAGCAGGGATATCTGGTTATTTGGCCTGGCGGTATTAACGAGTAATTATGTATGCTGACATAGGAAACATAATGGTGTTGGTATGCATTCTGTTTTTGTTTTATTTTCCTATTTTTGCCGCCATTAATCACATGAATATTCAATTACGTTGAAAATACGACTAAAGTATGTTTAATAATTTATCGGACCGCCTGGAATCGGCATTTAAAAACCTCAAGGGCGAGGCAAGGATCTCTGAATTAAATATCGCCAATACAGTTAAAGATATCCGCCGAGCTCTATTGGATGCGGACGTTAACTATAAGATAGCCAAGGAGTTCACTGATAAAGTCAAAGCAAAGGCGACAGGGGAGAAGGTCATTAATGCGATCAGCCCGGGGCAGTTAATGGTAAAAATTGTCCAGGATGAATTAACTGAATTAATGGGCGGTACCGAGGCCAGTTTTGAGACCACGGCTAATCCGACCATTATTTTGATTGCGGGCCTGCAAGGTAGCGGTAAGACCACTTTTTCCGGTAAATTATCTAACTATTTGAAAACCAAGAAGGGAAAGAGGCCCTTACTCGTAGCGGCTGATATATATCGTCCTGCGGCGATTGACCAACTTCATGTATTAGGAGAGCAAGTAGGCGTGGAGGTGTTTAGTGAAAGGGAGAACAAGGACGCTGTTTCTATCGCCAAAAATGCCCTCGCGTATGCAAAGGAACACGCGAAGAATGTCATTATTATAGATACGGCCGGCCGTCTGGCTGTTGATGAAGTCATGATGACGGAGGTCGCTAATATTAAACAAGCCATCAACCCCAACGAAATTCTTTTTGTCGTGGATTCCATGACGGGTCAGGACGCTGTCAATACGGCCAAAGCCTTTAATGATCGCTTGGATTTCAGTGGTGTTGTATTGACGAAATTGGATGGAGATACCCGGGGTGGGGCGGCTCTCAGTATTAAGTACACGGTAAATAAGCCCATTAAGTTTGTCAGCAGCGGTGAAAAAATGGATACGCTGGACGTATTCTATCCGGACAGGATGGCGCAGCGTATTCTGGGTATGGGAGATATTACTTCCCTGGTTGAGAAGGCTCAGGAACAATATGATGAAGAAAAAGCCAAAAAACTGGAAAAGAAAATTCGGAAAAATCAGTTTGATTTTCAGGATTTTATCGACCAATTGCAAACAATCAAGCGTATGGGTAATTTAAAAGATATCATGGGGATGTTGCCCGGGGTCGGTAAGGCTATGAAGGATGTCGACATCAGTGATGATGCTTTCAAAGGCGTGGAAGCGATCATCAATTCCATGACGCCTTTTGAAAGAGCCAATCCCGATACTATTGACCCGTCCCGCCGGCAACGTATCGCTAAGGGCGCCGGTAAGGAACTCCAGGAGGTAAACGCCTTTATGAAACAGTTCGATCAGATGCGTCAGATGATGAAAATGATGAATAAAATGCCAATGGCCGGCATGATGGGCGGTATGGGGGGACTCAAACGCAGGTAACATTTCGGATGTAACAATGGCTTTCTGGCTGCAGCTATAATTTAATCCTTTAAAAATCAATGACCATCCGGATAGAAATAGTACCTTTAGTGGTGTAACTAGTCCTATTATTAATCAGATGGCTATCAAAAATATATTCCTATGATTCAGCGCATTCAGTCTTTTTGGCTGCTGGTAGTGGTGATACTGGCTGCCCTTTCCCTGAAATTCGGTTTTTATGTTGGTACCTGGATGAACGAAGGCGTACAACATCCACAGATTATTTTAAACGGACACAATCCTTCCATTCTTGTTTTTGCCACGACAATTGTTATTTTGGTGGTCAGCCTGATCGCTATATTTATGTTTAAGAACCGCAAGCAGCAGTTAATGCTGACGATAGTAGATTTGTTGCTAAGCATTGCTCTTTTTATTTTTTATTATCAAGAGATCAATACGCATTTTTTGCCGGGTAGCGGAACATTAACACTTACCTCCGTATTTGTATTTCTTTTGCCCATCTTTATTATAATGGCCCTAAGAGGTATTAGTAAGGACATACGGCTTCTGAAGCGTGCGGATAGGTTAAGAGGTTAATTTGGATGGAAACTGCCAATAAATGCATAGATATGATAGGTAGAAAATTACAAGTTCTGTTTTTTGGAATTGTATTTATGTGTATTGCCTCATCTGCTATGGCCTGGGGTCTGACAGGGCATCGGATTATTGCAGAGATTGCGCAAAGACACCTGTCTAAAAAGGCAAGAAAGAACCTCGAAAAGCTGATCGGTAAGGCGCCACTTGCCTTCTGGGCTAATTGGCCAGATTTCATCAAATCTGACACGACGGACAAGTGGAAACAGACTGGCCCCTGGCATTATGTGGATCTTCCCGGTCACCTGGATAAGGATGAATTTATAAAAGATCTTGAAGCTTTGGAGGGCAAAAATTTGTATACCCAGATTCCGGAGATGGAAATCCTGTTGAAAAACAAAAACCTGCCTTTAGAACAACGACAGATTGCGCTTAGATTTTTAATTCATTTTATGGGTGATCTGCATCAGCCCTTGCATGTCGGCAGGAGTGAGGATGCCGGTGGTAATAAGATAAAAGTAGTCTGGTTCGGGAATCCCTCAAACTTGCACACGCTCTGGGATAGTCAGTTAATCGACTACCAGAAATGGAGCTATACTGAATATGCGGCTAACATTGACACAGTCAATGAACAGCAGATTACTATGATACAGTCTGGTAGTCTGCAAGACTGGTTCTTTCAATCACATCAATTATCAGACGAGATCTATGACAAAACACCTGATGGCTCCAATTTGAGCTATAACTATAATTACCTGTTCTTTGATCGTCTAAATGAACAGTTGCTGGACGGCGGTCTCCGGCTGGCAAAGGTACTGAACGATATCCTGGGTTAGTGCCGTAATTATATTACCACTAGAAAGGGGCATTGACTGGATCAAATGCCCCTTTCTAGTGGTAATATGCTCAGTCGAGATTAGTGCTGATCAAATTCGTTATTCCAGTCCCCGGCCAGTTTATTGATTTTTTCCTGGACTGAATCTTTGAGACTTTCCTTATACTTTTTATACTTTTCAGCATAGGCAGCATCTGCTGTACCTAAAATCTGCGTTGCGAGCAGGCCGGCATTTTTGGCTGCATTCAATGCTACGGTGGCAACAGGTACTCCATTTGGCATCTGCAGTATGGATAATACAGAATCCCAGCCGTCAATAGAGTTGGAAGATTTAATTGGTACGCCAATCACTGGCAGATGTGTTAATGAAGCGATCATTCCGGGTAAATGAGCTGCACCACCTGCGCCGGCGATAATCACTTTGATGCCTCTGGTTGCTGCACCTTGCGCGTATTGAAACATTCTTTCCGGTGTGCGGTGGGCGGAAACGACGGTCAACTCATAAGGTACATCAAAATGTTTAAGGATCTGAGCAGCATCCTGCATGATTTTCAGGTCGCTGTCACTTCCCATTATAATACCTATCTGCGCGGTCCTGTTATCTGTATTCGTCATTTTTTCGTATTTATTGTATTTGGGGTAGACTCTTTAATGAGAAAATTATATACTAATAATAGTAGACTGCCCGGATTAGGGTTGACGGTTATGGACAGCAGGTCTTAAAAACAGCACTATCGGGATGATTGGTTATTGTTTAACCGATCCTCATCTTCCTCATCTTCTTCTAGGTCAACATCATCCTCCTTCTCAGTTTCATCTGCATCTTCTTCGCCCGCTTCATTGATTTTTTCAAGGTCTGCCAGTTCCTCGTCTTGTATTTCATCTTCGTTGTCAAATGACGGATCGGATGCTTCTTCGTTAGCGATTGTCTCATCAGCCCGCTTGATCGAACTCAGGTCCGGATGTAATTGCTGATCCATTTGTTCAGTGGCCTGATGGATGCTTTCTCTGCTTTCTTCGTCGGATAGCTCTAATTCCCCGGCATCATCGGGATCAATAGGAATGTCTTGCGCTGCCATGTGCTCTTCGCCGTGAGATGCCGACTCTGTCTGCAAATCTATATTTTCTGCGGCCGGCTTATCGTTATCAAATTTGCCGAAAATACCAAAATCTGCATTTTCTTCTATAGTTCTCTGTTGCAAGGTCGGTTCGATTTGTTCTGCCAGCACTTCCTTGATCTTAGGCAGGTCAGAGGCAGAGTTCAGTCCAAAATAATCCATAAAACTCTTAGACGTTTCATAGATCAGTGGTTTGCCTGGCAATTCTTCATTTCTGCCGGAGATGATAATCAATTCCTTTTCCAGCAATTTCTGAACGCTATAATCACTGTTGACACCACGGATGCTTTCAATTTCTCCTTTAGTGATCGGTTGTTTATAGGCAATAATGGATAATGTTTCAAGGGCGGCATTAGATAATTTTTTCAGGAATTTTCCCCCGTTGAGTTGGGCGATGGTGGTATGGAAGGCGGGTTTGCTGAGGAACTGCCAGCCGCCGCCACTCTGAAATACTTCAAACGGGTAAAAGTCGGAATTGTATTTTTCCCGGATACCTTCCAGGGAGGTTTCTACCTGATCCAGGGTGATTTGCTGTTCCATAAACCCGAAAGCGTTGTTGATCAGATCTACCAGGTCCAGACTGGTGAGTGGACGGTCACTGGCAAAGATCAGGGCCTCGATGTGGGGTATGATTTCACTTAACTCCATAACTTATTGTAAACTAAAACTGCAAGTCAAAAACTTGCAGTCTAAAAAAGATTGTAATTTGTCGATAACTAAAGATAAGGAGAAGATTTGATTTGCCATGCTAAATCTTCCTTTTCTACTCCCGGTATCTTTGGCTAAGGTATAAATCCTACCCCTGAAGAGCGGCAGCACCACTGACGATTTCAGTCAATTCAGTTGTGATGGCGGCCTGACGGGCACGGTTATAAGAGATTTTCAGGCTGCGCAGGATCTCATTTGCATTTTCGCTGGCCTTGTCCATGGCCGTCATACGTGCGCCATGTTCACTCGCCTGAGCATCCAGGACCGCCTTGTATAATTGGGTATTGAGGATTTTAGGCATTAATTGCGCTACCAGTTCCTCCTTTGCCGGTTCGAAAATAAAATCAACATTCTTTTTTCCACCGGTACCCTCGATCTTTGGAATGGGCAAAAATTGTTCTACTGAATAGCGCTGAACAGCGGCATTAATAAACTCACTGTAGACAATATCGATGGCATCAAATGTCTTATTTTCAAACGCGCTGATCGCCGCCTGCGCTGCTTGCTGCACATTTTCAAAGCTCAGATTTATGAAAAGATCTTTATAGGTGGCGTCAGTTTTAAAGCCAGCCTTACTCAGGGATTCGTATCCTTTTTTGCCAATATTCCAGATAGTGACATTGCCTTTATCCAGGGCGGCCTTATATTTAGTAGTGGCAGCCTGTTTAGCAGCTTTGACAATATTAGCATTATAGGCGCCAGCCAGGCCGCGATCACTGGTAATAACGATCAGTAACACCTTTTCTACTTCTCTGTGATCCGCCAGCTGGATATTAGATTCTCCACTCAGGCTGCTGACAATATTACTCAGTACTTCCTGTAGTTTTTGCGCATAAGGTCTCATCTGTGTTATTGCCTCCTGAGCACGGCGTAATTTAGCCGCACTCACCATTTTCATGGCTTTGGTAATCTGCTGTGTAGATTGTACCGACTGTATCCTGTTACGTACTTCTTTTAATTGGCCTGACATGGGGTTCTCAATTTGGCTGCAAAAGTAACCAAAAGCATTCAATCAGACAAGATTTAGCCCCTATTTTCAGTGAAACAGGATGCATTTTTTAGGAACGCACGATAACCAATGACTAAACTCCTGAAATAGACTGCTTTTATCGTTAGATTTTCTGTGTTAATAAGTGGGATGAAACGAATAAGCGAAGGCTGGGAGGCAAAACCCGCTAAAATCCTTTAAATATTATAGCATAACGCAGGGTATTACTAACAAACAACTGCTATTTTAGCAGAGAAGGCCCTGGATGAACGGTTAAATTGGCCGCTTTAAGAATGAAAGTAAGATGCAGCCAGACAAGGCTGCTAAAGGGCGTAATCTCCCTGCAAGACCGGCGTATGACGGCCTTTAATTCCCAAATTATTCCCTACATTTGCAACCGCGAAAACTGTCAATTTGGCCTGTAAATGTGATAAGCATTGTTTTTGACTGCTTTTTTCAGAATAATGGTATATTTTGGCACTTTCGGGCTAAAAATCGAGATCTAAACAATTATAAAAAAAAATTAATGAAAGGCATATTAAGCAGGCTGCTCGGTGGCAATAAATCTGAAAAGGATGTGAAGAAGATCCAGCCGCAGGTAGCTGAGATCAACCAGCAATATGAAAAATTGCAATCCCTATCCAATGATGAACTACGTAGTAAGACCGTGGAATTCAAAGGGCGTATCAAAGAATTCCTTAAGGATATCGATCAGACCATTCAGACTAAAAAAGAAGCAGCTGAAGCCTTACCATCTGCAGATATGGTCGGCAGGGATAATCTCTACCGTGAAATAGATGAGCTAAAAAAGGATCGCGATAAGAAGATCGAAGAAGTCTTAAATAATATTTTACCAGAAGCCTTTGCCGTAGTTAAAGAAACAGCCAGGCGCTTTAAAGAAAGTGACGAAGTCATCTCTCGTGCGACAGATCTGGACAGACAACTGGCTGTGAAGAAGAATTATATGCGTATTGATGGAGAGAACGTTACTTATAATACGAGTTGGGAAGCAGCCGGTGTGGCCGTTTCCTGGAATATGCTTCATTATGACGTGCAGCTGATTGGTGGTATTGTACTGCATCAGGGTAAGATTGCAGAAATGGCAACGGGTGAAGGTAAAACCCTGGTATCAACTTTACCGGCTTATCTCAATGCCTTGGCTGGAGAGGGGGTACATATTGTAACCGTCAATGATTATCTGGCTCGTCGTGATAGTGAATGGAATGGCCCTATTTATGAATGGTTGGGTCTCACGGTCGACTGTATTGACAAGCATCAGCCCAATACACCTGCCAGAAGGAGCGCTTATCTCTGTGACATAACTTATGGAACCAATAATGAATTTGGCTTCGATTACCTGAGGGATAATATGGTGCACAATCCTGATGAAATGGTACAGCGTAAGCACCATTATGCGATGATCGATGAGGTGGATAGCGTTTTAATTGATGATGCCCGTACGCCGCTGATCATTTCGGGGCCGGTAGGTAAAGATAACTCTACACAACTTTTCTTTGAATTAAAAGATCGCGTGGCACAACTGGTTGCTCATCAAAGACAGATCTGCAATAATTTTCTGATCGAAGCAAAAAAGAAAATAGCAGAAGGTAATGATGATGTAAAAGAAGGCGGAGGTGGTCTGGCGCTGTTCCGTGCACACAGAGGCTTGCCTAAGACAAGCAGTTTGATCAAATATCTGAGTGAGCCCGGCATTCGTCAGAAACTCCAGAAAGTGGAGAACTACCACTTGGCCGACCAACAGAGGGAAATGCCAAAAGCAGATGCAGAGCTATTGTTCTATATTGATGAGAAAAACAATACGGTTGAGCTAACTGATAAAGGGATTAAGGCTATGACTGGTCTGAATGAAGATCCTATGTTTTTCGTATTACCGGATATCGCTACAGAACTCGCAAATGTTGAAAAGGATGAACAGCTTTCAGGAGAAGACAAGCTGACACGCAAAGAGCAACTCTATAATGAGTACAGTGCTAAAACTGAACGCATTCATACGATCCAGCAACTCCTTAAAGCGTATACATTATTTGAGAAGGATGATGAGTATGTTGTGATGGACGGACAGGTGAAGATCGTGGATGAGCAGACCGGGCGTATCATGGAAGGTCGTCGTTATTCCGACGGCTTGCATCAGGCCCTGGAAGCAAAGGAAAATGTAAAGATTGAAGCGTCAACGCAGACCTATGCGACTGTTACCCTGCAGAACTATTTCAGGATGTATCACAAGCTAAGCGGTATGACCGGTACGGCAGAAACAGAAGCAGCAGAGCTTTGGGAGATCTATAAGCTGGATGTTGTCAGCATTCCGACCAATGTACCGGTGATCCGACAAGATCAGCATGACCTGGTCTACAAGACCAAGAGAGAAAAATATGGTGCAGTCATCAATAAGATTGTTGAATATCGCGAAGGCGGGCGCCCTGTTCTGGTAGGTACGACTTCCGTAGAAATCAGTGAGTTGCTAAGCCGTATGCTCCGCCAAAAGCAGATCCCTCACAACGTGTTGAACGCCAAGCAACATGGTAAAGAAGCCCAGGTAGTGGCAGAAGCAGGTCTGCAAGGAGCTGTAACCATTGCTACTAACATGGCTGGTCGTGGTACGGATATTAAATTAGGGGAGGGTGTGAAAGATGCCGGCGGGTTAGCCATTATTGGTACCGAAAGGCACGATAGCCGCCGTGTAGACTTACAGCTACGTGGCCGTGCCGGTCGTCAGGGAGATCCTGGCTCTTCACTGTTCTATGTTTCCTTGGAGGATGACCTGATGCGTATGTTTGGTAGTGAGCGTATTGCCAAGGTAATGGACTTTGCCGGCTATAAAGAAGGCGAAGCTATTGAGAGCGGTATGATTACCAAGTCTATTGAAAGAGCGCAGAAAAAAGTTGAGGAAAATAACTTTGGTATTCGTAAGCACCTGCTGGAATATGATGATGTTATGAATAAGCAACGTACTGTGATTTATACCAAACGAAATCATGCTCTTTTCGGAGAACGGCTGGCATTGGATATTGACAGTGCATTTTATTATGTAGCAGAGATGCTGGTCGTAAATCATAAAGAGACCAATGACTATGAAGGTTTCCGCCTGAGCGCGATCGTTCATTTTGCACTCGATACAAAGATCACTGAAGCTGCATTTGGTAAGAGCAATGTAAGTGAATTGACAGAGGAACTTTACGGTGAGGCTTTTGAAAATTATCAGCGTCATCGTGAGGAAATTTCTAAAACAGCTTATCCGGTATTTGAAAATATTCGCAAGGCGCAGGGTGACAGAATTGAAAATGTCGTGGTGCCGTTTGCCGACGGCAGAAAGGCATTGCAGGTGCTGGCGCCGATGCAGAAAACGCTGGATACGGCAGGTCTGGAACTGGTGAATTCCCTGGAAAAAACCCTGATGCTAGGCTTTATTGATGATGCCTGGAAAGAGCATTTGCGTTCAATGGATGACCTGAAACAAAGTGTCAGAACGGTACAATATGAGCAGAAAGATCCGCTTGTGATTTATAAACAAGAAGCCTTTGGACTATTCTCCAAAATGAATAGCCAGGTGAACGTAGAAATAGTTACCTTCCTGTCCCATTCCAATATACCGGTTGATGTACAGCAAGGAGGTCAGATTCACGAAGGTCATGAGCAGAAAACGGACTTAAGCAAGCTTAACGCCAACAAAGAAGCAGTAGATGCGGCAGGTAGTGATTATGCTGCTAATGAAAATGATTATTACGACCCTAGCGAGCATGTTAAACAGCAACCTGTAGTGGCGGGACCGAAGATCGGCCGTAATGATCCCTGTCCTTGCGGCAGCGGCAAAAAATATAAGAACTGTCACGGCAAAGACGCTTAACCAAGTTATCTGAAGCAAGCGTAAATAATAATATAAAATACAGTATACGGCGCGTTGTAGTCAGAAATAATTTCTGAATATAGCGCGCTTTTTTTGTGTAGCCAAATAAAAAAGTAAAATATAATGGATATAATGTAAAGTTTGTTTTACTTTTATGAAAAATCTACCTTTATGAAATCTCAATTATTATTACCTTACCGATATAAAAAAATCGGCTGGCTTATTTTGATACCTTGTTTGGTATTGGGTTTACTAAAATGGTACCTGATCAATGATCATGAAACGCTGACCTATGTGGTGAATATTTATTATAAAAATGTTTTTTTCGACATCGTGACGACGGTGCTTATTGCTGGCATTCTTGCCGGCGCGTTGCTGGTGGTGTTTTCAAAAGAAAAGCAGGAGGATGAGTTTATACAGAAGCTGAGACTTTCTTCCTTTGGCTGGGCCATACTCATTAATTATTTAATTTTGTTTTTCTGCAACCTACTCTTTTATGGGTGGAGTTTTTTGAATATTATTGCAGTCAATATGTTTACAACCTTGTTGTTTTACATTATCCGTTTCAATTACCTGCTCATTCGCAGTAAGCGCCTCTGAATATGACCAACACACTCAAGGTAGAAAGAGCTATCAAAAATATCACGCAGGAAGAACTGGCACAGTGTATTGGTGTGAGCCGGCAGACAATTAATGCGATTGAAAAGAAAAAATACGTACCATCTACCCTGCTGGCGCTTAAAATCGCGCGATATTTTGATAAGCCGGTAGAAGCGATATTCAAGCTGGAGCCAGAAGATTAGACAGGCAGTGTATCGATTATGTCAGTCATATTTTCCGGCCATCTGCCGAAACTATGAAATTTTTTGTCTATTTTGCCGGTACATTTGATTAATAAAAGCTGTCAGAGTATAAAAGATGAAGCAAGCAAGGTTTTTCAGAAGTTTAGGTGGCCTGGTCTGCGGACTGGTCTTTCTGGTTGGTCTATATACTTTTACTTACGGTCAAAGTGTCCAGAAGCGCCCCAACATTATCTTTATTATGGCCGATGATCTGGGATATGGTAGTCTGGGGTGTTATGGACAAACCAGGATCCAGACACCGAATATTGACGCGCTGGCTAAAAACGGACTGAAATTTACACAGTACTATGCAGATCCGATCTGCAGCCCGTCCAGATGTGGACTTTTAACAGGTAAGGATATGGCACATGCTTATATCCGTGACAATTATGAAATTGGTGGATACGATTTCTCAGATGAAGGAGAAAGAGGTCAGATGCCTTTACCTAATAATACAGTAACATTTCCGGGACTCCTGCAAAACAACGGTTATGTGACAGCGTTAATTGGTAAATGGGGCTTAGGCGGACCAGGATCCACAGGCATACCAACGCAACTCGGCTTTTCTTATTTTTTTGGATATTTAGGACAAAGACAAGCTCATAATTATTATCCGACACATTTATGGAGGGGGACAGAGCGGGTGCCATTAGACAATATTTATTTTTCCCCACATCAATCTTTTCCCAAAGGAGCAGATCCTGATGATATCACTAATTACGCCAGATATAGCGGTAATGTGTATTCCTGTGACACGATGGCATCGGATGCTATCAGGTTTATTAAGGAGCATAAAGGCCAGCCTTTCTTCCTTGAATTCTCACCAACGATACCTCATGTGGCGTTGCAGGTTACCCGTCAGGCACTTAAAAGGTATGAGGGCATGTTTGATGATAAGCCATCTCCCAATAATGGGTATTTACCCTGCTTCCGCCCAAGACAAACCTATGCAGCGATGATCTCTTTGCTGGATGATTATGTCGGGCAAATTATGCAGACCTTGAAAGAGGAGGGGCTGGCAGACAATACACTCGTGATCTTTACAAGTGATAATGGCGCTCCTGATGGAGAAGGAGGCGCACCGACCCGTTATTTTGACGCTAACGGTCCCTGGCGTGGATTTAAAGGAGATGTTTATGAAGGCGGAATCCGGGTGCCTATGATCGCTAGCTGGCCCGCCAAGATCAAACCAGGCTCTGTAACAGATCATCCTACTACTATTTGGGATATGTTCGCTACTTTTTGTTCATTGTCCGGTACGCAGATTCCTGAAAAAAGTATTGCCGGGGCAGTGCAAACGCAGGGCATCTCCATTGAATCCATACTGACAGGCAAAGGGCAGCAGCGCTCCCATGAATATCTGTACTGGGAACTGGCCAGCCACCATAACGGGGAACAGGCCGTAAGGTTAGGTGATTGGAAGGGTATCAGGCTGGGCGCCAAAAATGACCCTGATGCACCCATTGCGCTGTACAATATAAAGGCAGATCCGGCCGAACAAATCAATCAGGCTAACAAACATCCGGATCTTGTTAGAAAAATAGATGAGATCATGAAGCGCAGGATATTATCACATCTAAATGAATGGAATTTTGAGTATCCCGCTCAGCAATAAGTTTTTAAAGATACAGTTGGAAAACAGGTGCAGCAATAAGAAAGCCCGGTAACAGCCGTTATAAGAATTGCTGTTACCGGGCTTTGATTAAAAATCCATCGGTATGTAACTAGAGGCTGCCTTCGTCCGCACTTGGCCCATAGCTAGGTGGGATCGGGACATTGTTCAGCCGTAGAAATACGCCCATTTGTGCCCTGTGGTGAACAATCTGACAATAAACCATGCGCAGTGTCTCCAGCTTGTTATCTGCTGCCAGTACTTTGTCCCCGTTGCTCAAGGTCCATGTTTTTTCCAGTATGGCGGGGTCTGCTTTGGCTAACGCGCTGTGACCTGCTTCATAGGACTTGTCGTAGATGTTTAAAATATCTGCTGTATGGTTAACAACGGGTGGATTGTAAGGCATAGTTGCAAAATCCAACCCGTCTGTGTTTAATACCATATCCACCCAGGAAGGCAATTCTGCCAGGTGTGTAGCAAGCGATCTGACGGTCATACTTTTGGGGTGAGGCTGCCAGTCATAGATTGTGTCCGGGATCCGGGACAGCATTTCTCTTGTTGTAACATTTTCTTTTTCCATTTCTTTCAGTAATACAGGGATAAATTCCATTGCTTTATTTTTTTTTTGGTTCAAAAGCAAAGTAACATGACTGGACTGACAACCCTATGGCAGTCAGACCGGCCCATACTTATTTTTAGAATAATTTTAATAATTAACCGGCAGCTGATCCATAAAGTGACTGATCGGCAAATGATCCTTTTTCTGAAAGTCGGTGCCAGGCTGCTTGATCTGGAGAACCCGGTTCAACTTAAAGTCCCGGTAATCAGTTCTCAGATGACACCAGGCGATCACGTGCCAACCAAATGCGTAAAATATAAGTCCGATAGGTTCAATGTGCCGAAGGCTCTCTTGCTCACTTTTATCTTTGTACCTGATCTGCAGTTGCTTCTTATGTGCGATGGCGTTTTGTACGGTGGGAATAAAGTTCTCCTGCAACTGCCACATTTCATGGAATTGCAAATAAGTACTGGCATCCAGGACTTCCAGCAGATCTTGCTGACTGCCTTTCAAGACGGATCTGATCTTAGTCATGGCGCTTCCATACTGAGTGGCGGTGGCCTGATCGGCCAGAGCCCGCACCATTTTCTCCATTAAAAGCAATGCACTTGTTTCTTCCATCGTGAATGATACCGGGGAAAGAAAGAAACCTGAGACAATAAAATATCCTTTGCCCGCTTCATGACTAACAGGAATGCCTGATGCGACGAGCGCCTTTACATCCCTGTATACAGTCCGCAGGCTGATCTCAAACTTTTCACTGATCTTTTCCGCAGGCACATATTTTCTGGACTGCAGATGGACGAGTATTGCAAAAAGGCGATCTAGTCTGTTCACGACAACTAACGGATTAATTTTTTCTAAATGCCCATTTAATAAGTTCTTTCCAGGTAGGTTTTTTACCGTACATGAGGATACCCGTGCGATATATTTTACCGGCAAACCATGTGGTAAATAAGAAGGAACCAAATAACAATACGATGCTCAGGGTCAGTTCCCACCACGAAACGGCCTCCGGTACACCCTGTGCGACCCGGGCCATCATGACAATGGGAGAGGTGAGTGGAAATAGACTCCCAAAAACGGCCAACCCTCCGGTAGGATTATTAACGGCTTGCATCATGATCACAAAGCCGAAAATAATAGGTAAGGTAATAGGCAGCTGTAATCCCTGTGCATCCTGTTGCCCGTCGCTTACGGAGCAACCGATGGCTGCAAATAGAGATGCATAAATAAAGTAGCCACCCAGAAAATAAACAAAGAACATGGTAATGATCAGCGGGAAATTAATGGTGCTGAATGCCTGAAAAACAGCTGTCATATCTGCGCCCGATGCATTAGGGTCCACCACACCAGCGCTAATCGCATGGGTCATTTCCGGAAAGAGAACAGGAATTAACAAATAACGCAATCCTACCCCCAGAACGATCCAGATCAGGAATTGTAAGAGGCCTACAGCTCCGATGCCCAGGATTTTGCCCATCATGAGTTGAAAAGGCTTAATACTGCTCACAACGATCTCTGCGATGCGGCTGACTTTCTCTTCCATGACACCGCGCATAACAGAAGTGCCGTAAAGAAGTAAGATCATATAAATCAGGATGCCACAGAATATACCCACGCCATAGCTGACACCGGCACGCATGCCGGAATCATTTTTATCATTGATATTAACGATGTCTACCTTGTTTTCTGTTTTGGCCTTTTTAAGGAGGTCCTGGGAGACAGGTAAGGCATCCATTTTGAGTTTTTCCAGTCTTGATTGAATCGCTTTGGTAATGGATTCTCTGGTCATAATTCCGATTTTGGAACCGGTAATCAGATTAATTTTATCGTCCAGAGTGGCATGAGCCGGTATGACGATATATCCATCGATGGTTTTATTTTTAGCTTTGTTTTCCAGATCAGACTGGCTGACATCAGTTGTAAACTGATACGTGATCTCTTTAGTATTTGGCGCAATTGTGTCCTTAAATAAACCGGCATTGTCTACCACCATAATCTTTGTACTGGAGCCACTGTTGATACTAAAGTAGATAATCGCCGCATAGATAGCAAATATTAATATGGGAAGCCCGATGGTGACCAGTAGAAAGGTTTTTTTCTGTACACGGGTTAGAAACTCTCTTTTTAAAACTAATATTATTTTATTCATGACGCGTCAGAGGTTTAAATGTTATGGAAACTTCGGGTAACTGCATTTGTGCCATGTACCAGCCGGATAAATATCTCATTGAGCGAAGGAAGGATTTCGCCGAAATGTTGTACCTGAATATCCTGATCAAGGAAATAACGCAGTAAGTCATTACCTCGGTAACCCTGCTGTATGCGGACAATCATCTTATTGTCTGCCAGATTGATCGGTTCAAAGATCGTGGAAGCCGCGATCTGGTCTGCGGCTTTATCCAGCTTGATTTCATACAGGTTCTCCTTGTATTGTTGCCGGATATCGGCTACTTTTCCATCCAGTACCTTTTTACCCAGATTGATCAGTGCAATCTGATCGCAGATTTCCTCTACCTGTTCCATCCGGTGAGTGGAAAAGATAATTGTGCTACCCTGCCTGGCCAGTTCAAATATCTGATCCTTAATCAAATTGGCATTTACAGGATCCAGCCCACTAAAGGGTTCATCCAGTATAATCAGTTTGGGTTGGTGTAAAACTGTAATAACAAACTGCAGCTTCTGACTCATTCCTTTACTTAAGTCTTCTACTTTTTTATCCCACCATGTCTGCATCTCCAGTCGTTCAAACCAGTATTTTATTTTGGTCATGGCATCCGCATAAGACAGGCCTTTGAGGCGCGCCAGGAAAAGTGCCTGTTCTCCGATTTTCATTTTTTTATAAAGGCCTCTTTCTTCCGGCATATAACCGATTTTCCGTATATCATTTTCCGGATCGAATTTATTACCATCGAAAAGAATGCTGCCTTCATCAGGATAAAATATCCCGGTGATCATACGCAATAATGTGGTTTTTCCGGCCCCATTTGGCCCCAATAGACCAAATATCTGCCCTGATTCTATTGAAAAACTGACATCATCGACCGCTTTTTGTGTGGCATAGTATTTTTTAAGATGCGATAGTTCAAGTATTGCCATAATTGTTTTAATTAGCCTTGTGAATAAGGTTTACGAAAATAACATACTTTTTTCCATTTCATTAACAATAGCAGGTTTATCCATATTTTTTTTGATAGAAGTATGATCCGTAGGATAAATGGTCAACAAAAAGGGCTAACCATCAGGTCAGCCCTTTTTTCGTTCATAAATTATTATTTTTACTAGTTACCACTGTCACTATCTTCATCGTTGTCCAATCTTAAAGGATAGCCGTAGATGGCATCTCCATCAGGGTAAATACCTCTTAACTGCAGTAACCCGGTACTCTCTTTGAGAATTTTACGTACCTCTTCTGCCTTGGTAACGGTCTGTCCGTTGATGCTAACGATAATAAAACCATTCTGGATTTTTGCCTTTTTAAAAGCGCCTTCTCTCAGATTAGTGACCTGTACACCACCTCTGATGCCATATTTGCCGGCTTGTTCCGGAGTAAGTGTCGTTAGATCGGCCCCTAATGTCTTTGCAGAGGCTTCGTCGGCGGTCAATTGTTTATAAGTACCGATACTGTTTTTGAGGATCAGGCTGGCCTGGTGCTGCTTGCCATCCCGCATATAGGTGACGTTCAGTTTATCTCCGGGTTTTTTGTCGCCCATGACTGCTGACATCTGCCCTGAATTATGCACCGCTTTTCCATTGATTGCGGTAATGATATCACCTTTCTGAAGTCCTGCTTCTTTAGCGGCACCGTCTTCACTGACATCAGCCACATACAGGCCGGTATTGTAGTTGGCAATTTTCCGTTCTTCTTTTTGTTTATCGGTCATATTAGTGATATCTCCGAAAGATATCCCGATGTATCCCCGCTGCACGGCCCCGTATTTAATAATATCATTGACCACTTTACGGGCAATATTGACAGGGATGGCAAAGGAGTATCCCGTAAAGCTACCCGTAGGAGAGGCAATAGCACTATTGATACCGATCAGCTGTCCGTCAGTATTGATCAACGCACCGCCACTGTTACCGGGATTAACCGCTGCATCTGTCTGGATATAGGATTCAACCGTCGTGGAGCTGCCATTGCTTTTAGACCGGCCCAGACCAATATCCCTAGCCTTAGCACTAACGATACCAGCCGTTACGGTCACATCCAGCGTGAATGGGTAACCAATGGCAATAACCCACTGGCCGAGTTTCAGATCATCACTATTACCATAAACTAAATAGGGCAGGTTGTCTGCTTCAATTTTTACGACCGCCAGATCACTGCTGGGGTCTGTGCCGATAACACGGGCCTTATATGTTTTTTTATCGCTGGTGGTTACCGTAATCTTATCGGCATTCGCCACGACATGGTTATTGGTTACGATGTAACCATCTTCACTGATGATGACACCACTGCCGCTGGCCCTTTCCCCCGGAATGGTCTGAATTCTTGGGCCACCGAAGAAATCCCCGAATGGGCTATCCCCGAACAGGTCTCCAAAAGGGCTTCTGGGTAAATTGTTGGTTACTTTTCTGGCTTTGGTTTCTACTTTAATATGAACAACGGCAGGTGTGGCGGAAGCGCTGGCTGCCGTAAAATCAAGCGCTCCGGCAGGGGCGGTTGATTTATCATAAAAACTGGCATAGTTGGCAGGAAGTTTACCGGTTTCCTGAATTCCGGCTGTTTGCATGCGCTGGTATTTACTGAAGCCCCATACACTACCTATGGCTGTAACAGCGCTGATAAAAACAACAAACAGTACATTTTTTAATTTCATCGGTTTATTTCATTTTAATAGTTAATAATTCCCTTGAAACTTGCAGTACACGAGATTTAATGTTTTTAATAAACTGCTTTTATCAAAGGGCCGGTTGCTTTTCAGTCTTAGCAATATTGATAAATTAAACTGCAACTGTATTTGGTTGCTTTTTAATATTTATTGGACGATAAATTTACAGTCCAGTTCAATATGGCTTTACGCAGCTTTTATTTATTAACAAAATATTTAATTGGTAGTCAGCAATGTTAAAGATGACTGCCATGCTGAAAGCTCGGAAAATTAATGGTTGTAGCAAAAAGTAGGATGATATGCTGTTAAAATAAATTAACCGAGAAACCTGTTTCGTTAGCATAGTTTTTTGCATGCGTATTTTAGTAACCCCTATTTTGACAATTATTAATGTTTATGGCTGCTATGTTTTTTTATTAAGGTGCCACTTTTCTGATAGGCACCGATTGTATAAAATAAAAATCAAAGCAGAAAATTAAAAATATTATCCATAAGTTTACAATATCAAGATGGACCGTTATCAGGACTTTATCGCTTCGGCGCAGCCAAAGTCATATCAAAGTATACATTATGAAAGGGAAAGTTATACGCAGAAAAAAGATTATTTATTTAGATAGCCCTAAAAGGGGCATCTGGGAAATTGGCTTTTCCCTGAAGGTTGCCTGGCAACTTATGTACAACATGTATAAGCTGCATAATATCGGGCCAGGGGTGACGGTATTCGGATCTGCCAGATTGGAAGAAGGAACAAAGTACTACGAGGCAGCTGTTGAGTTTGGCAGGCGGATCGCCGAAATGAAATTTACGACGATCACCGGTGGCGGTCCGGGTATTATGGAGGCCGCTAACAAAGGCGCATTTGAGGCAGGCGGTATTTCTGTAGGAATGAATATTGTTTTGCCACATGAGCAGCACGAAAATCCTTACCTTACTGATTCTATAGTCTTCGAACATTTTTTTACCAGAAAGGTCATGCTGGTAAAGCATTCGTATGCTTTTGTGGTGATGCCAGGCGGCTTTGGAACAATGGATGAGTTTTTTGAGATCCTGACCCTGGTGCAGACCAAGTCTGTTGACAGGTATCCAATTGTATTATTCGGGTCTGCATTTTATCAGCCGATTGTGGACCTGATGAAAGGTTTCGCCGACGCGGGCACTATTGCGCCGATCGATATGGACCTGATTTTTATTACGGATAGCATTGATGACGGCATGGATTATATCCAGAAATTTATTAGCCGACATTATAATATTTTGCCGCAAAGGCCTCGCTGGAGGTGGCTGGAACGCAAAGAGCCCAGGTGATTACAGACCCATATTAGTGTTCAGCCGGGGATGTAATCTTTTAAAAAATGCAATATTAAACAACATATAGGGGTACCACCATGCCAAAAAAAGTCTATTCCACTGCAAGAATCTTAAGAGTGGAATAGACTTTTTTAATAAACAGCATTGATACGATACAACAAACTAATTGCCGTCCAGCCATTATTTGGCTTTATCGCCTAAATCAGCTTTTGCGCCAACAGGTATTCAGCGATCTGTACGGCATTGGTGGCTGCACCTTTGCGAAGGTTATCGCTAACGACCCAGAGATTTAAAGTTTTAGGTTGGGTTTCATCTCTACGGAGACGCCCCACAAAGACCTCGTCTTTCTCATGTGCATTCAGCGGCATAGGGTATTGACTTTCGGCAATATTGTCTTGTAAAACGACGCCCGGAGCTTCACTCAATAATTGGCGAACTTCATCCAGGTCAAATTCTTTTTCAAATTCAACATTGATGCTTTCACTGTGTCCGCCGATGACCGGAATACGGATTGCAGTAGCGGTCAAACGGATGGAGTCATCTTGCAAGATCTTGATCGTTTCATTGGTCATCTTCATTTCTTCCTTGGTATAGCCATTATCTGTGAAGACATCGATCTGCGGTATCACATTCAAGTCAATAGGGTGTGCATAGGCTTTGTCACCATCTTTACCTGTTCTTTCATTAAAGAGCTGATCGACGGCTTTTTTACCCGTACCCGTAACGCTCTGATACGTGCTTACAATCACTCTTTTCATTTGATAGGCTTTATGTAGCGGATTGAGGGCAACGACCATTTGTATGGTAGAGCAATTGGGGTTCGCGATGATTTTGTCTTCGCTGGTTAATACCGACGCATTGATCTCCGGAACCACGAGCTTTTTAGTAGGATCCATTCTCCAGGCAGAAGAGTTGTCGATAACCGTGATGCCGGCTGCCGCAAATTTTGGAGCCCATTCCAGGGAAGTGCCTCCACCTGCAGAGAAAATAGCCACCTGCGGTTTTTCATCGATTGCCTGTTGCATACCAATCACCTTATATGTTTTGCCTTTGAAGCTGACTTCTTTACCAACGCTTCTTTCAGAGGCTACAGGCAATAATTCCGTTACCGGAAAATTTCTTTCTTCCAGGACCTGCATCATTTTTGTACCTACCAGACCGGTAGCACCGACTACGGCTACTTTCATTGTTTCTTTTTTTTGTTATATAATGAGCTTTAAAACGGACAACACTGAGAATATACTTTAAAAGCCTCGGTTGAAACACAAGAAAAAAGCCTTCCCGTTATAGGAAGGCTTCATTTATGATGTGACACATACCAAGTTCACCCTTCCTGTTTAGACGGTTTCATCTTCTTAGTATGTTTCTTTATGTTGTTCATTTATGGGTCAAAATTAATTGGATATAATGAATTATTCAAATAATTTTTTAGGAAAATGTAAAAACTTCCTGCCTTTTGATTATTCCACCACCAATAACCGTATCCCCTTCATAGAAGACGGCGCTTTGACCCGGCGCGATCCCGGAGGCAGGAGCCAGCAGTTCTACGCGCAACTGCCCCTCTTCCTGATAGAGATGACCCATGGTGCCTTTATCCTTATAACGGATCTTTACCAGTACCTCCATGCCATCCTGAATGGTGTCATATTTTTGCCAATTCAACTGTCCCACCTTTAATTCGCTTTTGTCCAGATCTTCGATATCGCCTAATACAACGGTATTGGTATCGGGATCAATGTGGGTGACATATACCGGATGTCCCATAGCGATAAGCCCTTTACGCTGACCGATCGTATAGAAAGGATAGCCATTGTGTTGCCCGAGTTTTTTACCGGTTTTATCGACAAACCATCCACCTTGTACGCGTTCCTCCAGACCTTCCACCCGGCGCTTTAAAAATCCCCGGTAATCATTATCAGGTACAAAGCATATTTCGTAGCTTTCACTCTTTTTGGCGAGCTCCGGATAGCCGTAATCGGCTGCCAGTTGTCGGATCTCGCTTTTATGATAGCCCCCTAACGGCAGAAGTGTGCGACTAAGCAGGTCCTGTTCCAATCCCCAAAGTACATAACTTTGATCCTTTGTCGCGTCCAGTCCTTTGCTCAGATAATACCTTCCGTCTTCCCCCTGATGAATGTTCGCATAATGGCCGGTGGCGATATAATCGCAGCCCAGGGCATTGGCTCTTTTTAGAAGTGCCCGCCACTTAATATGCGTATTGCACATAACACAAGGGTTCGGGGTACGCCCGGCAATATACTCCTCAACAAAGTTCTCAATTACAAAATCACCGAATTCATCTCGTATATCCAGTATAAAATGGGGAAACCCATGTTGAACTGCCGCCTGGCGGGCATCATTAAAACTGTCTACGTTACAGCAACCGGTCTCCTTGGAGCTGCTGCCGCTGCTGGCATAGTCCCAGGTTTTCATGGTAATTCCAATAACTTCATACCCTTGTTTGTGGAGCATAAGCGCAACGACAGTACTATCAATACCGCCACTCATAGCTACCAAAACCTTTCCCTTTTTCACAATATTAAATTTTTGCAAAGGTAACATTATTGGCAGAAATAGCTTTATGGGTCCGTCACACGGCTGTCATAATTCTGATTTATGATATTTTTTGGATATCCGTGTTGAAGAATTCAACAAGAAGAGATATCTTTGCCTCATGGTAAATTGTTGAGAAATAAGGAATTGAAAATTCATTATTTTTTACATTTTTCCAGGTTTTGGCCAATTTGGCACGAAATTTTAGCATAAAAATTAGCAAGCTGGGTATTTACATTCCAAACAAACTAAATTGTAAAACATGAAAAAATTACTTGTATTAACAGTCGCAGGCCTTTTCGGTGCGTTAACAGTGACAAATGCACAGATCCAGAAAGGGAATCTGATGCTGGGTACTGATTTGGGAAGCGGTCTCGTCACAACACCGAATAGTGGATTATTCGGATTCAATTTCGGGCTAAACGACGGCGCGGGTTACAGTATAGGTATCAGTCCTAAAATCGGATATTTTATTGACGACAATGTTATGGTAGGGGGTGTCGTAAATCTTGGATTCAATAAATCCGCGGAGATTAACGGGGTAGCAGCAAAATCTACTATATACGGAATCCAGGCTTTGGGACGTTATTATTTGTCTCCCGGCGAGAAAGGTGTAGATAATTTACTCAAACATGGACGGTTTTTCGCCGAAGCTAATGCAGGTTTTGCAGGTATAAATATTAAAGACGGTCCAACAACCAATGGTTTTGCTTTTGGTTTTGGCCCGGGTTATTCTTATTTCGTTACACCAAACGTAGCACTGGAGGGTCTGGTAAAATACAATGGTCTTGTTGGTGGTGGTAACACTTCCTATCAGCACGCACTGGGCGTGAATTTTGGCGTCCAGGTATTTTTACCCAGTTCCAGAGTTCGCTCGATGGTCGATAACCCATCTCAGTTGTAATAAGTATAGCCAGTTTTTAGCCTGATCCGAGTGGATCAGGGGCTGATAAAAGCAAATAAACCAAATCAATCAGGATCCGATCGGCACAAAAACCGGTTTGGATCCTGTTTTTTTAGGTTGTAACCTCGATTTTGGCATAAAAGTGGCGCTTTATCAATTTTTACCGTGTTATATACGTTTTCTCGCAAAAAAATGTATATTGCTGCAAACATATTTGCCACGAAATTTTAATTGACGTTTTATGATTAAATTGCAAGTAATTGGAAATCTGGGCCGGGACTGCACGGTTAATAATGTGAACGGCCGAACTGTTATAAATTTTAGTGTTGCCCACACGGAAAGATATCGGGATAGTACAACGGGGGAACTGAAACCTAAAACTATCTGGGTGGAATGTGCTTATTGGACAGAGAAAACTGCTATTGCTCCTTACCTTAAAAAGGGAACACAAGTATATGCAGAAGGAACGCCAGATACCCGGTCTTATACAACTCAAAGTGGGGAAAACAAGATTTCACTTACGCTTAGAATTCATAATGTTCAATTATTAGGCTCCAGACCTAATGATAACTATGGCCAGGATGCGATGCCTGGTGGATCTTCCGGTAATATTGGCTCCGATAGTAATAGCGGCGGTTACGGTCAGCAGGAAAGCGGCAATACCAGTGACGGCGGCTCCATAGGTGGAGCAGCTGGGGAAGGGGCTGATGACCTTCCTTTTTAAACAGCGTTTGCTTCATAAACAATGAAGTCTAAGAGACGGTTGGTTAGCTGAAACCCTTATAATTTGAAATTATTATGACTCAAAAAAGCCTGAAACATGCAATTTTTATGTTTCAGGCTTTTTTGAGTCTTGTTGAAAGCACGAGGAACTGTTATCTGCTGTGCTCAAACTGATCTACTAGTGCAATGATTTCTTCAGGCGTTACATTTTTTTTCTGATTGTCAAGATTGATCACCTCCAATAAACCCATTCTTCCCGGTGTTTTTAAAAAAGTATTGACAAGGCTTAACTGATCGCTTTGATTGATGCCTCCGGTCTTGCTATCCCAACTTTCCAGTGTGGACAGGCAACCATCAGTCGGGGAATTGGGATAGAAAGACCAGCCTTCAAAAAAACTGCCATCCAGCGTGGAGCCATGAATGACAATATAACGCCTGCCTACAGCACCTGCCCAGAAACTCTCTTTCATTGGAGGATAGGCTTGCCATGAGGGAGGGAGTAAAACTTTATAGTTATCTAATTTCGTACCTGTGCTGTCATAAGGGAGCCCTCTGAAAAAAACTGAGTCAGCCTGATAGGGTAAAATGGACTGAAGCGTCGGTGTGGGTCCGATGAGTTTATCGATAGACACCCTGGCGCCGGCAATTCTGTATACACCCTGTGGCGTATTGCCGTTAGTAATAAAATAAGGCAGTCCGCTTCCGGATCTTGCCAGTTGTCTGAATATCTTCAATTTGCCATTTTCATCCCTGGCAAAATGCCCATCTTCATATTGGACAATACACAGACCGCTATAGTTACGGTCCCACCGTTGAAAACTATAAACTGTCTTTTGCTTCCAGAGTTGTTGATACCTGAATAATTCCAACACAGGGGGAGGAGGAGTTTGCTGATCAGCCAAGTGTCTTAATAGATAGGCATTCAACTGCTTTAAAAGCAGGATTTGACTACTGTTTGCAAACTGCTTTTCCATTTGTCGTATTAAACGATTACGATTGGAAACTGAACTATCTGTTCTGTAATCATAGAGAGCAGCAATAGCAAATAGTTTGGGATCTCTTTCATAGGGGAGTATGGCTTTTACCTCATCTTTGAATGTAAGCGGATAAATGCCATACACCGCGTTTAATAGAGCCTGCCGGGCAGAATTGTCCAACCGGAAATATTGCTGAAACATTTTCTCAAAACCACGTTGTGTGTATTGGTTCTTGATTAAAAACTGGGTTGCAGAAAGACAGGAATTTTCGAACTTATAGTCTGTATATTGATTAAGTGGTCCACTAAAGATTTCTTGAATGGTTTTTTCCATCAGGTATTTCTTAAAGCTGGCCCGTCTTTCGGCCATGACAAAATCACTGTGGATACTGCTTTTATCATATTGAATGATGCTGGGGGT